>NZ_JBIUCB010000021.1:47141-99526 GCF_044593455.1 Kitasatospora sp. NPDC051984
GCGGGGCGTGGGTCTGAGCATCACGGGCCGTCGCACGCTGGTGCGTCGCCGACGGGTACGGATGGTGTGCCGCATCGGTCGGAGTCGGATGCTGGGCGTCCGGTTGGGCATGACGGTTCGTCGCGTGGGGCTGGGCCGGATGTGGGTCGTCCGGCGGGGCATGATGGTTCGTCGCGTCGGCCGGATGTTGATGCGGGTGGGCCGGTTGGGCATGACGGTGCGGGGCGTGGGTCTGAGCATCACGGGCCGTCCCATGCTGGTGCGTCGCCGACGAGTACGGATGGTGTGCCGCATCGGTCGGAGCCGGATGCTGGTCGTCCGGCGGCGCATGATGGTTCGGGGCATCGGCCGGATGTTGATGCTGGTCGGCCGGTTGGGCATGATGGTGCGGGGCGTGGGTCTGAGCATCACGGGCCGTCGCACGCTGGTGCGTCGCCGACGGGTACGGATGGTGTGCCGCATCGGTCGGAGCCGGATGCTGGTCGTCCGGTGGGGCACGATGGTTCGTCGGTTCGGCCGGATGTTGATGCGGGTCGGCCGGCTGGGCATGACGGTGCGGGGCGTGGGTCTGAGCATCACGGGCCGTCGCACGCTGGTGCGTCGCAGACCGGTACCGATGGTGGGCGTCCGGGCGGGCATGACGGTCCGACTCCCGGGCCCGACCACAAGTACAAGCTGGACTTCGACGAGCATTCGCTGAACGGCGACGTCGTCAAGGACCCCAACGGGGTCAAGGTCGTCCACGACCAGATGAGCGTCCAGTACCACGGCGGCGCCGCCACTGACTTCGGCGACGCCGGTCACAAGCCGGGCTTCACGGTGCACCCGCAGCCGGGGGTGGGCGACAGCTTCGGGCACGAGCCGGCGCGTGGGGGTGACTCGTCGTCGGGTCCGTCGCACGGTGCCGACTCGCGCCCGCCAGTCGGGGGCCCCGTTTCGGCCGGGGGTGCGCCGCCGTTCCGGGGCGGCGACCAGCGGAACGGTGACTCCGACTCCGGCGCGCACACCGGTCAGGTGCCGCCGCGTCTGGACGTGGCCGGTCTCGGTGCCACCGCCACGGCGACGCCGCCCCACGCCGGTCCCGACCAGCGGCCGGGTGTTGGCGGGATTCCGGCGAGCGGCCCCGACGGCACGAGTGTCGGCCCTGCGGGTGGGGCCGGGGTGCCGGGTGGCGGCATGCCGATGGGCGGTGGCGCGATGCCGGGTGGCGGCGCTCCGTCCGGTGCGGGTGCGGGCCGAGCGACGTCCGGACCCGGTTCCGCGCCGACGGTGCCGACTCAGGGCTCGCCCCACCAGGGGCAACAGCACAACGGCAACTCCACGTTCACGCCGCGTCCAGCCGCCGACCCGGCTCGCTCCGGCGGCGGACGCCCGGACGTGGGCCGGCTGGGCCCGGTGCGCCCCGAAGGCGGGCGCCCCGATGCAGCTCGCCCCGATACCGCGCGGCCGGACACGGTGCGACCTGACGCGGCGCGTCCTGACGGCGGGCGTCCGAACGCCGGTCGTCCGGACGCTTCGCGCTCCGACGGTGCGCGCCCGGACGCGGGGCGCCCGGATACGGTGCGTCCTGACGCGGGCCGTCCTTACTCAACTCGCCCGGATGCCCATCGTCCGGACGGTTCGCGCCCTGACACGGCGCGACCTGACGCGGCGCGTCCTGACGGCGGGCGTCCGAACGCCGGTCGTCCGGACGCTTCGCGCCCCGACGGTGCGCGGCCGGACGCGGGTCGTCCGGACTCAACTCGTCCTGACGCGAGCCGTCCTGACGCCGGTCGCCCCGACGGTGCGCGGCCGGACGCGGGGCGCCCGGATACGGTGCGTCCTGACACGGGTCGTCCGGACTCAACTCGCCCGGATGCCGGTCGTCCCGACGTCGATCGTCCCGACGCGGGCCACCCCGACACGGCGCGCCCGGACGGTGCTCGCCCCGATTCCGCGCGCCCGGACTCGACGCACCCCGACGTCGATCGTCACGACGCGGACCGCCCCGACACCGACCGTCCGAACACCGACCGTCCCGACGCGTCCAACACCGACCGTCCCGACGCGTCCAACGCCGACCCCTCGCACTCCGCCGACGCCTCGCACCACGACGGTCCGGTCGCGGACGGCCATGCGCACCGGCCGGAGGCGCTCGCGGACAGTCGGCCGTACGACACGCCGGGTGGGCTGGACCGGCCGGATCCGCAGCATCAGGTGGATCTGGAGAGCCGGGTGCCGCGGAATCCGGACGGGACGCCGCAGCGGCATCCGGATCCGAACGGGGACTGGCCGGGGGCGGTCAACGGGGACGGGCACCGGGCGCCGGGGCGGGACAACAACTGCCTCGATGTGGCGCTGTCGACGGCCGACACGTACAGCGGGAATCCGACGGCGGCCGCGCCGCGGCGCGACGGTGGGCCGGAGGGGGAGCGGGGCGGCCGGGACCGGGCTGAGGGTCAACTCGGGGCGCCGTTCCGGGACATGGGCAACGGGGATGCGGCGTTCCGTCGGGTCGAGGACCAGCTGCGCGGGGACGGGCACGGCTCGCAGGCGGTGATCATCACGCAGGACGCCAACGGGCGGGCCCACGCGTGGAACGTCGTCAACCACGACGGGAAGATCACCTACCTGGACAACCAGACCGGCCAGCGCAGCGACAAGCCGCTGCACAACGGTGACCACGGCGTGTTCGCGATCACCCTCGACCCCGACCGCCGCCCGACCGGAGACCACAGCACCCAGGACCACAGCGCCAAGGACCACGGCACCCCCGACCGGCGTCCGGAAGACCCGGCGGGCAAGAAGAACAAGGCGGAGGACGACCCCGAGGGCGGCGCGCCCACCAAGAAGCCGAAGCACAGCGGGGACGGGAACGCCGAGGCCGGACCGTCGCACCACAACGACACGCCCAAGACCGACAAGCAGGTCATCGACGAGCGGCGGGCGAACGACCCCGACCACCCGATCCACGAAGCGGCCCGCTCCGACGAGAATCTCGGCCCGAAGCAGGACAAGAACCAGACGCACAGCAACCTCCCGCCGGACGACGCCCAGGTTCGGCTGCGGGAGACCAACGACGTCCGCCAGATCGACCGGAACGGCGTCTACAACAAGCTGAACGAGTGGGCGGCCAGCGGCGATCTCGCCAAGGTGCTGGACGAGAGCAAGGGTGACGCGCAGGCCGGCCCGAAGACGTTCACCCGGGCCGATCTGGAGGCCAAGCTGCCCGGGTTCAAGGACATGAACCCGGGCGAGCAGGGCGCGGCGGTCGCCGCCATGGGCCGGATGAGCGACGCGTTCCACCAGAACCACGGTGTGGGCGCCAGCCCCGAGTCGATGGCCCACCCGTACAACGCCGACCCGCGGGTGGCCGGCTCCCGTCCGGGCGAGGCGGACACCGCGAGTCGCGGCGGCGTCGACCACAGCACGTCCAAGGGCGAGGCGGGGCTGAAGCAGTCGCCGGACTACCAGCAGCTCCGTGCGGACATCAAGCAGGCGTTCGGGACGCGCAGCATCCAGGCCGCGGTCAACCAGGCCGTGCACCGGCCGGACCTCACCGGGCGCAACTACGCGGTGATCGAGGTGTACGACCCCAAGACGCGGCAGGTCAGTTTCGTGGTGGACAGCTCGGTTCCGCCCAGCAAGCCGCGGGCCGGGATCACGCCACTGCACTCCGAGACGCACCTCGGCGGCTGGATGGACCACCTGAAGGCCACCCGTGATCAGAAGGACCAACCCGAGGTGCTCAGCCTCTACACCGAGCGCGAGCCGTGCGGCATCGGCCCAGGTCACGCGGACTGCTCGGGCTATCTGTCGCGTGATCAGACGGGCGTGCCGGTCTACTATGCGACCGGGTACCGGCATCAGAAGGACGCGGGTGCCGACGTGGCCGGCCCGGCCAAGCAGCAGATGGACCGGGACTTCGGCGACCACGTGGCAAAGGTGGGCCGGGCCTGGATGGGGATGGAGCAGCACCGTCAGCCCCCAGCTCCGGCCGGGCCGCAGCACTGAACGAACATGAGCGAGTGAGCAAGGGAGTGGCCGGATGACCGGGCGCGACGAGACGGCGGTGGCGGCGGCGATCACCGCCGCCACCGAGCGACTGCAGGACGGCAGCCGGGGCCGGCTCCACGTGACCGGCCCGGCCGGCAGCGGGAAGAGCGCGGTGCTCGCCGGGATCGCCGAGGCGTTCCCGGCGGCACTCCTGATCGACTTCGCCGGGCGCAGCGCCGACTCCGTGGTGCAGGAACTGATCGACCGCACCGGCGTGTTGGAGCGCACCTTCGGCAGCCTGGACGAACTGAAGCGGGCGCTGCGCCGCGACTGGACGCCCCGCACCGTGCTGCTCGCCAACACCCAGCTGGCGGGCTCGACGGCCGGCGGCGCGGCCGACCAGGCCCGGGCGGTGGTCGCCGAGCTCGCCATCCCCGCGCAGGAGGGCCGGCTGCAACTGGTCGTCGAACAGTCGCAGCCCCCCGAACCGCCCGCCACCGGGCCCACCGGGTACTGGCTGGACGTGCTCCGGCTTCCCGGCGGCACGGGCCCGGAGGAACTGGCGGCGCTGACCTCCGCCGTCCCGCCGCAGACCCTGTCCGCGTTGCGGGCGCTGGCCAACGCCCAGCTGCGCCGGGTGCCCGTGGCCGGCTGGGCCGAGCTGTGCCGGGCCGCCGACGTCCTGGTGACCGAGGCCGACCTGCTGACGCTCGCCGCCGAGCCGCTGGTGCGGGAGGCGGACGGCACGGTCGGGTTCGACCGTCCCGCCCTGGTCGAGGAACTGCGTTACGCCCCGGCCGAGGCCGCCGCGTTCCACTCCCGGATGACGGAGCAGCTGTCGGCCGCCGACCTGACCGCGCCGTGGGCGGCCCGTTCGCTGCCCGGCCACGCCGCCGCCGCCGGACGCTTCGACGAACTGCTCGACGACGCCCGCGCCCTCGCGCACGTCCCGCAGGACGCGCTGACCGAGGCCCTGCGCACCGCGTACGCCGACGGCGCGTTCCGCTACGGCACCCCCGCCGCCGCCCTGCGCTACCTCGTCGGTTACGGCCTGGCCGGCGCGCCGCACGGCGAGTGGGTCGCCCGGCTCGCCCACGACGCCCACACCCGCGGGCAGTTCGACCGCGCCGAGGCGCTCGCCGCGGCCTGCCCCGAACCGCTCACCTTCCGCACCGTGTGGTCCCGGTGGAGCCCGATCGGCGCGTTCACCCCCCGCACCGAGCCCTGGCACACCGAGGAGATCGACCTGGTGCAGGCCGCCGAACTGGGCGGCAGGCCCATCGCCGTCATCGAGGACGAGGAGGAGAACCGCTTCCTCCGGGACGCGTCCACGGGGGAGTCGGTCCCGGACGACGGCGACGAACTCGAGCCGGTCGAGGCCCAGTTGATGGTGCGTCAGAAGGTTGGCTACGCCGAGATCCTGGACGGTCCGGACGGTGCGCCGCTCGGACTGTTCCACCACCCCGACGCGGATGCCGTCGGCGCCGTCGGCGACCTGCTGGTGCTGGCCGGGGTACGCGGCGCCTACGCCGTCCGGCCGGACGCCACGCTGCTGCGCGACGCGCCCGAGCACCGACTGGTGGCGCCGGTCGGCTCGTTCGGCCGCCAACTGCCCCGCCCCTACGACCCCGCCGACACGCCCGACCTGCGGCAGCTGCTGGAACAGGCCTTCGGCGCCGGGCAGTTGCACCGTATCGACCCCGTCCCGGACGGCATCACCCACCGGCCGACCCGCGAACTGCTCGCCACCGTCGGCCTGCCCGCCGTCGACAGCCCCACCGGCTACTGGCTCACCCCCGGCGACGGGCTGCCCGCCCGCAACCGCCCGGACGGCGGCGGACCGTACTACCTGCTCGGCGGCTGGATCGCTGCCGACCTGGTGCTCGACGGCAGCAACGGCCGGGTGCTCCGGACGATGCCCGCGCACTGGCCCGACACGACCCACCCCAGCGAGCCGCTGATCGGCACCACCCTGGAGCACTTCCTCACCATGGTCGCCGTCCAGACCCAGTACCTGACGGCCTACTGGCCCACCGAGGCCGACAGCTACGACCTGCTCTCCGAACTCCGCACCCGCCTCGCCGGAATCGACCCCGACGCCGCCGCCACCGACAGCTGGCAGTACGTCCTCGAACCCGACACCTGGGCCTGACTCCCCGCCGCCCACTCCCCCCGACCGGAGAGACCGACGTGACCGACACCACCGTCGCCCACCAGCCCCACCCGCACCTCGGCGGCCGGGCGGCAGCGCTGCGCACCCTGGCGGCCTGGCGGTCCGGCACGGCCGACGCGCCGCGCACGGTGCTGATCACCGGCGACAGCGGCAGCGGCCGCACCCGGCTGCTCACCGCCTTCCTGATGCTCTGCGACCCCGCACACCGCGCCCTCATCGACACCGACGCCCTCGACCCGTCCACCGTCCCGCCCGCCGACCAGCCCGCACCCCCCGTCCTCGACGCCACCGGCCTGACGGCCGTCCAACTGCGCTGGCTGCTCGCCGACCGGTTCGCCCCCGGCACCGACCGGGCGGACCAGCTGCCCGCCGTGCTCGCCGGAATCGGCACCCCCCAGCAGCCGCAGACCGTGGTCCTCGCCGACATCGACCGGGCCGGCACGCTGACCGGCACCGACGAGCCCGCCAAGGTCACCAGCGAGGTGCTGCTGCCGCTCGCCCTCAACCCCGGCGTCCGCCTGCTCGCCGACCTGCCCCGCACCGAGGCCGCCCGGCTCGCCGAGGACGTCCCCGACGGCCAGGTGCGGATCCTCGACCTCGACCAGGACCCGTGGCGCGACCCCGACGCCCTGCTCCGGCAGGCCGAACTCGCCGTCCCCGACCCCGTCGTGGCCCGCCAGCTGGCCGCCGTCGCCGACAGCCCGCTGGTGGTACGGCTGGCCGGCTGGTCCGTCCAGGCCCACCCCACCGGCCCGCTGCCCCTGCCCCGCAGCGCCGGCGACGCCCTCGACCTGCACGCCGAACGCTGCGGCGCCGACGAACTGACCCTGCGCCGCCTGCTCGCCCCGCTCGCCCTCGCCGGACCCGGCGAACCACTGCCGTTCGAGCTGTGGGCGCCCGTCGCGTCCGCCGTCGCCGGCAAGGACCTCGGCCCCGCCCTCGCCGCCGGCCGCGACCTGCTGCTCCCGTTCTTCGACCTCGCCACCACCGACAACGGCAGACCCGGCGCCCGCATCGTCCACCCCGCCGTCGCCGACGAAATCCGCGAACGCCTCGGCCGCACCGCCCGCGAAGTCCACCGCCGGATCGCCACCGCCCTGCTCGCCACCCTCGACGGCGACCGGCCGCAGCGCTGGGCCGACACCCCCCGCTACGTCCGCGAACAACTCGCCGGACACGCCCTGCACGGCGGCCTGCTCGACCAACTCCTCACCGACCCCGGCTTCCTGCTGCATGCCGAACAGCACCGGCTGCGCGCCGCCGTCGACCGCCTCGACCCTGCCGCGCTGCCACCGCTCGGCCGCACCTGGCTGCGCCTCGCCCCGCTGTTCACCCGCCAGGAACTCGACGTCGAACTGCGCGCCGCACTGCTCGACCACGCCGCCCGCCAGGACGGCCTCCCCGGCGTCGACACCACCGGCCTGGACGTGCCCTGGCACACCCTGTGGGCCCGGCCGCTCACCGGCGTCGGCGCCGTCACCGCCGCCGTCCGCCCCGACGGCAACCACCTGCTGGTGGCCCACCGGCCCGGCCATCAGCCCGAGTTGACGGCCTACGACGCCCGCACCGGCGAGATCGACCACACCGACCCCGGGCAACTCGCCCGCCCCGACGAGGACCAGCGCGCCGCCGGCAACCTCGCGCTCAGCATCGGGGGCGACTACGTCCGGCTCTGGCAGCGCGACCCCGCCGACGGCAGCGCCATCGGGCCGATCGGCGCGTTCCTGTCCGCCGCACCACTGGCCGGCGCCGACCTCACCCCCGACGGCCTGCTGCTGATCGCCGACGCGCACGGCATCGCCGCCCTGCGACCGGCCGGTCGGTGACCGGCACCCGTCCACTACTGTGAACACCGACCAACCGGCTCCGAAGGAGAACGACCGCGTGACGACCCGTGAGCAGGCCATCGAGGCGGCCCACCAGTGGATCAACGGTGCCCGGCCCGAGGACCAGTGGCACCGGATCGGCGTGCACGAGTTCGACCTCGGCTGGGTGCTCTGGCCGATCCCCGACGCCGAACCCGACCGGCCCGTCGGCGAACGCCGCGCCCCCGCCGAGATCGGCACCGCCTGCGCCGTCGTCGACCGGGAGACCGGCGAACTCACCCACTGGCCGTCGGTGCCCGTCGACGAGGTCGTCCAGCTCTACCGCGACAAGCTCGGCGCGGGCAGCTACGACCCGTCCCGCCCGCCGGTGGTCGGCCCCGGCACCTCCGTCGTCCTCACCTACCGGGACGCCGCCGGCGAGGAGCAGAGCCTGTTCCAGCTCTCCACCCCCGGCGCCGGCCACCCCGAGGTCCGCGCCTGGCGCACCCTCCAGCAGCAGGGCGTCCGCCCCGAGGACGTGCTGTCCGTCTACACCGACCTGCGGCCCTGCGAACTGCCCGGCGGCTACTGCGCCCCCGTGCTGCTCGCCGAACTCCCCAACGCCACCTTCGACTTCGGCCACGCCTACGGTCCGCGCTACGACCGCCGGGCCGCCGGTGTCCGCGAGCTCACCGACGCCACCGAGGACACCTTCCGCCGGGCCGGGCGCCCCGCGCCGCCGCGTCCCAACCGGATCCCCTTCCCCCGCGCCGTGCCCGCGGCGGCTGTTGAGAGCGACCGCGAACTCGGCGCCCGGCTGGACGCGCAGTTCGGCGCCGAGCGGATCCACCGCGTCGCCGGCCCCGCCCCCGCTGCCACCGCGGCCACGTTGGCCGAGGCCGGACTGCCCGCCGAGGTCCCGTCGTTCTTCCGCCACCTGCCCGGGCTGCCCTCCGTCGCCGACCACCTCGCCGCGACCGGCCGCGGCGCCCGCGTCCCCGAGCGGACCCGTTCCCTGCTCGCCGACTACCTGGTCCTCGGCGACGACGGCCACGCGCTGATCGCCGTCCAGTGCGGCGACGGCGGCACCGGCACCGGAGCGGGCATCGGCCGGATCTGGGCCGTCGACCCCGACACCGGCACCGGCCGCTACCTCAACACCGACCTCGCCGCGTACCTGCGCTGCCTGTCCCTGCTCGCCACCCGCCACCCCGCCCTGCGCGGCCTCGACCCGCAGGCCGCCGGCCTCGCCGTGGACGCCTTCCAGCGCGAACTGGCCGCGCTCGACGGCACGGTGTTCGGCGACCCCGAGAACTGGTGGGCCGTCATCGTCGAGCAGCTGTGGGACGGCCTGCTCTGATCCGCCGCCGTCAGTAGCCCGGCGGCAGGGTCGCCACCGCGAGCGCGACGGCCTCCTCGGCGGTGGCGGCCGGGCCCGCGTCGCGGACCAGGAAGGTACCGTCGCGCAGGGGCTCGACGGCCGTCCGCCCGACCCGCTGATGCGGGTATTCCGTGACGGAGAACCACAGCGTGAAATGACTGGTCACCGGTGTCAGCCGGCGCAATCGCGGCTCGGCGAACGCCGCCTCGAACATCGCCCGGTAGCCCGGCGGTCGGTAGTGGGGAGGCTGGGTGTCGAACCGGCCCATCCGCTGCCGCCAGGCCAGCTCCGCCGCGTCCAGCGGCTCGCGCTCGTGCGCGAACGCCCAGTCGTGGACGACCAGAAACGGTGCGATCTCCCGCACCGCCGCCAGCTCGGCGCCCGCCAGCCAGGCCACGACCGCGGGCACCGCCGCCGCGAGGTCAGGGGCGTGTCCATTGGCGAGCGTGATGTTCGCGCGGGCCAGCGCGACGGTCGGCCCCGCGCCCGGAGTCCAGTTGCGGATCGACGCCCGGTCGCCGGTCTCCGCGTCGTGGAAGTCGGCGTGGCGGTGGCTGAACCCCTCCGGCTCGGGCAGCGACAGCCCCAGGCCGGCGGCGATCCGGTCGAGAACGGGGCCGAGGCCCGCGGTGGTGGATGCGTCGGTCATGGCGTGCAGTGTAGGGACGCGGGTGTGAACGTCCCTGGCCGGCCGGGCAGTTGTTGCCCGTGCCGGCCGGGCGCTATCCTCTGGCGCGGTTCATACATGATCATCAGAACGAGGGGGGCTGGCTGATGACCGGGACCATCGTGGTGCGCGCGGAGCAGCCGGGGATCGGCCGGGCGGGAAACTTCGTCGTCGTCGTCGACGGGGTCAAGGTCGGCCAGGTCCGGCAGGGGGAGAGCGCGCGGTTCCCGGCGACGGTCGGCACCCACCAGGTGCAGGTCACGGCGAAGGACCGCACCAGCTCCAACACGGTGACCGTGGAGGTGGCGGAAGACCGGGACTTCCTGGTCACCGCCCGAGGGACCGGACTCCGCGTCGCACTCCTCCTGCCCGTCCTGGCCGGAACCGCCGTTCCCCCGGTCTTCGCGGCGGCGTCCCTCCTCGTGCTCGGCGCGGTGTTCTTCCTGGTCCCCGGCCTGATGTTCCGGGTGCGCGCCGAGGGCGAGCCCGAACTCCGCCCCCTGCGCGAGGCCGCGGCCGGCGCGGAGGCGAGTGACGGGAACGGCCTGTGGTGGGAGTCGGACCCGGTGCTCGCGAAGCGGTTCCGGAAGGGCGCCGACTCCTGACCGCCGGAGTGCTGAAGGGAGCGATCGTCCGGGGAGGGCGGCGATGTCCGCGATCGTGACGTCGGAAGACGGCGAGGACTGGTTCACCAATTCGTACGGCTGGCACACCATTTGTGAGCTGGCCATGGAGCGCCTCGCACCTGCGGTTCGCGACGAATACCAGCGGTATGCGAGCTCGATCGGCGTCGATTTCTCCACCCTCGACCAGCCGAAGCGCGCGGAGGTCGCCGGGTGGCTCCTGGCCGTCGTGGACGAGCTGCGGGGCGCAAGAGCGGCAGAATTCGGCTGGGACACGGAGCGGGATCGCGCGCACCTGTCCAAGCTCTCCGACCTGCTCCGCCCGATGAGCTGAGGCGGTCCGCGCCGCGGCCAAAGGGCGGCAGGCGCGGGTGGAGCGGGAGAGTGCGAAGGCGAAGTTGAAGACCCCGCCGAAGGTGGAGCGGGCCGGCCCGAAGCGCGCGGCTGCGCTGCAGGTGGGGTTGGAGGAGGCCGCCGGGCAGGTCGACACCTCCACCGGGGAGATCACCGCGCCGAAGGCCGCCACCCTGGCGGCGGATGCCGATCAGCCGGTTCTCCACGGTGCGGCCGTTCTTGCGAACGCGCCGATCACCGCCGACGGCGACCGGGCCGCCGACTACGGCGCGTTCACCGGCGCGGCCCGCGGTCAGGTCGACCTGGAGCGCATCGAGCGGAACTGACCTGGCTGGCCGTCCGACGCCACGGCACCAGTACGGCGGTCGACCTGGTCAGCGACGGCATCCGGCGCACCGCCCGTTACGCGGGGGCCCCGCAGAAGTACAACGCCACCGTCAGTCGGGCCTGGGTGGAACTGGTGGGCCACCATGCCGGGCAGGCGGACACGGCCGACTTCGACGCCTTCGCCGGCCAGTACCCCGCGCTGCTCGACAAGAAGCTGCTCACCCGCTTCTACCGGTCCTCGACGCTGGCAAGCGACCCGGCCAGGACCGGCTGGGTCGAGCCGGACCTCGCTCCGTTCCCCTGGCGGCAAGCCGGTGGGTGAGTGGGCGCTCCTCAGCGAACCAGAGGTGCCATAGTCCACGGCGTACACGTATTCACCCACCTGGGGCACCGGCTCGCTGTCGAAGGCCAACGGCACATGGGCCGCCTGGCTGCCGAGGATCCCCGGGGCCAGGGCCGATCAAGGCCCCACCGCAAGTGGCATCGGGCTGCCGGGAGTGTCAACTGCGGTCGGGGGAGCGGCGTTTGCGGGTGCGTTCCACTGCCCAGGCGGTGAGGGGCGCGCCCATCAGGACGGCCGTCGCGGTGTCGATCCGGGCCGTCCAGCGTTCGTCGCCGGTGCTGGGGGTGGTGCCGAGTTGCGGGCCGACGTGGCCGGTCGGGTCGGTGGTGACGGTGACGGTGTCGCCGACGTCGTAGTAGTCGCCGTAGCCGCCGTCGATCGTGGCGGTGATCGGCGGGCCGTCCAGCGCCTCCAGGGTGTAGCGCTGGTGGGAGTTGTTGTTGGCGTCCCACTCCGTGGTGACGCGGGTGACCCGGGCGTGCTGTTCGATGCCGTGGTCACGCAGTGCCCGGACGTCGAGCAGGTGCATGTGGCCGACCAGCATGATGGTGCCGAGGACGGCGACGATGACCAGCCAGCCGGTGGGGTCGTCGCGGGACCCCACCCAGGCGATGAAGGCGATCCACATGGCGATGATCACCAGTGTCGGAACGATTGCCTGAAGGTGTTGTTGGTAGGAGTATTCCGCCAGTCCGCGGAGTCCGAAGAACACCGCTGCCCATATCAGCGCCGCCAGCGCCGAGTTCCAGACCGCCCGCCCCGCCATGCGCATCGTCGCCCTCCCCAGGTCTTCGTACGTCGCGGACCAACGGTACGCGACGTCCGGGCCGGGAAACTTACACGCGGACGGGGTCTCCACGGCGGCCCCGAACGGTCGGCGCGGGTGCAGGTGGGAGCAGGCGCGGAGGCGTCAACAGGCGGTTCTGGAAGAGGAGTTCGGGAGGTGCCTGGCCCGCCTGGAGGGGCTACCATCGGCCGGACGCGTTGCGGGAGCGCTCCCACGCTCCTGCCCCGGCAAGCACCCCGGAGGACATCGTGCACATCCCCGACCGCACCGTCCCTCGCCCCACCCGCCGCACCGTCCCTCGCCCCACCCGCCGCGCCGTGCCTCGCCCCACCCGCCGCGCCGTGCCTCGCCCCACCCGCCGCGCCGCCGCGCTCGCGCTGGCCGCCACGGCCACCGCGTTCGGGCTGGTGGCCGGGGTGCAGAGTGGCGCCGACGCTGCCGCGCAGGGCAGTCTGCCCGCCGGTACCCAGTTCTACCGGGACCCGGCGTCCCAGGCCGTCAAGTGGGTGGCCGCCAACCCCGGCGACTCCCGCACGCCGGTGATCTCCAAGCGGATTGCCAGCCAGCCGCAGGGCATCTGGTTCAGCAACTACCGCCCCACGACTGTCACTTCCGATGTCCGCGCCGTCACCGCCGCCGCCGAGCAGGCCGGCCAGACCCCCGTACTTGTCGCCTACGCCATCCCCAACCGGGACTGCGGCGGCGCGTCCGCCGGTGGCGCGCCCGACCTCGCCTCGTACGACGCCTGGGTCGGCAAGTTCGCGGCGGGACTGGGAAGTTCGCGCTCCGTGGTGATCCTCGAACCGGACTCGATCGCGCTCACCACCTGCCTCACCGCCCAGCAGCAGAACGACCGCTTCGCCTCGCTGGCACGCGCCGTCTCCACCATCCACGCCGCCAGCCCCGCCGCCAAGGTGTACCTGGACGGCGGACACTCCACCTGGAACTCCGCCGCCGAACAGGCCAACCGGCTGCGCGGCGCGGGCGTGCTCAACGCCGACGGGTTCTTCACCAACGTCTCGAACTTCAACACCACGGCCGGGGAGAGCGCCTTCGCCCACAACGTGCTCGCCGCGCTCGGCAACCCCGGCAACCTGCACGCCGTCATCGACACCAGCCGCAACGGCAACGGCCCGGCCGGCAGCACCTGGTGCGACCCGTCCGGGCGCGCCATCGGCAACTACCCGACGGCCAGCACGGGGGATGGTGCGGTCGACGCCTTCCTGTGGGTCAAGCCCCCGGGCGAGGCGGACGGCTGTGCGGCCGCCGCCGGTACCTTCGTGCCCGACATCGCCTACCAGTTGGCGGTGAACGCGGCCGACCCGAGCGGTCCGTCGCCCAGCTCCCAGCCGCCTACGTCGCAGCCGCCGACGTCGCAGCCGCCGAGTGGTGGGGCGTCGTGCTCGGTCGCGTACCGGGCCAACTCGTGGAGCGGGGGCTTCACCGCCGACATCACCGTGAAGAACACCGGCACCGCCACCATCTCCGGCTGGACGCTCGGCTGGACGTTCCCGGGCGACCAGAAGGTCACCAGCGCCTGGAACGCCACCGTCACCCAGAGCGGGACCGCCGTGACCGCCACCGACCTGGGCTACAACGGCACCCTCGCGGCCGGCGCGTCCACCGCCTTCGGGCTCCAGGCCACCTACGGCAGCGGCAACACCGCTCCGAGCGCCTTCACCCTGAACGGCGCCGCCTGCACCACCGCGTGAGCCCGTTCCGCCCCGCCGGCCCTCCCGCCCCCTGGGCCCGGCGGGGCGGGATTCCCCTGCTCAGGGCCGGAGTTGGACGGCCGTCACCATCACGTAGCCGACCAGCAGGCCGAACAGGCACACCGCCGTCACGTACCGGGGCGTGAACGGCAGACCCGCCAGCGACGGGTACAGCAGCACCGCGCCGCCCGCCGCCAGGTCCGCCAGGTACAGACCGTCCGGCGGGACGATGCCGGTGCTGTGAGCAGCCCACCCGGTGGCGATCAGGAACCCCGTCAGCAGGGTGAACCCGGAGAGCAGTCCGGAGCCGATCGCGCCCAGCGCCGGGTGCGGGTCCGGAGGCGTCTCGCCCTCCGGCGTCCGCGGGCGGAGCCGGTGTGCGATCACGAGGGAGCCGACGGCCAGCGTCATCGCGGCCAGCGCGCCGAGCAGCGGAGAGGGATTCAACGGTTCCTCCTGGAGAACGCGAGATGCTGCCCGGCCAACGCGGCGAGCGCCGCCGGCAGCAGGACGGTGAGCATCAGTACGGTCGCCCACACCGACGGCTCGATCGCCGCCGGGGCGGCCGGCGCGACCGCCGCCGGTGGCGCGGCGACCGTGGTCGACGGCGTGAGGGTCGGACGCGGCTGGACGGCGACCGGCTGGGGCGCGTCGACGGCGGCCGGGGTCGGGGCCGGTGCGTGCGAGGCCGGCTTCGGTTTGACGTGCGGGGACTGACGGGGCGTCGGCGCGTGCGGTGCCGGGGCGGCCGTCGTCTCCGTGGGGGTGGGGGTTGGCGTCGGCGTCGGCGTTGGTGTCGGTGAGGGTGTGGGGCTGGGCGTGGGGCTTGGGCTCGGGCTCGGGCAGTGCCAGGTGGGCGGGTGCGGATATGGGGGTGGTGGTGGCCACGGCAGGTAGGGGAGCGGCGGGGCGGGCGGTGGGAATGTGCCCGGGGCAGGGTCCATGGCCAGATCCTCCGGCTGTCGAGACCCTGGCACTGCCCGACCCCGCCCAAACCCCACGGGGCGGTGAACCACTCCCCGTTCCGGGCGGAATGCCTGAGCGATGACGGTCCGTCAGTTCGACTCTGGATTAATGGAGTTGAGTAGTTCGAGTTGGTCGGCCGAGAGTTGCAGGGCGCCGGACGCCATGTTCTCCGTGAGGTGGTCCGGGTCGCCGGTTCCGGGGATCGCCAGCACGTGCGGCCCCTGCTGCAAGGTCCAGGCGAGCCGGACCTGGGCGACGGACACCCCGTGCGCGCGGGCGACGGCGCGTACCTCCTCGTGCTCCTCGGCGGCCGGGCCCGACTCTTGCCTCGCACCGGCGATCGTGAAGAACGGCACGAAGGCGATGCCGAGTTGGCCGCAGAGCCGCAGCAGTGCCCGGTCCTCGTCGGGCGCGCCGATCCCGAACGGGTTCTGCACGCAGACCACCGGCGCGATGGCCCGCGCCTCGGCCAGTTGCTCGGCGGTGACGTGGGAGACACCGAGGTGACGAACCAGCCCGGCGTCGCGCAGCTCGGCCAGGGCACCGAAATGCTCGCCGATCGAACCGGTCCGGCGGCTCGGCGGCACCCGCAGGTTCACCACATCCAGGTGGTCGCGGCCGAGTTGACGCAGATTCTCCTCGACCTGGCCGCGCAGCTGCTCCGGGGAGGCCCACCACCACGCGCCGGACGGGTCGCGGCCCGGCCACACCTTTGTGCTGATGACCAACTCGTCCGGGTAGGGCGCCAGCGCCCGGTTGATCAACTCGTTGGCGGAGCGCGTCGCCGAGAAGTAGAACGCGGCGGTGTCGATGTGATTCACCCCCAGCTCGACCGCCCGCCGGAGCACACCGATCGACCGCTCACGCTCGCGCGGCACGCCGTGGTGGAACGGCGCGGTGCCGGTCAGACGCATCGCGCCGAAACCGAGGCGGTTGACGGTTCGGTCGCCGAGTCGCCAGGTGCTGGAGGTGGTGGAGATGGCGGGTGCGGTGGTCGGTCGTGGGTTCATGGCAGGGGTCTCCCTTGGCGGTTTGGAAGGGGTGAACGCGGCGGCCGGGGCGGCGTGGGCCGGCTCCGGGCATGAAAAAAGCCTCCCCGGCGGATCGGAATCCGCGCCGAGAAGGCTCAGTTGACGTTCGGAATTCTAGCAGCCGGGAAGGCGGGCCGGGTGGGGATTCGGAGAGCCGCAGCCGAGATTGAGCAGGACGGTGAGGACCGGTCAGGGGCCGGCGCAGGTGGCGATGCCAGCCGCGTTGGTGGTGGCGGTGCACACGGTGGTGGTGCCGATCTTGAAGGTGACGGCGGCGCCGGGGACGGGTCGGCCGGTGGTGGTGTCGGTGAGCGTGGCGGACAGGTTGAGGTTGATGCTCAGCTGGCCGGGGGCGATGGAGAGCAGGACCGGGTCGGCGGTGAGCTTCGTGGTGTCCTTGGTGTAGGTGTACGCGGCAGCGGTGCTGGTGCCCGACGGGGTGGTGACGGTGAGACCGATCGGGCCCGCAGTGGTCGTGGCCGGCGCGGTGGCGGTGATCCGGGTGTCGCTGTCGACCGTGAAGGAGGCGGCGGGCGTGGTGCCGAAGGTGACGGCGGTGGCGCCGGTGAAGTCGGTGCCGGTGGGGGTCACGGTGGTGCCGCCGGCGGCCGGGCCCTGTACGGGGGTGACGGCGGTGACGACGGGTGCGGGCCGCTGGTAGGTGTAGGTCCCGGCGGGGACGGTGCGGCCCTTGGCGGTCAGCGAGACGTTGACGGTGCCGGCCGCGTGCGCGGGGGCTGCCTTCCCGCGCTGGTCGTCCCGCTGGTGGGGATGGGTCAGTGGGTGGTGGCCCGAGCGGCTTGTTCGACGAGGGTGGTGACCGCGCCGGGGTTGGTGAGCATGATCAGATGGGGGCCGTTCACCTCGATGGTGTGCGCGCCGGCTCGGGTTGCCATGAAGCGTTCGAGGTCGGGTGCGATGGCGCGGTCGTTCTTTGCCACCATGTACCAGGACGGGATGGTCTGCCAGGCCGGGGTGCCGGAGGGTTCGGTGGCCGCGTCCAGGCTCAGCGGCCTCTGCTCGGCTGCGAGGGCCTGCTCCTGGGCGGGCGGGAGTTGGTTGTTGAGGAAGACGGCGGGGTACTTGGCCGGGTTGATGGTCAGCTCCGTGCCCGTGCTGCCGCCGGGCTGCGGGTAGCTCGTCGGGATGGCCGGGACGGCTGGGATGCTCCGGCCCGGCGCCGAGCCGTTGAGGCTGGCCAGCGAATCGCCCTGGGCTGGTGCGAAGGCGGCGATGTAGACGAGGGCCTTGACGTTGGGGTTGCCTACGGCGGCGTTGGTGATGACTGCGCCGCCGTAAGAGTGGCCGACCAGGACGACCGGACCGCTGATCTGGTGCAGGACGGCGGAGATGTACTGGGCGTCCGAGTCGAGTCCGCGCAGCGGGTTCGGGGGCGCCATGACCGGAAAGCCCGCCTTCTCCAGTCGCTCGACCACCGGGGTCCAGCCCGCGGCGTCTGCCCAGGCGCCGTGCACCAGCACGATGGTGGGCTTGACGCCGTGCCGGTCGGCGGCGGCCTGAGCGTACGCGGTACCGGCCGGGGCCGGGCCGGCCTTGGCGTTCGGGGTGAACGCGATCGTCGAGAGCAGGGCGACAGTGACCGCGGCGACCAGTCCGGCGGTGCGTGCGTGGCGTATCACTTCTGGTTCTCTCCTCCTCGTTGTGCCTGTGCGACATGGGTCGTGCGATGTGCGGTCATGCGAGGACCGGGGCCCACGACTGGCGGAGGGCCATGTTCGTCGTGCCCGTCGGCCACTGGGCCGACGGGGCGCGCGGCGGGGCCGTCGGGCAGGAGTAGGGGCCGGCGCCTCGCCGCTTCGCCCCGCTGAGCGGGTGCGGTGCTATCGAGTGGCGAGGTATCCGCCGTCGACTGGCAGGGTCACGCCGTGGATGTGCGAGGCCCGGTCGCCGGCCAGGAAGACGACGGCGTCGGCGATGTCGGCGGCGGTGCCCGGCCGGCCCGCGGGGGTGGTGGCGGTGTACTTGTGCAGCATGTCGTGGGAGGCGGCGTTCTCGTCGGTCATCGTGGGTCCGGGGAGCACCGCGTTGACCCGGATGCCCTGCGGGGCCAGTTCCGCGGCCCAGGAAGCTGTGAGCGAGTGCAGGGCCGCCTTGGTCGCGCCGTACAGGGCGGAGACGGCGGCGCCGACCGCGCCGCTGATGGACCCCACGTTGACCACTGCGCCGCCGCCGGCCCGGGCCATGGCCGGGGCGAGTGCGGCCGTCAGCAGGACCGGGGCCTTGACGTTCACCGCCAGTGCCAGGTCGGCCAGTTGCTCGTCCACGTCGGTGAGCGACTGCGCGGGGATGAGTAGGGCGGCGTTGTTGACCAGCAGGTCGATCGGTCCGCCGGCCGCGGTGGCCGCCTCCTGGGCCAGACGCGTGGCGGCTCGGCCGCCCTCGGCGAGGTCGGCGCGCACGAAGTGACCCGCGCCGCCCGCCGTGCGGATCGTGTGGACGACCGCGGCGCCGCCCTCCTGGTGGCGGCCGGTGACCACGACGGTGGCCCCTTCGCGGGCGAGGGCCGTCGCGATCGACCGGCCGATGCCGGACGTGGAGCCGGTCACCAGGGCACGGCGGCCGGCCAGGTTCGTACGCAGACCGGGGATGGTGGTCATGAGCTGAGCCTTTCGGTGGGAGTGGCGATGGCGTGGTCGGCGGCAGGCGCAAGGGTGTTGTGGAGGGATGGGCGGGCGAGCATGGCTGCTCCGAGGATCAGCTCGAACGCCAGGATCGCGTACACCGAGATCCGTTCGGGTACGCCGCCGGCGGCGTGGTAGAGCGGGCGGTCGGCCTGCAGCAGCGCGAACGAGGCCAGCCCGAGCACCCCGAGCGCTGCGGCTGCCACGCGCGGGCGCCGGGGGATGCCCAGGCGCTCGCCACGGACGCCGATCACGATCGGGATCGCGTTGCCGGCCAGGATCGCGGCGGCGGCTCCGATGCTGTGGACCACGATCACCCCGTTGTGCAGGGCCGCCGACGACTCGTGGAAGAAGCCGACGAGGATCACCCCCACGCCGTGGACGATCGCAAGAGCGAGCAGCACGCTCTTCAGGCGCCCCGCTACAGCGGTGCGCAGCAGAACGGCGGCTGCGATGAACAGCACGCCCTGGGCGACGAACGCGATGTCCATCAGCAGGTGCAGCGGCGAGTCGACGACCCGGCCGTCGAACACGTCCCCGGCGACCGGGTTACCGAGATCGCTGATGAAGCCGACGGCATAGCTGTACGGAGGGTCACGCCACGCGGCGGCGGCGAGGTACTCCAGCAGCACGTACTGCAGGGCGGCGAGCACGAGCAGCACGCCCGCACCGCGGAAGGCGGGTGTTTTCTGGACTTTCACGTCCATTAGGCTGGCACGCAGTATTTGGACTCTCAAGTCCAGAAAGCTAGGATCGCGCCATGGCCACACGCAAGGGCGAGGCGACCAAGGCCCGCATCCTCGAAGCCGCCACCGATCTGCTGGTCACCGGCAACGACATCAACCTCGACGAGGTCATGAGTCTGACCGCCACCAGCAAGGGGCAGCTCTTCCATTACTTCCCCGACGGCAAGGAGGAACTGCGCCGCGCCGCCGCCGAACGCCACCTCGCGCGCCTCGCCCAGCAGGAGGCACCTGCCGCCCTCTCCACCTGGCAGGACTGGGAGTCCTGGATCGAGCAGATCCTGCGCCTGCACGCGCGGCAGACGAACGCGGACGCCTGCGAGGTCGCGGCCCTGGCAGGCCGGGCACTCGACACCGACCAAACCACCCGCCATCTGGTCGGCCGCATGTACGAGCAGTGGACCACCCAACTGGCCAACCAGCTCACCACCATGCAGGCACACGGCCTCCTGCGCGACGACGCGCCCGTCACCGACCTCGCCTCCACCGTGCTGGCCGCACTCCAGGGCGGCGCGGTCATCGACAAGGCCACCGGATCCACCCTGCATCTCACCCGTGCCCTGCGCCAGATCCTCACCCTGCTCCGCTCCTGGGCCACGTAACCGTGGGCGAAGCCCACCGCGACAGCGGCGCCGAAGGCGTCCTTGACGGCTCGGAGCGGTCCGTACCGATCCAAGATCGGGCGTGCTCACCGAGGCGCGCCGCCAGTGAGAGCCGGGTGTGTTCCGAGGGCGTGGGCATGGCGCTCATCCTGCCCGAGGGGCCGGTGGCCGGATACGGCAGGCTTCGGTCTGTCGTGATCCACTTCTCCGGATAGGCCTGCCTGCCTTGCCCGTTGCCGCCGCCCGCCCGATAGCCCTGCGCGCCGCCGAGCGCGAGCGACTGAAGCAGATGGCCTTCGGCCACAAGACCGAGCACCGGCTGCGGATGCGCGCGCAGGTCGTGCTGCATGCCGCACGCGGACGCTCCAACGCGCGCATCGCCCGCGAGACGGGCCTACACCGTTCCAGCGCCCCACGCTGGAGGTCGGCCCGACTGGCTGCCGACTCCGAGCGCCGGCATCCCGAGGAAGGTCAGCGGAACGTGCCCTGGTAGTACCAGGAAGCCGAAGAACAGCTGGGCTGCGATCGGCAGGAGCAGCGGCCAGCCGCCGAAGAGCAGCAGGAGCATCGGCAGGGCGCTGGGCAGCAGGCCCACGAGTGCGCCCACCTTGGCACCGCGTTGCGCACGAGGGGCCTGGACGAGCAGCAGCACAAAGGTCGGAACGTTCACCCAGACCACCCACCCGCCGAGCAGCGCGAGGTCGAATCCGATTCCCTGATCGTCCGCTCCGTCCGGCGCGCTCAGCGACCAGGCCGTGACAAGCACGAGAAAGGGGGACAGGCAGCAGGCGACGTACTGCAGCACGGCCTGTCCGAGCCACCGCATCTCCGCCCGCCATCTCGCCACCGACCGGCGGACGACCAGTCGGCTCACGAGGAACAGTCCGGCCACCGTGCCCGACGCCTCCAGCGGGGCGACGCTCCAGAAGTCGATCTCCCACGACAGGTACAACGCCACCAGCCCGACCGGCTGTGCCGCCACCAGCCCCGCAACCAGCGCCCGCTTCCCCACCCGTGTGCCTGCCAACTGACCCACCCCATGTTGAACGTGTTCAAATTAGCGGCAAGGCTACTCTCGCCAGCCCGAATGCAACAGCCCCGCCTCGAAACGGCGCTCAGCCGCAGCAACGAGCGGGTGCGTCAGCTGGGCGAGAAGGGTCTGATAGGGCGGAACAGTATGGTGCCGCCGTGGCGATCTTGGGGAGCTGCGCAGACCTCCGCCTCGGCCTGCTCCAACTCGCCTGCAGCATCATCTGCCTGAGAAAGCTCCGAACCTCATTCTGAAACGATCAGTAAGTGGGCGAGCAGGCAGGCGAAGTGTGGAGGTGGGTGGGGCGCGGAGAGGGTGGGACGGCCGCGCGGTGTGTGCGTGGCCGTCCCCGTTGGTTCAGCGGCTGTTGTGCGACGCCAGGACCACGTTCCCTTCGGTGAGTTCGGGCTCGTTCCGGTGGCCGTCCTGCGCAGCGGAGACAGAACCGCGCCCCGGGAGGGTTGCTGCCAGGAGGGCGACCGCGGCGACGGCGAGGACAGGCCAGCCGGTGCCGAGGACCAGGGCGAGGACGGCGGGGCAGCACACCATGGCGGCAAGTCGGGGGAGTCCGTTGAGGATTCGGATCGCGGAGGCCGTGCAGGTCAGGTAGACGGAGAGGAAGAGCGCGGTCGGTACGGCCACCAGTTGGTCGGTCGACAGGACGCCCGAGCCGACCAGGGCGATCAGCGGGCCGCCGGTCAGGGCGGTGGTCGCGACCACGGCGTAGGAGCCGCGGCGGCTGGGGGTGGGGGTGGGCGGGAGGAGGGCGTCGGTGAGTTCGGCGGCGCCGGTCAGGTAGGTGTTGGTGGCGGCGAGGGTGAGGACAAGTGCCGCGCCGACGGCGAGGATTCGGCCGCTGTCGCCGATCGCGGCGCGCATCAGGTCGGCGAGCGGGACGGCGCCGCCCGCGTCCGGGCCGAGTACCGCGACGGTGGCCGCGCCCAGGCCGAGGCAGAGCAGGGACGTCACCACGAAGGCGATCAGTACCACCAGGCGGAGCTGTCGGCGCGGGTCGCGCAGGCGGGTGGTGAGCGAGGCGGCGGCCTCCCAGCCGACGAAGGCGAACATCAGCGGCGGTGCGGCGCGGGCCACGCCCGCCCAGCCGTGCGGCAGGAACGGCGTCCAGTTGGCGGCCCGGGCGTGCGGTGCGGAGCCGAGCATGGCGAAGAGCACCAGGGCCACCAGGGCGGCCACCAGCACCAGTTGGAGCTTCGCGCCGGTGCGCACCCCGACCAGTCGGACGGTCAGCACCAGTCCGAGCAGTACGAGCGCCGCCGGTACCGCCGCCGACTCGCCCATGCCGAGCGCCGCCGCCGCGTAGCTGCCGCCGATCAGGGAGACCACCGGCGCGCCCGCCACCACGCCGGCGAGGAAGCACCAGGCGGCCGCCCGGCCCGCTCGTTCGCCGAGGCCGGCGGCGGTGTACCCGGCGACGCCGCCGGTCGAACCGACCTGCGTGCCGAGGGCGCAGAACACGACGGCTATCAACCCGGACAGCACCAGCAGGGCCAGCCAGACGAGGAGTGAGGCGGGGCCGGCGGCGCGGGCGGCCAGCCCCGGGAGGAGCAGCAGGCTCGGGCCCAGCAGGGCCCCGATGTACAGCGCGGACGCGGCGGCGGTGGACAGGTGGGAGTGACGGCTTTCGGTGGTCTTCTCGGGCATGCGGCGATTGTGGCCCCGATCGCGCGGCACGCGCTGGCGAATTTCGCCGTGCGGAGTGCTCGAAACGGCAGGATCTGCCGCGTGAAGACCATTAGGGTGCACGGCATGCCGAGCCAGCAGTACGACCGCATCGACCGTGCCATCCTGGAGCACCTCCAGCGCCACGGCCGCACCGCCAACGTCGATCTCGCCGAGGCCGTCCGGCTCTCCCCGTCCTCCGCGCTGCGCCGCACGAAGGCGCTGGAGGCGGACGGGGTGATCGCCGGGTACCGGGCCGAACTCGACCGGGAGCGCGTCGGGTTGGGGCTGACGGTGTTCGTCTCGCTGCGGGTCGATCAGCACTCGCGGGAGACCTCGCGGCAGATCGAGCAGGCGCTGACCGAGATTCCGGCCGTGGTGGCGTGCCATGTGGTCTCCGGGGAGGCGGACTTCCTGGTGGAGATCGCCGTGCCGGACCTGGCCACCTACGAACTGGTGCTGCTGGACGAGATCCTGGCGATCGGTCCGATCCGGGACGCCCGCTCCACCTTCGCGATCCGCACCATCCGCTCCCGGGGCCCGCTCCCGCTCGACCGCTGGCCGCTCGACCGCTGGCCGGCCGCGCGCGGGCGGTGAACCGGTCGGGCCGCGCGCGGGCGGTGAACCGGTCCGGCCGTGCGCGGGCGGTGAGTTGGCCCGGCAGGGGTGCGGCGGGTTGGCCCGGCAGGGGTGCGTCCGGCCGTTGATGATGAACCTTCACATCAGCCGCCGATATGGCCATCAGACGGTAATGCAATCTTCACGACGGAGCATCTACCCGCATAGACCGCGGACTGCCACGCTGACTCGGCACCACACCCCGCCGAGTTCAGGAGCTCCCCGCCGTGACGAATCGTTTCCTCAGCCGCTTCGCCACCCTCGCCGCCACCGCGGCCCTCGCCACCGGTGTCCTCACGGTCAACGCCGGCACCGCCCAAGCCGCGCTGCCCACCCCGGTCTCCGCCGCCACCGCCCGCGGCTACCTGGCCCAACTCACCGTCAAGGCCGAGGACCGCACCGGCTACAGCCGCGACCTCTTCCCCACCTGGATCACCATCTCCGGCACCTGCAACACCCGCGAGACGGTCCTCAAGCGCGACGGCTCCAACGTGGTCACCGACGCGAGCTGCGCCGCCACGTCCGGCACCTGGGTCTCCCCGTACGACGGCGTCACCATAACCTCGGCCTCCGGCCTGGACATCGACCACGTCGTCCCGCTCGCCGAGGCCTGGGACTCCGGCGCCTCCGCCTGGACCACCGCCCAGCGCCAGGCCTTCGCCAACGACGTCACCCGCCCCCAGCTCGTCGCCGTCAGCGCCAGCACCAACCGCTCCAAGGGCGACAAGGACCCGGCCGAGTGGCTGCCGCCCGTCACCTCCTACCGCTGCACCTATGTCCGCGCCTGGGTGCAG
Source organism: Kitasatospora sp. NPDC051984 (assembly GCF_044593455.1). Taxonomy (NCBI): domain Bacteria; kingdom Bacillati; phylum Actinomycetota; class Actinomycetes; order Kitasatosporales; family Streptomycetaceae; genus Kitasatospora; species Kitasatospora sp. NPDC051984. The sequence goes on from NZ_JBIUCB010000021.1 coordinate 71,395, forward strand.
GTGAAGTACTACTACGGCCTGTCCGTCGACACCGCCGAGAAGACGGCCCTGACCAACGTCCTGGCGGGCTGCTGACAGCTCGAGCCGCCGCCGTAGGGTTTCCGGTGTGACAGCTCACCGCATGCCCGCCGCCGAGCTCTCCGTCTCCGTCGAGCTGGTGCGCCGGCTGCTCGACGCGCAGCACCCCGACCTGGCGGGGCTGCCGGTCGAGGTGCCGGCCAACGGGTGGGACAACCTGGTGTGCCGGCTCGGCGAGGACCTCCTCGTCCGACTGCCGCGGCGCGCGGCGGCGGCCGGGCTGGTCGCGCACGAGCAGCGCCGGCTGCCGGAGTTGGCCGGACGGCTGCCGCTGCCCGTGCCCGCGCCGGTGCGGGTCGGACGGCCGGCGGACGAGTACCCGTGGTCCTGGAGCGTGGTGCCGTTCCTGCCCGGGCGGATCGCGGCGCCGGCGGAGTTCGATGCCCCTTGGGAGGCCGCGACCGCGCTCGGCGGTTTTCTCGCCGCGCTGCACACCCCGGCGCCGCCGGAGGCGCCCGTCAACGCGTTCCGCGGGATCCCGCCGGCCGGGCGCGCCGAGGGCGTCCGGGCCGGGCCGGCGCACCTCGAACCGGCCGACCGCGCCGCCGCGTTGGCGATCTGGGAGGCCGCCGCGGCCGTGCCCGTGCGGGACGGGCCGCCGCTGTGGCTGCACGGGGACCTGCACCCGGCCAACATCCTGGTCCACCAGGGCCGGATCAGCGCCGTGATCGACTTCGGCGACCTCACCGGCGGCGATCCCGCGACCGACCTGTCGGTGGCGTGGATGCTGTTCACCGAGGAACCGCGAGACGGTTTCCGACAGGCGTACGGCCGGGCCGACGACGCCACCTGGGAGCGGGCCCGCGGGTGGGCGCTCGCGCTGGCGCTGGTGTTCCTCTCCCACTCGGCGGACAACCCGCTGATGCGCGGCGTCGGCGAGCGCACCCTCCGCGAGGTGCTGGCTTCCGGCTAGGGCTCGCGCAGTGGACCGGGTGGATCAACCGGCCGGTACTGCGGGAGCGGTCCGGAGGCCGCCGATCTACGGTGCCAGACATGGCGGTGAAGCAAGAGGTCAGGCTGGCCCTGGTGATGAACGGCGGCGTCAGCCTCGCGGTTTGGATGGGCGGCGTCACGCACGAGCTCGACCTGCTGCGCCGCGCCTCCGCCGACGCACCCGATGAATCGGTCTCTCCGGCCGATCAAGAGGTGGCGGAGATCTGGCGGCAGATCACCGGCGCGGCGGGGGCGAATGCCCGGGTGGTGATCGACATCGTCTCGGGCACCTCGGCCGGCGGCCTCAACGGGCTCCTGCTGGCCACCGCGATCGGCCGTGGTTCGGACCTGGGCTCGCTGCGCAAGGTGTGGAAGGCGGCCGCCTCGCTGCCGGAGCTGGTGAAATCGCCCTCCCGGCAGAGCCTGCTCAACGGCACCTTCTTCGAGAAGGAGATCAGAGCGCAGCTGGAGGACATGCCCGAGGGCGAGACGCCCGAGCAGCCGATCACCCTCTTCATGACGGCCACCTCGCTGGACGGCCGGGCGCGTGAGTTCAAGGACGGCTTCGGCAGCCGGTTCGACGTCCGTGACCACCGGCGCGTGTACCGGTTCCGGAACGACAAACACGCGGTGGTCTTCCGGACGACGGACGACGGCACGATGGGCTTCGATCTCGACAGCCGTGACGACTTCTGTTCGGCGAACAACGACGCGCTGGTTCAGGCGGCGCGGGCGAGCGCCGGCTATCCGGTGGCCTTCCCACCGGTCGACGAGCGGCCGATGTCCCACTTCCGCGAGCTTCCCGCTCCCATCGCCGAGGCTCCGGCGAGCTGCGTGATCGACGGCGGTGTGCTCAACAACGCCCCGTTCGGCCCGGTTCTCGAGGCGATCACCGAGCGTCAAGTGGACGAGCGGGTGGTGCGCCGGGTGGTGGTCTACGTGACGCCTTCGGTCGGCCTGGAGGCCGTGAACACGGCGGGACAGTCGCCCTGCGGTGACGTCTCGTTCGTCACCTCGGCCTTCAACGCGCTGCAGTACCCGCGGGAGGCGGATTTCCGGTCCGGGACGCAGGAGTTGTCGACCCGGCTCGGGACGAGCGTTCGCGGCACGCAGCTGAATCTGTTCCACCGGATGAGCAGGAACAGGGACCTCCGCGACTACGTGCGGGAAGCGGCCGAGACGATGCTCGGTGAGTACCGGCTGTGCCGGGCCAGCGCGGCGCTCTGGGAGACCCGTCACCGGCTCGCCGAGCTGGGCACGGTGACCTCGCTCGTCACCGTGCCGGAGGCGGACTCCGAGGAGCTCGGCCGGATCCTCGGGGAGAACCCCAACTGGAGCCCGCGGTGGCCGAGCCAGGACATCAACAATCCCGACATGTCCAATTGGCCCTGGGGAATCATCACCGCCGAACGACTCTTCGAGACCCTCGGCGGTTACCTCCAGCAGTACCTCGGCTCCATGGACCTGCGCGCGGATCCCGACGAACAGCGCGTACTGCTTGCCGGCGCGACCGACATCAGCCGGCAGCAGCGCCGCGCGCTCGCCGTCACCAAGGCCGTCAGAAACCGGATCCGGGACCACTACCGGCCGGGGGTGGAGCTGTCGAACCAGGAACTGGGCGAGCTCCTCGGCCGTGTCTTCGACGATCTGGACGTCCCGGCCACGATCGGCGGACTCGTCTCGCAGGCGTGCGGCCGTTTCGCCGAGGTGACCCGGCAGGCCGGCCTCGGCCACTGGGAAGGTCCCGAGGACGTCGTGCACGACTGCCTGGCGGTCGAAGTGGTCACCAGGATGTACGCACCCCCGTCGAAGGCCGCCGGGCCGCTCACGCCGGCGTTCGAATTCCTGCGGCTCGGGCCGGACAGCATGAGTCCGGTGTTCAACGTCGACCGGTTCGCCGATCTCGGCGACCGGAAGCTCTACGGCATCCGCTTCCAGCACTTCGGCGCCTTCATCGACCGCGAATGGCGCCGCTCCGACTTCATCTGGGGCCGGCTCGACGCCGCCCACCACCTGCTTTTCCTGCTCGTCCCGTCCCGCGAGGAACGCCTGGCCTGGGAGGAGAGGCTCCACCTGGCCATCCTCGAAGCGGAGACCGAAGCGGAGATCCAGGAGCGAGAACAAGAAGCGGCGCCCCAGGGCCAAGAGGCAGAGGCTCAGGACCACGCGGCCCAGGTCTCCGCCAAGGACCAGCTGGAGCAGAACCTCGAGGAGCTCCGGACCACGAGGGACAGGCAACTGCTGGGGCGGATCCTCGGGACCGACCAGGGCAAGGCCGGCCTGCGGGCCGTCATCTGTTCGGCGATCACGCTGCTGGGCAACACCGACAAGGACGAAGCAGACGCGGTAACGAAGTCCGCCGGCCCGCTCTGGAACAGGGTGCTCGCCTTCACCCGCCCCCTTGTCGCCACCGATTCGAGGGCCCTGCAGAAGGCCGACAAGCGGTGGCTCCGCTGGGTGACCTGGTACGTCCGGTTCAGGGCCCGGAACGCGCTCAAGAAGAAGGACCCGCGCACCATTCCGCGTGTGGTGAAGTGGGCGGTGAGGGTGACCCTCCTCGCGGGCGTGCTGATCCTGGTCGGCATCGGCATTGCGATCGGGCTTGCGGTCGGCTGACCCGAAGACAGGCCTAGCCGGCCGCGGACGCGCGGACCTCGGACAGCGACCGCCGCTGGCGGCCCGCCGGGTCGAAGTTGTCGGGCGAGAGCCACTCCCGCAGCGCCTTGCCGACCTGCGGCCACTCGGCGTCGAGGATCGAGAACCAGGCGGTGTCGCGGTTGCGGCCCTTGTAGACCACGGCCTGGCGGAAGACCCCCTCGAAGGTGAAGCCCAGCCGTTGGGCCGCCCTCCGCGAGGGCTCGTTGAGGCTGTCGCACTTCCACTCGTAGCGCCGGTAGCCGAGTTCGTCGAAGGCGTAGGACATCAGCAGGAACTGAGCCTCCGTGGACACCGGAGTCTGCTTCAGCTGCGGAGAGAACGACACGCTGCCGACCTCGACGACGCCGTTGGACGGGTCCTGCCGCATCAGCGCGAGCGTGCCCACCGCCTTTCCGCTGCGCCCGTCGACGACCGCGTAGTGCAACGGGTCGTCCGCCCGGGCCGCCGTCGTCGCCCAGGACCGGTAGGCGGCAAGGTCGTTGAAGGGGCCGACCGTCATGTACGTCCAGTCCCGGCCGTCCGCCGCGAGGGCGAAGGCGGCGTGCAGGTCGTCGGCGTGGCGGTCCGCGTCCAGGGGCTCCAGGCGGCAGAAGCGGCCGTCGAGGGTGACCCGGGCGGGCCCGGGGCGCGGCGTCCAGTCGGGCAGCGGGCTGCCGATGGGCTGGCCGTGGGCGTTGAGGCGTGCGGGCATGCGGTTCTCCTGGGGTGTGGCGGTCCTGCCAAGCTAGGCAGTGCGTGGATCCTCGAAAAGGTCCACGCTAGGGTCGTTCCATGGAGCCACGCGAGGAGGGCCGAGGGCCGCAGTCCGATTTTCTGCTTCAGGAACCGCTGTCCCGGGAGAGGGCTGGGGACTCCCTGCAGAAGCAGCTGCTGCACCGCCTCCGGTCCGCCGTCCTCGACGGCCGGCTTCCGGCGGGCAGCCGGCTGCCGGGGTCGCGGGCGCTGGCCGAGAGCCTCGGGGTGTCGCGCAACACCGTCACGCTGGTGTACGAGGTGCTGAGCACGGAGGGCTACATCGAGCCCAGCCGGCAGGGCACCCGGGTCGCCGCGCTGGCCCGCCCGGAGCCGGCCGGCCACCCGCGCCCCGCCCCGGCCGGGCTGGCCCGGCGGGCCGGGCGGATCCGCAGGTCGGGCCCGGGCGGCGAGGCCGCGCCCGCCTTCGCGCCGGGGGTGCCCGCGCTGGCCCGGTTCCCGCTGGCCGCCTGGCGGCGTTCGCTCGACCGGGTGCTCCGGCACGGGGGGACGGAGCTGCTGAGTTACGGCCCGCCGCGCGGTGAACTCGCGCTGCGGACGGCCGTCCTGCACCACCTCGCGCTCGCCCGCGGCATGCGCTGCACCCCCGAACAGATCGTCATCACCGAAGGCGCGCAGGAGGCACTCGCCCTGTGCGTCCGGCTGGTCACCGACCCTGGGGACACCGCCTGGGTCGAGGACCCGGGCTACCGGGGCGCGCAGACCGCGCTGACCTGCGGAGACCTGACAGTCGTGCCCGTCCCCGTCGACGGCGAGGGCCTGCGGACCACCGCCTCCGACTGGGCGGACCGCCCGCCCCGCCTGGTGTGCACCAGCCCCGCGCACCAGTACCCGACAGGCGCCGTCCTCACCGCGTCCAGGCGCCTCGACCTGATCGAGAAGTGCCTGCTGCACGGCGCCTGGATCGTCGAGGACGACTACGACGGCGAGTTCCGGCACAGCGGCGAACCCCTCGCCTGCATGCAGGGGCTGACGCCCGGCGCGCCCGTGTTCTACGTCGGCACGTTCAGCAAGACCATGTTCCCGTCCTTGCGGCTGGGCTTTCTGGTGCTGCCCGAACCGCTGGTCGGGCCGGCCGCGCCGGTGGCGGACGAGCTGCTGCGCGGCGGACACCGCAACGAACAGCTCGCGCTCGCCCACTTCATGGAGAGCGGCCAGTACAGCCGGCACCTCGCCCGGATGCGCCGCCTCTACCGCCGTCGCCGCGACGCACTGCGACCGGCACTGGCCGAACACTTCGACGTGCCGCACACGGTGACCGGCGGCGACAGCGGCATGCACCTGACGGTGCGACTGCCGCCGACCGCTCCCGACCAGCCCCTGGCCCGGGCCGCCCGCCGGCACGGGATGGCGCCCAGGCCGCTGTCCCAGCACTCCCTGCTCCCCGGCGCCGGCCACAACGGGCTCGTCCTCGGGTACGGCAACACGCCCGAGTCGGCGTTCGCGCCCAAGCTTCGCCAACTTGCCAAGCTGGTCAGGGAGTTGTCGTGATCTCCGCCAGTAGTGGCAGCTCGCCCAGCTCGTGGACCTGCGGCGGCGGTGGCGGCGGCGGCCGCAGCGGCAGCTCGAACAGCCTCCCGCTGCGGCTGCCGGCGACGGTGCGCACCAACTGCCAGCCGCGGGCGCGGTAGTAGGCGTGCAGGGACGTGTTGTCGCTCCACACGTTCGCCCGCAGCACCAGCGCGCCCGCGCGGGCCGCCCGCCACCTCGTCCAGTCGATCAGCCGGGTGCCGACGCCGCGCCCGGCGTACCGGCGATCGATCACGAATCCGCTCAAGTAGCCTGCGGGGCAGGCCCGTTCCTCCTCCGTCCAGAGTCCGGAGCTGGCGGACGGCCGGATGGTGAGCGCGGCGAGCACCTCGCCGTCGGGCTCCGGCATCGCCACCACCGTCGCGCCCCGGCCGATCCGGGCCAGGCCGCGCCGGGCGTCGTACGGGTCCGACCACTGGCGGGAGCCGTGCACGCGGGCGATCCAGTCGGCGGCGGCGCCGCGCAGGGCGGCCAGCCGCTCCAGGTCGGACGCGAGTGCCGCGCGGACGTACAGCGGGAAGGGTGCGGTCAGCACGGTGCGCCGGCCCGGGCCGGTTCGAGGACGAAACCCGCGTGCAGGGCCTCGACCAGTTGCCGCCCTTGCGCGGTGAGGCCGGACCCGTCGGGGCCGGTCAGCGAGTAGCGGGTGACCAGCCGGGCGATCGGCACATCGGTGTGCAACACCGTACCGGCGGCCGGGAGTTGGAGCAGCACGCAGTCGTCGGGGCCGCACTCCAGCAGACCGAACCCGTCGCCGCAGCGCCGCAGTTGCCCGTCCTTGAGCCGGTGCAGCCCGCCGGTCGGCGCGGCCGCCACCCGCACCGGGCCGCCGGTGTGCCGGACCACCAGCTGGCAGCCGTCCGCCGGGTCCAGCGAGGGTTCGCCGCCGGTGGCGTGGCCGTAGCGCTCCAGGGCGTGGCGCAGCGCGGCGGGCAGCGTGTGCTGGGCGAGTTCGATCTCGCTCAGCAGCCAGGTCGAGCCCTGCATACGGGAGTTGACCTCCAGCAGCAGTGCGTCGTCCGGTCCGTCCAGCACGAAGTCGGCGCCGAACAGTCCCCGGTAGCCGAGACCCGCGAGCGCCGTGCCGACCTGCCGGGTCTGCTCGACGGCCCGGTCGAGGGCGCGGGGCGGCAGCAGGGCGGGCGCCGCGAAGTCGCAGCCCGAGTAGGCGCCGAAGGCCGCGCCGACCCCCTCGACCCGGGTCAACTGGACGGACGGGCGCAGGATTTGAACCGTGCCGTCCACCGAGACCAGGCCGTGGACGTTGACCGGGGCGCCCTCGACGTATTCGCTCACCAGCCAGGGCCCGGCGCCGCTGTTGATGCCGAGCAGGTCCGCCTCGCCGGTGACCAGGTACGTTCCCTTTCCGCCGGAGCCGCGCGGTGCCTGAACGACGTAGGTGCCGCCGAAGCGGCGGCGCAGCTCCCGGTGGTCGAGGGTGCCGACCACCGCGTCCGGCGGCGTGTTCGCCCCCACCGAGCGGAGCCACGCCCGCTGCGCGGTCTTGTCCTGCAGGCCCGCCAGCGAGACCGACTGCGTCGGCTCCACCAGCCGGGTGCCGAGCTCCGCGAGTGCGCTGCGCCAGTGCGGCTGGAACGCCTGGTACGGCAGCAGCGCCAACTCCCGGCCCAGCCGCGGCCGTTCACCGCTCCGTGCGAGCGCACGCAGTAACTCGTGGATCCCGACGCCCATCGCGGTGTGGTCCCGCCGCCCGGTGGTCGCCTCCAGCGCGTGGAACTCGGCGTCGAACTCGCCCTCCCAGCCCGCGTCCGGGGACTCGACACTGAGCACGGCGGACAGGCAACCGGTGCGCAGCAGCGGAAGCGCGAGCAGGGGGCGGGGGCAGACCGAGAGCCCGGGGATTTCCCGTAGCCGGTCGATCGCTTCGTCACAGGATGTGATCACCAGGTGAATTATGGGAGCCCCCGCGAGCCCCCGGCGCTGCCCCACCGCAGACCCGCTGGTGCGGGGCGCGTGCCGCCCCCGACCTCACCCGTACGAGGGGGAGTGCGGAGTTGACGGCCCGCTGGGGCGGGTCTACAGCCAGCGGGCGAACCAGGCGCGGATGCGGCGGAGGGCGTCGAGCTGGTGGGCGCGTTCGGTGAGGCCGTGGCCCTCGCGGGGGTAGACGACGAACTCGTGCTCGACGCCGAAGTGGCGGAGGGCGCGGTGGAAGTGGATGGCCTGGCTCAGCGGGACGTTGGTGTCCTCCTCGCCGTGCAGGATCAGGATCGGGGTGCGGATCCGGGAGGCGTACGAGATGGGGCTGTTGCGGTCGTGGACGTGTGGCCCCGGGCCGTCCCAGCCGGTGCTGCCGCCGAGCGCCGCGTCGACGCTCGCCCAGTCGCCCGTCCCGGCCTGCATGCCCCAGTCGCTGATGCCCGCACCCATGACGGCGGCCTTGAACCTGTCCGAACGGCCCGCCGCCCAGGCCGCGATGAAGCCCCCGTGGCTCCAGCCGGAGATTCCCAGCCGCCCGGGGTCGGCGACGCCCTCGGCCACCAGCAGGTCGATTCCGCCGAGAATGTCGGTCCATTCGTCGCCGCCGACCGCGCCCGCGACCGTGGCGGCGAACTCGTGGCCGCGCCCCGAACCACCGCGGGGGTTGGGCAGGAAGACCGCGTACCCGGCGGTCGCCAGCCACTGGCCGCAGTCGACCGCGTTGAGGGTGAACTCGTCCGCGTGACGGAAGTACGGGCCGCCGTGGACCAGGGTGACGAGCGGGAACGGTCCGTCGTCCCGGGTCCGGCCGGCCGGCAGGATCAGCAGGCCGTCCAACTGGAGTCCGTCGGAAGCCCGGTAGCCGAGGCGCTCCTGAACTCCCCAGCGGATCCCGCGCAGTTCCGGCGCGGTGTCGCCGAGTCGCAGCAGTGGTCCGCCAGTTGGCCCGGCGTGGACGTTCTTGGGCTCGTGCGCCGTGCTCGCCAGCAGGGCCACGGTCTCCCCCGAGCGGCTCGCGGTGAGCCCGGCGAGCAGGCCGGGGGCATCCGACAAGCGGTGGAACCGCAGGGACTCCGGATGGAGCCGGTACAGCGCGGTGTCCAGCCCGTCGGCGAACAGCGCGAGCGGCGGCCCGTCCGCGACCTGCACCAGTTCGGTCGGGCAGACGGTCATACCGGCGGTGAGGTTGCGGTGCTCGACGGCCGGGCCGGCCGCCGGCGGGACGGTGTCGAGCACGGCGAGCCCGCCGACCAGGTGCGGAGGGGTGGTGGCCAGGTGGGCCAGATGCCAGACGCCGTCGTGCTGCCACCAGGCCGGGGACTGCGCCTCGCTCCCGACCGGGCCCAGCTCGTGGACGTCGGCCGATTCCGGGTCCACCACGTGCAGTTGAGCCGTCATGACGCCGGGGTCGAGCTCGGCGGTGGACCAGCTCAGCACCGCCAGCGGGCCGCCGTCCGGACGCTGCGCCAGCTCGACCACATGCCGGTCGCCGAGGCCGTCCACGGTGCGAAGCCCGCCGGTCTCCAGGTCGAGCAGGCGCAGCCGGGTGGGGGGAAGGTGCCGGCCCCAGACCTTGGCGTCGTCGCGCTCGGCCTTCCGGCGTTCGTCCTCGGCGGTGGGCTCGTCCGCGGCGAGCACGGCGACGGTGCGGCCGTCGAGGAGCGGGTGGTGGCCGGTGACGCCGCCGCGCCAGGTGGTCAGGGCCTCGGCCGCGTCCTGGTTGCCGTCCAGGCGGATTCGGTGGAGTTGGGCGGTGCCCTGCTCCTCGCGGTCGGAGGTGAAGAACAGCGCGGCCGAGTCCGGCGCCCACTTCGGGGCGCGGTCACGGGCCGTGCCGTCGGTCAGCCGGCGCGGGGGAGTGCTGCCGTCGGCGGCGGCGACCCGGATGGACCCGCTTCCGTCGCTCGCGACCACCGCGTGGGCGACCAGACGGCCGTCCGGCGAGACGGCCGGTGCCACGGCGGCGGCGATGTCCACCACCAGTTCGGCGGTGAGGAGTTCGGACGGTTCGGGTGTCGGCCGGGGTGCGGGGTGCGGCATGCGGGCTGCCTTTCGCTCGTCAGGACGGCAGTCGGACATCCTGCCGCACCGCCGGGCCCGCGTCAGTCGAAATTCGCCCGGATGCCCCGCCGCCGGTCCGTGGCCCGGAGCGGACTCGGACCGACGGCAGGGAAGTGACCTGCACGCGGGATCAACTCTCCGTCCACAAGCGACAGTTGAACTCGCGCGAGGCCGGACAGCTCCTAGTTGCAGGTGGTCCCGACGGGCTGGCTGGTCCCGGTGTAGATCCAGGCGTCGGTGGTGACCGCGTGGTCGTACGACGCGAACCACTCCACCGGCCCGCCCGGCCGCTGGTAGTAACCCACCGCGTCCCAGACCGTGGTGGGACCGTAGTTGCCGGTCACCGCCGGGCCCGGCAGCGTGCAGTAGATCCAGACCTTGGTGCGGTAGGGCAGGGCGATCGTCAGCGGGTCGTTCCAGCTGACCGTGCCGCCGGCGGTGTGCCAGCGGAAGTACAGGCCGTCGGTCGCGTAGACGCAGCCGTTCCAGGTGAGTCCGGGCTGGCCGTCGATCGGCTCCCCGATCCCGCCGCACGGCGCGGTCGCCGCCTGCGCCTGTCCCGTCCCGCCGATGATGCCGCCGGCCACCAGGGCGACCGTCGCCGCCAGCGCGGCCGCCGCTTTCCTCACTCGCATGTCAACTCCTCGGGTCCGTCGCGACGTTCGCCGCGTCCGATGGGAGGAGTGCAGCAGCAGCCGACCGTGCAGGCCAGAGGGTCGAAGCGCGGGTTCACCAGGACCGAACAGGCCCTCCACCGCGCCCGTGTGGGGCTTGACGCCGCCGAACAACGCTGAACAATCAAACAGCGTTGGCAGGCCAAGACCCCCAGGGGGAACGGATGGCACGCAGACAGGCTCCACTGGAGGGGAACGGCGCTGCCGCGAGGTTCGCCGAACGGTTGCGCGAGGTGCGGCGGGAGTCCGGGCTGACGCTCCGTCAACTCGCCGCGATCTCCGGGTACTCGCACAGCACGCTCTCGCTGGCGGAGAACGGAAGACGCCTGCCGTCCTGGGACGTCGTCGCGGCGTTCGTCCAGGCGTGCGGGCGCAAGGACATCGACCGCTGGCGGGGGTGGTGGGACGCGGCCGAGGAGCAGTCCTTCCCCGCAGGGCAAGGGCCGGAGCCCGAGGCGCCGACGATCGACCCGCAGCCCATGCGCGTGCCGGAGCCCGAGCCGGTCGTGGTGGTGCGCACGCGATGGTGGGCGCTGCTGCTCGCCGTGCTGCTCTCCTCCGCGCTCACCGCGACCGTGACCCTGCTGCTCGTGCCGGCCCGGTCCGACGGCTCCAAAGGGCACGCGGCGCTCGCGGGCAACTTCCCGCCGGGCAGCGACCCGATCCCGTCCGAGGACTGCGGCGGGGGAGCGCCGGGCTACGGATGCCGGCACAAGGACCCCAACGCGACGCCGTGCTGGGGCGAGGGCGTGCAGCAGGGGCACGTCACGGACATCGAGTACGAGGGTCAGGTGATCGGCAAGGTGGTGAACTGGTACTCCCCGAGGTGCGGCACCAACTGGTCGGCCCTGCACCTTCCGGCCGGCTGGCGGGGCCGGACCGAGATCGTCAGCCAGACCGACAAGATGTGCTTCCCGGCCGACTGCCAGTCGCTGGAGGGCAAGACGCCGCCGTTCTGGACGCCGATGGTGTTCGGCATGAATCAGCCGGTGGTAGCGCGCGGGTATGTCGAGTATCCGGACGGCCAGATCAGGATGGTGACGGCCGGGACCACCTGACCGCCGCCGGCAGGGCGTCAGCCACTTGCGCGCGGCCCCCCGGAGGGTTCGTGGGCGACCTGATCGTCTTGGCGATATCGTGGTGAAGCCTTGAGGAATAGTCAACTCGGGCTCTGGACAAGGCATTACCCGTCGGTAAATCTCAGGTGGTGTGACCGAACCCACCGCCACCGCGCCCACCGCCCGCCCCGCGCGCCGCCAGGTCATCCAGGCGGCCGCCCTCACCGCCGGGGCTCTCGCCCTGCCCCTCGCCGCCTCCGCCGGCAGCGCAGTCGCCGCCGGCGGGGCACAGTTCCTGCACGGCATCGCCTCCGGCGACCCGCTGCCCGACGGCATCCTGCTGTGGACCCGGGTCACCCCCGGCGCCACCGCCGTGCCCGGCTCCGGACTCGGGCCCGACACCGCCGTCCAGTGGCAGCTCGCCACCGACCGCGCCTTCACCGCCGTCGTCGCCCAAGGCGCCGTCACTACCACCGCCGCCACCGACCACACCGTCAAGGCCGACGTCCGCGGCCTGCGCCCCGACACCGCCTATTGGTACCGCTTCCTGGCCGGCGACACCGTCTCGCCCACCGGCCGCACCCGCACCGCACCCGCCGCCGACGCCGCCGTGGACCGGCTCCGCCTGGGCGTCGCGTCCTGCGCCAACTGGGAGGCCGGCTACTTCTCCGCCTACCGCCACCTGGCCGCCCGCGGCGACCTCGACGTGTTCCTGTTCCTCGGCGACTACATCTACGAGTACGCGTCCGGCGCCTACGGCACCCGTGGCACCGTGGTGCGCCCGCACGCCCCCGCGAACGAGATCACCACGCTCGCCGACTACCGCACCCGGCACGGCCGTTACAAGACCGACCCGGACCTCCAGGCGCTGCACGCCGCCGTCCCCACCGTCGCGATCTGGGACGACCACGAGTTCGCCAACGACGCCTGGTCCGGCGGCGCCGAGAACCACACCCCCGGCACCGAGGGCGACTGGAGCGCCCGGGTGACTGCCGCGAAGCAGGCGTACTTCGAGTGGATGCCGGTCCGCCCGTCCATCGCCGGCACCACCTACCGGCGGCTGCGCTACGGCAAACTCGCCGACCTGCACCTGCTCGACCTGCGCTCGTTCCGCTCGCAGCAGGCCGGCGTCGGCAACGGCGACGTCGACTCCGCCGACCGGACCATCACCGGCCGGGCCCAACTCGACTGGCTGAAAGCCGGATTGGCCGCCTCCGACACCACCTGGCGGCTGGTCGGCAACGAGGTGATGATCTCGCCCGTCGCGTTCCTGGCGCTGCCGGACTACCTGCTGCGCCCGCTCGCCCAGTTGCTCGGCCTGCCCGGCGAAGGGCTGGCCGTCAACACCGACCAGTGGGACGGCTACACCCACGACCGGCGCGAGCTGCTCGGCCACCTGAAGGACCGGCACATCACCAACACGGTGTTCCTCACCGGCGACATCCACTCCGCCTGGGCCTGCGACGTGCCCTTCGAGGCCGCCACCTACCCGGCCTCCGGCAGCGCCGCCACCGAGTTCGTGGTCACCTCGGTCAGCTCCGACAACATCGACGACATCCTCAAGGTCGCCCCGCACACGCTGTCCCTGGTGGCCTCCGCCGCGATCCAGTCCGCCAACGGCCACATCAAGTGGACCGACCTGGACTCGCACGGCTACGGCGTCCTCGACATCACCACCGAGCGGGCGCAGATGGACTACTACGTGCTCTCCGACCGCACCAAGCCCGACGCCACCACCAAGTGGAGCCGCTCCTACCGCACCCGGAGCGGAACCCAGCAGATCGAGCGGGTGTACGCGCCGGTCAACTGACGAATACAGCAAGCGGCCTGACGGTGCGTCAGGCCGCTCGCTGCTCAACGGGTGGTGCTGCGGTTGAACAGCGCACGCGACCAGGCGTAGCCGACCGCGCCGATGCCCGCGCACGCACTCGCTGCTCAGCGGGTGGTGCTGCGGTTGAACAGCGCACGCGACCAGGCGTAGCCGACCGCGCCGATGCCCGCGCACCACGCCAGCGACACCCAGCCGCTGGAGCCGACCGCCGTCCCGGACAGCAGCCCGCGCAGCGCCTCCGTCATCGGGGTGAACGGCTGGTACTCGGCGAACAGGCGCAGCCCGGGCGCCATCGAGCCGGCCGGCACGAACGCCGAGCCCAGGAACGGCAGGAACTGGATCATCATCGGCTTGTTGCTGGCCGACTCCACGGTCTTCGAGATCAGCCCGAGTGCCACCGACAGCCACGTCACGGCCGCCGCGATCGCCACGATCAGCCCGAGCGCCGCCAGCCACGCCAGCACGCCCGCGTGCGACCGGTAGCCGAGCCCCAGCGCCACCGCGACCACCAGCAGCACGCTGAGCATGGTCTGGATCACGCTGCCGATCACATGGCCGGTCATGAACGAGGACCGGGTGATGTTCATGGTGCGGAAGCGGTTGATGATGCCGCCCGTCATGTCGGAGCAGATCGCGACCGAGGTGGTCATCGAGCCCGCCGCCAGACCCATCACCACGATGCCGGGCGTCAGGTAGGCGAGGTAGGCGTCGCGCCCGCCGGTCAGTCCGCTGCCGAGACCGGCGCCCATCGAGTCGCCGAAGGCGTAGACGAACAGCAGCAGCATCAGGATCGGCGTCATCGCCGAGCTGAACGAGAGCGCCGGGTAGCGGGCCGCGTGCTTGAGGTTGCGGCGCAGCATGGTCGTGGAGTCGTGCGCGGCCAGGGCGAGGGTGCTGCTCAACGCGGGGCCTCCTCGGTGGCGAAGACGGGTGTTGTGGCGGTGCCGGTCAGGGCGAGGAAGACGTCGTCCAGGTCCGGGGTGTGCACGGAGAAGTCGGCGGCGGGCACACCGGCCGCGTCCAGCCGGTCGATCACGCCGCGCAGGGCGTCCAGTCCGGCGTCGCCGGGGATGCGCAGGGCGAGGTTCTCCTCGTCACGGCTCGCGTCCGGGAACGCGGCGCAGGCACGGGCGTAGCCGGCCGGGTCGGCGAGACGCAGGCGGACGTGGCTGCCGGGGATGCGCGCCTTCAGCTCGTCGGGGCTGCCCTCGGCGACGATCCGGCCGCCGTCCAGGACGGCGATCCGGTCGGCGAGTTGGTCGGCCTCCTCCAGGTACTGGGTGGTCAGGAAGACGGTGGTGCCGCGGGCGACGAGGCCGCGCACGGTCTCCCACATGGTGCGGCGGCTGCGCGGGTCGAGGCCGGTGCTGGGCTCGTCCAGGAAGATCACCTGCGGGTCGCCGACCAGCGTCATGGCCAGGTCGAGCCGGCGGCGCATCCCGCCGGAGAAGGTCGCGGCGCGCTTGCCGGCCGCCTCCGCGATGTCGAAGAGCCGGAGCAACTCCCTTGCCCGGGCCCGCCCTTGAGCCCGGGGGAGACGCAGCAGGTCGGCCATCAGGAGGAGGTTCTCCTCGGCGGTGAGCAGGTCGTCCAGGGCGGCGAACTGCCCCGTGACGCCGATCGACGAGCGCACCCCGTCCGGGTCGGTGGCCAGGTCGTGGCCGGCGATCTGCGCCTGGCCGCCGTCGGCGCCGACCAGCGTGGAGAGGATCTCCACCGTGGTGGTCTTGCCGGCGCCGTTCGGCCCGAGCAGGGCGAACACCGTGCCGGCGGGGATGGTGAGGTCGATGCCGTCGAGGACGGTCTTGTCCCCGTACGACTTGCGCAGGCCGATCGCGGTGACGGCGGGGCCGTGCGGCGCCTTCCTGGACGCGGGCATGGCTAACGTGGGCATGTGTCCTCCCGGTGGGAAACGGTTCACGTGGAAAGAAAGTTGACGGTACGTCAGGCGCGGGCGCGGCGGATGTCGATGTTGCCGAAGCGGGTGCGGGCGCGGACCTCGGCGGTCTCCTCGCCCTGCTCCGGTCCGTCCGCGCCGGTGAGCGCGTTGCGGATCTGCCCGCGCTGCGCGCCGACGTCCAGCCAGGCGGCCGTGCCGGTCCGGACGCCGATCTCGATCGTGCCGAAGCCGGTCTCCAACTGCACGCTGCCGCGCACCACTTCGCCCACCAGCAGGGTGCCCCGGGCGGTGCTGGCGCGCAGCGAGGCCTCGGCCCGTTCGACGGTGATGTCGCCGTTGGCGCCGCTCACCTGGAGGTCGGCGGTGGCCAGCGCGACGGTGGTGCTGCCGTGCGAGTTCTTCACCACCGCCGGGCCGTCCAGCAGCCCCACCCGGACGCTGCCCGAACTGGTGCTGATCTCGGCCCGGCCCCGGACCTCCTCGACGGTCACCGACCCGTGCGCGGCCGACAGTTGGAGCGGCCCGGTGCTGTCCAGCCGGACGTCGCCGGAGGCGGTCTTCACCCGCACCTCGCCGAGCGGGCCCTCGCCGAGCACCTGCGTCCACGCGCCGCCGGCCTCCAGGTGCGAGCCGGCCGGCAGCTCGACGGACACGTCCACCATGCCGGTCCGGCCCAGCGGGTAGCGCTGCTTGGGGGTGCGGACGGTCAGCACGCCGCCCGCGAAGCCGACCTCGGTCTGCTCGGCGGCGCGCACGTCCACCTCCCGGTCCGGGTCGCGCGGCCGGGCCTCGACCACGGTGTCGGCGCGGTCGGTCGCGATGACGTGCACCGAGCCCGCGTACACCTGGACGTTCAGCGAGATCGGCTCGGGAGTGTCGAAAGAAGGCATGGCAGTACCGTCCTCATGGGTCGTCAGAGGCGTCGGGGCCCGGTCGTCGGGTGTCGGGGCGATGCGGGGTGGTGCGGGTGTTCGGTCAGCGGACCCAGCCGGTGTAGCCCTGGCCGAAGGTCTGCGAACGCTCCGCCTGCACGCGCGGACGGGCCCCGCCCTCGACGGCGGACGCCACCGCCCGCACCAGCCAGGCGTTGACCGACAGCCCCTCGCGGGCGGCGGCCTCCTCGGCGCGCGCCTTCAGCTGGGCCGGCAGGCGCAGGTTGATCCTGGCCTGGCCGCCGTCGTCCTCGGCGGCGGGCAGGTCGGGTGCCACGGGAGCTGCGGGTACGGGTGTCGGTTCGACGGCGGCGGGCTCGGCGGGCGGTGCGGTGACCACGAAGTCCGGGTCCAGGCCGCGCAGTCGGACGTCGACCGAGCCCGGGGCGAGCTCGCGGGTGACCTCGGCCATCGCGGCCGAGAGCACGTGGAGCATGGTCAGCCGGGTCGCCGACTCCAGCGGGGCCGTCAGCCGGTCGGCCAGTTCGCGGGCCTCGGGCCCGCCGGCCTCGGCGGCCACCGCCAACTCGCGCCGGAGGTTGTCGACATACGGGGTGAGGTCCATGGCTCCATAGTGGCATCACTCTGATGCCACGACAAGTTCCTTGCAGTGTCGGATGGTTGGTCTTTCCTGCCAGGCTACTCTGACCAGCGGAGATGGATGGGTGCCAAGTGGTGCCACTGATGGCGCGCCATGGTGTCGACCGGTCCGGCGGGTAGCATCCCCCGGAGATGTCGCCGACGGGGGAGGACCGCCACCATGACCGAGGAACACCGCACCCGCTGGTGGCAGCGCCGAACCGCCCCCACCGAAGTCCCGGACCCCGCCGCCCCGTTCGACGTGGTGCGGCGCGGGTACGACCGGCAGCAGGTGGAGGCCCACCTCGCCCTGCCGCCCGAACAGCGGCCGCGCCCTGCCGCGTTCGACATTGTCCGGTTCGGCTACGAACGCGACCAGGTCGACCGGGCGCTGCGCGAACAGGGCTGAACGCGGCCACCGGGCTTGACGTACGGTCGAAAACCCCTTGCCTTCGAACCGGCCGGTGTGCGATCTTGCGCCGGTCGTCGAAGGAGGGCGCCCATTGGAGCTTTTCGCGTGCGCGCACTGCGCGAGCACACTCACCCGGCCGGTCAGCCGGGTCCGGTTCCCGCCCTACGCCCGTCATCAGGTGGGCAACGGCCTGCGGATGCCGGCCCTGATGGACGCGGGGAGTTACGCCGTCGACCCGGAGCAGTCCGGCCCACCCTGGCGGCTCTGGGAGGAGCTCGCCGACGGCGAGGCGGAGGCCCGCGGCTACTACGACCGTGTGTACTCCCTGCCGGACGGCCCGCGCGGGCAGATCCTGCTGGCGCCCGGCGACGACATCGGCACCACACTGATCGTCGACGGCGCCGACGGCTACTGCTGCGGCCTCACCGGCGGGCACGGCCCCAACCTGGCCTGTGCTCACTGCGGGCTCCCCGTCGGCGCACGCGAGGACGACTGCTCCGTCTGGCAGGCCGTCTGGCTGCAACCCGACGCGGTCCGTGCCGTCCCCGCCGGCCCCGATCTGCCCGTCACCGACTGGGACGGGCTGATCGACGAGCGCTACGCCGTCCCCCCGGTCGACGCGGCCGGCCGCTGGGACCGCCGCTGCGAACAGGAGATGAGCACGACCCTCGTCGGCCTCGCTCTCGCCGCCGGTGGCGCGCCCGTGGCGTTCGACGACGGCGAGGCCGCCGCCGTCTTCGACCGCGCCATGCGCCACTTCCCGCCCGACGCCGGCCGCCCCGCGAAGCGCTGCGCCCTGCACGGCCCCGGCCGCCCCCTGGCCGGCCGTCACCCCGAGCTGGCACTCGTCCCGCGCCACCCGCAGACCGGCCGGCCCTGGCCGACCCCGCCCGGCGTCACCGGCATCCCGCTCGACCTCGCGGTCTGGCGGCACCTCGCCTTCCCGCGCATGCGCGCCGCCGTCCGCGTCCACAGCCTGCTGCGCGCCGAACTCGACCGCGACGACCCGCCGTTGCCGACGTGGCGCAGCGGCGTCTACTTCGACGGATGGCTGATCCACGACCTGCTGGCCCGTGTGCCCGCCGACCGGCGCCCGGCGGTGCGCGCCGTCCACCCGGGCTGGATGCCGTTCGGATGGTGCTGACGGGGCGCCCATGCGGGTCTGAGCAGGCCGCGGTGTTGCGGCGTGGTTCCGGCCAAGTTGGGGGTGTGGGTGTCGGCGGTCCTGCGGCTCCGCTTCGGGGGTGCCCGGGGGTGCATCTTTGGCCATGTTCCTGACAGGGGTGGGTGGAGGTGGCGTACGGCCCGTGGGGAGGGTGTTCCGTTTGGCGTTCGGTGGGTCGGTGATTCCGGCCAAGGTGGACGGAGCCTGTTCCCCGGGGCCCGGTGGGCGCGGAGGATTTCCTCCGTTGTTGCCCAGGCCCGCGGGTTCCGGCGGACACCGACGACGTTGGAGGGGCCTTGTCCAGAGGGGGCGGCAGGGCGCGGTTGTCCGTGCGGTCGTGGTCGCGGTTGATCGTGTTCGCGGTGGCGATGGTGCTGATGGTCTCGCTGGCGCAGGCGCAGGTGGTGCCGGCGGCGTCCGCGTCGGCGGCGTCGAAGCCGGTGCCGAGGGATCTGCCGATCCTGTCGGTGCCGTCGGCGGGCAAGCAGCAGCCGCAGGCCGAACCCGGGCAGCCGAAGGCCGACTTCAAGCCGTTGGCGACCGGCGAGCACACCCGGTTCGACGCGCAGCGGTCGGCGTCCGGCGCCGACCCGGCACCGCAGACCAGTCCGGTCGCTCCGGTCGACGGCGCGGTGGTGGGCACGGAGACGCCGGTGTTGCAGGTGGCCGCGGTCGGCGACGGCGTCCTGTACTGCTTCAAGGTCTCCACCGGCTTCGACGGCCGCTCGGGCAGCGTGGTGGACTCCGGGTGCCTCGACCAGCCGCAGTGGACGGTCCCCAAGCACGTGCTGCACGACGGCGGCCGCTACACCTGGACGGCGGCCACCTCGACGCCCGGGGCGACGACGGCGACGGCGCCGCAGTGGGTCGGACACTTCACGGTCAACCAGCGGGTGGGGGATCCGGGGCCGGCACCGACCGACCACCTGGGGCCGGTGACGGTGAACCTGTTCAACGGCAACGCGCACGTCGAGGCCGCCGGGCCCGCGTTCCAGACCGTCGGCGGATCGGCCGGGGTGAACCTCGCCTACAACTCCCGGCAGGGCGCACCGCACGGTGTGCGCGCCTCGTACTTCAACGACTCGCGGCACGCGGGCGCCCCGGACGCGACCCCGGTGATGGTGCGCGGCGAGTCCCAGGTCAACCTGGACTGGGGCGTCACGTGGACCGGCAACCCGGACAACCTGCCGTGGCGGGACAACCCGATGCCGCCCGCGCTGGACAAGAACTGGTTCGTGGTGCGCTGGGAGGGCCAGTTCAAGGCCCCGGTGACCGGGGAGTTCCGGTTCGCGGGCGCGCACACCGACGGTGCGCGGGTCTGGCTGGGCGACACGCTGGTCCACGACAGCCCCGGCGCGGCCGATCCCGGCGACGACTTCCTGCTGCCCGGCCCGCACCAGGCTCAGGACATCGCGCTGACCGCCGGTCAGCTGGTGCCGATCCGCGTCGAGCTGTACCACCACTCCGACCAGCGGCCCCGCATGGTGCTGTGGGCCAAGAGCAGCACCGGCCCCGACGACCAGCGCGTTCACAACCTGGAACCGCGGATCGTGCCGACGGAGTGGCTGTTCTCCTCGGACTCGGAGTCGCTGCCGCCGGGATGGACGCTCTCGGCCCAGTCCAGCGGCTACAGCCACGCCGAGATGCTGGACGGCTCGGTCGTGCTCACCGATGGCGCCGGCGGCAAGCACACCTGGGCCAAGGCCTCCGCGGGCGGCTACGCACCCCCGGTCGGGGAGGACGGCGTGCTCGCGTTCGACAGCGCGGGGCGGATCACGGTCACCGAGGGCGACGCGGTGTCGGTGTTCAACCCCGACGGCACGCTCGCCGCGGTGGAGTCGGTGCTGGACGGCAAGAAGCCCGCGGCCCTGCAGTACCTCTACAGCGGGACGCCGCCCCGGCTGACCGAGATCAAGGACCCGGTCTCCGGCCGGTCGCACCGGCTGTTCTACAACACCGATGGCAGCGACGGCTGTTACGGCGGGGTGTCCCACCCGCCGGGCTCCGACCCGGCCCCGGCGCGGATGCTGTGCCGGATCCGCTACTGGGACGGCAGCGAGACCCGGCTGTGGTACCAGCTGGGCACCCTGGCCAGGATCGAGAATCCCGGCGCGGCCATGCAGGACTTCGACTACGTCGGCCGGGCCTCGGCCAAGCAGCGCTACGACCAGGCCGGCGACAACGAGGAGGAGAAGCAGAGGGCCCTGGACAGCATCGGGCCGCTGGCCACCCTCCGCGGCAGCCTGGCCTACGACTGGGTGGCCCACCAGGCCCCGTCCGCGGAGAACGGGTGCACCAACACCGGTGACATCGCCGCCGCCTGCACGGTGATCGGCTACGACTCCGTGGTCGAGCACCCGCAGGAACCGCCCGCCCTGCGCGCGGTCCAGGTCCTGGCGGCGGCGCCGGACGGCCGCTCCGGCGACAAACGCGCCGAGCACTTCTACCAGTACTACCTCGAACGCAACCAGGCGACCGTGGCCCTGGCCGGGGTGTACGACTCGACCCGCTCGCGCACCGTGACCTACGACGACGCCGGACGCACCCTGGTCACCACCGACTTCACCGGCGCGAGCATCTCCGCCGAGTGGAACGCCAAGGACCAGGCCACCGCCGCGGTCGACAGCGCGGGCCGGCGCTCCACCACGGTGTACGACCACGCCGACCGCCCGGTCGACAAGTACGGGCCCGCACCGGCGTCCTGCTTCACGGGGCTGATCCCGACACCCGCCTGCGCGGCCACGATGCCGCACAGTCACACCAGCTACGACGAGGGCCTGGTGGGGCTGTCGGCCGCCCTCTACGACAACCCGGAACTGGCAGGGGTGCCGCGGGAGTTCGCCACCGGGGTCGGCGCCGGTGACGGGGCGCTGGCACGGTCGTGGGGGTCGGGCCCGCCGGTGGCGAACACCGCCGGCTGGTCGGGGCGGTTCACCGGCGAGATCGAGTTCCCCGCCGCCGGGGACTACGGCCTCGGGTTCACCGCGGTCGACGGCGTCCGGCTGTGGGTGGACGACGTGCTGACCGTCGACAGCTGGACTGACAAGCCCAGCACGGCAGTTGCGGGTACGTACGGCAACACCGCGGCCGGCAGCCGGCACCGCGTCCGCGTCGACTACTACAACCGCTCCGGTACGACCGGGGCACTGGCCTTCACCTGGACTCCGCCCGGCGCCGGCACGCCGGTGCCGGTGCCGGGGACGAAGCTCGCGCCCCGGTACGGCTGGGCGACCGGCTCCACCACCGAGGACACCTCCGGCGGCGACACGGAACGGGCACCGTCCAGGCGCATCGCCAGCAGCTACGCGGATCCGGCGGCGGGCATCGACCCGGTGTACGGGCTCACCGTGTCCACCACGGCCGATCCCGGCGGACTGGGCCTGACCACCCGCACCGCCTACGAGCGGCCGGGCGACAAGTACCTGCGCCAACTGGCCACCGCGAAGCCCGGTGGCGACCTCGCCGACCCCGACAAGCACGCCACCACGGTCTACTACGGCGACTCCGAGACCCGGACCAACCCGTGCGATCCGAAAGCTCCGGCCGCCAACCAGGGCGGCATGGCCAAGACCGCCACGGAAGCCAGACCGGCCGACGGGACGCCGCTCACCGGCGAGACCGTGTACGACGAGACCGGCCGTGCCGTCGCCGAGCGCGCGGGCGACGAGGGCTGGACCTGCACCACGTACGACGCGCGCGGACGGGTGGTCAAGAAGACCTTCCCCGCGTACGGGGCCAAGCCGGCCCGCACCGTCGTCACCGACCACGCCGTCGGCGGTGACCCGCTGACCTCGCAGGTGAGCGACGAGAACGGGTCGATCATCACCGTGGTCGACCTGCTCGGCCAGGAGGTCCGCTACACCGATGCCAACGGCGTCACCTCGATCTCCACGTACGACCAGGTCGGGCGCCTGACCACGGACACGACCACGGTCAAGGGCGTGTCCAGCACTGTGATCTACTCCTGGAGCGATGCCAATCAATTGACGAACGTCAAGCTGGACGGGACCATCGTCGCCACCCCCGGCTACGACGCGGCCACCGAACTGGCCCGCGTCGCCTACGGCAACGGATCCCGCCTCGACGCGCTGGCCCGCAACGCCTCGGGCAAACCGACGGCGCTGACGTGGAAGACCTCCGCGTCCACGGTCGTCGACACGGTCACCCGCTCCCGCAACAACCGGGTCACCGACGACGTGGTGACCGCGGACGGCAAGACCGCCGCGACCTCCTCCTACACCTACGACACGGTGGGCCGGCTCGTCGCGGCGACCGTCCCGCACCACCAACTCACCTACCGGTTCGACCCGGCCGGCGGCTGCGGGCCGGCGGCAGCGGCCGGGTCGAACACCAACCGCACCGCGTCCACCGACAGTCTCAACGGCGCCCCGGCGGTCACCACCGGCTACTGCTACGACGGCGCCGACCGGCTGACCTCCACCAGCGGCCCCACCGCACTCTCCTTCGGCTACGACAGCCACGGCGACACGGTCAGGATCGGCGGCGACACCCTGGGCTACGACTCCGCCAGGCGGCACATCGCCACCACCACCGCCGACGGGAAGACGATCTCCTACCTGCGCGACCCGGCCGACCGGCTGACGGCCCGCACCGTCACCGGCGCCGCCGACGGCTCGAAGAACGGGACCACCCGCTACTCGTACAGCTCCAAGCACGACGACGCGGACCTCGTCCTGGACAAGGACGGCGGCCTGCTCCAGCGGATCGTGGCGCTGCCCGGCGGCGTGCTGCTGACCAAGAACTACGACCGGGCCGCCAGCACCAACTGGTCCTACCCGAACATTCACGGCGACGTGCTGTTCACCGCGGACGGGACCGCCGCCCGCACCGGCGACCTCCACCTCTACGACCCCTTCGGCCAGAACATCGACCCCGCCACCGGCGCCTTCGCCGACATCCCCATCCCCGCCACCGCCGCCGGCGGGATGGACTTCGGATGGCTGGGCCAGCACGAGCGGCCGGTCGAGCACCTGGCCGGCCAGCAGGCCATCGAGATGGGCGCCCGGGTCTACCTGCCCGCACTCGGCCGCTTCCTGCAGATCGACCCGGTACCCGGCGGGTCGGCCAACGACTACGACTACGTCGACGCGGACCCGGTCAACGGCCTGGACCTGGCAGGGACGTTCTCCTGGAAGTCGGTGGTCAGCGTCGGGACCACCGCAGCGGAAGTGGTGGCCTACGTGCCGGGCCCGGTGGGGACGGTCGCCTCCGGGGTGGCGGTGGCCGGCCAGCTCGCCCAGGGCAACAAGAAGGCCGCCGCCATGGACGCACTCGGCATGATCCCCGGCGGCAAGCTCGCCAGTACCGTCGCCAAGACCGCGGCCAGAGAAGCCTCGACCGTCGGCAAGGCCGCCGAGGCGGTCGAGAAGACGTGCAACTCCTTCGCCCCCGACACCCCGGTGGTGATGGCCGACGGCACCGTCAAACCGATCGGTGAGGTGCGCGAAGGCGACCAGGTCCAGGCCACCGATCCCGCCACCGGCCGGACCGTCGCGGAACCCGTCACGGACGTCATCACCGGCCACGGCACCAAGCACCTGATCGACATCGGCCTCGAAGGGCCGCGGCCGGCGACGGTCACCGCGACCGCCGGACATCCCATCTGGGTCGAGGACCGCGGCTGGGTCGATGCCGGCGACGTCCGGGCCGGTGACACCGTCCGTGGTGCGCCCGGTTCCGCGGCGCTGAAGGTCGCCTCCGTCCACGACCGCGGCGAGGTGGCCGACGCGACCGTCCACAACCTCAGCGTCAGCACCATCCACACCTACTACGTCCAGGCCGGGGCGAGCCGGTTCCTGGTGCACAACGCGGCGTGCCGGGCGTACATGGACTTCACCCGGGCCGGCAAGCGGGACGTCGTCGCGATCAACGCGGACAAGTACAACGGCTACAACCTCTGCGAATGGTGCGGCCGGGAAGTCGTCCAGCCGCAGAAGTCGCAGCGAGGGGTGACGCCGTCCAACGACGAGTGGCAGGTCGACCACATGGAGCCCAAGGCCCACGGTGGTGCCGGATCCCCGGAGAACGGCCAGCTGCTCTGTCGCTGGTGCAACCGCTGGAAGTCGGACAAGTGACTGCGCATCACGAAAGGATCGTGCCGGTGACGACCGAACCATCAAGGCAGCGACGGACCTTCTGGAGGAAGGCCACCGTCATCGCGGCGGCGCTGTGCGCGGCCGTGGGGATCACGGCGTCCCCCGCCGCCGCGCACGAGGAGAGCGCCGCGTCGCCCACGGCGCTGATCCAGCTGACGATCACCAACGTCAGCAACGGAAAACTGCTGGACGTCCAGGGCGGCAGCTACGACGACAACGCGGCCATCTCGGTCAACCCGGCGCCCGGATCCGCCACGGCGTGGCGCATCAACACGGGCACCAGCCTCGGTTCGGGCTTCGCCATCGTCAACACCACCACCGGCAAGTGCATGGACCTCACCACCGCCCGCTACCAACTGCGGCAACAGCCCTGTGACGGGCGCGCGTCCGAACAGTGGTACTTCCAACCGGTCGCCGGATCGGCACAGAAGGCGTTCAGGATCCGCCAGGTCGGCGACAACTCCTGCCTGACCGTCCAGATACCGCCCGCCACCGACAACTGGGTGTACACCTACCGCTGCGACAACACGCCCTACCAGCAGTGGGTGCTGCCCGCCGAGGTCTACCAGACGGCGTGGAACACCGCCGTGGACTACGCGGCCGCCCGGTGCAACAAGGACACCTCGACCTGCTCGTGGTCCACGGCCGGCCAGACACCGCCGTTCACGCTGCCGGAGTCGTGCGTCTCCCCGATCTGGTTCAACGACACCTCGACCACGATCCCGTGGGAGTTCACGCTCAACACCACCACGGGGTGGACCAACACCATCGGCTTCAAACTGGGCGGAAGCCTGTCCGTCGGAGGCGACGTCGGCCTGGCCAAGCTCCAACTCGAGGTCACCGCCGAGGTCAACGGCGCCACCACGGTGGACCTCAAGCAGGAGATGGGCAACAAGCTGACCGTGAGCGTGCCCCCGCGCCAGTACGGGTGGGTCGCGCTGTCCGAACTCGCCACCAAGGCCACCGGAACCTGGACCTTCGACACCCAGGGCTTCCCGTGGACCGCCGACGACACCATCACCGTGCCGCTCAAGTACGACGCCAACGGCGGCGCGAGCATCTACAGCGCACGGACCCGGGCCACGTTCACCAACTGCGCCGGAACCTGACGGCGGCGCCCGGCGCGCCGGGTCAGCTGATCGCCCAGCCGGTGAGGTCGGCGGGGCCGCGGCCGAGCGCACGGGCCGCGGCGGCGTGGATCCGGGTCGGGCGGGGGGAGTTGGCGTCGAAGTCCTGCGAGATGCGGAGCTGAGCGTGCTCGCAGGAGTCGGCCGCGTGGGCCGGGGAGACACCGGTGAAGGTACCGACGGCGAGGACCACCGCGGCGGCGATCGACTGGGCCCGGCGGGCGAGGTGGTGGAACTTCATCGTGCGCATTCCCTTTCGAATGGCCGTGCGGGAGGAGTGGTACCACGCAGGCGTCGTGCTGCGGCCGGCCGGGAGCCGGTCGCAGCCACGGTGGTTCGGGTACCGGCACGATGATGGCGGCCCGACGCGAGCCCGATCGATGCCGGAGCGTTCCTGCTCGGCCGATCGGGTGGTACGTAGTACCGCGTCCAGGCGTGCGCCAGCCCGAAGTGCGCCCCGTGCGCGCCGGTGTGGGAAGGTGAACCACCGTGACGGGCAAGGGGGATGACGAATGAACCGATGGTCGGACGAGGTGACCAGGGTGCTGACGGCGTCCGGGTGGACGCCCGGGCGGGCGGTGGAGACCGGGCGGTGGCGGGAGCTGTTCGAGCCCGGGGGCGTGGAACTGCACGCGGCGGCGGAAGCGTTCCTGCGCGAGTTCGGCGGGCTGACGGTCGACATCGACGGGCCCGGAATCACCTGCGCGCGCACGCCGTTCGAACTCGACCCCGAGCTGGCCGTGGGGGAGGAGGACCGGTACCTGGAGCTCGGGGAGGGCGTCGGGCGGCGGATCTTCCCGCTCGGCGAACTCGACCACGGCCGGTTCTTCCTGGGCATCGACGAGACCGGCGAGGTCTACCTGGTCGAGGGCACACTGGCGAGCTTCGGGCCGATGCCGCAGGCGATGGAGCACCTGATCCTCGGCGTCATGCCCCGCTGGATCCGTGACGAACCGCCAGTGGACGGGGGCTGATCGGCGTAGGTTCGGGAGCGGTGATCCACAACTGACGGGTGGTAGAAGGATGGTCGAGTCGCATCCGCTGCTGGGGTACTTCCTGGACGCGGCCAAAGGCGTGTTCCCGCCGGTGGACGGCGAGGTGACGGTGCTCGGGCCGCTGGCGGGCGGGCTGGAGTGCTCGGTGGCGTTCACCGGACACGCGGTGGTCGCCACGGCGCGGCCCGCCGACGAGGTGCGGGCACACGGGGCGGACGGGTTCGGCGAGTCGATGGCGCCCGACTTCCTGCGCCACCTGGCCGGCCCCGGCGGCTGGATCGGCTGCCTCGACGCGACACTGGTCACCCCCGGCAGCGGCGGCCCCGCCCAACTCGGCCCGCTGGACGGCGCGGACGCACACCCCCGGGTCCAGCACGCCCGCGACATACGGGCCGGCGTCGAGGTGTACGGCGACGCGCGCGGGCTGGTCACACTCGCCCAAGGACTCGCCGGACGGCGGGAGTTGAGCATCGAACTGCACGACCCCGACGAACCCCTCCCCGGCCGCGGACGCACCCTGATCGCCGACGCACTCACCCTCGTCCCGGAAGGCGAACCGGTCTTCGCCGCCGTCTCGCCCGGCAACGCGCGCTCGCTGCGCGCCTTCCTCGCCTGCGGGTTCACCCCCGTCGGCAGCGAGGTGCTGCTGCGCCCGCGACGCCCCGGTCGCCCGGTGTAGCGGCACGGCCGCGCCGGAGGGCGGGCCGGTGGCGGTCGGTGAAGAGCCGGCCGGGCGGCGGGAGTTGGGCATCGAGCTGTGCGAGTCGGACCGACCCTTGTCCGGGAGGCCGCCGCGCGCTTGCCGCAGGCCGTTCTCGTGTGCGGGTTCACCTCCGTCGGCAGCGAGGTGCTGCTGCGCCCGCGACGCCCCGGTCGCCCGGTGTAGCGGCACGGCCGCGCCGGAGGGCGGGCCGGTAGCGGTCGGTGAAGAGTCGGCCGGGCGGCGGGAGTTGGGCATTGAGCTGTGCGAGTCGGACCGACCCTTGTCCCGGAGGCCGAGGCGCGCTTGCCGCAGGCCGTTCTCGTGTGCGGGTTCACCCCCGTCGGCAGCGGGGTGTCGCGTTCCGTGCGCGGTCGCCCGGTGTAGCGGCACGGCCGCGCTGGAGCGCGGGCCGGTGGCGGTCGGTGAAGAGCCGGCCGGGCGGCGGGAGTTGGGCATCGCGCTGTGCGAGCCGGACCAGCCCTTGTGCCGGAGGCCGACGCGTGCTTGCCGCAGGCCGTTCTCGCGTGCGGGTTCACCTCCGTCGGCAGCGAGGTGCCGCGTTCCGTACTCGGTCGCCCGGTGTAGCGGCAGGGCCGCGCTGGAGCGCGGGCCGGTGGCGGTCGGTGAAGAGCCGGCCGGGCGGCGGGAGTTGGGCATCGCGCTGTGCGAGCCGGACCAGCCCTTGT
>NZ_JBIUCB010000021.1:99625-114750 GCF_044593455.1 Kitasatospora sp. NPDC051984
GGCCGGAGGCCGATGCGCGCTTGCCGCAGGCCGTTCTCGCGTGCGGGTCCACCCCCGTCGGCAGCGAGGTGCTGCTGCGCCCACGACGCCCCGGTCGCCCGGTGTAGCGGCAGGGCCGCGCTGGAGCGCGGGCGGGTGGCGGTCGGTGAAGAGCCGGCCGGGCGGCGGGAGTTGGGCATCGCGCTGTGCGAGCCGGACCAGCCCTTGTGCCGGAGGCCGGCGCGCCCTTGCCGCAGGCCGTTCTCGCGTGCGGGTCCACCCCCGTCGGCAGCCGCGTTCCGCACCCGGTCACCCGGAGTAGCGGGACGGCCGCACCGGAGCGCGGGGAGCCGGGGTGCGGGCTAGCGTGGGACCGGGCCGGTACGCGGCGAACGCCGCCGGCCCGGTCCCGGTCGGCTTGCCCGGCCGACCTTCCATCCCGGGAGCCGCTGTGAGGGAGCCGCCGTGAGCAAGCAACTCCAAGACCCGGACGAACTGGGCCCGATCGACTACCTGGTGATCTCGTTCCCGGGCAGCCGGCTGACCGGCGAGGGCATGCCACTGCTGGTCGACCTGGTCGACCGCGGCATCATCCGGATCCTCGACCTGATCTTCCTCCGCAAGGGCACCGACGGCACGGTCGCGGCCGTCGAAGTGGCCGACCTCGACGCAGACGGAAAGCTCGACCTCGCCGTGTTCGAGGGCGCCTCCTCCGGCCTGCTCGGCGACGCCGACCTGGCCGAGGCCGGCGGCCTGCTCGACCCCGGCGACTCCGCCGTCGTCCTGCTCTACGAGAACCGGTGGGCCGCCCCGCTCGCCGCCGCGCTGCGCCGGGCCGACGCCCGGATGATCGCCGGCGGGCGCGTTCCGCTGCAGGACCTGGTCGAGGTGCTCGACGCGATCGAGGAGCTCGGAACCGGGCCCGCGGCCTGACCGCAGCGACACCCCCAGAGAAACCGCCAGAGAAAAGAGAACGCCATGCCCGGACTGCTCCGTGGCGTCGCCCGTACCGCGGTCATCTCCGGTACCGCCACCGCCGTCTCCAACCGGGTCTCCCGCCGCCAGGCCGGACGCTGGGCGCAGCAGGACGCCCAGCAGGTCGGCTACGCCGAACCCGCCGCCCCGCCCCCGCCCCCGCAGCAGGCTCCGGCGGGCGCGCCGGACATGGAGCAGAAGCTCGACCAGCTCCAGCAGCTCGCCGCGCTCAAGGAGCAGGGCGTGCTCACCGAGCAGGAGTTCGCCGCGCAGAAGGCGCGGATCCTCGGCGGCTGAACCGGGGGAACCGGCTGAACCGGCTGAACCGGGGGAACCGGGGGAACCGGGGGAACCGGCATCGGGACGCCCGGGAGGCGCAGTGAACAGGTGGAAGCCGCTGATCGTCCTCGGGACGGCCCAGTTCCTGATGGTGCTGGACGCCTCGGTGATGAACGTGTCGATCAGCCAGCTGGTCGCCGACTTCCACACCGACGTGACCACCATCCAGGCCGTCATCACCCTCTACACCCTGGTGATGGCGGCCTTCATGCTGACCGGCGGCAAGGTCGGCGACATGCTCGGCCGCCGGCAGGTCTTCGTGATCGGCCTGGTGGTGTACGGGTTCGGCTCCGGGCTGACCGCGCTGGCGCCGACCGTCGGCGTGCTCGCGCTCGGCTGGTCGGTGATCGAGGGGCTGGGCGCGGCGCTGGTGCTGCCCGCGCTGGCTGCGCTGGTGGCCGGGTCCTACCAGGGGCGCGAGCGGGCGATCGCCTACGGGGTGGTCGGCGGGCTGGCCGGTGCGGGCATCGCCGTCGGGCCGCTGCTCGGCGGCTGGGTCACCACCTACCTGACCTGGCGGCTGGTATTCGCGGGCGAGGTGGTCCTGGTGGTGGCGATCCTGGCGGTGATGCGCTGGGTGCCGGCGCAGCCCGCGCCGGAGGACCGGCCCGCGCTGGACGTGCTCGGCGCCGTGCTGTCCGCCGCCGGTCTCGCCCTGGTGGTGCTGGCCGTCCTGCAGAGCGGCACCTGGGGCTGGGTGCAGCCCCGCAATCCCCCGTTCACCGTCCTCGGCTTCGCCCCGACGCTGTTCACCATCGGGCTGGGCGCCGTGCTGCTGTACGTCTTCTGCGTGCACGAACGGCACTACGAGCGGCGGGGCGGGACACCACTGGTCGAGCTGGAGCTGTTCGGCAACCGGCCGCTGCGCGCGGGGCTGGTGACGCTGTTCAACCAGAACACCGTGCTGCTGGGCCTGTTCTTCGTCATCCCGCTCTACCTCCAGGTCGTGCAGGGGCTGGACGCCTTCCAGACCGGGCTGCGGCTGCTGCCGGTGTCCGTGACGATGCTCGCCACCTCGATGTGCGGCTCGCTGCTGCTGCGGTTCGCCTCGTCCCGGGCGATCGTCCGGATCGGCCTGCTGGTGCTGCTCGCCGCCACCCTGTGGCTGATCACGGCCATCGGGCCGCAGTTGAAGGGCGCCTCGTTCGCCGGTGCGATGGCGCTGCTCGGCATCGGCCTGGGCATGCTCGCCTCGCAGCTGGGCAACACGGTGCAGTCCAGCGTGCAGGCGTCGGAGCGCAGCGAGGCCGGCGGCCTGCAGTACACCGCGCAGAACCTCGGCTCCTCGCTGGGCACGGCGCTCATCGGCGCGCTCCTCATCGGCGCCCTCGCCGCCTCCGTCACCACCCGGATCGAGAGCGACCCCCGGGTGAGCCAGGCCGTCGCCCAGGAGGCCGGGACGCACGTGGAGGCGGGGGTGTCCTTCGTCCCCGCCGACCAGGTCGCGGCCGCGCTGGCCACCCGGTCCGACGTCACGCCGCAGGAGGCCGAGGTGATCGTCGGCCACTACCAGGACGCGCAGATCCAGGGCCTCAAGTCCGCGGTCCTCGCCTGCGCGCTGATCACCGGCGGCGCACTGCTGTTCACCCGCCACCTCCCGACCACCCGCGCGGCGCCCCGGCCGCCCGGCTGAGGGTGTTCAGCGCGGTCCGCGGCGCGCGAAGCGCCAGGCGCCCTGCTGGGCGAGCAGGGTGAGCACGCCGGCGAGGACGATCCCTGACAGGTTGAGCGCCAGCTGCACGGCGGAGCCCCAGCCCTGCGCGTACTCGCCGTACGCCACGGCCACCGCGGCGTTGGCCGCCGCCGGCACGGTGGTGACCGAGATCGCCACCCCGACCAGCGCGGACGCCTTGGCGGAGGTCAGCGACAGCAGGCCCGCGACACCGGCCAGGAAGGCGACCACGAAGGACATCGCGTCCGGCTGCCAGATGAACGAGGTGTTGGGGCGGGCCGCCGCGAACTTGGCATCGCTGAACAGGCCGAGAGCGTCCATCGCCAGCGCGAACCCCACCGTGAGGGCCATCGCGACGGTGAATCCGACCAGCAGGGCCAGCAGTGAGCGGGCCGCCGGGCGGGCCCGGCGCTGCACCACGGCGACGCACAGCCCGGCGAGCGGGCCGAACTCCGGGCCCACGGCCATCGCGCCGACCACCAGGATCGCGCTGTCCAGGACGGCGCCGCAGGCGGCCAGCATGGTGGCGACGGTCAGCAGCGCGAGGAAGACCCAGCTGAGGGTGGACTCCTCGTGGACGATCCCGGACACCTCCTCCCACACCAGCGCGTCCACACCCTCACCCGGGGCCCGCTCCTCCGCCTCCTCGGCGGCCCGCGATATCGTCAGCCCCGACTCGTCCACGGTGATGGCCCCGCGCTCGGCCAGGCCCAGCGCGCGCAGCTCGCCGAGCAGTTCGTCGACCGCCTCGCGGGCCACGTCGCACAGCACCAGGTCCCCGGGCGGCCGAACCGCCCCACCGGGCAGCACGGCGACGTGGGCGACACCGACGCAGGCGTCGATCCGGTCGAGCACCTGTGCGCGCAGGTCGGCGGGAACGATGAGTCGCAGCTGAAGCAAAGGGTCCTCCGGGCGGTCGCGCTGTCGGCCAAACCTTAGGCCCTGCCCCCGGGACCGGTTCACCCGGCGTAACGGGCCGCCAGGGCGCGGGCGGTGGCGGCGAGGCGGGTGCGGAGTTCGGGCGGCTCCAGGACTTCGACGTCGGTGCCCAGACGGAGGAACTCGCCGTGCGCGTGGTCGAGCGACTCGATCGGGATCCGGGCCCGCGTCCACGCGCCCTCGGGCGGTACGCCGAGGCGGCGGGCGCCCTCCGGGGTGACGCGGACCAGGGCGTGGCCGGTGTGCAGGCGGGAGCGGAAGTCGGCCAGGTGGGCGGTCCAGTACGCGGGCAGGGAGAAGCCGGGCGGGAGAGTGAACTCCTCGGCCAGGCAGGTGAGTTCGAGGATCTGGTCGACCCGGTAGGTGCGGATCCCGGACGGCCCGCCCGCCACCAGGTACCAGCGGCCGGCCTTCAGCACCAGGCCGTACGGTTCGACCCGCCGCGAGATCTCCTCCGGGGCGCGCCACCGGCGGTACTGGAGCAGCACCGCGCGCCGCGCCCACACCGCGTCGGCCACCGCCGTCAGGTGCGGGGTGCGGTCCGCGTCGCCGTACCAGCCCGGGGCGTCGAGCAGGAAGCGTTCCTGGATCCGGTCCGCGTGCGCGCGGAGCTCCGCCGGGAGCGCGGCCCGCAGCTTCAGCCGGGCGGTGGCGAGCGCCTCGCCCAGGCCGAGTTCGGCGGCGGTGCCGGGCAGCGCGGCGAGGAACGCGGCCTGCGCCTCGTCGGCCGTCAGCCCG
The DNA here is from genome assembly GCF_044593455.1 of Kitasatospora sp. NPDC051984. NCBI lineage: Bacteria > Bacillati > Actinomycetota > Actinomycetes > Kitasatosporales > Streptomycetaceae > Kitasatospora > Kitasatospora sp. NPDC051984. The sequence continues at coordinate 104,268 of NZ_JBIUCB010000021.1, forward strand.
GTCAGACGGGTCCGGTAGCCGTCCACCAGGCGGTAGCCGCCCGCGTGCCCGGCCTCGCCGTACAGCGGGATGCCGGCGGCGGCGAGCGCCTCGACGTCCCGGTAGACCGTCCGGACGGAGACCTCCAGTTCGTCGGCCAGTTGGCGGGCCGTCAGCCGTCCCCGGTTCTGGAGCAGCAGGAGGAGGGTGACCAGTCGGCTCGCACGCATGATCGCCAGTGTCCGGGTTTCCACTGACAGCGGATGTCAGGGGAGCGGCCGTAGCGTGCGGCGCATGAACGACTTCGACTTCCTGCACGGCACCTGGCAGGTCGCCAACCGCCGCCTCACCACCCCGCTTTCGGAGCCGCCCGGCGGCACCTGGGCGGAGTTCCCCGGCCGCGCCGTGGTCCGGCCGCTGTTCGGCGGCGCCGGGAACATCGACGAGATCGACTTCCCCACCCTCGGACGGCAGGGCCTGACACTGCGGCTGTACGACCGCGAGACGCGGCAGTGGACGATCCACTGGTCCGACAGCCGCACCGGACGGCTCGACCCGCCGGTGGTCGGCGGCTTCACCGGCGACCGCGGCGACTTCTACGGCGACGACCACTTCGAGGGCCGCCCGATCCGCGTGCACTTCGCCTGGCACCGGCTCGGACCCGAAACCGCCCGGTGGGAGCAGGAGTTCTCCACCGACGGCGGCCGCAGCTGGGAACTCAACTGGACCATGGACCTCACCCGCACCGGAGCAGCCCCCGCATGAGCATCGTCGAACTCCGCCAGTACACCCTGCACCCCGGCGCCCGGGACACCCTGATCGAGCTGTTCGAGCGGGAGTTCGTGACCGGACAGCGGGACGCGGGCATCACGCTCGGCGGCCGCTTCCGCGACCTCGACGACCCCGACCGGTTCGTCTGGCTGCGCGCCTTCCCCGACATGACGCACCGCCGGCGCGCCCTGGAGGCGTTCTACGGCGGGCCGGTGTGGCGGGCGCACCGCGAGGAGGCCAACGCGACGATGGTCGACAGCGACGACGTGCTGCTGCTGCGCGGCCCGGGCTTCCTCCCCGCCGCGGGCGTGAGGGAGGTGGAGGCGACCATCTGCCGGTCCGACGCCGCGTTCGACGCGTACGCCGACCGGCAGTTGCGCCCGCGGCACGCCCTGCACCGCACCGAGCACGCCGTCAACGACTTCCCGCAACTCCCCGTCCGCACCGGCCTCGACGTCCGCGTCTGGTTCGGCCCGGCCGACCCGCCCCCGTCGCCGCCGCTCCAGCGCCTGCGGCTGGAACCCGTGACGGCCTGACGGTTCACGGCTCCCGGAGGTCGTCCAGGTGCGCGCCGAACTCCCGTACGCGCACCTCGGCGATGCGCTCGTAGCGGGCCAGGCGGTCGGTCAGCGCGGCGTCGATGCCGAACGCCACGCCCGCGAAGCCGAGTTCGGCGATGGCCTGCGGCACGGCCGGGTCACCGGGCGCGAAGATCCGCACCGGGTCGCCGACGGCGAGGCAGTGCGGAGGAACGAAGAACTCGTCCGGAAGCACCGTGCGGGCATGGACGAGCGCGGAGACGGCGACCACCGTCCCCGCGCCGACCCGGGCCTCCTGCAGCACACTCGCCGAGGTGGCCAGATACGGCGCAGCGCTGCACGGTGCACCCCAGCAGCGTGGCGTGCGGGCCGACGAACACGTGGTCGGCGAGAGTGACGGGCTGCTCGGCGGCGACGGCGGAGGCCCGCAGGACGGCGTTCTCGCACACCACCGTCGCCTCCCCGACCTCGACGAACGCGCCCTCGGCATCCAGCACCGCGCCGTACATCACCCGCGCGCGGGGCCCGATCCGCACATCGCCGACCAGCGTGGCCGTCGGCGCGACATAGGCGCTGGGGTGCACCTGCGGAAGAGCGCCGCGGTGCCTGATCCGGATTCCCTGCGGGTGTGTGGTCACCGGCGGGATCCTCGAGCAGCGCGGACCGCCGCACCGGCGGAAATCGGACACCGCGCTATGGTCGAACGGTGACGGACCCTCAACTGCCGGGCGGCGTACGGCCCGACGACACCGAGATCGCCGCCGGCTGGGCGCAGCCGTGGCGCCCCGAACAGCTCGCGCAGCGCCTGACGGGCCTCGGGCCTGTCCGGCCGATCTTGCCGGGCGCGCGACGCCGGATCATCCGCCCCCAGCCTGGCGGCTGGGAGGTGCCCCCACCCCCAGCCCCAAGGGGGGCTGGGAGGTGCCCCCACGGACGCACCGGCAAAACATCCAAGTACACCCAGTACGAGGACGTTTCGCCGGCACGCCCAGCCGGGCACGAAATGGGGGTACCTCCCAGCCCGCAAGGGCTGGGAGAGCCGCGCGCTGATCCGACAAGATCGGCCGGACAGACCCTAGCCGCGCCCTGGTATGTGGCGGCAGGCTGGGCGCTCGACCTGTTCCTCGGCCGGCAGACCCGCCCGCACGGGGACCTGGAAGTCGCGGTGCCCGCCGCCGCGTTCGGCGAACTCCGCAGCCGGTTCCCCGAGTTGGAGTTCGACGCGGTCGGCTCCGGCACCGTGTGGCCCGCCGCCGGCCACGCGGCGCTCGCCGCCACCCACCAGACCTGGGCCCGCGACCCCGCGAGCGACCAGTACCGGTTCGACGTCTTCCGCGAGCCGCACGACGGTACGACGTGGATCTGCCGCCGCGACGAGACGCTGCGGCTGCCGTACGAGCGGATCACCGAGCACACCGCCACCGGCATCCCGTACCTGCGCCCCGAACTGGTCCTGCTGTTCAAGGCGAAGGCCACCCGCCCGAAGGACCAGGGCGACTTCGACCGCGTCCTGCCGCACCTGCCGCCCGGCCGCCGCCACACCCTCGCCGGGTGGCTGGCCCGCTCGCACCCGGGCCATGCCTGGCTGGAGCGGCTCGGCGAATGATTCGCGGTGGTGGAGCGTCAAGTGCCGCGAGCACAATGCACGGTATGACGCACGTGATCGAATCGCCCCGGGTGGCGGATGCCGAGCTGCTCGGGCCGTTGGAGCTGGCCAGTTGGCTGGAGACCTACCCGTGGCCCGATGCGGGGATCGACGAGGAGTGGATCCGCGCGCAGCGCGGGGACGCGGCCACGGAGGTCGGGATCGGGCGGTGGCGGGCGTTCCTGCAGGGGGTCGAGGCCGAGCCGGAGCGCTGGTTCTGCCGGGTCGCCAGGGCGGATGCGGGGCCGGTCGGCTTTCTCTGCGGCGGGCGCGACGGGGTGGTCACGCTCGGGCCGATGTACCTGCTGGCGGGGGCGCAACAGCAGGGCCTCGGTGGGCAGTTGATGGCGGAGTTCCTGGCCTGGGCCGGGGGCGCGCCGATCAAACTGTGGGTGGCGGAGTACAACGAGCGGGCGATCGGGTTCTACCGGCGGTACGGGTTCCGGCCCACCGGCGAACGGGAGTTGTGGCGCGGCCGGCTGCCGAACCTGCGGATGGTCCGGGAGACGGCGCGAAGCTGAGACCGAGGTGGGGGAGTCCGCCCCCGCTGTCCCGGCCGGGCCGCCGCGCTCATCCGGAAGCTGGGGCTGCGACCGGACCCGGGTGCGGTCGGCACCTCCTGGAAGTGGTGGGCGGGCCGGCCGTCAGCCGAGGTGGTGGAAGGTGTCGGGGACGGGCAGCGAGGCCCAGCGGGGGAGGGGCCAGAGCAGGACGCGGGCGCGGCCGATGACGTGGTCGACCGGGACGAAGCCGCCGCCGGGGTTGTAGAGCCGCTGGTAGCGGGAGTCGGCGGAGTCGTTGCGGTGGTCGCCCATCACCCACAGGTGGCCCGGCGGGACGGTGACGGTGCCCACGGGGTAGTCGTCGCAGGGCGTGGCGCCGGGGTAGAGGTACGGCTCGTCGAGGGCGGTGCCGTTCACCGTCAGGGGGTGGCCGGCGCGGCAGTCGACGGTGTCGCCCGCGACCGCGACGACGCGCTTGATCAGGTCCTTCTCGTCCGCGGACGGCGCCAGCCCGACCCAGCTCAGCGCGTTGCGGACACCGCCGGCGACGCCCCCGGTGTCCGAGTTGCCGGGGAGCCAGCCGCCCGGATCGCGGAACACCACCACCTCGCCGCGCTGCGGAGTGTCCCCGAGCCACGGGCTGAACTTGTCGACCGCGACCCGGTCGCCCTTCTGCAGGGTGCCCATCATCGACCCGGACGGGATCACGAACACCTGGAACACGAAGGTCTTCAGCACGAACGCCAGCACCAGCGCCACCACCGCCGGCACCACCAGCCCGCGCAGCGCCGAACGCCGGCCGGCGGGCCGCTTCGAAGAGCTGATTGCCCGCAATCGGGCGAGCACAGCGGCACGGTGCGACAACGGACGACCCTTCCCCCGGCGGCCGGACAGCCCTTTCCGGGTCCGCCCGGGCGCCATCGTACGGACACGGCCCGTCTGGGGAACGTAAAACGCCTGTCGCCGGCAGTCGGTACCGTTCCTCAACTCCCGTGACACGACAGGTAGGAGAGGTTCACCCGTGACGACCGATACGGAACCCGGCGGATGGGACGCCGCGCTGGCCGACGCCTTCGCGATCTTCCTCGGCGACGGCGTGGCGGCGGAACCCGCCGGCGCCCGGTACGGGGCGTACTACGCCTCGGACACCCTCGACGAGTTCCTGTTCCCCAACACCTGGGCCACCCCCGACGCCCTGTCGGCGGCCGAGCCGGGCTACCTGCCGGACCCGGACGGCCCGCACCCCTTCTCCCCGTGGAACTGGCAGTTCGACCTGGGCGCCTCGCTGTTCCGCTTCGACCCCGACCTGCTCGCCGGAACGGGCGCGTGGGGCGCGGACGGGCACAAGGGTCCGAGACCGTTCGACGAGGCCTTCGTCGCCGACCTGCGCGCCGTCGCCGCCGTGGACGACACGGACGGCGCGGTGGTGCGGGGCACGGAGCTGGCACCGCTGCTGCGCCGCCACGGGGTCGACCTGACCGACGAGGCGTGCGTGCGGCTGAACCACTGGCTGACCGTCGTTCTGCGCGTCGCCACCGGCGGCACCCTGGACGAGGCGATGCGGGCCGCGACCTTCACCGAGCGCGGCCCCGAACACCTGGTGACCGGGCGCGACGTGAGCATCGACCGTTCCGGGGACGAGACCTGGGAGGCGCCGCTGCGCGCGGTCGCCCACCCCGGGCTCCGCGACCACCTGCGCGCGCTCTGCCGCACCGAGGCCGATGCGCGCAGCGAGGGCGGCTTCTGCAGCGGCTCCGAGCACTGGCCGTGGAGCGACGTGCTGGACGCGGCCGGCTGCTCGCTCGTCATGGGCTGGGGGTTCGGCGAGCACCAGGCCGGAGTGGCCGCCGTGCGCCTGCCCGGCTGACCGCCACCAGGCCGGAGTGGCCGCCATGCGCCTGCCGGCTGACCGCACGCCGGACAGCGAGCGGTGCCGCGACCGGTGCCGCGACCGGTCCCCCGACCGGCCGCGGCACCGCCCACGTTGCGACTGCTAGACGCGCTGCCAGAGGGCGGGAACCACGTCCGGCGTCCAGGTGCTCTGCGAGGTGTGGGCCTGCAGGCAGCGGTAGCTGACGCCGTTGTAGGTGACCACGTCACCCGCGTTGTAGTTGACGCCCGCCGCCCAGGTGGTGCCGCCGCTGCCGCCGCCGTTCACCACCAGGGTGAAGGTGGTGGCGTGGGTGGCCGAGGCGCCGGTGCCGGTCAGCGTGATGGTGTACGTGCCGGCCGGGGTGGACGCCGAGGTGGCGACCGTCAGGGATGAGCTGCCACCGCTGGAGACGGTGGACGGGCTGAACGAGACGGTGGCGCCGGACGGCGCGCCGCTCGCGGTCAGCGACACGCTCTGCGCCGAACCGGAGGTGGTCGCCGTGGAGAGCGTCGCGGTGGCGGACGAACCGGCCTGGACGGTACCGGTGGCCGGGTTCACCGACACGCTGAAGTCGTTGACCGGCGTGGTGGTGCCGCCCACCGAGGTCTTCCAGATCGCGTACGCCACACCGTCGGCGTTGCGGTTCAGCACCGTCGCGTCGACGTTCGAGGTGGTGTCGCAGGACTGGTGGTAGCAGGAGTCGTACGAACGGCCCGCCGTACCACCCCACTTGGCGGCCTGCCCGGACGTCTTCACGGCGTCCGCACCCGCCGCGTAGCCCGAGGTCGGGATGCCGGCCTGCTGGAACGAGTAGTCGTCGGAACGGCCCTGGCCCTCGACGTTCTCCTCCGGCTGGAGGTTCAACGAGTCCCAGTACGCCTTCAGCGGCGCCGCGGTGGCCGAGTTGACGTTGTTGACGAAGTAGCCGGCGTTCGGCGAGCCGACCATGTCGAAGTTGTAGTAGCCCTTGATCGCCGAGCGCTGGGCCGAGGACAGCTGGCCGACGTAGTACGCCGAGCCCTGCAGGCCCTGCTCCTCACCGGCCCACCAGGCGAACCGGACGTGCTTGCTCATGGTCGGGTTCTGCTGCGCCAGCACGAGCGCGTTCTCCAGCAGCACCGCCGAACCCGAGCCGTTGTCGTTGATTCCCGGGCCGGCCGAGACCGAGTCCAGGTGCGCGCCGAACATGGTGACCTGGTCCGACGGGCCGCCCGGCCAGTCCGCGATCAGGTTGTTCGAGGTGTAGCTGCACGAGGTGCAGGTCTGCTCGGTGACGGTGTAGCCCGCCGCCTGAAGCTTGCCCTTCACGTACGCCAGCGACTGCGTGTAACCCGCGCTGCCCGCCCGGCGGTTGCCGCCGTTCTGCTGCGCCACGGTGTACAGCTGGCTCAGGTGCGCCTGCACCTTGGCCACGTCGATGTCCGGGGCCGAGCCGCCGGGGTTGCCGCCACCGCCGCTCACCGTCAGCTGGTACTGCGCGGTGTGGGTGGCCGGGCCGGAGCCGGTCACGGTCAGCGGGTAGGTGCCTGCCGGGGTGTTCGCCCCGACGCTGATGTTCAGCGTCGCCGAACCGCCGGTCTGCACGCTCGACGGGGAGACCGCCGCGGTGGTGCCGGTCGGCGCGCCGCTCACGGACAGCGAGACGTTCGCCGCCGAACCCGAGGTCACGGCCGTGGAGACCGTCGCGGTGGTCGAGGCGCCCTGCTGCACGGTGCCCGCGGACGGGCTCAGCGCCAGCGAGTAGTCACTGGTCGGGGTGCCGGTGCAGCTCGGGTCGCCGGGCTGGGCCGGCACGCTGACGGCGTCCCAGGCGGCCTTGGTGCGGGCGTGCAGGACGCAGGTGGGGTCCAGGTTCTTCGCGGCCGTCAGGGTCGCGGTGCGGTACTTCTTGTACGTCATGCCGCTGGTCTTCAGCAGCATGCCGCCGTAGAAGATCTTGCCCGCGTTCTGGATGCCGACGCCGGTCAGGTTGGAGGAGGAGTTGCAGGTCGGGCTGGACGGCTTGCCGCCGCCCGGGTTCGAACCCTCCGCCAGCAGGTAGAACCAGTGGTTCAGCGGGCCGGCCGCCGCGTGCTCCTCGGTGTTCGGGATGGACGCCGAGTAGCAGTTCGGGTTCCCGGATATCTGCGAGGGGTTGTACATCACCCGGATCGGGCCCTGCCCGACCAGGTTGATCATCTCGCCGACCGTGTAGTCCGGGGAGTCGTACGGCGCCGGCTCGTTGGCGTACGCCTCGGTCAGCGCACCCATGATGTCGCCGGTCGCCTCGCCCAGGCCCGCCTCGTTGCTGGACGCGCCACCCGGCGTGTACTGGTCGAGGCCGTGGCCGAACTCGTGGCCCACCACGTCCATCGCGGCGATCCACTCGTTGGCCTGGCTGTGGCCGATCGAAATGGTCGAGCCGTCCCAGTACGCGTTGATGTCGTTCAGACCGACTTTCACCGGCCAGCTGCCGCCGTTGCCGTTGTGGCCGTTGCGGCCCAGCCAGTCGCGGAGCATGTCCCACTCCTTCTGCGCCGCGAACATCGCGTCGGCGCAGCCGGTCTCCTTCGAGGTCGGGTTGCCCGTGCCCCAGGAGTCGGAGGACTTGCTGAACACCGAACCCGTCGAGTAGTCCGAGCACTGCAGGCCCGGACGGTTCGGGTCGCGCAGCGAGAACGAACTGCCGGAGCCGGTGGTGGAGATGGTCAGCGGCGAGGGGCCGTTCCACTTGCTGTTGATGGTGCCGGCCTTCACGTCGTCGTAGCTGTCGGCGACCTCGCCGGTGATCGCGTCGACGAACACGTGCAGGTGGCTCGGCCGGTTCCCGTCCGAACCCGACAGCACCGACTCCCAGGCCAGGCGCGAGGTGCCGTCCTTGACCCGGACCACCAGCCGCGGGGCCTCGGCGGAGTCGACCTTCGCCAGCTTCGCCCGGGCCGCCTTCTCCGCGGCCGCGGCGTCGATCTTCGCCTTCGTCGGGACCCCGACCGGGCCGGACTTCGCGTTCTGCACCGCCCGGACCTTGCCCTGGCCGTCGGCGAGCACCACCGCGTCGCCGCCGACCACCGGCAGGCCCTTGTAGGTGCGCTCGTAGGACACCGAGTACAGGCCGCCCACGAACGGGGTGACGGACTGCCGCTCGTACGACTCGTCAGGACCCTTGGCCAGCGCGTCCAGGCCCGCCGACGCGGCCAGGTCCGCCGCCGAGACCGCCGCGGCCAGTGGGGTGGGCGCGAGCGGCGCGGGCGCGGGCGAGGCAGCTGCCTGCCCGGCGAAACCGCCGAGCATGCCGCCCAGCACGGCCAGGGTGGTGCCGGCGGTCAGCAATCTGCGTTTCATTCAGAGCTCCTATGATGTGGGGGTGCCACAGGTGTGGGGGTGCCCGGAACCCTCACACCGTCGCCATGCCACGGTCAACGGAGCTGACAGGGCCTGCCAAGAGCTGGCAAGTTTCGTCAAATGCCCCGACCCCGGCGGCAGTTGGAAACAACAGGTACAGACCACGCCATGTACGCGGCCGGGGTCGGTTCGGTACCGTCTCGATACCGCCCCCCGCACGGGCGGGGGCGGCGAAGCCTTCGGGGAGGTGGCGGCGAATGCTGGGCGCAACCGACCCGGACACCATGCCGGACAGCGGCGGTGCCATCGGCAGCGGCATCGACCTGGGCAGTGGCAGCGGCAGCGACAGCGGCGGCGGCAGTGGCAGCGACCTGGGCAGTGGCAGTGGCGGCTGGCAGGAATTCGGCGCGCTACTGCGCCACTGGCGCCGCAACGCCGGCTGGACCCAGGCCCAACTCGGCGCCGCCGTCGGCTACGACCACACCGCCGTCAGCCGCCTCGAACACGGCGCCCGCCGCGCCACCCCCCGACTCGTCCGCCGCCTCGACGAACTCCTCTCCACCAGCGGCGAACTGACCCGCTGCTACGGGCGCGCCGAAACCGCCGAGGCCGACCGCCCCGCGCTGCCCGCCCACCTGCTGCGGCCACCGCTGCCCCCCGGCTCCAGTGCGACCGCTTGTTCCGCAGCACGCGAGCACCTCCCCGAGCGGCTGCCCCACCACGACCTGCAGTGCCCGCTGCACGGCGCCACCGGCTGCCAACTCCCGCCCCCCGACGTCGTGTTGGCGCTGCACTCGGCGTTCTGCGACAACCCCGCCGCGCCGCTCGACACCGACACCGTGCACGCCCTCGCCGCCGTCCTCGGCGCCCAACTCCACAGCGCCGAGCGAGCGATGGGCGAACGCGGACCCGGCGCCGTGATCGAGGCCACGCTGCGCGCCGTGGTCGCCCGGCTCGCCGACGCGCCCGCCCGGCACCGCCGCGTCCTCGCCCGCCTCGCCGCCGAACACGCCCACGCCGCGGGCAGCCTGCGCCTGCACGGCGGACGCCCCGCCACCGCGATGGCCTGCTTCGACCGCGCCGTCGGCTGGGCCCAACTCGCCGGCGACCTCGCCACCCAGGTCGCCGCCCTCAGCGACATGGCCGTGCTCGGGCTGCTCGACGATGACCCGTTCTCCTCCCGCGACTACGCCCGCGAGATCCGCCGCGCCGCACCCGGCCACCACTGGTCCGGCGCGCTCTCCCAGATCGGCGAGGCCCGCGCCACCGCGCTGGCCGGCGACGTCCCCGCCACCGTCCACCACCTCGGCCGGGCCCGGCTCCACCTCGACCAGCCCGAGCCCATCGAGACCCACATCGCCTGGCTCGCCCCGCCGGCCCTGCGGATGCGGATCGAATCCGGCTCCGCCGCCGCCCTGCGCGACCTCGCCGCCGCGAGCGGCGACCCCCGCCTCGCCCGCCGCGCCCTCGACGCCGCCCACACCGCGCTCGGCCTGCTCGGCACCGGCGAACTCCCCGCCGCCCGCGCCATGCTGACCGCCCGCATCGCCGACTGCCACCTCTGCCAGGACGACCCGCACACCGCCGTCGCCACCCTCACCCCCCTCCTCGACACCCCACCCGCCACCCTCCCCGCCCTGGTCCGCCACGAACTGCGCGGCCTGCGCACCCGCCTCACCGCCGGAGCACCCCGGTGGGGCCGCACCGCGACCGAGACTGCCGCCAGGCTGGCCGCCGCGATCTAGCCCGCTTCTCTCAGAGGACGGTATGTGACGTGATGTCGCTTCTGTCATCACCAGAACGTGTGGTGCCGATGCGTCCGCGCTGATCGGGGTGTCCGGCCGTGCTGGAG
>NZ_JBIUCB010000022.1:0-19084 GCF_044593455.1 Kitasatospora sp. NPDC051984
AAACGCTCGGCTGGGAAACCCCAGCCGAGCGCCTGCATAAACTCATCGCAGCCTAAACAACCGACCACGTGTTGCAACGACCCCTAGAAACCACCAAGTTCCCGGGCGGGGCTTCGTGCTTCTCTCTGTTTCCTACTTGACGCGGTGGGCGCCCTGCGACGGGACCGCCGGGAACACGTACGGGTCGACGAACCCGGCCCCGGCGAACGCGGCGCGTACGGCCTGTTCGACGGCGCCCAGCCGGTCGGTGTCGACCAGGGCCAGCACCGAACCGCCGAAGCCGCCGCCCATCATCCGGGCACCCAGCGCGCCGGCCGCGTTCGCGGCGGACACCGCCAGGTCGGTCTCCGGGCAGGACACCCGGTAGTCGTCGCGCAGCGAGGCGTGCCCCGCGGTCAGCACCGGGCCGAGCGCCCGCGGCTCGCCCGCGTCCAGCAGCCGGATGGTGTCCAGCACCCGCTGGTCCTCCGTCACCACGTGCCGCACCAGCGGCCGCAGTTCGGCGGGCAGCTTCTCCTCGGCCGCCGCCAGCTCCGCGATGCCGATGTCGCGCAGCGCCCGCACGCCCAGCATTCCGGCCGCCCGCTCGCAGCCCGCCCGCAGGGCGGCGTACGCGCCGTCGCCCAGGTCGTGCTTGACCCGGGTGTCGATCACCAGCAGCGACAGGCCGACGGCGGGCAGGTCGAGCGGCACCTGGCGGCCGGTAAGCGTCCGGGTGTCCAGGAAGAACGCGTGACCGGCGACGCAGCAGCTGGACGCCATCTGGTCGAGCGCGCCGCACGGCACACCCACGAAGTCGTTCTCGGCGCGCTGGGCGAGCAGCGCCCGGATCGGGGCGTCCAGGCCGAGACCGAACAGCTCGTCCAGGGCGATCGCGGTGGCGCACTCCAGCGCCGCCGAGGAGGACAGGCCCGCGCCGGTCGGCACGTCCGAGGTGAACGCCAGGTCCGCGCCGCCCACCGGGTGACCGGCCTGCGCCAGCGCCCAGAACACGCCCGCCGGGTACGCCGCCCAGCCCGGCACCGCGCCCGGCGCGAGGCCCTCGAGGTCCAGCTCGGTGACCTTCCCGTCGCCCTGCACGCTGGTCAGCCGGATCCGGCCGTCGGTGCGGCGGCGGGCCGCGACCCGGGTGGTGTGCGGGAGCGCTGCCGGCAGCACGAACCCCTCGTTGTAGTCAGTGTGTTCACCGATCACATTGATCCGGCCGGGCGCGGCCCACACGCCGTCGGGGGCGTCACCGTAGGCGGCGGCGAAGGCTTCGGCGGCGTCGGTGGTCATCGGGCAACTCCAGCGGGCAATCGCGGGTCTGGTGAGACAGTCAACACATTCAAACACACAGCACCAGACCCGAACAGCGTCCAACCCGTCGACTATGCTGGCGGCTCCCCAACACCCCGGCGGAGGACCAAGTGACCGACGGCGTACTGCTCGCCGCCCAGCGACGAGCGCTGATCCTGGACCAGGTACGCCGGGACGGAGCCGTCAAGGTCGCCGAACTCGTCGACCGGCTCGGCGTCTCCGACATGACCGTCCGCCGCGACCTCGACGCCCTCGCCCGCACCGGCGCCGTCCGCAAGGTCTACGGCGGAGCCGTCGCCCGCACCGCCACCGCCGAGGAACCGGCCTTCGAAGCCAAGTCCGGCCTGGAGACCGACACCAAGGCCGCACTCGCCGAAGCCGCCGCCGCCCAGGTCCAGCCCGGCAGCGTGGTCGCCCTCTCGGCCGGCACCACCACCTACGCCGTCGCCACCCGCCTGCTCGACATCCCCGGCCTCACCGTCGTCACCAACTCCCTCCCCGTTGCCGAACTCCTCCGCACCCACACCGCCGAGGACGGCCCCGACCTCCTCCTCACCGGCGGCGCCCCCACCCGCTCCGCCGCACTCGTCGGCCCCCTCGCCGACCAGGCCATCCGCTCCCTGCACGTCGACCTCCTCATCATCGGCGCCCACGGAGTCAGCGAACACGCCGGCCTCACCACCCCCAACCTCGCCGAGGCCCAGACCAACCGCGCCCTCATCGCCTCCGCCCACCGCACCGTCGCGGTCGCCGACCACACCAAATGGGGCATCGTCGGCCTCAGCAGCTTCGCCGCCCTCACCGACCTCGACTGCTTCATCACCGACCACGAAATCCCGGCGGACGCCCGCGTCAGCCTCACCGAATCCTGCGGCGAGCTGCTGATCGTCTGAGCTCGCCGGCCAACACCAAGGTGTGGCTAACGGGAGCAAGTCCGAGCACGTTCATGGTGCGGTGGTGAGTTGCGCGGTCCCAGGCGCATGATGCAGTTCTTCCCGGAGGTGAACGGTGGCAGCAGTCCCATCGCTTGAGGATCTGCTGCGGACCTGTACCCGCTCGGCTCTCCACCTGGAGATGCGCGACGGATACATGCGGGACGACCCCCTGTTCCTCCGCTGGCTCGGCGGACAGCGCGACGATCCTGCCGACCGCCCGTCGTGGTGGAGCCCCTGGTTGCAGCTCATCGAGGAGACAACGAACCGCGGCGTTGAGGTGCTGCGCGCGCGGGTCGTCTCGGAACCGGTGAGTGAGTACATCCGGTTCGAGCACGAGATCACGTTCCGGAACCTCGCCGCCGGCGAACAGGTCAGGTGGCTTCCCCGTCGGCAGGCGACCGGCCTGGCACTTCCGGGAACGACTTCTGGCTGATCGACGGACAACTCCTCCTGGTTCACCACTTCAGCGGTGACGGCGACTTCGTGGACGAGGACCTCATCACTGATCCGCAGACCGTGAAGCTCTGCGCCTCCGCCTTCGAGGCCGTCTGGGAACGGGCGGTCCCGCACGAGGACTTCCGGCTGCGCTGACCGTGTCCGCGTCGTCCAGCGTTCAGCAAGCCAAGCAGGCCCTCGGCCAGCGTCTGCGCGACATCCGGCGAGACTCCGGACTCCAGCGCACGGGCGCTGGCCGAAGCTGCTGGGTGGCACGAATCCAAATGTTCCAAGATCCAGAGCGGCCGGGTGATGCCCTCCGAGGCCGACTGCGCACCTGGACCGCCATCTGCGGCGTCCCGCACCAGGCCGCCGACCTCGTCGCGACGGCCCGGAACATCGAGGGAATGTACGTCGAGTGGCGACGCCTGGAGCGCGCCGGCCTCAAACGGGCTCAGGAGTCCGTACGCCCACTGTTCGGGCGCACGCGACGGTTCCGGATGTACCAGTCGTGGGTCATCCCCGGCCTTCTCCAGACAGCGGCCTACACACGCGAAGTGCTGAGCACGATCGTCTCGTTGCGCAGCACTCCCGACGATGTCGACGAAGCTGTCGCCGTCCGCATGGAGCGGCAGGAGGTGCTGCACACGGGCGACCACCGGTTCGCTTTCCTGATCGAGGAGTGGGTGCTGCGGACCGTCATCGGCACCCCGGACATCCTCGCCGTCCGGCCGGCCCCGCGTTCGAGATCGGCCGTGTCCCGTTGCTGAGCCGGGCTCGACCGGCTCAGCTCAGGAACGCAACCACCAGCGGGTCCGACTCCGGCGCGATGTAGTCGCAGGTCGAGGATTCGGCGTGCCAATGATGGCTTGCATCCGCCTCGGCGGCGAAGCCCTCGATGTTGTCGGTGAGGAGGTCGAGAGCTTCCCGTCCTCCCTCGATCCGCAGGATCTGGCCGTCCGTGACGATCGAAACGGTGTCGCGCTCCGGATCCTCCCGGAACGCGATCCCGGACAGCGACCGCTCGTAGGGAGAGGGGTCCCGGTTTTCCGAGAGATCGCAGCTTCCGGTCTTCCCCCGCAGCAACTGCCCGAGCGCCAGGAGCCCTTGACGCGTCCCGGAGAGTTCGAGCTCTCTGGTCTTCCCGCTGTACAGAACCTGCAACGTCATGCCCCCTCCGACCTGCCGATCTTACCGATCACCAGGTGGGATCGTCCTGCCGGTCCTCGGCCCCGGTCGGGTCCGAGGAGTTTGCTCGACGTTGCGGACCGGGTCACGGGCTGGTGGCTGCCCGTGATCGAATAAGGGGTATGGGGGACGAACGAAAGCACTACGGGCCGCTGGAAAATCTCGACGGACGCTGGGCCGTGGGGGATTCCACGCTGCTGGGCGGCCGCTGGGTGGAACTGCGGGCGGACGGCATGGTGCTGCACGTCGGTGACGCCGAGGGTGAGTTGATCGACTGGTCCCGGGTGACGTCCGGGATCCGCATCCAGGTCGGGCGCTTCGCGCGAGGAGGCGGCGACGCGGCCGATGGTGGGTTCGACTACCCGTGGCCGTCGAAGCGGCCCGGTATCGGCCATCTCTTCCTGACCCTCCGCGACCCGGACGAGAGCCGCAGGCTGACCTTCAACCGGCATCCGGAGCACTACAAGAGCGAAGAGGTGCTGCTGGCCGCCGAGTTGATGGCCTCAACGGTCGCCGCCGGCGAGGCCCACCGCCTCGGCGACCCGGAGTGGCTCGACCGGGCGGTCACCCGGGTGGCGGGAATCACGGGGTGGACGATGCGTTCGGTGCCTGCGGAGTTGGTGAAGGAAGCCCTGGAGCGCGAGGACTGACGGGCCCGGCGGTCCGGTTGCCGTCGTGCCTGGTCCGGCTGGGTAGAGTCGGGTGCGAACGGCAAGGGGAGGCGCGCGGATGGACGTCGCGGTGTGGGCGGCGGTGCGGCGGCGGCCCCTGGGGTTCTTGGTGTCCGGGTGGCCGTGGCGGGTCTGGGCGTTGTTGGTGAGCGGTGCGGTGCAGGGTGTGCTGGTGCTGCTGGTGCTGGCCGTTGGGGTGGTGGTGGGGGTCGCGCTGTCGGTGGTCGGGGTCGGGCTGCTGGTTCTGGCCGGGACGGCCGTTCTCGGGGTGCCGGTCGGGGCGGTGGAACGCCGACGGCTGCGGCTGGTCGAGCCGGCTCAACTCGCCGATCCGCACCGGACGGTGGCGCGGCGTTGGCTTCGCACCCGGCTGCGCGAGCGGGCGACCTGGCGTGAACTCGGGTACGCCGCAGTGCAGTCGACGGTCTTCACCGCTGTCGGGCTGGTCTTCGCGGCGGGGATCGGGTTCAGTCTGCTCCTGCTGGCCGCGCCGTTGTTCATCTGGGCGGTGAGCCCGGACACCGTGATGCTGCTGCCCGGACGGGCGGTCTCGGGGCCGGTGGACGGGCTCGCGGCCAGCGCCGTCGGGCTGCTCGGGCTGGTGGTCGCGGCGTACAGCGGTGCGCTGGTGGCCGGTGCGCAAGTCAGGCTCGCCCGGCTGCTGTTGGGCCTCCGCGACGAGGACCTCGGGGCGCAGGTGGTCGAACTCACCCGCTCCCGGGCCCGGTTGGCGGACGCGTTCGAGGCCGAGCGGCGCCGCATCGAGCGAGACCTGCACGACGGAGCGCAGCAGCAACTCGTCGCCCTCGGCATGACGTTGGGCCTGGCCGAACTCGAACTGCGCGGCCAGGACATCCCCGCCGCCGCACTCGTCACCCGGGCCCGCGGCGAGGCGCGCCTCGCGCTCGACCAGCTCCGCACCCTGGTCCGCGGCATCCACCCGCAGGTGCTCACCGATCACGGACTCCCGGCCGCCGTCGCCGAGTTGGCGCTGCGCCACCCGGTGCCCGTGCTGATCGATCTCGACCTGCCGCGCCGGCTGCCCGGACCGGTGGAGAGTGCCGCGTACTTCATCGTCACCGAGGCGCTCACCAACGCCGCCAAGCACAGTGACGCCGACGAGATCGCCGTCCACGGCACGCTGGACGGTGACATCCTGGTGCTGTCCGTCACCGACAACGGCCGCGGCGGCGCCGACCCCGCCGCCGGCGCCGGCCTGCAGGGCCTCGCCGACCGGGTGGCCATCCTGAAAGGACGCCTGACCGTGACCAGCCCCACCGGAGGGCCGACCCGCCTGCGCCTGGAGGTGCCGTGCTCCGGATCGTGATCGCCGAGGACGCCGTCCTGCTCCGGGCCGGCCTCGTCGAACTCCTCACCCGGCTCGGCCACCACGTCATCGCCTCCGTCGGCGACGGCGAACAGCTGATCCGGGCCGTCGACGAGGACCGCCCCGACATCGTCGTCACCGACGTGCGGATGCCCCCCGAACACCGCGACGAGGGCCTGCGCGCCGCGCTCCACCTGCGCGAACGCCACCCCGGTCTCCCCGTCCTGGTGCTCTCCCAGTACGTCGCCACCGCCTACGCGACCCGCCTGCTCGGCGCCGCCACAGCGGACCAGGGCGGCCTCGGCTACCTGCTCAAGGACCGCGTCATGGACGTCGCCGACTTCACCGACGCGCTCGAACGCGTCGCCGCCGGCCGGACCGTCATCGACCCCGAGGTCGTCCGCATCCTGCTCGCCCACCGCACCGCCGACGACCCGCTGCGCCGCCTCACCCCGCGCGAACACGAAGTCCTCGCGCTGATGGCCGAGGGGTTCAACAACCAGACCATCGCCCAGCGCCTCACCGTCACCGAAGCCTCCGTGGTCAAACACGCCGGCAACATCTTCATGAAACTCGACCTCGACCCCACCGAGGGCAACCGCCGCGTCCTCGCCGTCCTCGCCTACCGCGACCGCGAAGGAGCCGACACTGCTTGACGCATCCGGCTGCGGCGGCGACCCGGGCGCGGAACGGGCGAGGCCGACCGCGCTCAGGCTGCGGCGACGCCGGGATCCTCGTCGCCGTCATCTGAGGAGCCGCCCCGCTCGTAGCCCGTAACGGGGACAACGCGTCCGTCAGCAAGGGTCCTCGTGTGCCCCGCTACCGAGTGCTTGACGGGGGATGTCCGTGGCTCGTTCACAGCTGCGGGGTCGGCGACCCACCCGGCGTCCTCGGCGTCTTCGGCGTCTTCGGTGGCGTTCTGTTCCTCTGCCTGCTTGGCGACCGCGACAATGATGGTCAGGGCCGCGACCCCCAGGGCGGCACCGGCGGCGAGGATCTTCCCTCTGTGCTTCCCGTACAGGTTCTTTGCCTTCGCAGCGAAGGAAGTTGGCTCGCCGTCCTCGGGCGTGGAGTCATTCACGCACACACATCTACCGGAACATCCCGCTCCTGTCAGGAAATCACCCGACATCGCTGGGGCGGGACGCGGTCGGTGATCCGGCTCGACGGCAGCCGGTTCGCGGTGGACGCGGCCAAGGGGCTCGGAGGCTCTTCACACCTGGAGGTGGTGTTCCGGTTCCACCTCACATGCCAGGCGGCTGCTTCGCGCCGGGCATCTCCGGCTGACGGGCCGTCGCTTCACCGGCGAGGAGGGCGTTCAGGTGGGCGGCGGAAGCGTCCCAGGACCATGCCTGCTGGACCCAGTTGCGGCCGGCGCGGCCGAACTCGCGGGCGTGGGACGGGTCTTCGAGGTAGGAGGCGATGGCGTCGGCGATGGTGGAGATGTCTCGGCCGTCCACGACGAGGCCGGTGCGGTGGGGGAGGACGGCGTCCGGGGCGCCGCCCGAGTGTCCGGCCACGACCGGGAGTTCGGTGGCGGAGGCCTCCAGGAAGACGATGCCGAGACCCTCCGCCTCCAGGCCCGCGCGGCGGGTTCGGCACGGCATCGCGAAGACGTCGGCGGCCGCGTAGAACCGGGCGGTGTCGGCGTGGCGGTGGCCGCCCGCGAAGACCACCGCGCCCGGGGCGTGACGTTCGGCCAGGCCGCGCAGGCGGGTCTCGTCCGGGCCCTGGCCGACCAGGAGGAGCGTGGTGCCCGGAACACGGCGGCGGATCAGCGGAAGGGCGCGGATCAGCATGTCCTGCCCCTTGCGGGGTACCAGCCGGGCCACGCACAGCACCACCGGGGCATCCCAGAGGCCGAGTTGCTCGCGTATCGTCCGGCGCGCGGTGGGTGAGGGGCGGAACAGCGTCGGATCGACGCCCGGGACCAGCCGCTCGAGCGTCGCCTTCGGTCCCAGCGCGGGGCCGATCCGCCGCCGGGTGTACTCGCCGAGGTACGTGACGACGTCGCAGTGCGTGCCGATCCGCCGCAACAGGCTCCGGGCCCCGGGCGTCCGGGCCCACCAGATCTCGTGCCCGTGCGTGGTGGCCACCAGCCGTTCCACACCGCCGCGCCGCAACGCCGGCGCCATCGCGGCGAGCGGGGCCGCCGCCCCGAACCACACCCGGTCACACCCGTGCGCCCGCGCGATCTCCACCGCCCGCCGCGAGACCCGCCCCGTGGGCAGCAGCATCCGCGACCGATCCCGAACCACCGGGAACGGCAAGGTCGCGTCGTACGCCTCCGCGCCCGGCTCGGCCGAGGTGTAGACGACCACGTCGTGGTTCGGCACCCGGACGGCCATCGCGTGGACGAAGGTCTCGATGCCGCCCTGCCTGGGTGGGAAGTCGTTGGTGACGATCAGGGTGGTGGGCATGGGTGCCTCGCAGGAGAGTTGAGAGGGGTGGAGGGCAGGGGCGGTGGTCAGGAGTGGCGGCCGGCGGCCACCGGTTCGCGGGAGGTGGGGCGAGCTTCGGCGGTCGGCGAGGAGTTGGTCGCGAGCGGCGCCGGCCGGCGGACTGCGTTCTGCGGGACGGGAGTTGACGTGCCACCGCCGGACGGTCGGCCGCAGGCGAGGCGGGTGAAGACGGCCAGGAACAGTGGCAGCGCCAGGTACCCGAAGCGTCCGGCCGGTGCGAGCAGGAACGCCACGGACAGCCCGACCGCCAGGCGGTCGGCGGCGGCCACCGCCGTGGTGGGCGGGCGGCGGACCAGGGACACGGCCACCGCGCCCCCGCCGAGCAGGAGCAGGGCGAGTGCCAGCCACCAGCCGCCAGCGCCGAGTTGGGCGAGCAGGCGTCCCGGCAGGGGGCTCGCGGCGGGGGTGCGCCAGTCGCCGAGGCCGAGCGGGAACTCGAACACCTGGCGCACCATCGGGCCGGGCGCCAGCACCAGCCACGGCGCCACCAGTGCGGTGGCGACCGTCACCGCGACACCGGCGCAGCGCCGGGCGGCTCGTCGTCCGGCCACGGCCCCGAGCAGGGCGACGGCCACCGGAACGGCCGGCCAGGCCGTCCACTTCATCGCACACGCCAGCGCCAAGGCGAGCCCGGCACCACCCGCGTGCCGGCGCGACGCGAGGGCGAGCGCCAGGCAGAGCAGGCCGGTCATCGGCAGATCGACCCCGCTCACCGCCAGCGGCAACGCCACCACGGGCGAGGCCGCCAATGCGACCGCGCCAGGCGCCAACGACGTCCGAGCGTGGGGAGGTTGAGAGGCAGGCGACCCGCCCCCGGTCGAGCTACCCGGTGCGAAGGGAGCTCGGCCGAGCCGCCGCAGGGCGGACAGCCCCACGATCCGGCCACCAGCTGATCCCGCCATCGGCACCAACGGACGCCGGGCGGCGAGAAGTTGAGTGCCGAGGAGCGTCCGTCCCCGGCGAAGCGCCTGCGACGCGCCCCCCGCCGTCGCTGATCCCGCCGTCGGCACCAACGGACGCCGGGCGGCGGAAAGTTGAGTGCCGAGGAGCGTCCGCCCCCGTCGCAGCGCCTGCCACGCGCCCCCCGCCGTCGCTGATCCCGGCATCGGCACCAACGGACGCCGGGCGGCGAGAAGTTGAGTGCCGAGGAGCGGCCGTCCCCGGCGCAGCACCTGCCACGCGCCCCCCGCCGTTGCCAGGAACGCCACCGCGCACCACAGCCGCGGGTCGCCGAGCGCGGCACCCGCGCCGAGCAGCCCTCGCGGCAGGCCGAAGGCGGCCATGGCAGGCAGGTAGGGGGTCAGGTCCAGGACGGAGGCGGGGGACTCGAGGTACGGCGAGCCGTGGGCCAGCAGCTCCGTGCCGGCCCGGCCGATCACCGTGACTTCGCTCTGGCCCTCGCCCGAGCGGACGGCCAGCAGCAGGGGGAGCAGCCCGGAGACTCCGAGTGCCAGCAGAGCGGAGGGCAGACGGAAGTCGCGCCGGGGCGGCAGGACGAGGACGGCGGCCAGCAGGTAGCCGACGGCCGCGACGGTGCCCCAGTCGCGGTGCGGGCCGAGTGGGGAGACCAGCGGGAAGGCGGCGGCCCAGGCCGCGCAGAGCAGCCAGCCGGCGGGCCACAACCAGCGGCGGTTCCAGCGAAGTTGGCGCGGAGGAGTGGTCACCCGTCCATTTCAGTCGGCGGACCGGGAGGCGTCAGCGGGGCCAGGTCGAGAGTTGATGGTCGACTTTTCCCTACCTGTCACCGGGGGCCGGCACCCGGCGACGGAAGGCGCCGCCGGCTGCGATGGTCTGGACCACTGGACGGTTCGAGGGGAGTCCGCGCACACTGGCGCGATGACGCTCCGACCGCCCGCCGGCCTGGAACTGCACGACCTGGACGTGCCCGATCCCGGGTTGCTGCCGTTCGCCGCCGGTAGTTTCGACTCCATCGGGCCGCTCTCCAAGGCGGACTTCCCGCACCGGCACTCGTTCTACGAACTGGTCTACGTGACCAAGGGGAGCGGGACGCACATCGTCGATCTCACGGAGTACCGGATCGAGCCGCCGGTGCTGTACGTGGTGCTGCCGGGGCAGGTGCACCACTGGGTGCGGGCGCGGCAACTCGACGGCTGGGTACTGCTGTTCAACGAGGACTTCCTGCACCGGCACCCGGAGGACCTGGCCCTGCTGCGGTCGCTGGCCGGTGCCACCGCGTCCCGGCCCACCCGCCAGGGGCACGGCGAACTCTCCCGGCTGCTGGCCGAGTTGAGCGCGGAGTACCGGGCCGGTCTGGACGGTGGACTGGGGGTGCTGCAGGCGCTGCTGCACGTCCTGCTGGTGCGGGCACTGCGAGTGGCGCGGCAACGCGAGGGTGTGGACGGGGCGTTGGTGCCGCGGGCGCCGGTGCATCCGCTGATGGACCGGTTCGCCCGGCTGATCGCGGAGTCGGACCGGGCGGACCGCTCGGTGCTCGCGCTGGCCCGTGAACTGGGCGTCTCCGCAGGGTACTTGCACGAGGTGGTGAAGGAATCCACCGGCCGCACCCCGGCCCGGCTGATCCGCGAGCAGCAGACCCTGGAGGCCAAACGGCTGCTCGCCACCACGGACATGACGGTCCGTCAGGTCGCCATGGCGGCCGGATTCTCCGATCCGGCGTACTTCTGTCGCTTCTTCCGGCGTGAAGTCGGCCGTACGCCGGGGGAGTTCCGCGAGCGGTCCGCATGATCGGCGCGCACCGTCAACACAACCGGCGTGCACCGTCAACGATGGGTAAAGCTCGGCTGAGGAATGCACCACGTCCGGCGGCCCCCGTCCATCGACGGCCCGCCCGGCAGGGCCTAGCGTCTGTGGCACCCCACAGCGTCGCCGCGCGGGGACACCCGACCTCTCCAGGTGTCATGTCCCTCCCAGGGGGATCCGCGCGGGCGGCGTCCGACGAAGCAGCCGAACGGAGAGCCATGTCCACCCCCCACAACCCCCTTGGCGACCGTCAGATCAGCCGCAAGAGCCTGCTCAAGGCAGCCGCCCTCGCGGGCGCCGTGCCGGTGCTGATCGGTGGCGGAACCGCCCTGGCCCGCGACACCGCCGCCGCCGGCGGAACGGCCCCGCTCACCCCCAACTGCCACGACGGCGACGCGCCCACCGGCGAGCAGATCGAGGGTCCCTACTTCAAGCCGGGCTCCCCGCTGCGCACCAACCTGGTCACCTCCGGCACCCCCGGGGTCCCGCTGACCGTCAGTGGCTACGTGTTCGGCCGCAACTGCGCCCCCATTTCCGGCGCGCTGCTGGACTTCTGGCAGGCCGACACCAACGGCACCTACGACAACAGCGGGTACACCTTCCGCGGCCACCAGTTCAGCGACGCCAACGGCGCGTACACGCTGACCACGATCGTCCCCGGCCTCTACCCCGGCCGCACCCGGCACATCCACGTCAAGGTGCAGGCCCCCGGGCAGCCGATCCTCACCACGCAGCTGTACTTCCCGAACGAGCCGCGCAACGCCACCGACAGCATCTTCGATCCGGCGCTGGTGATGACGGTCCAGCAGGTGGGCAACGGGCGCCAGGCCAGCTTCGACTTCGTGCTCAACGTCAACGGGACGCCCAGGCCGAGCAGCAGCCCGACCGGCAACTCGCCCAGCCCGAGCCCGAGTTCCTCCCCGGGCGGGACCACCACCTGGCAGGCCGGTGCCAGCTACAAGGTCGGCGACCAGGTCACCTACAACGGCGTCACGTACGTCTGTATCCAGGCGCACACCGCCTTCGCCGGCTGGGAGCCCCCGAACGTCCCCGCCCTCTGGACCCGCCGCTGACCGCGCCCACCCCCACGAGGGGCGGTCAGCGGCGACAGCCGCCCCAGGTGGCTGACAGCCAACCGAAGCGGCGGCGCGGCCCGCACTCCCGGGAGGGGAAAACCGGGAGTGCGGCCGTCGACCGTCAAGCGCCATGGCGGCCCGAGCGCGGGGTGCCCGAGCCGCCATGGCGCGTCACGGCCGGAGACACCGGCCGCCGAAGCCACCACCCGAAGCAACCCAGTGCCTCCCTCCCGCCCCCGTAGGCTCGGCCCATGACCGAGCCCCAGCACCTGGTGGTCACCACCACCCACGAGGACGAGGACACCGCCCGCGCCCTCGCCACCACCCTGGTCCGCGAACGCCTCGCCGCCTGCGCCCAGGTCCACGCCATCCGCTCCGTGTACTGGTGGGACGGCGAGCTCCAGGACGCCACCGAGTGGCGCATCGACCTCAAGACCAGGGCCCCGCTCGCCCAGCAACTCATCGACCGGATCGGCGAGTTGCACCCGTACGACACCCCGGAGGCGATTGCCGTGCCGATCACCGCCGGGGCGCCCGGTTACCTGGCCTGGCTGGACACGGAGACTGCCGCGGCCGGTTGAAGCGGTCGCGGTGCGCCGCGCCGGTACCGCCTCACAGTGGCTCGCTGTGCCAGCGCTCGAAGGTGCGGCGGCCGCGCCCGGGCAGGTCGGCGCGGCCGGTGGACCAGAGCAGGGTGGGCCACCGGTCGGTGTCGGCGGGTGCTTCGGGGAACAGCCGGGCCAGTGCGCGGTCGCACAGGTCGGCGGGCGGGTGCCAGGGCAGGCCGAGGGCGGCGGCCACGTCGTGGGTGTGCACCAGGGTCTCCACCACACCCATCGCCGCGAAACCCTCCGGGTCCGACACCCCGTAGGAGTGGAACGCGCGGACCTGCGGAGCCGCTGTCCGGACCATGGCCGCCAGCAGCCCACCGCCGGCGTCCAGCGCCTGCAACAGGCCCGTGGGGCCGACGGCGCGGTCCACGAAGATCACGCTCGCTGGTCCTTCCGGACGGTCGCGCTGCCAGCGCAGCGGCACGTAATCGTCCAACGGGGGCCGGGCGGGCGCGAGTTGGGCCGCGTAGGCGAACAGCCCGTCCGCCAGGTGCTCCAGGGTCTCCCAGCAGTCCCACTCCAGCCCGAAGGCTGTGGTCCGCCAGTCCGCGGTGAGCGCGTCCGTCAGGGTTGCGAGCGCGAGTCGGACGGCCTGATCGACGTCGGCCGCCGCGACCGGCGTCCGCGTAGGACGAGATTCCGTCAACGGCCCGGGATCCAGGTGGTGTTGTGACATGGACGCACACTAACCGAGGTCCCTCGGCCTCCCGGGCCGGTGCCTCGGACTTGCCGGGGTGCGCAGTGGGCTGATCCCGCCCGCTACACTCCCGAACGCCCGGACGAATCCGCCCGGGCGTTCGGCAGGTTCGGCACAGCGGCGGGTGCGTAAAAGCGGGGATGGGGCAAGCTCGGCAAGGTGGCGCTGATCCTGGGGATCCTGGGCGCGCTGCTGGCGACCGGCGCGGTCGGGTACGGGATCCACCTCGGGCCCCGGCGGGTCGTGATCAGCTCCGGGGCGATGAAGCCCACCTACCAGCCCGGCCAGGTCGTGGTGGTGACGGCCGTCAAGCCCGAGCAGGTCAGGCGCGGGGACGTGGTGGTCCTCCGCTACGCCATTGAACCCGGTTCGCCGGCCGTCGCCGTCCCGAAGCGGGTGGTTGCCCTCGGCGGCGACCACATCTCCCAATGCGGCGACCAGCCCGTGCAGTTGAACGGCGCACCGCTCGATGAGCCGTACCTGCGGGGCGAGGACGTCAACGGTTACCGCGGGGGCATCAACGGTTACCGCTGCTTCGACACCACTGTCCCCGACGGCCGAATGTTCGTGATGGGCGACGCCCGGTCGAACTCGATCGACTCCCGGACGTGGGGCCCCGTCCCGCTCGCCACGGTCGAATCCCGCGACCAGCCCGGCACCGTCCGCGCCATGGCGGCCGTCGGCGCGGCGGGCCTGCTCGGCCTGCTGGTCCTGGTGGCGGCCGCGATCCTCGGCATGGTGGCCCGTCGCCGGCGTCGTCCCGAGATCGTCGAGTACCCGGCCTGGGCAGTGGATACCGCAGGGAGCGGCACTGTCGGTGGCGGGTCCTAACATCGCATCCATGCGAGCATCAGGAACCTTCACCGTCCCCGAGTTCACCCCCGCGCCCGTCCCGGAGGGCGACATCAAGACCGCCGTCGGCGTCGGTGTCGCCACCATGCGCAAGGAGTTCCGGGGTGAGATCGAGGGCCGCTCCAGCACGCTGTTCACCTCGGCGTTCGACCACGCGGCCGGCATCGGGACGTACCTCGCCATGGAGTCCTTCGCGGGCCAACTGCACCACGCCGAAGGGACGTTCAACTTCGCGCACTCCGCCACCACGCTGGGCGCGGGCCGCGAGGGCGAGTACTTCGTGATCGTCCCCGGCAGCGGCACCGCCGGGCTGGCGGGCATCACCGGCACCGGCGGCATCGTCATCGACGAGGACGGCACCCACCGGATCCACCTGGACTACGAACTCCCCGCCTAGCAACGGTCGGTGGACCCGCGCTGCGCACTCCGCGCGGGTCCGGTCGGGCCTACTGGCGGTGCTTCGCGGCCCAGGTGCACAGCACCGGGACGCACTCTTCGGCGAAGTACTCGTAGTCCGCGGCGGTGTTGTACACGTGCGTGGAGAGCCGGAAGTAGCCCGTCCCGCCGAAGCTGGTGAACGCCGCCTCGACCCCGAACTCCGTTGCCAGCCGGTCGCGGAGGCCGTCCGCCTCCAGCCGGGTCCGCCCCATCCCGGCGGGCAGCTTGACCAGCCGCAGCGCGTTGACCGGCATGCCGACCTCCGCCGCGGCCGACTCCCCGGTGGCGGCGGTGAACGCATCGCCGATCAACTGCTGGGCGTAGTCGGCGAGTTCGGTCATGTAGTCGCGAGCTTGCGGCCAACCCCAATGCTCCGCAACGAAGTCGAGCGCGGTCGGCGCGGCGAGATAGCTCGTCGCGTCCACCGTGCCCTGGGTGTCGAAGCGCTCCGGGAAGGGCTCCTCCGCACCCCAGGAGTCGATCAACGGGTAGAGCGCGTGCCGGAGTTCGCCCCGAGCGACGAGCGCGGCCGTGCCGCGCGGCGCGCAGCCGAACTTGTGCAGGTTGCCGACCCACGCATCGCAGTCCAGGCCCGCCCGCGGATCCTCCAGCAGGCCGGGGACGTGCGCGGCGTCCACCAGCAGCGGGATGCCGCGCTCACGGGCGGCCGGGCCGATCAGGTCGATCGGGAGACGGCGCGCGGTGGCGGAGGTGATCTGGTCCAGCACGATCAGCGCCGTCCGGTCGCCGATCCCCGCCAGCACCGCCGCCGCGGCCTCCTCCGGCCCCGCCGCCAACGGCACGTGCACCGTTCGCACCGAGCCGCCCCAGCGCCGGGCCAGCCGGGCCGCGCCCATGGTGACCGCCCCGTACCCGTGGTCGGTGACCAGCACCTCCCCGCCCGGCCGGTGCGGCAGGCTGTTGTACACCGCGCTCGCGCCCGCACTGGCGTTCGGCACCAGGGCGGTGAACTCGGCCGGGGCGCCCAGGAATTCGGCGATCACGGCACGCGCCTTGGCGACCCGCCGGGGGAGCGCCGGGAACCACACCACCGGGGCGCGCTCCATTTCGTCCCGCAGGTCCTGCTGCGCGCGCTGCGCGGCCAGCGGAACCGCCCCGAACGAACCATGGTTGAGATGCCGCAACGACGGATCCAGCGACCAGCCGGCCGCGGCCGGCCGCCCGTCCTGGAGCAGCAGCGGCTTGGGGGCGACGACGATTCCCACAGTCCCTCTCCGATCCGGCCGCCGACGTCCTGACCCGGGAGCGGCCTGTCGCCACGATGCTGACACAGTGCCCGCCGGGCCCGACACGCGGGCTGCTCTGGCCCGTTCGGGTGGCTTCCCGTTGCGCCGTCCGGATGCGGCCGAGCGGGTGCCGCATGCTGATCGGACCCGACCCGCCCCGTCCCACGGGTGGGCCGCCGATCGAGAACGAGGATTCCCGCATGTTCCAGAAGTCCCAGCCGCCGGCCATCCCCGCCCCGCGCCGCCCGCTCGGCACCGTGCGCCCGCCCGCCCGGACACCCCGGCCGCCGCGCACCCGCCGCGAGCGCTGACCGCCCGGCCCCACTGACCGGCCCGCCCCCGGCCGACCCGTCTCCCGCGGCCGGGGCCGGGCCACCAAACCGCCGCCCGCGGCCGGCCCACCAAGCCGCCCGCGGCCGGCCCACCAAGCCGCCGCCTGCGGCCGGGCCGCCAACGAGTCGGCTACGGCTCGATCACCCAGTGGTTCGTTCGCAGCACCCGCCCGGCGAACACCACCTCGCGATCCCCGAGGAGCTCGAACCCGAGCGAGCGGCAGAGTGCGTTCGACGCGCCGTTCGTCGCCCCCGGGAACGCGTGCACCTGGCCCCAACGCCCGTCCGCCCCGGCCGCTTCGAGCACCTCGCGGACCGCCCGCTTGGCCAGCCCGCGGCCCTGGAACTTCGGCAGCACCATCCACCCGATCTCAGTGATCCGTTCGCCGTCCTCCTCGTGCGGCCACAGCGTCACCGTCCCGGCGACCACTTCGGGCCCGGCGCCGTCCGGCACGATCATCCGGACCCACCAGTCGTCCGCCGCCGTCCGCTCCACATCCAGCCGGACCTTGTCGGCCATGCCCTCGGCCGGCAGCGGCCCGCCCAACTCGGCCATCATCGCCGGGTCGCACCGCATCCGGACGTACGCCTCGGCATCCCCCGCCTCGACATTGCGCAACCGCATCCCGCTCGCCCCTTCCGCTCTGCCCGCAGCTAAGACCGTACCGAGCGGGCCCGACGGTCCGTACAGTCCGATCGCATGACGACGGTCACCACTCGCACAGTCCGCTACCCCGCCGACGGCCTGACCATGGTCGGCCACCTCGCGCTGCCCGCCGGCACCGGCCGCCGGCCCGCGGTGCTGATCGGCCCCGAAGGCCCCGGCCTGAGCGACTTCCAACGCGGCCTGGCCGACGCGCTCGCCGAACTCGGCTACGTGGCACTGCTGTTCGACATCAACGGCGGACGCTGGTTCGCCGACCCGCAGGAGATGCTGGCCCGCGCCCTCCCGTTGCTCGCCGACCCCGAGCGGATGCGGGAGATCGGCCGGGCGGGGCTCGACGTGCTGCTCGCCGAACCGCGCACCGACCCCGAGCGGATCGCCGCCATCGGCTACGGCACCGGCGGCGCCATCGCCCTCGAGCTCGGCCGCGCCGGAATCCCGTTGCGCGCCATCGGCACGCTCAACGCCGTCACCACCGGCCGCCCCGGCGAGTCCGCGAACATCCCCTGCCCGGTCTGGGCGGGTGTCGGATCGGAGGACCCGATCATGTCCGCCGACCGGCGCGAGGCCTTCACCGCCGAGATGCAGGAGGCGGGCGTCGACTGGCGTCTGACCGTCTACGGCGGCGCCCAGCACGCCTTCCACCACCCCACCGTCAACGCCGTCGTGCTGCCCGGCGTCGGCCACCACCCCCGTCAGGCCGACCGCGCCTGGCGCGACATGCTCGCCCTGCTGGCCGAATGCCTGCCCGTCACGGAGTCGGGCGATTCCGGCTCATGAGTGTTTGAGGAAGCGCAGGTAGCACGCGAGGAACACCAGCACGATGCCGACGTTCACCAGCAGCCGGGGCCAGAAGTGGTCCCGGAAGAACGCGAAGTCCACCCCGACGATCAGGCCGACCATCGCCAGCACGTAGAGCACCAAGCCCAACTGTCTTCCCATGCCTCCTTTCTACTGCGCCGGGCCGCGCGGGGGGAGGGCAGGCTCCGAGCGGTCCCGGAACGCCGGGTAGCCGGGCAGCTCGGGCACGTCCCACCCCGCGGCGATCTCGGAGAGCAGCAGCCGCATGGTGGCGGTGAAGGCCGGATATCCGGGCAGTTCGAGCGCGCTCGTCCAGCGGTGCCGCAGCACCTGGCGGCGGGTGGGCACCGGCCGCCGGGTGCGGTGCGTCCACCCGTCCTCGGGCAGCGAGCGGCGCAGCAGGTGCACCGTCGAGTCGACCGTCCAGACCACCACCGCCTGTGCCATCCCGGCCTGCCAGTGCGTCTCTTCGGCCAGTTCCGGATACTGCGTCACCACCTGGGACCGGTAGGCCTCCTCGATCCGCCGGGCCAGGTCGGCCGGCAGCCGGTGGACGCACCAGCAGCTGGAGAACGGCATCCGGCAGTAGGCGGCGGTCAGGAAGACCGACTGGTAGCCGGCCGCCTCGAAGTCGATCAGCCGCAGGCCATCCGCGGTGATCAGGTTGTTGTCGGGGCAGGTGTCCCCGGGGGTGAAGCCGGGGTACCGCTCGCCGCCGGCGGTGCCGACCGCGGTGAGCTCCTCGGCGAGCCCGGGCGGGGCGGTCAGGCCGCACTCGGTGAGCAGGTCGAGGAAGGCGTCGGCGTTCTGCAGCTGCCACGGCTCGTCCTCCCAGCTCGGCAGGCCCTGGGTGTGCTGCTGCCAGAGAGCCGCGAACTCGGCGCGTCGCGGCAGCGAAGAGGCCGCGAGCCGGCCCAGTCCGCGTGCCCACTCCAGCAGGCCGCGCTCGGCGGCCTTCGGATCGGTGCCCAGCAACAGGTCCGCCAGGGTGGGCGCGTCCCCCAGGTCCGCCATCACCAGCAGCCGCCGCTCGACGTCCGCGGCGAGCAACTCCGGTCCGGCCAGGCCGAGTGAGAGCCCGGCCGTCTCACCGGTGTAGGCGCGCCGTGCCTCGGGCTCGTCGGCGAACGCCTTGACGATCACGCTGCCGCCGGTGGCCGTCCGGCAGCGCAGTACGGTACTCCGCGAGCTGCCGCCGAGATCGACAGGGTCCCGGAGGGGCTGGCCCAGCAGCGCGCCCGCGGCGCGGATGATCTCGTCCACCCCGGCATCCTGCCAGCGCGCAGGTCCGGGCTCGACCCGATTTCGGTCCGGCTGTAGTTTCCCCA
>NZ_JBIUCB010000022.1:19181-98575 GCF_044593455.1 Kitasatospora sp. NPDC051984
CCAGGCGCTCCGCCGCGCCGTCCGTCCCCGCCCAGGCGCTCCGCCGCGCCGTCCGTCCCCGCCCAGGCGCTCCGCCGCGCCGTCCGTCCCCGCCCAGGCGCTCCGCCGCGCCGTCCGTCCCCGCCCAGCCGTGATCAACGCCCAGGAGTACCACGTGAGTCAGACCGGCACGCTGTCCCCCGACGACCTTCAGGAGGAAACCACCCCCGACCGTCGGCCCTGGCTGGTGCAACGAGGGTTACTCCTCGAGTCCGGCCCCCAGCGCAGGCTGGCACTCGGGGGCTTCATCAACCAGCTCGGCACCGCGGCCTTCCTGGCCACGGCGCCGCTGTACGCGCTGCGGGTGATCGGCCTGCCGATCGGTCAGGTCGGCCTCGGCCTCGGGGTCGCCGGCGTGGTCGGCCTGCTCGCCGGCCCGCCCGTCGGGCACCTCGCCGACCGGCGCGGCCCGGACGGCGTCTTCCTGGTCACGCTGTTGATCCAGGCCGTGGCCATGGTGTCGCTGCTGTTCGCCCACTCGTTCGTGGCGTTCATGGTGGCGGTGGCGGTGACCGACCTGGCCGGCGCCTCGGGGGGTGCGGCGCGCGGCCCGATGATCCGCCGGTTCGGCGGTGACGAGGTGCCGAAGTTCCGTTCCTACCTGCGCTCGGTCGCCTTCCTGGCCAGCACCTTCGGCGCGCTGGCCGCCGGTGCGGTGATCCAGCTCGACTCCGGCTCCGCCTACCGGGCGCTCATCCTCGCCAACGCCCTGACCTTCGTCGGCTGCGCGGCCGTCGTGCTCCGGCTGCCCAGGCTGGAGCCGCTGCCGGCCTCGACCGGGTCGGACCGGTGGCTCGCGCTGAAGGACAGGCCGTACATGGCGTTCGTCGTGCTGGACGGCATCCTGTGGATCCAGGGCGAGGTGGTGACCTACGCGCTGCCGCTGTGGGTGGTCCTGCACACCCACGCACCGCGCTGGTTCACCGGCGTCGCGCTCGCCGTCAACACCGTGATGGTGGTCCTCCTGCAGATCCGCACCAGCCGCGGGATCAAGGGCGGCCAGGTCGCCGGCCGGGCCACCCGGCGCGCCGGGCTGGCGTTCCTGGTCGGCATGGCGGTCATCGCGATGGCCCCGGGCCTGCCCGGCTGGGCCGCCGCGGCGATCATGACGGCCGGCGTCGCCGTCCATACCGTGGGTTCGCTGTGGCACGCGGCCGGGTCGATGGAGCTGCGGTTCCGGCTGGCCCCCGCACACGCGCAGGGACAGTACTCCGGCGTGTTCGGCATCGGCATGGGTCTCTGCTACACCGTCGCCCCCGGTCTGCTCGGCCTGCTCTGCCTGAGCTGGGGCGCCCCCGGCTGGCTGGTCATGGGCGGCGTCTTCGTCGCAGCCGGCCTGGCCATGCCGTTCGTGGTCCGGTGGGCCGGACAGTCCCGGGAACTCAACAGCTGACCTCGCGCACTCGGGCCCGGTCAGGGGCGGACGGCGCCCATGTACGGCATCACGTCCATGTCGACGATCTCGATGTTCTTGCCGGTGCGGGGGGCGTGCAGGAGCTTGCCGTTGCCGATGTAGATGCCGACGTGGTGCAGGTCGTTGTAGTAGAAGAGCAGGTCGCCGGGCTGGATGTCGGCCTTCGCGATGCGCTTGCCCACGTTCCACTGGTCCTGCGAGACGCGGGGGAGGCCGACGCCGCCGGCCCGGAAGGCGGCCTGGGTGAGGCCCGAGCAGTCGAAGGAGTTGGGGCCGGTGGCGCCCCAGCCGTAGGGCTTGCCGATCTGGGCGTACGCGAAGTCCAGGATCGCCTTGACCTGGCCGGTGGCGGGGCCGGTGTAGGTCTGGCCGCGGGCCGAACTGCGGGACGCCGCCTGGTTGTTGTCGCCGAGGACGCGGGCCCGGTCGGCGGCCTTGAGGCCGGCCAGGACGCGGCTCGCCTCGGCCAGGTTCTTCTGCACCTCGGTCTTCTTCGCCGCCATGGCGCTGCGGGCCTGCTCCAACTCGGCCAGCTTGTCGGCGGTTTCGGCCCGGTCCTGGTTGATCGACTGCTGGAGCCGCAGCGCGCTGCGCAGCGCGTCGGCCTGCTGTTCGCCGGCCATGTCCTGGAGTCCGGCCCGGCTCAGGTACTCGTCGGGGGAGGAGCTGAGCATCAGCTGCATGCTCGGGTCGATGCCGCCGCCGCGGTACTGGTCGGCGGCCAACGCGCCCAGGGTTTCCTGGAATTTCAGGATCTTCTCCTGCTGTTCGGCCAGCCGGTCCTGCAACTTCCCGGCCTGGTCCTGGAGTTGCTTGGCCCGCTCGTCCACCTTGTTGTACTGCTCGGTGGCCGCCTCGGCGTCCTCGTACAGGGCGTCGACCTTCGCCTTGACCTGGTCGGTGTTGCCGGTGCCGGGTTCGGCCCAGGCCGTGGTGGTGGGCAGCAGGACGGCGGCGCCGGCCGCCGCGCCGAGGACGGCCGTCCTGGTGCGTCCGGCGGGCCGGGGGCGGCGGTGCGTTCCCATCGCTGCGTCTCTCCTCAGAACTCCGGGGGCTGAACTACGAGACAACTTAGTAGTTCAGTAGAACGAGCGGCAAGCCACCCCGCGCCCACTACGATGAGCCGGACCACCCGGTGACCCGAAAAGGACGGAACGGCAGTGCGCAGACTCGGCGACCTGGAGGCGGAGATCATGGACCGCCTGTGGACCTGGGACCGCCCCGCCACCGTCCGCGAGATCGTCGACGACCTCAACCGCTCCCGGCCGCTCGCGTACACCACCGTGATGACGGTCGCCGACATCCTGTACCGCAAGGGCATGCTGCGCCGCGAGAAGTCCGGCCGGGCCTGGAACTACCGGCCCACCTGCACCCGCGAGGCGTACAGCGCCGCCCTGATGCGCGACGTCCTCGGCGAAAGCCCCAACCCCACCGGTGCCCTCGCCCACCTGGTCGAACAGCTCACCCCGGCCGAACTCGACGCGCTGCGCGCCGCCATCGACTCCGTCGACCGCGACCAGCCGGGCGCCAACGGCGCACCCGGGAGCGGCCGGTGACCGCCGCGTTCGCGCTGTTCGGGTACGCGCTGCTGGTCGGCGTGCTCGCCCCGCTGCCACTGGCCAGGGCGCGCTGGACGCACCGCGCGCCCCGGCTGGCCGTCGCGCTCTGGCAGGGGCTGGCGCTGTCCTTCCTCACCGCGCTGGTGCTGGCCGTCCACCACGTGGCCGTCCCGGGCGGCCACCTGCACCTCGGGCTGGTCGGCCTGATGCACCTGTGCGGCGTCGACCACCCCGCCGGGCCGACGCTCGACAGCGGCTGGCGGCTGCTGCTGCCCGCCGCGGCCGCGCTGTGGCCGCTCGGCCGGTTCGCCGCCGTGCTGGCCCGCGCCGCCCGGCACCGGCGCCGCCACCGCACGGTGCTCGACCTGGTCGCCGCCCGCGACCCGCGGCTCGGCGCGCACGTCCTCGACCACCACATCCCCGCCGCGTACTGCCTGCCCGGCCGCCGCTCCCGGATCGTGCTCACCCGCGGCGCCCTCGACGTCCTGACGGACGCTCAACTCGCCGCCGTCCTCGCCCACGAGCGCGCCCACGTCACCGGCCGCCACCACCTGGCCCGCACCGCCGCGGACGCGCTCGCCGCCGCGTTCCCGTTCCTCCCGCTGGCCCGCCTCGCCGCCCGGGAGACCCCGCTGCTGCTGGAGATGGCCGCCGACGACCGGGCCGTGCGCCGCCACCCGCGCGCCGTGCTCGCCGCCGCCATGTACCGGGTGGCCGGCGGCCAGGTCCCGCAGGCCGCGTTCGCCGCCGGCGGCCCCGCCGCGCTGCTCCGGGTCCGCCGCCTGCTCGCCCCCGCCACCGCCCCGCACCCCGCGCTGCGCGCCGCCGCCGCGCTCACCACGGCTGCCGCGCCCGTCCTGCCGCTGCTGTTCACCTGCGGCCCGGTGCTGCCCTGAACGCGGGAAAGCCGCCCGCCCCGGACGGACCGGGACGGGCGGCTTCCGGTGAGCGCGTCAGGACTGCATCGGCTTCGGCTTGATCATCGCGAACGGCGCGCCCTGCGGGTCGGCGACCACCGTCATCCGGCCGGCCATCATGTCGAACGGCGGGACCAGCACGGTGCCCTTGCGCTTGACCAGCGCGTCCACGGTGGAGTCGACGTCGTCCACCGCGAAGTACGTCAGCCAGTGCGCCGGAGTGCCGGGCGGGTCGTTCTTGAGCAGCGTGGCACCGCCGACCGCGCGGCCGCCGACCTCCAGCGCCCAGTAGTCCTTCGCGCCTTCCATCGGCTTGATCTCGATGCCGAACGCCTCGCCGTAGAAGGCGGTGGCCGCCGGGATGTCGCTGGTGTGCAGCTCGTTCCAGACCACCGCGCCGGCCTCGTTGACCACCTTGGCGCCGGCGAACTCGAGGGCCTGCCACACGCCGAACACCGCGCCCTGCGGGTCCTGGGCGATCAGCATCCGGCCGAGCTTGCCGACATCCATCACCGGGGCCACCAGCGTGCCGCCGGCCCGGACGATCGCGTCCTGGGTGGCCTGCGCGTCATTGGTGGCCAGGTAGCCGGTCCACACGGTGGGCGGCTCCGGCTGGCCCTCGGGCGCCATCGCCGGGCCGATCCCGGCGACGGCCCTGCCGTCCAGCTCGCAGACCGCGTACCCGCCGAACTCGGCCGGGCCGGGCTTGCCCTGCCAGCCGAACAGGTCGCGGTAGAAGTCCAGCGCCGCCTGCTGGTCCTTCGCCATCAGATCGACCCAGCACGGGGTGCCGGTCTTGTACGGTTCGGTGACTTCTGGCATCTCTCGCTCTTTCCGGTGAGGCGTTCCGGTGCTCCCCCGCAAGTCACCCTCGCCGCGCGGCCCGCGATCCGCCACCGGAGGGCGCGCCCGCCGGGCGGGTGCGGCGGCGGGGCCGTGCCGGGGATGGGCCGTCCGGGGGAGTGCCGGGCGTGGGGGCCGGACCGGCTGATCGCGCCGGTGCCTACCGTGGCGGGCATGTGGCAAGACATGTTCCAGGCGGGGATCTCGTACGGCGAGAAGACGCTGCGCACCGTGCTGGTGTACCTGGCGCTGCTCGCGCTGCTGCGGGTGGTCGGCAAGCGCGGGCTCGCCCAGCTGAACACCTTCGACCTGGTGGTCATGCTGCTGCTGTCGAACGTGGTGCAGAACGCGGTGATCGGGAACGACAACTCGCTGATCGGCGGCCTGTACGGGGCGCTGGTGCTGCTGGTCACGGACTGGGTGCTGGTGAAGCAGGCGGCCCGCTGGGACTGGTTCAACCGGCTGCTGGACGGGACGCCGACGGTGCTGGGCCAGGACGGCGGGTACGACCTGCGGGCGATCACCCGGGAGGGCATCCGGGTGCCCGATCTGGACGTGGCGATCCGGCACCAGGGCGGCGACGGGGTGGAGGAGACCTCGCTGATCGTGCTGGAGCCGGGCGGCACCCTGCTGGTGAAGCTGAAGGACGGCGACCAGGTCGCCGACAAGAACGACGTGGCGGCGATCAGGGCTGCGCTGGCCGCCATCGAGTCCCGGTTGCCGGCCGCGCGGTGAGTGTTTTGTCCCGGTTTGTGGCGGTACCGGCGAGACATTGACGAATCCTTAACGGCAGCCTTTACGGCCGAAATGCCTTCGATTCGATCATCTGCACGGCCTCTGGCCTGCGGAAATGCGGGAAATCCAGTCATCGGACAGGCTGCTTGTCTTAACGGCAGGGGCGCATACGCTCCCGTGCTGTGTTCAACCTCCCCCAGGCGCTCAAGCGCCTTGTGATCGGCCGGGCCATGCGCAGCGAGGAGCTCGGCGAGACGCTGCTCCCCAAGCGGCTCGCGCTGCCGATCTTCGCGTCCGACCCGCTCTCCTCGGTCGCCTACGCGACCGGCGAGATCCTGCTCGTCCTCACCGTCGGCGGCACCGCCTTCCTCTACCTCACCCCGTGGGTCGCCGCCGGCGTGGTCGGACTGATGGCCGTGGTGGTGATGTCCTACCGGCAGGTGGTGCACGCCTACCCGAGCGGCGGCGGCTCGTACGAGGTGGTCTCCCGCAACCTCGGCGCCAACTCCGGCCTGGTGGTGGCCGCTTCACTGCTGGTCGACTACGTGATGACGGTCGCCGTCTCGGTGGCGTCCGGCGTCGACAACATCATCTCCGCGTTCGGCTCGCTCGCCGACCACCGGGTGGCGCTGGCCGTCGGCTTCGTGGCACTGCTGACCGCGATGAACCTGCGCGGCGTCCGCGAATCCGGGCGGGCGTTCGCCGCCCCCACCTACCTGTTCATCGGCGGCATCCTGCTGATGGTCGTCACCGGCCTGATCCGGCTCGCCTTCGGCGACAGCCCGCAGGCCCCCACCGCGGCCCTCGGCGTCACCGCCGTGGACGGCAAGGACACCCTGCAAGGGCTCGGCCTGCTGATGCTCGGCCTGCGCGCCTTCGCCTCCGGCTGCACCGCGCTCACCGGCGTCGAGGCGATCTCCAACGGCGTGCCCGCGTTCCGCGCCCCCAAGTCCCGCAACGCCGCCGCCACCATGGCCGTGATGGGCATCGTCGCGGTGGTGATGTTCGCCGGCGTCACGCTGCTCGCCCTCACCTCGCACGTCCACTACGTCGAGGACGCCTGCCAGCTGACCGGCCTCGCCGGGGACTGCCACACGTACACCCAGCAGACCGTGATCGCCCAGCTCGCCGCGACCGTCTTCGGCGGCTCCGACACGCTGCTGTTCTACTTCATCCAGGCAGTGACGGCACTGGTGCTGATCCTGGCCGCGAACACCGCGTTCAACGGGTTCCCGCTGCTCGCCTCGATCCTCGCCCAGCACCGCTACCTGCCCCGGCAGATGCACACCCGCGGCGACCGGCTGGCCTTCTCCAACGGCATCATCGCGCTCGCGGTGGTGGCCGGCGGGCTGCTCTGGTTCTACAAGGCGGACGTCACCAGCCTGATCCACCTGTACATCCTCGGCGTGTTCACCTCCTTCACGCTCTCCCAGATCGGCATGGTCCGGCACTGGAACCGGGCGCTGGCCGAGGAACGCGACCCGGCGGTCCGGGCCGCCGCGCAGCGCTCCCGGCTGATCAACGGGCTGGGCGCCGTCACCACCGCGCTGGTGCTGGTCATCGTCCTGATCACCAAGTTCACCCAGGGCGCGTGGCTGGCCGTGGTCGCCGCACTGCTGCTCTGGCTCACCATGCGGGGCATCCGCCGGCACTACGACCACGTCGCGGCGGAACTCGCCGTCGAGGACGTCGCCGCGGAGAGCTCCCGCCCCCGGCAGGTGCACGCCGTGGTGCTGGTCTCCAAGCTCCACAAGCCGACGCTGCGGGCCCTGGGCTACGCGGAGGCGTTCCGGCCGGACACCGTCGAGGCGGTCACGGTGGACGTCGAACCCGAGGCGACGGCGGAACTGCGCGGGCAGTGGGAGACGAGCGGTCTGGACGTTCCGCTGCGGGTCCTGGAGTCGCCGTTCCGCGAGATCACCAAGCCGGTGGTCACGCACGTGCGGGAGCTCAAGGAGGCGTGGCCGGGGGACGCGGTGGCCGTGTTCATCCCCGAGTACGTGGTGGGCCGGTGGTGGGAGAACCTGCTGCACAACCAGTCCGCGCTGTGGCTGAAGAGCCGCCTGCTGTTCACGCCCGGCGTGATGGTCATATCGGTGCCGTGGCAGCTGACCTCGGCGAACCGGCGCGGCGACCGCCCGGCCGTCAGCGCGCCGGGCGCGGTGCGCCGGGGCGAGGGGCGGTAGTACACGCGGAGGAGCCCCCGTACCGCCGGGGGCTCGACTCGCGCGCGGGGATCAGGCCCCGCCGGGCCCGGTCGCCAGGTCGGCGATCAGCGACAGCGCGTCGTACTGGGCCAGTTCGGAGCGCAGGGCGTGCGCCCGCTCGCGGAAGGCCGGGTCGTCCAGCACCTTGTCCACGGCGGCGCTCAGCTGCTCGGCGCTCGGGCGGGCGGTGCGCAGGTTGACGCCGGTGCCGCTCCACTCGACGCGGGCCGCGACCTCCGGCTTGTCCTCGGTCTCCCCGGCGACCACCAGCGGGACGCCGTGCCCGAGTGCCGCCTGGACACCGCCGTAGCCGCCGTTGGTGACCAGCAGGTCGGCGAACGGCAGCAGGGCGTCGAAGGGGATGTAGCCGGTGGCGATGGCATTGGCGGGAATCCCCGGCAGATCGGACATCGCGCCGCGCAGCGCCTGCGCACCGTCCGGACGCGCGGTGGCGGCCACCACCAGGAGGTCCCGGCGTTCGGCGAGGG
Organism: Kitasatospora sp. NPDC051984; assembly: GCF_044593455.1. Classification (NCBI taxonomy): domain Bacteria; kingdom Bacillati; phylum Actinomycetota; class Actinomycetes; order Kitasatosporales; family Streptomycetaceae; genus Kitasatospora; species Kitasatospora sp. NPDC051984. The sequence goes on from NZ_JBIUCB010000022.1 coordinate 27,384, forward strand.
CCCGCACGGTGGGGGCGGCCAGTTCGGTGAGGTCGACGTTGGCCAGGGTGCCCTGGGTGACCACGACGATCCGGCGGCCCGCGGCGCGGGCGAAGGACAGGGCGGACCACCACTCGGGCTGCCACGGGTCGCGGCCGGCCGGCAGCGGAAGGGCGCCGACGAAGGAGACGTTGGCCGGCAGATCGCTGCGCGGGTACTCGAAACCGGGAACGGTCAGCTGGAGGTAGTGGTCGGCGGCCTCGGTCCGGACCCGCCCGCTCGGCCCCGCGGGCAGCCGCACCCCGGCCGCCGCGAAGACGCCGGACAGGTATTCATGGACCGGCCGGGTGCGCTCCTCCAGACCCTCCGCCAGCGCGGCGTACCGGGCACGCTCCTCCTCGTCGACGGGCGGCAGCAGGCCGAGCAGGTGCGGGGCGGTGTCCCTGCTCGGCACGCCGAGCGGGGAGACGCCGATGCTCAGGACGGTGGGCCGGTCGGCGGCGGGTGCGGAGAGGGCCAGTGCCACGCCGCCCAGGAAGAGGTTGTCGTGGATGACGGCACTGGCCGGGAATTCCGCCAACAACTGGCGCAGAGATCGGAGTTGGTCGGGCAGCGGGTCACCGAAGACATGCATGACATCCCAGGCCACCCGCGCAGGACCGGGCGGCACGGACCGGCGGGCCGGGAAACTCGCGTCGAAGTCCCGCTCGTCGTAGTCGGCCTCGGGCGGCAGCGGATGGAACACCGCACCGGCGGCGCCGGCCCGCTCGGCGAAACGCGCGCCACCGAGGAAGACCACCTCGTGACCGATCCCGACGAGGTGGGCGGCTATCCGCAGCAACGGGCCGGTGTGCCCGGTCACGGGCGTGGCGGCAACGAGGATCCTGCTCATCGGGTTTCAGCTCCTGGCAGTCGGAGTGGACATGGAAAGCGAGGCCGGGCCCGCCCCCGGAGGGCGCAGACCACGGCAGGGCCGGGCGAGGGACAGCCAGTCTCGGAGGCAGGACTCGACACTTGGTGAACACGGCGGGGCAGGGCCCGGAAGGCTCTGCCATCCTGGAACATGGCGAGTACGGTGCCTTGTATGGCATCCAAGAAGGTCACCGTCACCCTCCCCGAAGAGCTGCTGGACGAGATCCGCGCGGACACTGCGGAGCGCGGCCTTTCCGCGTACGTTGCCGACGCGCTCCGCGCCAAGCGTGACCGCGACCGGTTGGTGGAACTGGTCGCATGGCTGGAGGAGGAGCACGGGCCGGTTGGCGGTGACGAACGGGCTGCCGCCTATGCGGAGCTGGACGACCTGGATGCGGAGCACGACCGGCGCCGGCTCGCCCGCAGCGAGAGCGGCGGGGCGGCCGCGTGAAGAAGCGGGGTGAGGAAGCCCGGCGGCTGCGGGTCTTCGTGCTGGACTGTGAGGCCCTGTCGCTCGCGGTCCGTGGTGATCGCATGATGATCGCCCGGTTCGATCTCGCTGCCCGCGGCGAGGCGGAGATCGTCACCTCGCCCATGACTCTGGTCGAGGCGTACGACGCGCGGACCACGGAACAGCGCTGGGACTGGGTGCTGTCCCGGGTGAACGTCGCCGAACTGGGCCGGGACGAGGCGCGGCAGGCACGTCGGCTGCTCGCGGGCGCCGGCCTGCACGGGCACGAGTACACGATCGACGCCATGCTCGCGGTGGTGGCGCTGGGGCAGCGAGGCCAGGTGACGGTGTTCACGTCCGACCCGGAGGATCTGGAGAGGCTGCTGCCCGACCACGTCGTGGTGGTAAAGGTCTGACAAGTCCCCGCGCCCCTGGTGTCGCTTCCCCGTTTGCTCAGATTTTCCCGGGTTGTCACGTTCCCGATGCTTATGGTTGACCGCCGGGGAACCCAGGACGAGGACCGTATGGCCATGATCACCGATTCCGAGCCCGCATTGTTCCGTGCCCGCCCTGCGGGCCCGCCTCGGACGTTGGTGGATGTGTTGGCGGCGACGGCGGCCGCGTTTCCGCAGGAGCCCGCGTTGGACGACGGGCGGCAGGTGTTGAGTTATGCCGCGTTGCTGGGCGAAGTGGAGCGGGTGCGGGGGCAGTTGGCGGGGGCCGGGGTCGGGTCGGGGGACCGGGTCGGGGTGCGGGTGCCGTCGGGTGGGAACGAGCTGTACGTGGCGATCCTGGGGGTGCTCGCTGCGGGGGCGGCGTATGTGCCGGTGGACTTCGAGGATCCGGACGAGCGGGCCGAGCTGGTGTTCGGCGAGGCGGACGTCAACGCGGTGATCGGGGCGGACGGGCGGCTGGAGAAGGTGAAGCCGTCCGGTCACGAGGCCGTCCCGCCGGGGCCGGAGCACGACGCGTGGATCATTTTCACGTCCGGTTCGACGGGGAAGCCCAAGGGCGTGGCGGTGACGCACCGCAGTGCGGCGGCGTTCGTGGACGCCGAGGCGGCGATGTTCCTGCAGGAGGAGCCGATCGGGCCGGGGGACCGGGTGATGGCGGGGCTGTCGGTGGCGTTCGACGCGTCCTGCGAGGAGATGTGGCTGGCGTGGCGGCACGGCGCGTGCCTGGTGCCGGTGCCGCGCGCGCAGGTGCGCAGCGGCGCGGACCTGGGGCCGTGGCTGGCCGAGCAGGAGATCACCGTCATCTCCACGGTGCCGACGCTGGCCGCGCTGTGGCCGGCCGAGGCGTTGAACGAGGTGCGGCTGCTGATCTTCGGCGGTGAGGCGTGCCCGCCGGAGCTGGCGGAGCGGCTGGTCACCGAGGGCCGCGAGGTGTGGAACACCTACGGCCCGACCGAGGCGACCGTCGTCGCGTGCGGGGCGCTGCTGAGCGGTGCGGCCCCGATCCGGATCGGACTGCCGCTGGACGGCTGGGAGTTGGCGGTCGTCGACGAGGCGGGCGTGCCGGTGCCGATGGGTGGCAGCGGGCAGCTGGTGATCGGCGGGGTCGGCCTGGCCCGGTACCTGGACCCGGTGAAGGACGCCGAGAAGTACGCGCCTCTCACCTCGCTGGGCTGGGAGCGGGCGTACCGCAGCGGCGACCTGGTGCGGGCGGAACCCGAGGGGCTGGTGTTCCTCGGGCGGGCCGACGAGCAGATCAAGCTGGGCGGCCGGCGGATCGAACTGGGCGAGGTGGACGCGGCGTTGCAGGCGCTGCCCGCCGTGTCCGGTGCGGCGGCGGCCGTGCGGACGGCGCGCGGCGGCAATCAGCTGCTGGTCGGGTACCTGGTGGCTCAGGAGGGCTTCGACCGCGAGGCTGCGGTGGCGCGGCTGCGGGCCGAGCTGCCCGCCGCGCTGGTGCCGCTGCTGGCCACCGTCGAGCACCTGCCGACCCGGACGTCCGGCAAGGTCGACCGGGACGCGCTGCCCTGGCCGCTGCCGGATCTGGAGACGTCCGGTCCGGCCGAGGAGCTGTACGGCACGGAGGCGTGGCTGGCCGAGCAGTGGGCGCAGATCCTCGGCACGCCGGTGCGAAGTGCAGGCGACGACTTCTTCGCCATCGGCGGTGGTTCGCTCGCCGCCGCCCAGCTCACGACGCTGCTGCGCGGCCGCTACCCGGCGGTGTCGGTGCTCGACATCTACCAGCAGCCGACGCTGCGCAAGCTGGCCCGGCTGCTGGAGAAGTCCGCGCAGTCCGGGGGAGCGGTGCGCACCGTCGAGCCGACGCCGCGCCGCGCCCAGGCCCTGCAACTGCTGCTGATGCTGCCGCCGGTCACCCTGATCGGCCTGCGCTGGTCGCTGCTGCTGGCCGTGCTCGGCACCGTGCTGCACCTGGTCGGCGACTACCCGTGGGCCCCGACCGCGCCGTGGTGGCTGCTGGTGGCCGGTGTGGCGCTGCTGTACTCGGCGCCCGGCCGGCTGGCGATCGCCGCCGGCAGCGCACGGCTGCTGCTGCGCGGCGTCCGCCCCGGCACGTACCCGCGCGGCGGCAGCGTGCACCTGCGGCTGTGGGCCGCCGAGCGGATCGCCGAGGCGTCGGGGGCGGTGCAGCTGTCCGGGTCCTGGCTGGTGCGGTACGCCCGGGCGCTGGGCTGCCGGGTCGCCGCGGACGCGGACCTGCACTCGCTGCCGCCGGTGACGGGCCTGCTGCGGCTCGGCAAGGGCTGCGCGATCGAGAACGAGGTCGACCTGTCCGGCTACTGGCTGGACGGCGACCGGCTGGAGATCGGTGCGCTGCGGATCGGCGCGGGCGCGGTGGTCGGCACCCGGTCGACGCTGCTGCCCGGCGCGAAGATCGGCAAGCGGGCGGAGGTCGCGCCCGGCTCCGGCGTCACCGGGCACGTTCCGACCGGCCAGCGCTGGGCCGGCGCGCCCGCCGTGAAGACCGGCAAGGCCGAACGCGGCTGGCCGAAGGAACGCCCCCGCCGTTCGGCCCGCTGGGCGGCCGTGTACGGCGCGACCGGGTTCGTGCTGTCCGCGCTGCCGCTGCTGTCGGCACTGCCCGCGCTGCTGATCGCGAGCCGGTTCGTCCACCCCGGCGACGGTCTGGCGGAGGCCCTCAAGGGCGCGCTGCTCGCTCTCGTCCCGGCCACGCTCGCCTACGGGCTGGCGTACGCCGCGAAGGTGCTGATCGGGGTCCGCCTGCTGTCGCGGGGGCTGCGCACCGGGTACCACCCGCTGCACGGCCGGGTCGGCTGGCAGGCGTGGACGGTCAGCCAGTTGATGGACCTGGCCCGGGAGACGCTGTTCCCGCTGTACGCGGCGCTGATCACCCCGGTGTGGCTGCGGCTGCTCGGGATGCGGATCGGCAAGGGCGCCGAGGTGTCCACCGTCCTCGCCCTGCCCAGCCTGACCACGGTCGGCGACGGGGCGTTCCTCGCCGACGACACCCTGATCGCCCCGTACGAGCTGGGCGGCGGCTGGGTGCGGATCGGGCGGGCCGAGATCGGCGAGCGGGCGTTCCTCGGCAACTCCGGGATGACCGCGCCCGGGCGGGCCGTCCCCGACCGGGGGCTGGTCGGGGTGCTGTCGGCGACGCCGAAGAAGGCCAAGCGCGGCAGCTCCTACCTGGGCATGCCGCCGGTCAAACTGCCCCGGGCCGCCGACACCGCCGACCTGGCGCTCACCTACGAACCGCCGGCCCGGCTGCGCTGGGCGCGCGGCCTGACCGAACTGGGCCGGATCGTCCCGGTGTTCGCCTCCGCCGCCCTGGCCGTGCTGACCGCCGCCGCGCTGTGCGCGCTGGACCAGCCGCTGCTGTCCGGGCTGGTGCTGCTGGCCGCCGGGCTGGTGGCCTGCGTGGTCTCCGCCGCCGCGAAGTGGCTGCTGGTGGGCCGGTTCCGGGCGGTCGAGCACCCGCTGTGGTCCGGGTTCGTCTGGCGCAACGAGCTGGCCGACACCTTCACCGAGGTGCTCGCCGTGCCCTGGCTGATCGGCCGGGCCGCCGGCACACCGGTGATGACGCTGTGGCTGCGCTCGATCGGCGCGCGGATCGGACGCGGCGTGTGGTGCGAGACGTACTGGCTGCCCGAGGCCGACCTGGTCACCCTCGGGGACGGGGTGAGCGTCAACCGGGGCTGCGTGCTGCAGACGCACCTCTTCCACGACCGGATCATGCGGCTGGATACTGTGGAGCTCCGCGCGGGCTCCACGCTCGGCCCGGGCGGGATCGTGCTGCCCGGCAGCACCGTCGGCGAACGCACCACCCTCGGCCCGGCCTCGCTGGTGATGCGCGCCGAGACGGTACCCGCCGACACCCGCTGGCTCGGCAACCCGATCGAAGCGTGGCACTCAAGCCAGGAGGAACAGCACCGGTGAGCGGCGATCCCTACTTCCCCCGCCACGGGGACCCGCGCTACCGCGCCCACCGCTACGAACTCGCCCTCGACTACCGGCCCGGCCCCAACCGGCTGGCCGCCTCCGCCCGGATCTCCGCCATAGCGGGCCCGGAACCGCTGCGCGAGTTCACCCTCGACCTGGCCGCGTTCCGGATCGGAAAGGTGCTGGTCGACGGCAGGGCCGCGCACTACGCGCACCGCGAGGGCAAACTGCGGATCAAACCCGCCAAGGCCCTCGCCGCCGGTGCGCACTTCACCTGCGAGGTGCAGTGGTCCGGCAACCCGCGCCCGGTCCGCAGCCCCTGGGGCGGCCTCGGCTTCGAGGAGATCGAGGACGGCGCGCTGGTCGCCTCCCAGCCGATCGGCGCACCGTCCTGGTTCCCCTGCAACGACCGGCCCGCCGACAAGGCGGCCTACCAGCTGACCGTCACCACCGCGACGCCGTACACCGTGGTCACCGGCGGCCGGCTGCTCAGCCGCACCACCCGCTCCTCCGCCACCACCTGGGTGTACGAGCAGCCCGCGCCCACCGCGTCCTACCTGGTCGGGCTGGCCATCGCCCCGCTGCGCGAGTTCCCGCTGACCGAACGCGTCCCCGGCACCGTCCCGCAGATCGCCTGGGTGCCGCTCGCCCTGCAGACCGCGTTCGAGCACGACTTCGCCCGGCAGCCGCAGATGATGCGGCTGTTCGAGGAACTGTTCGGCCCGTACCCGTTCGGCGAGTACACCGTCGCCGTGGTGGACGAGGAACTCGACGTCCCCGTCGAGGCGCAGGGCATGGCCACCTTCGGCCGCAACCACGTCGACGGGCAGCGCGGCTGGGAACGCCTGGTCGCCCACGAACTCGCCCACCAGTGGTTCGGCAACAGCGTCACCATCGCCGACTGGCGGCACATCTGGCTGAACGAGGGCCTCGCCAAGTACGCCGAATGGCTGTGGTCCGAGCGCACCGGCGGCCCCACCACGCAGGCCAAGGCCGCCGAGGCCCACCGCCAACTGCGCGGCCTGCCACAGGACCTGGCCATCGGCGACCCCGGCAAGGCGCAGATGTTCGACGACCGGGTGTACGAACGCGGCGGCCTCACCGTGCACGCGCTGCGCCGCGCCCTCGGCGACGCCGCGTTCTTCCGCCTGCTGCGCGACTGGGCCACCGGGCACCGGCACGGCGTCGTCACCACCGACGACTTCGCCGCGCACGCCGCCCACTACACCGACCGCCCGCTGCGCCCGCTGCTGGACGACTGGCTGCACGTCCGCGCGCTGCCCGACCTCCCCGAGCTCTGACGGTTCGCGACCTGATCTACTGATCCCATGGCCGCGAAGCCAACGTGGTCTTCGAAGTCACCGGAGGAACGAGGAACATGAGCACGCACTACGACGTGGTCGTCCTGGGCGCCGGCCCCGGCGGCTACACCGCCGCTGTCCGCTCCGCCCAGCTCGGTCTGCGCGCCGCCGTGATCGAGGCCAAGTACTGGGGCGGCGTCTGCCTGAACGTCGGCTGCATTCCCTCCAAGGCACTGCTGCGCAACGCCGAACTCGCGCACACCGTGCTGAAGGAGGCCGACCTCTACGGCATCCAGGTCGAGGGCCAGGTCTCCTTCGACTACGGCAAGGCGTTCAGCCGCTCCCGGCAGGTCGCCGACGGCCGGGTCAAGGGCGTCCACTACCTGATGAAGAAGAACAAGATCACCGAGTACGACGGCTGGGGCACCTTCGTCGACGACCACACCCTGCAGGTCGCGCTGTCCGCCGGCGGGTTCGAGATGGTCACCTTCGACCACTGCATCATCGCCGCGGGCGCCACCACCCGGCTGCTGCCCGGCACCTCGCTCAGCGAGCGGGTCGTCACCTACGAGGAGCAGATCCTCACCGAGCAGCTGCCGGAGTCGATCATCATCGCGGGCGCCGGCGCGATCGGCGTCGAGTTCGCGTACGTGCTGCACAACTACGGCGTCAAGGTCACCGTCGTCGAGTTCCTGGACCGCATGGTGCCGCTGGAGGACGCCGACGTGTCCGCCGAACTCGCCAAGCAGTACCGCAAGTTGGGCATCCAGGTGCTCACCTCCACCCGGGTCGACGCGATCGACGACTCCGACCCGAACAAGCCGGTCCGGGTCACCGTCACCCGCGACGGCAAGCAGGAGGTGCTGGAGGCCGACAAGGTGCTCCAGGCGATCGGCTTCGCGCCGCGCACCCAGGGCTACGGCCTGGAGGTCACCGGCGTGCAGCTCACCGAGCGCGGCGCGATCGCCGTGGACGGCCGGGGCCGCACCAGCGCCGAGCACATCTTCGCGATCGGCGACGTCACCGCGAAGCTGATGCTGGCGCACGCCGCCGAGGCGATGGCCGTGGTCGCCGCCGAGACCATCGCCAAGGCCGAGACCATGGAGATCGACTTCGTCATGGTCCCGCGCGCCACCTACTGCCAGCCGCAGGTCGCGTCCTTCGGCTACACCGAGGCGCAGGCCCGCGAGCTCGGCTACGACGTGAAGGTGCAGAAGTTCCCGTTCACCGCGAACGGCAAGGCGCACGGCCTCGGCCAGCCCGTCGGCTTCGTCAAGGTGATCTGCGACAACACCCACGGCGAGCTGCTCGGCGCGCACCTGATCGGCCCCGAGGTCACCGAGCTGCTGCCCGAGCTGACGCTGGCCCAGCAGTGGGACCTCACCGTGCACGAGGTCGGCCGCAACATCCACGCCCACCCGACGCTGGGCGAGGCCGTCAAGGAGGCCGTCCACGGCCTCGCCGGTCACATGATCAACATGTAGTTCGAGTCTGTGGCGCCGCCCCGGTTCCCTTCGCTTCGCGGCGGAGGGGGCCGGGGCGGCGCCGCTTTCAGCTCTGCCGGAGCAGCACCGGCAGGCCGGACTCGAGGTGCTCGAAGAGCCGGTCGCCGTGCACGCCCGGCGCGTCGAAGATGTCGTCCTCCTCGTCGCCGCCGGTGCGCAGCACCTCCGGGACGAGGACCTCGGCGGCGGGCGGGGAGGCGACCTCGCGGCCCAGCTCGGCCAGCGCGTACGGTGCGGCGAGCACCGGGCCGGTCAGGGCGCCGCCGATCTCGTCGGGGAAGAAACCGGCCGAGAGGATCGTGACGCCGGCGTGCAGGTCGCCGCCGATCATCACCAGCTTGTCCGTCATGTGGCCGACGAACGCCCCGACCCGGACGCTCCCGCGCACCAGCAGCTTGGCGTCGCCCTCCAGGTGGATCGCCCCCGCCGTCAGGTCACCGAGCACGACCAGCGCCGGGCAGCCGTCGTCCACGTTGAGGATCGCGCCGTCCACCGTCAGATCGCCGTCGATGACGAAGCCGGTGCCGTACGGCTCGGTGGCGTCCAGGTCGAGCGCGCCCGGGACGGTCAGGCTGCCCGAGTGGACGTCGTAGGTCTCGTTGTAGAGGTTCTCGTAGCTGCTCAGCGGCAGGCCGCGGCGCTCGAAGAGCGCGACGGATTCGCCCCAACTGTGGGGCGTGGCAGTGATGTTCATGGTGCGGAGTGTGGCACGCGGAAGTGACGGCCGAGGCTTCGGAGCGCTCTCGGAGCGGGCTCGGAGCGGGCCCTGGTGTTCTTGTCTCACACCGCACCGGCCGACCGGACGGGCGGAGGGAAACCACACAGAAGAGGAGCACACCATGGCGAACGTCCTGAAGCTGCAGAAGATGGTCACCGTCGAGGGCAACCCGATCGAGGACCAGGAGTCCATCAGCGTCTCGTCCTGCGACTCGCACTCCTGCTGACCCGAAGGGGCCTGACGGGCCCCGCGGAGCACTGACGCCCCACCGCACCGGCCGACCGGACGGGCGGACGAAAGAACCCACACAGAAGAGGAGCACATCATGGCGAACGTCCTGAAGCTGCAGAAGATGGTCACCGTCGAGGGCAACCCGATCGAGGACCAGGAGTCGATCAGCGTCTCGTCCTGCGACTCGCACAGCTGCTGACCCGAAGAGGTCTCCTGGGCCCCGGCGGAGCCGCGCCGCCGGGGCCCGCCCCTTTTCCCCGCACCACCCGTACGGAAGGGAAACGCCCGTGCTCTCCTGGCAATCGCTCCAGTACTACCTCCAGTTCGACCGGCGCTGGTACGAGACCGCCGAGCGCCACCGCCCCGCCCCGGCGCACCTCGCGGCCTTCCGTGAACTCGTCCCCGACGGCTGGGCCACCCGGCGGCGCGGCCTGTGGTTCATCGCCGACCCGCCCGGCCGCAACACCCCCGCGCAGGGGTGGAAGCTGCACGTCACCGCGGCGGCGGGGGAGAGCGAGGAGGTGCTGCGGCTCGCCCTGCCGGTGCTGTTCGCGCACAACGTGGCGTTCAAGTTCCTGATCGACCCGTGGTCGGTGGAGCTGACCAGCGGCAAGACCTTCTCCCGCACCGCCAGCGGCAAGTTCATCACCGTCTACCCGGCCGACGACGCCGAATTCCACGCGGTGGGCAAGGAGTTGGCCGAGGCCCTGGAAGGCCGCACCGGCCCGTACATCCTCTCCGACCGGCGCTGGCCCGGCTCGACGGCCGTCTACTACCGCTACGGCGGCTTCGCCGCGATCAAGCGGCTGCGGGCCGACGGCATCAACGACCTGATGATCGCCACCCCGGACGGCACCCTGGTCCCCGATGTCCGCAACCCGTACTTCGAGACGCCGCCGTGGGTCACCGACCCGTTCCCGCCCGAACAGGCCGAGGAGGAAGACGCGCTGAACGGCCGTTACGTGGTGACGGGCGCGCTGATGTTCGGCAACCGGGGCGGCGTCTACCTGGCCACCGACCGGGAGACCGACGCGCAGGTGGTGCTCAAGGAGGCCCGCCCGGGCGTGCTGGTCGGGCGGCCCGGACGGGCGGCCACCGAGGTGCTGGAGAAGGAGTACCAGGTGCTGTCGGAACTCGCCGACACCGGGTACTACGTGAAGCCGCTGGACTTCTTCCACGAAGCCGGCCACGCCTTCCTGGTCGAGGAGTACGTCGACGGCCCGCACTACAGCCGCAACTGCATCGCCACCAACCCCGTGATCACCGGCAAGCTGGACGGCGAAAGCCTGCGCACCTACTACCGCACCCAGCGCGCCCTGTGGCGGCAGATCGCCGAGGCCGTCGCCGCCGCCCACCGCCGCGGCATCCTGCTCGGCGACCTCTCCTACACCAACGTGCACATCACCAAGGACGGCCGGGCCGTGCTGCTCGACCTGGAGGCCGCCGTCCGCGAGGGCATCGACCCGCACCTCGGCGTGCACACCATCGGCCTGGCCAGCCCCCGGCTGCGCGCCACCAACCGCTACGACCGGGCCAACGACTGGCACTGCCTCGGCGCGCTGATCTTCTCCTCCGTCATGGTGGTCAACAACACCATCGGCTTCCACCGCCCCGCCCAGGAACGGTTCCTGGACGCGCTCACCGAGGACCTCGCGCTGCCCGCCGAACTCGCCTCGCTGATCCGGGACCTGACCGACCCGGAGGCCGTGGACGGCGACTTCGACCCGGACGAGCTGCTGAAGCGGATCGACGCGCTGCCGTTCGACGACCCCGCGCTGTGGGCGTCCCCCGTCCCGCTCACCGAACCCGCCGACCGCCGCTACCGCGACCCCGAGGCCCTGCCCGGGCTGCGGGACGCCGACCTCGCCGCCACGGTCGAGGGAATCGCCGCCGAGATCGAGGCCGCCGCCGACGCGCAGCGCGCCGACCGGCTGTTCCCCAGCAACCCGCTGGTCCACCAGACCAACCCGCTCTCCCTCGCGTACGGCGCCACCGGCATCCTGTACGGCCTGCACCGGCTGCGCGGCAGCGTGCCCGACCGGCTGCTCGGCTGGGCGCTCGCCAAGGACGTCGACCCCGCCGCGTACCCGCCCGGCCTGTACCTCGGCCAGTCCGGCCTGGCCTGGGCGTTCGACGCGCTCGGCCACCCCGCCGTCGCCCGCGCCCTGATGGCCTCCGCCCGCCGCCACCCGCTGCGCAACGCCCTCCCCGGCATCCTGCACGGCACCGCCGGCCACGGCCTCGCCGCCCTGCACCTGTGGCACCGCCAGCACGACCCCGAACTGCTCGCCGACGCCGTCGCCGACGGCGAACACCTCGCCGCCACCGCCGTCCACGGCCCCGACGGCCCGCACTGGCCGCAGCCCATCGTCGGCGACGACCGGCTCCACACCCGGCTCGGCCACGGCCACGGCGGCAGCGGCATCGCCCTGTTCCTGCTCTACCTGCACCTCGCCACCGGCGAGGAACGCTGGTACACCCTCGGCCGCGCCGCACTCGGCCACGACCTCGCGCACGCCGCCACCCTCCCCGGCGGCACCCTCGGCTTCCCGTCCCGCACCGGCCCCGCCGAAGGCCGCACCATCCTGCGCAACTACTGGGACGAGGGCACCGCAGGCGTCTCGGTCGCCGTCGTCCGCTACCTCACCGTCCGGCCCGACGACGAGCAACTCGCCGCCGTCACCGAGGACCTGCTGCGCGACTCGGCCCGCCGCTACGCCGTCTTCCCGCACCTCGCGCACGGCCTCGCCGGACTCGGCAACGTCCTGCTCGACGCGGGCGAACTGCTCGGCGAACAGCGGTGGCTGGACGAAGCCCGCCGGGTCGCCGACGGCATCCTGCTCAGCCGGATCGAACAGGACGGCGAGATCCCCGGCGGGATCGGCTTCCCCGGCGAACAGGCCCTGCGGGAGAGCTGCGACCTGGCCACCGGCTCGATCGGCGTCGCGCTCTTCCTCGACCGGCTGCGCCTCGCCCGCCCCGGCACCCGCACCGACTTCCACTTCACCGTGGACGGACTGCTGCCGTGACCAGCGACGTGGCAACCGACGTACGACCGGCCCGGGACCGGCGCTTTCTGCGCCGGTTCCGGCTGGTCGGGGCGAACCCGAGGTTCCGGCGGCTGTGGATCGGCCAGTTCACCTCCGAACTCGGCAGCTCCATGAGCGTGCTGGCGGTCCCCCTGCTGGCCGTCGCGGTCACCGGATCGCCCGCCAAGGCCAGCCTGCTCGCCACCCTGGGCTTCCTCGCCACCTGGCTCACCGCCGCCCCCTGCGGCCAGCTCGCCGACCGGATCCCGCCGCGCCGGCTGATGCTCGCCTGCGACACCGTCCGGCTCACCGCCGTCACCGCCGTCGCCGTCACCACCTTCACCGGCGGCCCGCCGCTGTGGCTGCTCGCCGTCACCACCGTCGTCTCCGGCACCGCGATCACCGCGTTCGGGCCCGCCGCCGGGAAGATGCTGCGCACCATCGTCCCCGCCGAGCAGCTGCCCGAGGCGGTCGCCGCCAACCAGGTCCGCGGCTACAGCGCCTCCATCGTCGGCCCCGCCGCCGGCGGCGCCCTGTTCGGCCTGGCCCGGGCCGTGCCCTTCGTCGCGGACGCCATCAGCTACCTGGTCTCGCTGGCCTGCGTGCGCGGCCTGCCGTCCGGCGCCGGTGACGGCCCGACGGCCCGCGGCTGGCCCCGGCTGCGGGAAGGCCTCGCCGTCATCCGCCGCACCCCGTTCCTGCGGGCGTCCCTCGCCTACTCGGTGCCCGGCAACCTCGCCGTCTCGATGCTCATGTACATCCTGCTGCTGCGCCCCGGCGCGGCCGGCGGCGGCACCGGACTCGCGTTCAGCGCCGCCGCCGCCTGCGGACTGGTCGGCTCGCTGTTCGCCGCGGGCGCGCACCGCCGCTACGGCCTGTGGCGACTCATGGCCGGCACGGCCGCGCTGCGGCTGCTCGCCACGCTCGCCGTCGGCCTGAGCGCCGGCCGGCTCGGCCCCGCGGCGGCCCTCGCCCCCGTCCTGCTGCTCGCCCCCGTGGTCGGCGCCGCGCTCGGCACCACCACCCTGCTGGTCGTCGACTACGACGTCTACGGCCGGGTCAGCGGCACCACCTCGTTCATCGGCGGCGCGCTCCAGCCGATCGCCCCGCTGGCCGCCGGCGCACTGCTCCAACTCGGGGGCACCGGCGCGGCGCTGGGCGTGGTGGCCGCACTGTTCGGCCTGGTGCTGGTCGCGGTCCTGGCGGGACGGCAGAGCCTGGACATCAGGCTGGAGGGGAAGACCGTCGTCCCGGCGGGCCGGGGCGCGAAGCCCGCACCGGTGACATGACGACCACCCCGGCCACCGAGGTCGGCGGCCGGGGCGGTCAGGGTCTTTCAGGCGGGCTGCTTCGCCGCCCCGTGCAGTTCGGCGCTGAGCGTCGGGTCATGGATCAGGATGCGCTGGGTGAGGTGGGCGAGCTCGGGGCCGGGGTGGACGCCCAGCTCGTCGCGCAGGGTGCGGCGGGCGGTGTGCAGGACGGCCGCCGCCTCGGCCTGCCGGCCGCTGCGGTAGAGGGTGCGGGCGCGCAGGGCCCAGCCGGACTCGCGCAGCGGGGCCTCGGTGGTGAGCAGGGCGCACTCGGTGACGGCGAGATGGTGGGCGTCCAGGGTGAGCAGCGCCCAGGCGCGGATCTCCCGCGCGGTACATCGCAGTTCGGTCAGCCGCCAGCGCTCCGGGTCCAGGAAGGCCAGGTGGGCGAGGTCGGCGTAGGCCGGGCCGCGCCAGAGGACCAGGGCCAGGTCGGTGGCGGCGAGGGCCTCGGTGGGACGGTGGGCGCGATGGGCGGTGCCGGCCCGCTCGACGAGCGCGGCGAACTTCCGGGCGTCGAGCGCGTCCGGGGCGAGCCGCAGGCGGTAGCCGCCGGGCTCGTGGCGCAGCACGGCGGACTCCCGTCCGGCCGGGCGGTGGGGGTCCAGGGCGCGGCGCAGGTCGGCCACGCAGGTGTGCAGGGCGTGCCGCGGGCTGGCCGGCAGGCGGTCCTCCCAGACGGCGTCGATCAGATCCTGTTCGGGGACGACTGCGCCGCCCGCCGCGGCCAGCGCGGCCAGCACCGCGCGCGGCCGGGGCCCGCCGAGCCGCACCCGCACACCGTCGACCGTGGCGGCCATCGGGCCGAGAACCTGCACCGCTGTCTCTGTCGTGGTCGCATCCATGTACTGAGCCTGGCGCCGCCCGCCCCCTGCGCCCATTCGGCCGGACCCCCGTATTCCGCATCCCGCCCCCGGGTGCCCGCCCCCATTCCCCCGGGGGGTCGTCCGCCCCGCCGCCGGAATATGGGGGCCGGCCCCCATGTGGTGGGGGCGGCCGCCCGCCCATGCTTGCCACCATGACGGATTCCACAGCCACCTGGGGCCGGCACGGCGAAAGCGCCTGGTGGGCACCGGCGTTGACCCTGACCGAACGCGTGACCGGCCCGGCCGGCGCCGCGCCGGGCCCCGTGCCCGACGGGGCCGCGGCGTCGGTGGATCGCCGGCTCGCCGCCTGGGAGCGGGAGCTCGACGGCCGCCTGGACGCCTGGCTGGCCGACCTGGGCGCGGACCGGGACCGGCTGCGGGCGCTGCTGGCCGAGCCGGCGGACCGCCTGGCGGCACGCGCCGGGGAGCAGCCCGACTGGGCGGTCTTCGTCCGGCGCGCGGTGGCCGCCGCGCCCGTCGGCCCGGAAGCGTCCGGCGACGGCTCGCGGCCGCGGGCGGAAGGGTTCGCGGCCGTGGTGGCCCCGTTCACCGCCACCGCACTGGCCGCGCTGCGCGACGACCCGGACTGGAAGGCCGTCGGCGACCACGCGGAACTGGCCGCCCTCGAAGGGGACTTCGAGCAGAACCTGACGGCCCGGCTGGCGCGGATCGCCGGCCGGACCCTGGTCCTGGAACTGAACGTGGCCCGGATCGGCGGCGCGCTGCACGGGACGGACGGCACCGAGCGGTTCGCCGACTTCGTCCGGCAGGCCGCGACACCCGAACGGCTGGCCGCACTGGTCACCGAATACCCGGTGCTGGCCCGGCTGCTGGCGCACTGCTGCCAGGACACGGTGGCCGCCTGGACCGAACTGGCCGGCCGGTTCGCCGCCGACCGGGCCGCCCTGGTCGGCGAACTGTTCGACGGCGTCGACCCGGGCCGGCTGGTCCGGGTCCGGACCGGGGCGGGCGACCGGCACGCCCACGGCCGGACGGTGGCCGTCCTGCGGTTCGCCGACGGGCGGCGCGCGGTGTACAAGCCGCGCCCGCTCGGCGTCCACCGGCACTGGAACCGGCTGCTGCGGCTGCTCGGCGAAACGGCGCCGAACACCGCGCTGCGCACCCTCACCGTCCTGGACCGGGACGCCTACGGCTGGCTGGAGTTCGTCGAGCCGGGGCCCTGCTCGGACCGGCGCGGCGCGGAACGCTTCTACCGGCGGCTCGGCATGCAACTGGCGCTGCTGCACGTGCTCGGCGGCACCGACATCCACTACGAGAACCTGATCGCGGCCGGTGACCAGCCCGTCCTGGTCGACCTGGAGACGCTGTTCCACCCCGACCTCCGACCGGCCGAGCCGCTCGGCGACGACCCGGCGCGCCGGGTGCTCGCCGACTCGGTGCAGCGGATCTCGCTGCTGCCGTTCCCGATGTTCGGCGAGCACGGCGCACTCGACGTCTCGGGCCTCGGCGGGGACGACGGCGCGCCGCTGCCGATGTCCGTGCCCGGCTGGGCGGACGCCGGCACCGACCGGATGCGGCTGGTGCGCGAGCAGGGCCGGCTGCGGCGCGCCGACAACCGGCCCCGGCTCGACGGGGCGGACATCGACCCGCAGGAGTACACCGAGGCCCTGGTCGCCGGATTCCGGTCCGGCTACCGGGCGCTCGCCGACGCCGCGCCCCAACTCCTCGCCCCCGGCGGCCCGGTGGAGAGCTTCGCGGCCGACACCGTGCGCGTCGTGGTCCGCCCCACCCGGCGGTACGCGACGCTGCTGGAGGAGTCCACCCACCCCGACGCGCTGCGCGACGGCCTCGACCGCGACCGGCTGCTCGCCCTGCTCTGGCGCGAGTCCGCCGACGACCCGCACCGCCGCCCGCTCGCCGCCTCCGAACACGCCGAACTCTGGCGCGGCGACATCCCGCTGTTCACCGCCACCGTCGCCGACGGACGCCTGCACGCCGACGGCCGCCCCTGCGGCCCGGCCCCCGCCGACAGCGGACTCGACCGGACCCGGCGGCGGATCGCCGCCCTCGACCGCACCGACCTCTACGACCAGGAGTGGATCGTCCGGGCCGCGCTGGCCACCCGCTCCGCCGGACCCGGCGCGGCACCGGCCGCCCCGGCCGCGCGCTCGCGCCCGCCCGTCGCCCCCGACCCCGACCGGCTGCTCGCCGCCGCCTGCGACCTCGCCGACCGCATCCTGGCCCGCGCCCACGGCGACCGGCAGCGCGTCAACTGGCTCACCCTGGAACCGATCACCGACCGCCAGTGGGCCCTGATGCCGCAGGGCGCGGCCCTCGAAGGCGGCTACCTCGGCACCGCGCTGTTCCTCGGCCAGCTCTCCGCCCTCACCGGCACCGCCCGCTACGCCGAGACCGCGCGCCGCGCCGTCCGGGCCCTGCCCCCGCTGCTCGACGCACTCGCCAAGGACCCAGCCCACCTGGACGCCGTCGGCGCGGGCGGCTTCACCGGACTCGCCGGCATCGCCTACGGGCTGGCCCGACTGGACGCGCTGCACCTCGACGACACCGGCGTGCTCGCCGAGGCCGCCCGGGCGGCCGTCCGGCTCACCGCCCGCGCCGCGAACGCCGCACCGCCCGAAGACCCCGACCCCGATGGGCAGTTGCTCTCCGGCGACGCCGGATGCCTGGCCGCCGTACTGGCCGTCCACCGGCTCACCGGCGACCCGGCCGCCGCCGCCGTCGCCGACCACTGCGCCCAGCGGCTCGCCGCCACCCCCGACCCCACCCCCGACGGCGCCGCCTACCGCCGCTGGGCCCTGCACCGCTACGCCGCCACCGGCCGGAGCGTCCCGCTGCCCGAGCCCGCCCCCGCCGGGGCGCTCGGCCCCGGCGCCCGCCTGGCGGCCGCCCGCACCCCCGGGACGGCACTGCCCCCGGCGCCCGCCGGACCCGCCGCCGACCACAGCCTGCTGCACGGCGACAGCGCCACCCTGGAACTCCTGCTCACCGGCCACCCCACCCGCGCGGCCACCCGGGCCGCCACCCTGCTCGGCGAGCTCGACCACGCCGGGCCCCGCTGCGCCACACCGTCCGGCATCCCCACCCCGGCCCTGCTCACCGGCCTCGCCGGCATCGGCCACACGCTGCTGCGCCTCGCCCACCCCGCCGACGTGCCCTGCGTCCTGCTGCTGGAAGCACCCCGCAGCTGACCGCCCGCGAGCCGTCGCAACGCTCCCGCACCACCCCTGGTCCGACGCCCGTCGGACGGAACTTGCGTCACGGCAGCCCCACCCGGCCTGCCGATCACCTCACCACCCAGGAGGACCACCATGACCACCGCCACCCTCGTCGCCCCGTGGGAGCTCTCCGAGACCGCTGCCGCCGAGCGGACGCCGCACCCCGCCGGCGAGATCGCCTTGGCCCTGCGCGGAACCGAACTCCCGCGCATGCGGCGGGCGTTGGTGCTGGCCGGATGGGTCTCGCCGGACCTCGGCACGATCGACATCGGCACCAACGACACGACCAACCCGTCCACCCTCACCTCCCTCTCGTTCACCCAGGACTGACGGGGTGCGAAAAGTCCCCATGGCCCGATGACGGCGCGGGCGGCTAGCCTGCGTGAATGCTCACCTCCTCCCCTTATGTCGTGGGTCGCGCCGAGGAACTGCGGGTCCTGCTCGACGGGTTGATCGACGCCCGTCGGCGGCAGGGGCGCGCGGTGTTCGTCGGCGGCGAAGCCGGTATCGGCAAGACCCGGCTGGTGGCCGACTGCGCCTACCGGGCCGTCGCGGACGGGATGGCGGTGCTGCGGGGCCGGGGCAGCAGTGCCGGGGCGCCGGTGCCGTTCCGGCCGATCGCCGAGGCGCTGCTGTCGCTGTTCCGGGTCAGTGGGCCGCCGCAGGACCCGGCGCTCGCACCGTACCGGTCCGCGCTGGCGGCGCTGGTCCCGGACTGGCGCGGTGAGCAACGCCCCGCCGCACCACCGTCGTTGACGGACATCGCCGAGGCGCTGCTGCGGCTGCTCGGCGCGGTCGGCCGGGAGGACCCGGACCGGCCGCCGCGCGGCTGCCTGCTGATCGTCGAGGACCTGCACGAGGCGGACGCGGAGACCCTCGCCGTGCTCGACTACGTGATCGACAACCTCGACGGCCTGCCCGTCCTGCTGGTCGCGACACTGCGTCAACACCCGTGCCCCGCACTCGACCTGGCGCTCGACGCGGCCGCCCGCCGGCAGGCCAGACGGCTCGACCTGCACCCGCTGGACGGCGGACAGACCGCCGAACTCGCCGCCGCCTGCCTGTCCGCCGCACCCGGCGCACTGCCCGCCGCCGTGGTCGAACGGGTGGTCCGGGACGCGGGCGGAAACCCGTTCGTGATCGAGGAGTTGCTCAGCGGAATGGTCACCGCGGGGGCGCTGCGCCGCGACCCCGAGCGCGGGTGGGAGGTGTTCGGGGACCTCGGCATCGAGGTGCCCACCACCGTGGTGCGCAGCGTCGTGCAGCGCGCGGCCCGGATCGACCCGGCGGGCCGCGAGATGCTCAACGTCGCCGCCGTGCTCGGACGGCGGTTCGCGCTGCCGGTGCTGCAACTGGTCACCGGGCTGGACGACCGCAGCCTGCTGATCCACCTGCGGGCCGGGATCGACGCCCGGCTGCTGTCACCCAGCGGGCCGGTCGCCGACCGGTACGAGTTCCGGCACGCGCTGGTCGCGGACGCGCTGCTGGCCGACCTGCTGCCCGCCGAACGGGCCGCGATCGCCCGGCGCGCCGCCGGCGAGGTGGAGCGCGCCTACCCCGGACTGCCCGGCGAGTGGCGGCAGTTGGTGGCCGTGCTGCGCCAGTCGGCGGGCGAACCCGAGGCCGCCGCCCGGCTGTTCGCCGAGGCCGCCGAGGAGGCCCGGCAGGGCGGGGCGACCGAGTCCGCCGTCGCCCTGCTGGAACGCGCCCTGGAACTGGTCGGCGGGGACGGCGCCGCCACGGCCGCCGCCAGCGAGATCCGCGAGCAGCTGGCGCACGCCCTCGCCGACAGCGGCCGGTTCGACCAGGCCCGCGAGCTCGCCCGGACGCTCCCGCTGGGCGGCCCGGCCGCGCTCGGCGACGACCGCACCGCCGCCCTGCACCTGCGCCTGGCCCGCGCCGCCGTCACCGCCGGGCGCCTCGCGGACGCGGCCGAACAGGCCGCCCTGGTCCGCACCTTGCTCGGCCCGGCGGCCGGCTCCGAGCGGACCTGCGCACTCGAGGTGGTGGAGGCGCACCTCGCGCTGGCGGGCGTCGACGGCCCCACGGGCGACGGCGAGACCCGGACCGCCGTCGCGGAACGGCTGGCCCGCCGCGCCGCCGAGCGGGCCGAGGCCGCCGGACTGCCCGAAGTTGCCTGCCAGGCCTGGCAGTTGCTCGCCCTGCTGGAACGCCGGCACGGCTTCGACCGGGCCGACGCCTGCCTGCGGCGGCTGCTCGAGCTGGCCGCCCGGCACCGGCTCCCCGGCTGGCAGGTGGACGCCCAACTGCGGCTCGGCGTCAACGAGTTCATGCAGGTCGGTGAGTCCGTCCAACTGGAACGGGCGCACCGGGCCGCGCTCGACCTGGGCGCGCTCGACCTGGTCCGCTCCGCCGAGGCGACGCTCGCCATGCACGCCGTCCTGCGCGGCGACTACGCCCGGGCCCGCGCACTCACCGACCAGGGCCTGGAGGCCAGCGCCCGGTTGCGCAACGTCGACCACCACCAGTTCCTGCTGCTGACCCGGGCGATGGTCGCCGCCCACCAGGGCCGGCGGGCCGAAATGGCCGAGGTGCTGGCCGAGTTCGACCGCTGGGACGGCGCCGAGTCGCTGCAGCTGCCGCTCGCCCACGGCAACTGCCGGGCGGTGTGCGCGCTGCTGGAGGAGGACCGGGCGCTGGCCCTCGCCGAGTTCGACCGGGCCCGCCGCTGGGAGGCCCGGCACCCGTCCGTCTTCTACCTGAACGGCGCGCACGGCCTGCACCCGCTGCTGCGCGCACTGGCCGGCACCGAGACCGCCGAGGAACACGCCCGGACGGCCGCCGACCACGCCGCCGCGCTGGCCTGGAACCGGCAGTTCGAGCGGCTCGCGCACGCCGTCCACCTGGGCCGCGCCGGGCAGGCGGGCCCGGCCGCCGAGGCGGTCGCGGAGGCCGCGCGGGCGGCCCGCCCGTTCGAGATGGCCCGCCACCTGGGCCTGCGGCTGGTCGCGGAGGCCGCGCTCGCCGACGGCTGGGGCGAGCCGGTGGCGTGGCTGCGCAGCGCCGAGGAGTACTTCCACCGCGCCGGCGTACCGGCCGTCGGCGCCGCCTGCCGCCGACTGCTGCGCGAGGCCGGGGCGAGCGTCCCGCAGCGGCGCACCGGCACCGAACAGGTCCCGGAGCAGCTGCGCGGGCTGCGGGTGACGGTGCGCGAGTACGAGGTGGTGCTGCTGGTCGCGCAGCGGCTCGGCAACCAGGAGATCGCCGCCCGCCTGAGCATCTCGCCGCGCACGGTGGAGAAGCACGTCGCCAGCCTGCTGGAGAAGGCCGGCCGCCCGAACCGGGCGGCCCTGGCGGACTGGGCGGCCGGCGTCACCGCCCCGTGATCAGAGCTCCGCCGGGCGCCCGATCGAGCAGACCAGCTCGCCGTCCTGCGCGTCCGCGACGATGGTGTCGCCGGGCTGGAGGTCGCCGGAGAGCAGCATGGTGGCGAGCCGGTTGTCCAGCTGGGTCTGGATGGTGCGGCGCAGCGGCCGGGCGCCGAACTCGGGTTGGTGGCCGCGGTCGACCAGCCACCGCTTCGCCGCCTCGGTGACGTCGAGTTCGAGGCCCTGGGCCCGCACCCGCCGTTCGGAGTTGGCGAGCATCAGGTCGACGATCCGCAGCAGGTCGTACTCGCCGAGCGCGTCGAAGACGATGATGTCGTCGATCCGGTTGAGGAACTCGGGCAGGAAGCGGGCGCGGAGTTCGGCCATCAGCCGGTCGCGGATCTCCTCGGTCTCGCCGCGGTGGGAGAGGATCAGCTGCGAGCCGATGTTGGAGGTCATGATGACCACGGTGTTGCGGAAGTCGACGGTGCGGCCCTGGGCGTCCGTCAGCCGCCCGTCGTCGAGGACCTGGAGCAGCGCGTTAAACACGTCGGGGTGGGCCTTCTCCACCTCGTCGAACAGCAGCACGCTGTACGGGCGGCGGCGGACGGCCTCGGTGAGCTGCCCGGCCTCCTCGTAGCCGACGTAGCCGGGCGGGGCGCCGACCAGGCGGGAGACGGTGTGCTTCTCCTGGAACTCGCTCATGTCGAAGCGCACCAGCCGGTCCTCGTCCCCGAAGATCAACTCGGCCAGGGCCTTGGCGAGTTCGGTCTTGCCGACGCCGGTCGGGCCGAGGAACAGGAACGAGCCGACCGGCCGGTTCGGGTCGGCCATGCCGGCCCGGCTGCGGCGGACCGCCTCGGAGACCGCGACCACCGCCCTGTCCTGGCCGATCACCCGGTTGTGGAGTTCGTCCTCCAGCTTGAGCAGCCGGGCCTTCTCGTCCTCGGTGAGCTGGGAGACCGGGATGCCGGTCTGCCGGGACAGCACGTCGGCGATGTCGTCCACGGTGACGGAGACGACGCCCTCGCGGCGCTCCTCGATCTCGGCGTTCTGCGACTCCAGGTCGGCGATCCGGGCCTTGAGTTCGGAGGCGCGGGTGAAGTCCTCGGCGGCGACCGCCTCGTCCTTCTCCCGGCGCAGCTTGGCGAGTTCGTCCTCCCGGCCGATCACCTCGGTGGAGCGGCCCAGCCCGCGCAGCCGGACCCGGGCGCCGGCCTGGTCCATCAGGTCGATCGCCTTGTCGGGCAGGAAGCGGTCGGAGACGTACCGGTCGGACAGGTCGGCGGCGGCGCGCAGCGCGTCGTCGGTGAAACGCACCTGGTGGTGGGCCTCGTACGAGTCGCGCAGGCCCTCCAGGATCTGCACGGTCTCCTCGACGGACGGCTCCGGGATCAGCACCGGCTGGAAGCGGCGCTCCAGGGCCGCGTCCTTCTCGATGTGCTTGCGGTACTCGTCGATGGTGGTGGCGCCGATGACGTGCAGCTCGCCGCGGGCCAGGGCCGGCTTGAGCATGTTGCCGGCGTCCATCGCGCTCTCGCCGCCGGCGCCCGCGCCGACCACGGTGTGCAGTTCGTCGATGAACAGGATGGTCGAGTCGGCGGCCTCGCGGACCTCGTCGATGACGTTCTTCAGCCGCTCCTCGAACTCGCCGCGGTACTTGGCGCCCGCCACCAGCCCGGACAGGTCCAGGGCGACCACCCGGCGGTCCTTCAGCGTGGCCGGGACGTCCCCGGCGATCACCCGCTGGGCGAGGCCCTCGACGATGGCGGTCTTGCCGACGCCGGGCTCGCCGATCAGCACCGGGTTGTTCTTGGAACGGCGGGACAGGATCTCGATGGTCTGCTCGATCTCCTCGGCCCGGCCGACCACCGGGTCCAGCTTGCCCAGTTTGGCGTCCTCGGTCAGGTCGCGGCCGTACTCGTCCAGGGTCGGGGTCTTGCTGTCCTCCTTCGCCGGGACGCCGCGCTCGCCGCGGGCCGCCGCCGCCTCGGCCCCGCGCCGCATCCGGGAGGCGTCGGCGCCGTGCGCGGCCAGCAGGCGGCCGGCCCCCGAGTCCGGGTCGTCCAGCAGGGCGGCCAGGATGTGCTCCGGCCCGATGTACGAGACGCCGGCGGCCTGCGAACGGGCGTGCGCCCCGATCAGCACCCGCTTGGCGGCGGGCGTCAGGCCCGGCTCCACGGACGGGTCGGCCTCGCCGGCCGGCAGCGTGCGGTCGATGGTCTCGGCGAGCGCGTCCGGGTCCGCGCCGGCCTGCGCGAGCAGCGAACGGGCCGGGTCCGTCAGGGTGGCCGCCCACAGCAGGTGCGGGGTGTCGAGGTCGGCGCTGCCGTCCTCCTGGGCGCGCAGTTCCGCGCGGCCGATCAAGTCCCGGGCGGACTGGGTGAGCAGCCGCCCGATCGGCACCCGCTGCACTGCGGGCGGGGAAGCGGCCGGGTTCAGGCCGAAGAAGCGATTCAGCAGTTCGGAGAAGGCGTCGTTGGAGCCGAGCGAGCCGAAGCCGGGCATGGTCATCGAGGGCACTCCATGGGCGGACGGGCAGCGGTCTCCAGAACTATGTCAATCCGTGCTATATGCCGCAAAGCGGTGCGATCCGGACAGGCGGCGACCGCCGGGGACTCGCCCGCTCCCAGGAAGCTTCCAGGAACTTGGGACAGGCATTACCGGAGCATGGGACGCTGATGACCCGAAACTCCGACGGGCACCCCGGGCCGACCGTCCGGGGTGCCCGTGCGTGCACCGGCCGAGGGGGAAGCCATGCCGACCACGGATCGCGCCACCCGGCGCCGTGGGATCGACGCACTCCTGCGACACTCCCCGCTCCAACCCGTCTTCCGCGCCCGCGCCGCCCACCGCCTCGCCGTCCTCGCCTACCACGGCATCGACGACCCCGCCGCGTTCCGCGCCCAGATGGAACGCCTGGCCTCCACCGCCCACCCCGTCAGCCCCGAACAGGTCGCCCGCGCCGCCGAACACCGCCGCCCACTCCCGCCCCGCAGCGTCCTCGTCACCTTCGACGACGGCGAGCCCACCGTCCTCACCCACGCCCTGCCGGTCCTCACCCGGCTGCGCATCCCCGCCGCCGCGTACGTCATCACCGACCTGATCGACACCGACCGCCCCTACTGGTGGACCGAAGCCGCCCAGCTGATCCGGCGTGGCGGCCACACCCGCACCCTGCACGGACTCGACTCCGGCGCCGCCGTCCACCACCTGAAGACCGTCCCCGACACCGAACGCCTGCGCGCCCTCGCCGAGTTGCGCGCCACCGCGAAGCGACAGGCGCCCCCGCAACGGCAGTTGACCGCGGCCGAGCTCCTCGCGCTGGTGTCCGGTGGTCTGACGGTCGGCAACCACACCGCCTCGCACCCCTGCCTGGACCACTGCTCCGACACCCAGCTGGACGCTCAACTCGTCCGCGCCCACGGCCGGTTGACCGAATGGCTCGGCCACCCGCCGACCACCTTCGCCTACCCCAACGGCAACCACGACCCGCGCGCCGAGACCGTGCTGCGCACCCTCGGCTACCGCACCGCGTTCCTCTTCGACCACCGCCACACCGCACTCGCCCCCGCCGAACGGCTGCGGATCAGCCGCCTGCGCGTCAACTCCCACACCGGCCGCGACCGCTTCGACACCATCCTGTCCGGCCTCCACCCGGCCGTGCACCGCCTGCGCGGCGGGCGGTGAGAAGGTGGGTGCTCCGGAGGGACCGACCGGCGGGTGGATACGGGACAACTCGCCTGCGGGCCGGAGGCGTTGCGCACCCGGGCCCGCCGGCCGGCTGCGGGTCGACGCGCGATTGGTTCGGGATCGCTCCGACACCGTTCCGCCCGGGCCGCGTCGCCTGCGTGACGGCGACCGAAGAGAGGGGGCCACGTCGTGAAGGACGCGCCGGAGATCTTGCGCACACCCGAGCTGGACGACGAACTCGTGCGTGACTGGCGGCAGTTGATCGCCGACGACCCGGACGGCTCGTGGTTCGCCGGGCCGGACTGGGTGCTCGCCTGGTGGCGCACCCTCGGGGCCGGGCAGCGCGGCGAGATCGCCGTGTGGCGCGGAGCGGACGGGCGCGCCGAGGCGGTGGTGCCGCTGGCCGTCACCCGGCAGCGGCCGCACCACCGGGTGCCGCTCGCGCTGCCGGTGCTCACCCTGCTCGGCGCCGGGCCCGGCGCCGCCGACCACTGCGGGCCCGCCGTCCGCCCGCACCGGCGGGGCGAGGTCGCCGCCTGGCTCGCCGGTCGCGCCCGCCGCCGCACCCTGTGGCTGCCCGCGCTGGACCCCGCGCACCACGACCTGCTGCCGCCCGGCTCCCGGCCCGTCACCCGCACCGCCTGCCCGCGACTCGACCTCACCGCCGGACCCGACCGGCTCGGCTCGCGCGACTTCCGCGCCGCCAACCGCCGCGCCCACCGCCGCCTGGCCGCCGCCGGCGTCACCTTCGAGTGGCTGCCGCCCGCCGTCGCGCCGCCCGCCCTGCTGGACGAGCTGCTGCGCCTGCACCAACTCCGCCGCCAGGCCGCCGCCGGCGGGGTCAGCAGCTTCGACGCGAGCCGGCTGCCGCTGCACCGTGCGCTGCTCGACGCGGCCCGGACCGGCTGTGGCCCTGCCTTCCAACTCGCCCGTCACGACGGTGAGTTGATCGGTGCGCTGTACGGCTTCCGGTGGGCCGACCGGTTCGCCTACTACCAGATCGGCTGGGACCAGCGATGGGCCGCCGAGTCCCTCGGCACCGCCCTGATCGACGCGGCGATACGCAACTGCGCGGCGGACGGCGTGCGGGTCTTCGACTTCCTGCGCGGCGACGAGCCGTACAAGTACCGCTTCGGCGCGCAGGACCGCACCGACACCTCGTGGCTGCTGCCGCGCGGCCCCGGCGGGGCGCTGCTCGCCCTCAAGCACCGCCTGCTCAGGGCTGGATGACGCCGTCCACGTACGTCCACTCGCCCTGGTCGCGGACGAACCGGCTGTTCTCGTGCATCGATCCGGCCCGGCCGCGCTCCCGGTAGTGGGCGCGGAACTCGACCGTGCCGTCCTGGTGGAACGGCCCGCCGTCGGTGGCGCCCAGGATCTCCAGCCGCTCCCAGCGCAGCGACGGATCGAAGTCGACGGACGCCGGCCGGGTGTCCGGGTGCCAGGAGCGCAGCAGGTACGGCTCGTCCCGCACCGCGAAGGCACTGAACCGCGAACGCATCAACTGCTCGGCGCTGCTCGCGGCCGCCTCACCGCGGTGCAGCCGCCCGCAGCAGTCGGCATACGCGGCGGGCAGCCCGCACGGGCAGGCGGTCGGAGCGGCGGCGGGGGACTGGGATGCGGAGGGGGTGCGTCGGCGGGCCATGGCCACCATTATCGCCACCCGTGGGAACCGCCTCCGTCGCGGCCGGCCACGGTCAGCCCGAGGCGGGCGTTCAGGGCCTGTCCGGCCGATCTTGCCGGGCGCGCGACGCCGGATCATCCGCCCCCAGCCTGGCGGCTGGGAGGTGCCCCCACCCCCAGCCCCAAGGGGGGCTGGGAGGTGCCCCCACGGACGCACCGGCAAAACATCCAAGTACACCCAGTACGAGGACGTTTCGCCGGCACGCCCAGCCGGGCGCGAAATGGGGGCACCTCCCAGCCCGCAAGGGCTGGGGGAGGCGCGCGCTGATCCGACAAGATCGGCCGGACAGGCCCAAGGCGGGGATGCTCGGCGGGAACCCGCACGCGTCGATCAGATCGAAGATCAGCCCCTCGACGAACGGGTCCGCCCGCCTGGCCAGGACATCCGCGAGCGCCACCGGATCGGCGACGAAGCCGGCCTCGGCGGCCCACCGGGTGATGTGATCGGCGGCGCCGGGCTCCGGCTGGGGGATTCCGTAGTCGGCCGCCATGACGGGGTCGAGCATGGTCGACCACCGCGCCCCGGACGGCGCCAGGCCGACGACCTCGCACACGTCGCTGTCCATGACGTTCGCGAGCAGGACCGGGGCGCCGGAGGTGTCGACGAGCTGCCGGAACGGCCGAAGTGAGTTGTCCCGGAGGCCATGGAGGATCTGCAAGGTCTGCCAGCCGCCGGGGCGCGGCCAGCACTCGGTCAGGCAATCCGCGTGGCCCTCCGCGCAACCGGCCGCGAACACGGCAAGTTCGCGAAGTGGCCGGTCGCTGCGTGCCAGGACGAATTCTCCGCTGAAACCCATGTCTCCTCCTTGACCGATCCCGTGATCGATTCCTTGATCGATGCGCGGAGGCCAGGTGCTCGCAGTGACAGCCCGGTGCGCCGCGGCCGCGCTGCCACGCGGACGGGCGTGCCGGACGGGCGCGGCGCGGGCCCTGCGGGGCAGGATGGGCGGGTCCGCGTCCGGACGGTGCGGACGGCGACCGGTCGGCGAAGGGGACTGCGATGAGCGACCACCACCACAATGTGCTGCTGCTCGGGTTCACCGACCAGGCGGCGGGCCGGCGGGCGTACGAGGACGCGATGCACCTGCCGGGGCTGCGGCAGCTCGCGGTGCTGGAGCGCAGTGCCGAGGGGATCGTCGACATCCCGGAGAGCCACATTCGCGGTGCCGGTGTGCCGACCGTCGGCTCGGGGCTGGTGGGCGGGCTGGTCGGGCTGCTGGGCGGTCCGATCGGGGTGCTGTTGGGCTTCGCGGCGGGTGCGGCGATCGGCAATGCCGCCGAGCAGACCGAGATGACCGACGGCGGTGCGGGCCTGATCGTGCTGTCGTCGCGGGTGGAGAGCGGTCGGGCGCTGCTGGTGGCCGACCTGGTGGAGCACGACAGCGCACCCGCCGACGAACTGGCCGCGAAGTACGGGGCCTCGGTGGAGCGGATCACCGCCGAGGAGTTCGCCGAGCAGGTGCGCGCCGCGAAGGAACGCGCCCAGGAGGCGTAGGGCTTGGTCAGAAGTAGGGGCGGTAGCCGTCGCGGAGCTTGTCCAGGTCGCGGCGGTCGCGCTTGGTGGGGCGGCCGGTGCCGCGGTCGCGGAGGCCGATCTCGGCGGGGCGTTCGGTGCGGGGCGGCGGCGGGGGGCTGTGGTCGACGTAGCAGGTCTCGGCGACGGGGGCGCCGACCCGTTTGGCGATCGGCCGGACCACCTGGACGATCCGTTCCCGGCCCTCGACCCGCACGCGGACGTCGTCGCCCGCCTTGACGTGCTGCGCGGGCTTCGCGGTGGCCCCGTTCACCTTGACGTGCCCGGCCCGGCAGGCCGCGCCCGCCGCCGAGCGGGTCTTGATCAGCCGGATCGCCCAGATCCAGCTGTCGATCCGTACGCTCGCCTCGTCCGTACTCATGGGCCCGAGCCTAGCGCCGCGCGGTCCCCGCCATGGTTTCTGCAACTAGTTGCAGAGTTGGCCGGACGCCCCCTACCGTTGGGTAACAAATCCGGACCGGAGGCGTCGATGACTGCTGCGTACCCCCACCTGCTGGCCCCGCTCGACCTGGGCTTCACCACGCTGCGGAACCGGGTGGTGATGGGTTCCATGCACGTCGGCCTGGAGGAGGCCGCGAACGGCTTCGAGCGGATGGCGGCGTTCTACGCGGAGCGCGCCCGCGGCGGCGTCGGCCTGATCGTCACCGGCGGCATCGCGCCCAACGAGGCCGGGCGGCCGTGGGGCGGCGGCGCCAAGCTCACCACCGAGCAGGAGGCCGCCGAACACCGCGTGGTCACCGACGCCGTGCACGCCGAGGGCGGCAAGATCGCCCTGCAGATCCTGCACTTCGGCCGGTACGCGTACCACGAGGACCTGGTCGCCCCGTCCGCCCTGCAGGCCCCGATCAGCCCGTTCGTCCCGCACGAGCTGACCGAGGAGCAGATCGAGCAGACCATCGAGGACTTCGCGCGCTGCGCCGAACTCGCCCGCTCCGCCGGGTACGACGGCGTGGAGATCATGGGCTCCGAGGGCTACCTGATCAACGAGTTCATCGCCCGACAGACGAATCACCGCACCGACGGCTGGGGCGGCTCGTACGAGAACCGGATGCGCTTCCCGATCGAGATCGTCCGCCGGGTGCGCGAGCGGGTCGGCGCGGACTTCATCCTCGTCTACCGGCTCTCCATGCTCGACCTGGTCCCCGGCGGCTCCACCTTCGACGAGGTGGTGCGCCTCGCCGGGGAGATCGAGGCGGCCGGCGCCACCATCATCAACACCGGCATCGGCTGGCACGAGGCCCGCATCCCGACCATCGCCACCTCGGTGCCGCGCGGCGCGTTCGCCTGGGTCACCAAGAAGCTGATGGGCAAGGTCGGCATCCCGCTGGTCACCACCAACCGCATCAACACCCCGGAACTCGCCGAGGAGTTGCTCGCCACCGGCCACGCCGACCTGGTCTCGCTGGCCCGCCCGATGCTCGCCGACGCCGCCTTCGTCAACAAGGCCGCCGCCGGAACCCCCGAGGCCATCAACACCTGCATCGGCTGCAACCAGGCCTGCCTGGACCACACCTTCAGCGCGAAGATCACCTCCTGCCTGGTCAACCCGCGAGCCTGCCACGAGACCGAACTCGTCCTCGCCCCCACGCAGTTGCGCAAGCGCATCGCCGTGGTCGGCGCCGGCCCCGCCGGCCTCGCGTTCGCCGTCTCCGCCGCCGACCGGGGCCACCACGTCACCCTGTTCGACGCCGCGAGTGAGATCGGCGGACAGCTGAACGTCGCCCGCCGCGTCCCCGGCAAGCAGGAGTTCGACGAGACGCTGCGCTACTACCGGTACGAACTCGCCCGCACCGGCGTCGAGTTGCGCCTCGGTGCGATGGCCGACGCGGACGCCCTGACCGGCTGGGACGAGGTCGTGCTCGCCACCGGCGTCACCCCGCGCACCCCCGAGATCGACGGCATCGACCACCCCAGCGTGCTCGGCTACCTCGACGTGCTGCGCGACGGCGCCAAGGTCGGCGACCGCGTCGCCGTGATCGGCGCCGGCGGCATCGGCTTCGACGTCGCCGAATACCTCACCGACCCGGGCACCGACTCCGACTTCCTCGCCAAGTGGGGCGTCGACGCCGACCACACCACCCCCGGCGGCCTCGCCACCCCCGCCCGCCCCGCCGTCCCGCGCAGCGTCCACCTGCTCCAGCGCAAGACCGGCAAGGTCGGCGCCGGCCTCGGCAAGACCACCGGCTGGATCCACCGCACCGAACTGCGCCACCGCGGCGTCGTCATGGTCCCCGGCGTCGAATACCGCCGCATCGACGACGCCGGCCTGCACGTGACCGTCGACGGCACCGAACAGACCCTCCCCGTCGACACCATCGTCCTCTGCGCCGGCCAGGAACCCCGCCGCGACCTCCTCGACACCCTCCGCGAGCGCGGCATCACGCCGCACCTGATCGGCGGCGCCGACCTCGCCACCGAACTCGACGCCAAGCGCGCCATCGACCAGGGCACCCGCCTGGCGGCGGCGCTCTGAGCCGACGTCAGCTGGAGTGAGCGAGTGGGCCGGGACGCGACCGCGTTCCGGCCCACCGGGCGTTCCGGGGCCGTGGTTCGGGCGGTGGTTCGGCGCGCAGGGCGGTCAGCGGGCCGGGTCGTCGGCCGGGCGTTCGAGGATCAGGCGGCCGGCGCGGTCGAGGACTTCGGCGCGGGTGCGGCCGGGGTGATCGGCGGCGAGGAAGTGGTTGCCGATGGCGAGGCAGAAGGCGAGCAGGCTACGGGCCTCGACCTCGTCAGGGTCGGTGCAGACAGTGCCGATGGCCTCGCGCAGTAGGTCCATGCGCCTGTTGTCCACGCGGCGCAGGCGTTCGGCGACGGCCTGATCGCGGCGGGCCCAGTCGCGGACGGCCAGGTCGATGGGGCGCAGGCGGTCGGAGAAGGTGAGCTTCCCGGCGCGGCGGGCCCTGGCGCGGGGGTCCGCGTCCTCGTGCCCGATCCGTTCGAGGACGTCGTCGGTGGCCTCGCGTTCCCAGGTGTCCAGCATCTCGGCCAGCAGGGCGTCGCGGTCGGCGAAGTAGCCGTAGAACCCGCCCTTGGTCACGCCGAGGGACTTGGCCAGGGCCTCGACGCGCACGGCGTCCACGCCGCCCGAGGCCAGGGTCTGCAGACCGGTCTCGACCCACTTCTCGCGCGGTGTGCGCAGTGCGCCCATGGTGTGATCCACCTCATGATCTCCGCCGTTGTGCGGCGGCGTACAACGGGTCTAGCTTCGTTGTACGCCATCGTACAATCCGGGGAGGGCATCACCATGTCGTTCGGTTTCGTCGCCTACCACTACCCGAAGTCCGAGTACGTCGAGGAGTTCGTCGACCGCTGCCACCAGGTCTGCGAGGTGCTGACCCGGCAGCAGGGATTCCTTCGGGCCGAGGTCTGGGTCACCCCCGAGGGCGACGCCGTCGTCACCACTGGCGCGCTCGAGTCCCCGCAGGCGTTCCAGGGCGCGTTCGCCGCCGTGGGCCGTGAGTGCCCCGAGGTGGTCGTGTTCGACGAGCGCGAGCTCAAGCCCCGCCAGGTCCACACCCTGCTGTCGCGTCAGCAGTAGCTGAGCGGGCGCCCCTGTCGCAGGCAGGCCGCGCCGGGAAGCCATGCCCGCGGCCCCTCGGGCCGGCAGGTCCGAGGGGCCGCGGGTGTGCGGTCAGTACAGCGAGACGCCGTACGCGGCGGCGGCCGCCGTGACGGGCTGGAAGAAGGTGGTGCCGCCGGAGGTGCAGTTGCCGCTGCCGCCGGAGGTGAGGCCGAGGGCCTTGGTGCCGTCGTAGAGCGGGCCGCCGGAGTCGCCGCCCTCGGCGCAGACGTTGGTCTGGATCAGGCCGCGGACGGTGCTGCCGTCGGAGTAGCGGACGGTGGCGTTCAGGGCGGTGACGGTGCCGCCGTGGGTGCCGGTGGTGGAGCCGGTGCGCTTGACGGATTCGCCGACGTACGCGCTGGCCGCGGAGTAGCCGCCGGGGTGGCTGGCCGAGGCGCTGCTGTACTTCACGAGCGCGTAGTCGGTGCCGGGGAAGCTGGAGCTGACGGTGGATCCGAGCGTGGTGGTCTGGGCGGAGTTGCTGTACCAGGTGCTCGCGATGTTGCCGCAGTGGCCGGCGGTCAGGAAGTAGTAGACGCCGCCCTTGACCACGTTGAAGCCCAGCGAACAGCGGTAGCCGCCACCGTAGATGGCCGCGCCGGCGGACAGCAGCGGGGTGAAGGTGCCGGCGGTCCGCTCGATCTTGAGGTGCTTCGTGCCGGCGGCCTTGCCGAGTTTGGCGAGCGCGGCGGGGCCGACGCTGCTGTCGGCCGTCACGACGACCTGGCCGGTCGCTTGGTCGGTGTGCCAGGCGATGCCGTTGACGCCGGCCTGCTCGACCGCGGTGCTGACCTGGGCCAGCGTGCCGGCGTCCGCGACGCCGTCGGCCGCGACGGCGCTGGGCGCCGCGAGCGCGGTCGCCGCGGCGAGGGCGACGGCGACGGCGAGCAGGCGGCCGCGGGTGCGGGACGGCGACGTGGGGGTGGTGCGCATGGTCCTCACAGTTCTCCTCCTGAGGGGTGGGGGAGGCCCGGGCAAGTGACGGGCCGTGAGGCGCGGGCAGGCGGCGATCGCGGACCGGTCGACTCGTGGCCCCAGTTCTGATCTGCCCCTGACAAGCGCTATCCCGGGAGTATTCGCCAGGAGTTGGAGCGGCACAAGACCCCCGACCGAGCTTTCCGGCCACCCGCACCGGCTGCGCACCGCAGCGCATCGCCGCGCACCGCCGCGCACCGCGGCCCGCCAAGGCGCCGAGGATCGCCCAGCGAGTCGCGGCCCGTACGATCGCCGCATGTCACTGCCGCACGCGATCCTCACCGCCCTGCTGGAGAAGCCGTCCTCGGGGCTGGAGTTGACCCGGCGGTTCGACCGGTCGATCGGGTTCTTCTGGTCGGCGACGCACCAGCAGATCTACCGCGAGCTGGGGCGGCTGGAGCGCGAGGGGCTGGTGCGGGCGTCGGGGCCGGGGGCGGGGCGTGGGCAGCCCAAGGAGTACGAGGTGCTGCCGGCGGGGCGGGAGCGGCTGTGCGAGTGGGTCGGGCAGGCGCAGGACCCGAAGCCGATCCGGGACCCGCTGCTGCTGCGGCTGCGCGCCGCGGCGGTGCTCGGTGTGGACGGCCTGGAGGAGGAGCTGGCGCGTCACCGGGAGCTGCACCGGGCGCAGTTGGCCGAGTACCTGGAGATCGAGCGCCGCGACTTCCCGCCGGAGCGGGCGGAGACGGAGAACCGCCTGCAGCACATGGTGCTGCAGGCGGGCGTCCAGCTGGAGTCGTTCTGGCTGGCCTGGCTGGACCAGGCGCTGGAACGGAGTTGAGCGAGGCCCGGGCGCCGGACGGCAGTTGGGCGCAGGTCAGACCAGTCGCGCCAGGTACCCGTTGTCGACCAGCCACCCGACGTTGATCCGCTCCGGCGCGCCGGGCACCAGTGCGGCGTCCAACTGGTACTGGAGGCCGAGGCCGGGCTGCCCGAACCAGGGGGCGATCGGGCCGGAGTGCACGGTGAACGCCTTGAGCACCCGGTAGTCGTGGTAGTTGCAGCCCGCGGCCGGGTTGCCGTCGAGGCTGGACGGCGGGATCGAGCGGGCGGCGTACGGCAGGCCCTCGGGGGCGAGGAAGGAGCCGTACTCGCTGCCGTAGCGGTCGATCGCCTGGCCGGGGTCGAGGGTGGTGTTGTACTCGATCGGGGTGCCGTCGGGCATCAGCACGTAGCCGTTGGACGGCGGGTACTTCCAGCTGCCGGCCGCGCTGTCGTAGTACGTGTTGAGGAACTGCTGCTCGCTCATCAGCCCGGTGCGCAGGTAGCCGAACAGCTGGCGGCCGACCGCTCCGGCGTTGGGCAGTTGGGCCGGGCCGAGCCGGGAGTCGCCGTGCCGGAAGTCGGCGGAGCACTCGGTGGTGACGGTGATCCGCAGCTCGGCGGGCGTCGCGGCGGACGCGACGGGGGCGGCGGTCGCGAACAGGGCGACGGTGGCGACGAGCGGGGCGAGGAACTTGCGCAGGCGCACGGTCACTCCGGTGGGGGCGGCTGGACGGCAGGGGCGCGGCCGGTGACGGTCCGCACCTGAAGGCGTGCACCAGGTAAGCGGAATGTCTGACCATCAGTCAACTCTGCGTATCCGATCAACTGCCGAGAGTGTTGGCGTTTCGGTCAACCGCCGAGGAATCCTGGCGGGAATAGGCCGGGGTGGCATCCCGTTGCACCGGCTGGTTGAATGTTGAATCAACCGAGAAGGAGTTGAGAGCGGTGCAGTTCGGCATCTTCAGCGTCGGCGACGTGACCACCGACCCCACCACCGGTCGGACCCCCAGCGAGCACGAGCGGATCAAGGCGATGGTCGCCATCGCGCTCAAGGCCGAGGAGGTCGGCCTCGACGTGTTCGCCACCGGCGAGCACCACAACCCGCCGTTCGTCCCGTCCTCGCCGACCACCATGCTCGGCTACATCGCGGCCCGTACCGAGAAGCTGATCCTCTCCACCTCCACCACGCTGATCACCACCAACGACCCGGTGAAGATCGCCGAGGACTTCGCGATGCTCCAGCACCTCGCGAACGGCCGGGTGGACGTGATGATGGGCCGCGGCAACACCGGCCCCGTCTACCCGTGGTTCGGCAAGGACATCCGCCAGGGCATCCCGCTCGCCATCGAGAACTACGCGCTGCTGCACCAGCTCTGGCGCGAGGAGAACGTCGACTGGCAGGGCCGCTTCCGCACCCCGCTGCAGTCCTTCACCTCCACCCCGCGCCCGCTCGACGACACCCCGCCGTTCGTCTGGCACGGCTCGATCCGCAGCCCCGAGATCGCCGAACAGGCCGCCTACTACGGCGACGGCTTCTTCGCCAACAACATCTTCTGGCCCAAGGAGCACTTCCAGCGCCTGGTCAACCTCTACCGCGAGCGGTACGCGCACTACGGCCACGGCACCGCCGAGCAGGCCGTCGTCGGTCTCGGCGGGCAGGTCTTCATGCGCAAGAACTCGCAGGACGCGGTGCGCGAGTTCCGCCCGTACTTCGACAACGCCCCCGTCTACGGGCACGGGCCCTCGCTGGAGGAGTTCACCGAGCAGACGCCGCTGACCGTCGGCAGCCCGCAGGAGGTCATCGAGAAGACCCTGAGCTTCCGCGAGACCTTCGGCGACTACCAGCGCCAGCTGTTCCTGATGGACCACGCCGGACTGCCGCTGAAGACCGTGCTGGAGCAGCTCGACCTGCTCGGCGAGGAGGTCGTTCCGGTACTGCGCAAGGAGTTCGCCAAGAACCGCCCCGCCGAGGTCCCGGACGGGCCCACCCACGCCGCGCTGGTGGCGGCCGGGCAGCAGGAGGCGGTCGCCAAGTGAGCGCGCTGAAACTGGTCGTGGTGACGGCGGGGCTCTCCGTCCCGTCCTCCACCCGGCTGCTCGCCGACCGCCTGGCCGGCGCCGCCGCCCGCGAACTGGGCGACGCCGGGCGGGAGGTGGACGTCCGGGTGGTCGAACTGCGGGAGCTCGCCCGGGACATCGCGGACAACCTGGTCACCGGCTTCCCGCCGCCCGCGCTGCGCGACGCCGTGCGGGCGGTCGAGGAGGCGGACGGGCTGATCGCCGTCACGCCGATCTTCTCCGCCTCCTACAGCGGGCTGTTCAAGTCCTTCGTCGACGTGCTCGACAAGGACGCGCTGACCGGCACCCCCGTGCTGATCGCCGCCACCGGCGGCACCGCCCGGCACAGCCTCGCCCTCGAACACGTGATGCGGCCGCTCTTCGCGCACCTGCGCGCGGTGGTGGTCCCCACCGCGGTCTTCGCCGCCTCCGAGGACTGGGGTGCGAACGGGGCGGACGGCTCGCTGGCCGGCCGGATCGACCGCGCCGCCCGCGAACTCGCCGCCCTGCTGGCCGGGCGGCCCGCCGCGGCGCACCAGGCCGAGCAGGTTGTGCCCTTCGCGCAACAACTCGCTGCGCTACGAGGACAGTGACGGGCCCTCGATGCCCTATCTTCCGACCGAGAGCCTCGACACCCAGGAACCCCGACACCCAGGAGCGTGCGCCATGGAACCCCAGGTCACCGACAACACCGAACAGTCCCGCTTCGAGATCACCACCGACGCCGGACTGGCCGGATTCGCCGAGTACCAGCTCCGCGACGGCGGGCAGATCGCCTTCGTCCACACCGTCATCGACCCGGCCTTCGAGGGCCAGGGCCTGGGCGGCAAGCTGGCCCGCGCCGTCCTCGACACGGCGCGCGAGCGCGGCCTGGGCGTCCTGCCGTACTGCCCGTTCATCCGCGGCTGGATCGCCAAGCACCCCGAGTACGTCGACCTGGTGCCGGAGGACAAGCGCGCCAAGTTCGACCTCTGAGCCGTCGCGCGGACGGCGGACGGCGGGTGCCGGGGACGAGACCGGCGCCCGCCGCGGCATTTCGCCCGTCGCGCGCGACCCTGTATGCCGCTATGCCGCTATGCCGCTATGCCGCGGAACTTGACGGAATGTGCCAAACCGGGACTCACCGTGGACGAAACGTTCCTGCACAGCTATCGTCGCCGCTCGTGACCTTCTCCATCGTCGCTCGGCACGGAAACGCCTATGGCGTGGCCGTGGCCAGCAAGTTCCTCGCCGTCGGCGCCCTCGTTCCGGCCGCCGAGATCGGCACCGGCGCCCTCGCCTCCCAGGCCTGGGCCAACCTCGCCTACCGCCCGCAGGGCATGGCCATGCTGCGCAGCGGCGCCTCGCCCGCCGACACCGTCGCGGCGCTGCTCGCCGCGGACGACGGGCGGGTGCACCGCCAGCTCGGCGTGGTCGGCCCGGAGAGCGCCGTCAGCTGGACCGGCGAGGAGTGCCTGCCCTGGGCGGGCGGGGTGTCCGGCCCGGACTACGCGATCCAGGGCAACATCCTGACCGGGCCGGAGGTGGTCGGCGAGATGGAGGCCGCCTGGCTGGCCTCCGCCGAACTCCCGTTCGCCGAGCGGCTGTTGGCCGCCCTCACGGCGGGTGACGCGGCCGGTGGCGACTCCCGCGGCCGGCAGAGCGCCGGGCTGTACGTGGTCGAGCCCGGCAAGGGCGTCGGCGGCTGGGGCGACACCTCGCACGACCTGCGGGTCGAGGACCACGCGGACCCGGTCGGCGAACTGCGCCGCCTGCTCGCCCTGCACGAGATCCTGCACGGCACCCCGGACCCGGACTCGCTGCTCGCGCTCGACGGCGAACTCGCCGACGAGGTCGGCGCGTTGCTCGCCAAGCTCGGCTACGACGAGCTCGACCGCTGGGCCGGGGTGGAGAACCTCGAGGGCCGCCTGGTCGAGGGCCGGATCGACCCGCTGGTGCTGAACCACCTGCGCACCGCCGCCGCCGGCTGACCGCGGCCGGGCTGGGGCGCAGCCGGGTCGGGGCGCAGCCGGGTTCAGGGCGTCAACTCCCTTGCGGCCGTCACCTCGTGCAGGTGGACCAGGACGTCGTAGGCCGCGCCGACGGCGAGTTCCCGCAGGGGCGTGGTGAAGGTGGTCCCCGCGTCGTACGTCGGGCGCGGGGTCGCCAGCCAGTTGCCCGCTGCGGCGGGCAGCCGGCGCAGCGGCACGTAGTAGTCGACGTGGCGGACCTGGTCGAGGACGTACTCGACGCTGCCGGGCGCGGCGGCCGGGAGGCTGACCGGCCCCCACGCGCCGCCCGCGCCGTCGCGGGTGGTGAGGAAGGTGCCGCGGTCGAAGGTGGTGCCGATCGCGGTGTAGCGGTCGCCGAGGGCCTGGCGCAGCTGCGCGCCCTGTGGGACGGGGTAGAGCTCCGGCATGGTGGAGGCGTAGCCGGCATGGCCGTTGTGCGCGGAGACCAGGATGCGGTGGCCGGTCCGCCGCTGCCACCACAGGACGTTGTGCGCCATGGCGCGGTCGCGGAGCTGCTCGGCGGCCGCGACCGTCGCCGGGTCGCCGGCGTCCATGGTGAGGAAGGCGAAGGTGTCGGCGATCACCCGGGCGTGCTGCTCGGCCCACGGGTCGCCCGCCGAGGGCGCCAACTCGAAGGCCTTGCGGGCGAGTTCGGCGTTGGCGCGGCGCTCGGCGACCGGTCGGCCGAGGTAGCCGAAGACGTCGTCCAGCGGGCGCAGCGGCGCGTACAGGTCGGTGAGCCGGGCCAGATCCTGGGGGCGGGCGAGGTCGAGGACGCGCTGGAAGACCCGGTCGCCGAGGGCGGGCAGGCCGAGGTCGTCGCCGAGGAAGTGGACGGGGCGGCCGGGGTGGCGGCGGTTGTGGTCCCGCATCCAGCCGATCAGGTCGGCGAACTCCTCGCGGTGCCACGGCGATCCGGCGAAGGCGCGGTCGGCGACCTGGCGGGCGTCGCCCTCGCCGCCCTGGAGGAACTCGTCGATCTCCAGGCCCGCCGTCCAGCTCGCCTCCAGGGCGAAGGTGGTGAAGCCGCGCTCCTCGACCAGGTGGCGGAAGAGCCGGTGCTTGAGCGTGAAGAACTCGTGGGAGCCGTGGGTGGCCTCGCCGAGGCCGACGACCAGGGAGTCGCCGATCAGGTCGCCGAGCGCCGCCAGGTCGGTGCTGCGGCCGCCGGGCGTGGTGGTGCGCAGCGGGTGCGCGGCGGCCTCCAGCTGCTTGACCACGAGCAGTTCCTGGCGGTCCGTGCGGTCGGCCGCAGCGGCGGCCGGGATGCGCAGCGCGGGGACGGCGAGGGCCGTGGTGGTGGCGGCGAGCAGGCCGCGCCTGCTGAGGTGCCGGTGGTGAGCCGTCATGGTCGTGTCTCCGTGTCCGGGCCGCCGGGTGCGGCCCTGGTAACGATCATGGTTCGGCGGGGCGGTGCGACGCGCTGGGGCGTGCCACCGGAAGGGTGCGGGGGAAATCCCCCGCACCGGGGGGTGGCTGCCCGGTGGGCCGACGTCACCGGCTCGGGGATGGCCGACGTCGGCCCGGGGGCCGTGCTACCGGAGCAGCGCCTTGGCGAGGTCCGCCTCCAGGTCGGCCGGGTCCTCCAGGCCGACCGACAGCCGCAGCAGGGCGGGGACGGGCTTGTGGGCGGCGGCGACCGGGCGGTGGGTGAGCGAGGCCGGGTGCTGGATCAGGGTGTCCACGCCGCCGAGCGAGACCGCGTGGGTGATCAGCTCGCAGTGCTCGGCGATCGCCGCCGCGTGCTCGAAGCCGCCCGCCGCCTCGAACGCCAAGGTGCTGCCGCCGCCGAGGAGTTGACGTCCGAGCAGCGGGGAGCCGGAGCGGCCGGGGTAGTGCACGGCCGTCACCTCGGGCTGCTCGGCGAGCCAGTCGGCGAGCCGGGCGGCGCTCTCCGAGGCGGCCCGCACCCGCAGCGGCAGGGTCTGCAGGCCGCGGTGCAGCAGGTAGCCGGCCAGCGGGTGCAGGATCGCGCCGGTGACGGCGCGGACCCGGCGCAGCCGCTCGGCCCACTCGGTGGTGCAGGCGACGGCGCCGGCCAGCACGTCGCCGTGGCCGCCGATCGACTTGGTCGCGGAGTGCAGCACCAGCGCGGCGCCGAACTCGGCGGGGCGCTGCAGCACCGGGGTGGCGAAGGTGTTGTCGACCATCAGCGGTGCGTCGCCGCACTGGTGGGCGATCGCGGCCAGGTCGACCAGGTCCAGGGTGGGGTTGCCGGGCGTCTCCACCAGGACGAGCCCGGTGTCGGGGCGGACGGCGGCGGCGACGGTGTCCGGGGTGGCCCAGGTGACTTCGGTGCCGAGCAGGCCGGAGTCCAGCAGGTGGTCCGAGCCGCCGTACAGCGGGCGCACCGCGACCACGTGCCGGCGGCCCTCCGAGGCGGCGGCCAGCAGGCAGGCGGTGAGCGCGGCCATGCCGGAGGAGAACGCCACCGCCTGGGCGCAGCCCTCCAGTTCGGCCAGCGCGTTCTCGAAACGGGCGACGGTGGGGTTCCACAGCCGCTGGTAGACCAGCCCGCCCTCGGCGGGCGGCCGTCCGCCGGTGGCCAGCGCCTGGTAGGCGTCGCCGCCGGCGGCGAGGTCGGGCACCGGGTAGGTGGTGGACAGGTCGAGCGGGGGGACGTGCGTGCCGAGGCCGGCGAGGTCGTCGCGGCCGGCGTGCACGGCTCTGGTGTCGAGTCGGCTCATGGCCGTTGATGGTGAAGTTGATGCCGCAAGAAGGCCAGAGGGACAATCGATCATTCGGTTCGGAGGGGGTGCGGTCTTGCGAATGTTCGACCCGGGCCGCCACGCTGGTGGCGTGCCGAACATTCCACGGGCCCGCGCGGCGCTGGACGAGACCGACCGGGCGATCGTCCGGGCGCTGCTGGCGAACGCCCGGATGGCCAACAACGCGCTGGCGGAACTGGTCGGGATCGCCCCGTCCACCTGTCTGACCCGGGTGCGGGCGCTGCGCGAGCGCGGGGTGATCCGCGGCTACCACGCGGAGGTCGACCTGCCGGCCGTCGGGCTGTCGCTGCAGGCGATGATCTCGGTGCGCCTGCGAGCGCACACCGTGGAGCAGAACGGCAGTTTCCGGGCGGCGGCGCCCCAACTGCCCGGGGTGCTGGCGGTGTTCCACATGGCGGGCAGCGAGGACTACCTGCTGCACGTGGCGGTGGCCGACCCGGAGGCGCTGCGCTGCTTCGTGGTGGAGCACCTGACGACGCATCCGGCGGTCGCCCAGACCCGCACCAACCTGGTGTTCGAGCGGATCCCGGGCGCCACGCCCGCGATCTGAGGTCCGATACCACGCGCCGTCGGTCGCCCCCGCCGCAGGAGCCGTGCGGGGGTGGCGAGTTGTGGCCACTGTCCACCATCCGCCGCCGCATCCGGGGCCTTTCGGCCTTACCGTACTGGTTGACGGTAATCTGTCCGGTCCGTCCGGACGGGGCAGGGCTGCCGAGCCCCCACGCGGCCGGACGACGGCGCTCCCGCTCCGACCCCGGTCGCCCCCGCTGTGAAGGGACCGACCATGGCTGTCGCGGACCCACCCCAGACCGTGCGGTACTGCCTGAGCCTGGCGACCGTACCCGCGTCCGTGCCCGAGGCGCGGCGCGGTGTGCGCGCCGAACTGGCCGCCCGCGGCCTGGACGCGGACCATCCGCTGACCGACACCGTGCTGCTGGTGGTCAGCGAACTGGTCACCAACACGGTCCGCCACGCGGCAGTGCGCTCGCCCCGTACCACCCTCCAACTGGACTTCGCGGCGGACGAGTTGACGGTCCGGGTGCACGACCGGCACCCGCACTGCCCGCACCGCCGGGAGACGCCGCACCCGGACGGCAGCGGCGGCTGGGGCCTGAACCTGGTGCACGAGCTGGCGCAGCTCGCCGGCGGCGGCACCGCGACGCTGGCCGACGCGGACGGCGGCGGCAAGACCATGCTGGTGCGGCTGCCGCTCGGCTGAGCCCGGGGGAGGGGAGTTGGCGCGGGGCCGGCGCCGTGTCCCGGCGGACGCCGGTTGGGAAGACGATCGGAGGACGACCCCGCGGCCCCACTCTGCTGCATGCTCTCTGTTATTGCAAGTAAGTCGCAATAAGGACCGTGACTTGCGACGGCCTCAGCAGCGGCGCAGCGCCCCCGGCACCCGCAGCGACTCCAGCGACGGATAGCCGTCCACCGCCATCAGCAGATCCGCCTCCGCCAGCAGCGACCGCAGCACGTGCACCACCCCCGCCTCGCCGCCCAGCGCCAGCCCGTACACGTACGGCCGGCCCACCCCCACCGCCGTCGCACCCAGCGCCAGCGCCTTCACCGCGTCCGCGCCGCTGCGCACCCCCGAGTCGAACAGCACCGGCAGGCCGTCCGCCGCCGCCACCGCCTCGGCCAGCGACTCCAGCGCCGGCAGCCCGCCGTTCGCCTGCCGGCCGCCGTGGTTGGAGCAGTAGACGCCGTCCACGCCCGCGTCCTTCGCCCGCCGGACGTCCTCCGGGTGGCACAGGCCCTTCAGGATCAGCGGCAGCGAAGTCAGCGAACGCAGCCATGGCAGGTCGTCCCAGGTCAGCGGGTTGCCGAAGATCTGCACCCAGTCCATCACCGCGCCGCGCGGATCCCCGTCCGGGTCCTTGAGCCTCGCCCGGAACACCGGGTCCGAGGTGTAGTTCGCCAGACAGTGCCCGCGCAGCTGCGGGAAGCTGCCACTGCCCAGGTCGCGCGGACGCCAGCCCGTCACCCAGGTGTCCAGCGTCACCACGATGCCCTTGAACCCGGCCGCCTCCGCCCGGTGCACCAGCGACTCCGCGAGCGCCCGGTCGGTCGGCGTGTACAGCTGGAAGAACCCCGGGGTGTCGCCCAGCTCCGCCGCCACCCGCTCCATCGGATCCACCGACAGCGTCGACGCGACCATCGGCACCCCCGTGCGGGCCGCCGCCCGGGCCGCCGCCAGATCCCCGTGCCCGTCCGGCGCGCACAGCCCCAGCACCCCGACCGGGGCCATGAACAGCGGCGACGCCAACTCCAGACCGAACAGGTCCACCCGCAGGTCCCGCTCCTTCGCGCCCACCAGCATCCGCGGCACCAGCCCCCAGCGCTCGAACGCCGCGACGTTCGCCCGCTGGGTGTGCTCGTCGCCCGCGCCGCCCGCCACGTACGACCACACGTCCGGCGCCAGCGCCTGCTGCGCCCGCTCCGCCAGGCTCGCGAACGTCATCGGGAGCTTGGGCGCGACGCCGAACAGCGCCTCGAAGTAGATCTCGTTCTGGTAGTCGCCGAACTGCGGGGCCATCCGCGCTCCTCAGGGCTGGTTTCCGGTGGCGGCCACCCTCCATCCGCTACCGGCGGGTAGTCAAGGGCTCGCCGTCACGGGCTTGCCCTCACGGACTCGCCGTCACGGGGTTGCCGCGCAGCACCAGCCGGGTCGGGACCGTCTCGGTGCGCGGCGGCGAATCGTCCCCGTCCAGCCGGGCCAGCGCCAGCCGCACCGCCGCCGCACCCAGCTCCGCCGGGGCCTGCGCCACCGCCGACAGCGGCGGATCCAGCACCTCTGCCAACGGCAGGTCGTCGAACGCCAGCACCGCCACCTCGCGACGGCCCGCCCGGCCCAGCGCCAGCACCGCACCCGTCGCCGCGTTCACGTTCGACGCGAACAGCGCCGTCGGCGGATCCGGCAGCGCCAGCAGCCGCAGCACCGCGTCCGCCGCGTCCGCCGCCGTCCGGGCATCCGCGACCAGCACCTCGTCGACCGGGACGCCGGCCTCCGCCAGCGCGTCCCGGTAGCCCGCCAGGCGCTCCCGGCGGGTGTACAGCTCCGGCGGCAGATCACCCAGGAACGCCACCCGCCGGTGCCCCGCGCCCAGCAGCTGGGCCACGCCCTCGCGGGCACCCGCCCGGTTCGACGACACCACACAGTCCGCGTCCGGCCCCGGACGGTCCACGAACACCAGCGGCACCCCCGCCGCCCCCGCCTGCGCCAACGCCTCCCCGCCCGCCGCCGGCACCACCAGCAACGCCGCCGTCCGACGCGCCAGGAAAGCGCCCACCACCTCCGCCTCACGCACCGGATCACCGCCCGAACACCCCAGCAGCACCGTCAGCCCACGCGCCCGCGCCGCCTCCTCCACCCCGCCCGCCAGCGCCCCGAAGAACGGATTGCCCAGATCCGGCACCACCAGCCCCACCGTCGAATCCGGGCCGCCCGTCCGAATGCTCCGCGCCAACAGGTTCGGCCGGAAACCCAACCGCTCCGTCACCGCCAGCACCCGCGCCCGGGTCGCCGCCGCCACCGGACCGTCCCCGTTCACCACCCGCGACACCGTCTTCGCACTCACCCCCGCCTCACGCGCCACATCGTGCAACGTCGAACGCCGCTCCATCCCCACTCCCCGTTCCCGTCCCGCCGGCCCCACTGTCCCGCTTTCCCGCCGACCGTACCGCCGCCCTCCCGGCGGAAGATCCACCGGAGGTAGCCTGGCTGCGGGTGGTGACCATGCGAGCCAGCGACAACCCGACGTCCGGGACGACGATCCCCGAGGTCCCCTTCGCCGCGCCACCCGGCACACCGGCCGGCGTCGAAGTACTGACCCTCGCCGAACTGCGCGCCCGCCGCGACACCGCCG
Organism: Kitasatospora sp. NPDC051984; assembly: GCF_044593455.1. Lineage (NCBI taxonomy): Bacteria > Bacillati > Actinomycetota > Actinomycetes > Kitasatosporales > Streptomycetaceae > Kitasatospora > Kitasatospora sp. NPDC051984. The sequence continues at coordinate 71,438 of NZ_JBIUCB010000022.1, forward strand.
CCGACCGCGCCTTCCACCGCCCCCAGCGGCCCGCCTTCCACCACCTCCTCACCCTCGACAGCGGCACCCTCCACCACACCGTCGACTTCACCGAACACGCCGTCCACCCCGGCAGCTGGCTCTGGGTCCGGCCCGGACAGGTCCAGCAATGGGGCGAACTCGGCGACGCCGACGGCACCCTCGTCCTCTTCGAACCCGGCTTCCCCGACCCCGCGACAGTCGCCGCCGCCCGCCTCGACGACCCCTTCGCCGCCGCCGTCCTGCACACCACCGGCACCTCGCGCGACGCCCTCCGGCACGCGCTCCGCCACCTCGAACACGAATACGCCTCCGGCGCCGACCTCCCCGCCGACATCCACCACGCCCTGCTCCGCCACCTGCTCGCCGCACTCCTGCTGCGCCTCGCCAACCCCGCCACCCCCTGCGGCAGCGCGACCGCCGAACCCGGCGAGACCTACCGCCGCTTCCGCCACGCCGTCGAACACCACTTCACCCGCACCCGCCGCGTCGAGGACTACGCCAAAGCCCTCGGCTACTCCCCCCGCACCCTCTCCCGCGCCACCCTCGCCGCCGCGGGCATCGGCGCCAAGGAATTCGTCGACCGCCGCGTGGTCCTCGAAGCCAAACGCCTCCTCGCCCACAGCGACACCCCCGCCGCCCGCATAGCCGACCACCTCGGCTTCGCCGACGCCGCCAACTTCGCCAAGTTCTTCCACCAACGCACCGGCACCACCCCCATTGCCTTCCGCACGGCGGTCCGTGGGACCGCGGAAGAGGCGTAACGGCATGCCTTCGGCGGGGTGGGGGATCGGGGAGTTGTGCGCCTTCCGCACGGCGGTTCGGGGCACTGCGGAAGAGCTGTAACGGCATGCCTCCGGCGGGGTGGGGGATTGGGGAGTTGTGCGCCTTCCGCACAGCGGTCCGTGGGACTGCGGAAGAGCCGTGAGCGGCACCAGCCAGACCTTGCCCGCGCAGCGTTGTCTTTCCGGTTCTCGACGGCGGTGGGGTGCTCGGGTGGGTGGGTGGGGTCAGAGGGCAGCGCGGATGCGGGCCGCCGTCTCCGCCGCGTGAGCGTTGTCGCGGTAGTGGGTGCGGGGCCAGAAGAAGCCGCGCAGGCCGTCCTTGGGGTTGCGGGGGACGATGTGGGTGTGCAGGTGGGGGACGGACTGGCTGATCCGGTTGTTGGCCGCGACGAAGCTGCCGGCGGCGGCCGTGCCGCGTTCGACGGCGGCGGTGAGCTGGCGGACGCGGGTGTAGTAGGGGCCGGTCTCCGCGTCGGTGAGGTCGGTCAGGGTGGGGACGTGGCGGCGCGGGATGACCAGCAGGTGGCCGGGGAACAGTGGCCGGTGGTCGAGGAAGGCGTGGACGACGTCGTCGGCGAGGACGGTTTCGACAGTGACTTCGCCGGCCACGACACGGCAGAACAGGCAGTCCATCGTCCCAGCATCACGGCCGGGGCGCGCCGCCGCGGGAAACGGCGCGCCCCGGCAGGACGTGCCGTCAGGCGTGTGCCCAGGACGGGGCGCTGACCAGCGCGACCAGCTGTTCCTGGCTGAGTGCCGGGGCGTCGCGGGTGACCTGGTAGTTGGGCCCGTACGTCCAGAGTTTGGCGGTCACCATGGTGCCGTCGGGGAGCAGCGCGCCGGCGATCACCTCGGCGCCCTGGGTGTCTTTGGTGCCGTCGGGCCCGGGGACGGGGATCTCCTTGACGTAGGACCGGGTTCCGTCCGGGTGCTCCTTGAAGCGCCCGTCGAATCCGGTGCTGCGGAACCTGGTGTCCGGGTCGGCGGGGAAGCCCCGCTGCCAGCCGTGTTCGACGGAGACGACCAGCTGGCTGGTGAGATTGGCGAGGGAGACGGTTCCGTGCACCCGTCCCGGGGTGTCCTGGGTGCCCGGGCCCGGGTCGAAGGTGGCGTCGGCGGGCAGCGTGGCGCGCAGGGCGGCGAGTACGGCGGGGCTGCCGACGGGTGCGGCGGGCGGCACGGTGGAGGCGCGGAGGACGGTGAAGGCCGGCCGCCAGGCGTCGGAGGTGGCCACGTCCAGCAGTCGTTCCTGGGTCAGCGGCGGCTGCTCGCGGGCCGGGTGGCCCGGGCGGCCGGAGGCGACCTCGGTGGCGTTGACGATCCGGCCGTCGGTGGTGGCGTACGTGACGGTCCAGACGCGGTCGCCGGCCTCCCAGCGCGGGGCGATGGTGGTGGTGATCAGGCGGGAACCGTCGGGGCGGGTGGTGAGTTGGCAGGTGGCGGTCGGCTGGTTGAGGGTGTCGGGGCACTGCAGGGCGGCGGCGCTGTCGCTGAGCGGGGTGGCCAGCCGGTCGATGGTCAGCAGGACCCGGGCCGGGCCGTTGCCGTCGTCGTACTCCAGCCAGCCCATCGGGGTGCGGCCGGGCTGCAGATCGTCGGGGGAGGTGCCCGCGGGGTCGATGATGCGGCCGTCGGCGGGCACCAGTGAGCTCAGAGTGTCGGACATGAAGGTCTGGCCGAGGGGCGATGCGGCCGGTGCGGGACGCGCCGGGGAGCGGTCGGGCAGCAGGGCCAGCGCGCACCCGGCCGCGGCGACCAGGGCGAGCGCGGAGGCACCGGCGGCCCGGCGGCGGCGCACCCGGGTGCGGCCGCGGCGTTCGGCGGCCAGCGCGAACAGTTCGGTGGACGGTTCGGGGGCGGTGGCGGCGGAGGCCCGCAGGGCGCGGGTGAAGTCCTCTTCGGAAGTCATCGGCATGCTCCAGAAACGGTGCGGAGGGAACGTCAGGGGTGAAGGAGCGCGTAGATGCGGCTCCGGACAAGAAAGGAGCGTCAGGGCCGGACGAGCTCGTCGAACTGCCCGCCGAGCCGGGTGCGCAGGCGGCTGAGCGCGCGGGAGGCGCGGGAGCGGACGGCGCTCGGGGTGAGGCGCAGCGCGGTGGCGGCCTCCTCGACTCCGAGGTCCTCCCAGTAGCGCAGGACGAGCACGGCCCGGTCCTGCTGCGGGAGTTCGGCGAGTGCCTGGAGCAGGGTGACGCGCAGTGCGGGGTCGGCGGTGGGTGCGGCGGATTCGGCGAAGGTGTCGGTGACGTGTTCGCGGCTGCTGCGCCGGCGCCGGTGGCTGAGGAAGGTGTTGACCAGGACGGTCCGGGCGTATCCGGCGGGGTTCGCCATCCGGGAGACCCGCCGCCAGCTGCCGTAGAGCTTGCCGAGCGCCTCCTGCGCGAGGTCCTCGGCGAGGTGGGCGTCGCCACCGGTCAGCAGGTAGGCGGTGCGTACCAGGTCGCGGCCGCGGGCGGCGGCGAAGTCCCGGAACTCGAGGGGTCCGCCGTCGGCCCCGATCGTCGTGGTGCTGTCCATGCCCCTCTAACGCGGTGGGCCGGTGTTCTTGTCGCACCGTCGAATAATCGGCAGCCGATTGGCAGTTGAGCACGACAGGGCCGCGCGGGGTGTCGAAAACGGACACTGGTGGGCAAAGTGTGACGATGTCGCGGTGACCACCACCAGCGAGCCCAGTCAGGCGGCGGCCCCGCCCGTTCTCGACCGGCGGCAGCGGAACGTCGTGTTCGGCACCATCGTGCTCGGCATGCTGCTGGCCGCCCTCGACCAGACCATCGTCGGCACCGCGCTGCCCACCATCGTCGCGGACCTCGGCGGCGCCGCGCACATGTCCTGGGTGGTGACGTCCTATCTGCTCGCGGAGACCGTCACCACCGCGCTGGTCGGCAAGTTCGGCGACCTGTTCGGCCGCAAGGTGGTCTTCCAGGTCTCCGCGATCGTGTTCATCACCGGCTCGTTCCTGTGCGGCCTGGCCACCAACATGACGCTGCTGATCGCCTGGCGGGCTGTCCAGGGCGTCGGCGCGGGCGGCCTGATGGTCACCTCGATGGCGCTGATCGCGGACGTCATCCCGCTGCGCGAACGCGGCAAGTACCAGGGCGCGATCGGCGCGGTGTTCGGCGTCGCCACCGTGATCGGACCGCTCCTGGGCGGGCTGTTCACCGACCACCTGTCCTGGCGCTGGGCGTTCTACGTCAACGTGCCGATCGCCGTCCTGGTGGTGATCGCGGCGGCCCGGAACATCCCGGTGGTCCGCTCCGCAGCCCGCCCCGTCATCGACTACGCGGGCATCGCGCTGGTCGCGGTCGGCGCCAGCTCCCTGATCCTGGCGACCAGTTGGGGCGGCAACGAGTACGCGTGGAGCTCGCCCGTCATCATCGGCCTGTTCGTCGGCGGCGTGGTCGCGCTCGGCCTGTTCTGCTGGGTGGAGACCCGCGCCGCCGAACCCACCCTGCCGATGCGGCTGTTCCGCAACCCGGTGTTCACGGTCTGCTCGGTGCTCAGCTTCATCGTCGGCTTCGCCATGCTCGGCGCGATGACCTTCCTGCCGACCTTCCTGCAGTACGTGGACGGCGACTCGGCGACCGTCTCCGGCGTGCGGACCCTGCCGCTGGTGCTCGGCCTGCTGATCGCGTCGATCTTCAGCGGCAACACGGTGTCCAAGACCGGCCAGTACCGGATCTTCCCGATCGTCGGATCGCTGGTGATGGCGCTCGGCCTGTACCTGCTCTCGCTGCTCAACGCAGGCACCAGCGCCTGGCTGGCCAGCCTCTACATGTTCGTGCTCGGCACCGGCATCGGCCTGTGCATGCAGGTGCTCACCATCGCCGTGCAGAACACCGTCGACTACGCCGACCTCGGCACCTCCACCTCCGGCGTCACCTTCTTCCGCACCCTCGGCTCCTCGTTCGGCACCGCCGTGTTCGGCACCATCTACACCAACGCGCTGCGGACCAACCTGGCCGACGGCGTCGCCGCGGCCGCCCGGGCCACCGGCGAGAGCCCCGAACAGCTCGCCGTCCGCGCACAGAGCCCGCACGGCGTCCAGGGGCTGCCGCCCGGCGCGGTCGAACCGGTCATCCGGGCCTACGCCGACTCGCTGCACACCGTGTTCCTGTGGACGGTGCCGGTCGCGCTGCTCGGCTTCGTGGTCGCGCTCTTCCTCAAGCAGGTCGAACTGCGCGACTCGGCCCGCGCCACCTGCACCGACATGGGCGAGGGCTTCGCGCAGCCGTCCTCCGGCGACTCCGCCAAGCTGCTCGAACTCTCCGTCGCCAAACTCCTCGCCGGCGTCGGACTGGACACCGCCCGGCAGGTCGTCGGCTCCTCCGGCACCCGGCTCGACATGGCCGGCGCCTGGGCCGTCATGCAGGTCGACCTGTTCACCCGCAGCGTCGGCCACGCCACCCTCAACCTGATCGCCGGGCGCCGCCGGATCCCCCCGGAGGTCCTCCGGCCGGTGTTCGACCGGATGGTCGCCGAAGGCTTCCTGGACGTCCACGGCGGCTTCTACGCGCACACCGAGGCCGGCGAGCGGGAGGCCCAGACCATCGGCCACGCCTGGTCCCAGTGGCTCTGCCAACGCCTGGAGCAGGACCGCGGCCGCCCCCGCAGCGCCGAACTGCGGGCCGCCGCCGACGCGATCGCCAAGCGCATGATCGCCGAGGACCTCGCCGAAGGGTTCCCGCAGAGCGGCGTGCCGACCGGCTCGCGCGCCTGAACCGCCGTCACGGTCACCTCGGTGTCTGTCGGATCGGCCGGCCTCGACCTCACAGGGCGTCAGGCCGACCCGGCCGCGCCGGTCCCTAGGCTTACCCCCATGCTCCTGTACGCTCCCGCGATCTTCTTCCTGCTGCTGACCGCCCTCGGCGTACGGCGCGACCGCCGCCGCTTCAGCAATGCCGTGTACCTCGGACTCGCCCTCACCTTCCTGGCCTTCGCGCTGCTCGCCACCCTCGGCCGGACCGACTCCGTGCTCGCGGAAACGGTCGTGATCGCGGTCGTCCTCGCCCCCGCCCTCGGCGTCCTGGTGCTCTCCGGGCTGCTGATCGCCAACGGCTTCAAGATGCTCCGCAAGGAAGGCCGCCGCCTCGGCAACCTGCTCTCGCTGCTCTGCGGCCTCGGCATCCTGGTGGTCGTCGCCCTGCTGATCGCCGCCACCCAGGCCGACTCGCCCGTGCTGGTGGTGATCGCCCGCACCACCTTCCTGCTCGCCAGCTACTTCTCCTTCCTCTTCCTGTGCTTCATCGGCTACGCCTACCTGTACGGCCGGCTGATCCCGCGCCAGGACGTTGACTACGTCGTGGTCCTCGGCTCCGGACTGATCGGCGGCACCCGCGTCCCGCCGCTGCTCGCCAGCCGCCTCGAACGCGGGCGCGCCCTGTACGAGCGCCAGGCCGCGAACGGCCGCCCGCCGCTGCTGATCACCTCCGGCGGCCAGGGCCCCGACGAGAAGCTGCCCGAGTCCCACGCGATGGCCGCCTACCTCACCGAACGCGGCTTCCCCGCCGACCGGATCGTCCTGGAGGACCGCTCCCGCACCACCGAGGAGAACCTCCGCTTCTCCCGCGAGCTGATGACCGCCGCGAACCCCGACTACCGCTGCATCGTGGTCACCAACAACTTCCACGCCTTCCGTGCCGCCATCCTGGCCCGCCAGGAATCGGTCAACGGCCAGGTCGCCGGCTCCCCGACCGCCGCCTACTTCTGGCCGAGCGCCACCATCCGCGAGTTCGTCGCCGTGACCGTCACCCACAAGTGGATCAACCTGACGGTCTGCGGGCTGCTCACCCTGGTCTCCGTCACCGGGTAGCGCAGGTCCGGGCGGCGGAGTGGTTCGGGGGCAAAGTTATGCTGGTCGCCTGCACCGTTCAACGCCCGGGGGATCTGTCGTGCCGCCCACCTGCGCAACCCTCCCGGGGCCGCCCCCGCGGCGCCGCCTGCGGACGCTGCTGGGTGCGGCGGCGGGGGTGCTGCTGCTCGGGCTGATACCCGCCGTGCGGCACAAGGCCGAGGCGATGGTCGGCGAAGGCGGGCCGGACGGGCCCCGGCTGACGGTGGCGACCTGGAACATGTGCGGGGAGACCGTCTGGGGCTGCGGCAAGTACGGCGGCGGCGACCAGAAGATCAAGGTGATGCGCTCGATGGCGCAGGACCACGGGGCCCGGGCGATTCTGGTGCAGGAGGCCTGCCGGGGCGACCTGGACCGGGCCCGGGCCGGGCTCGGAGCCGCCTGGCAGCTCGCCTTCCAGCCGTACGAACAGGCGGACGAGGCGGGCACGACCACGCCCGTGGACTGCGGCGGCGGGCGAGGCGACGCCGGCATCGGCATCCTGGCGGCCGCCCCGCTGACGGACATCGCCCCGGTCTCCGCCCCCCAGCCCGGAAAAGGCCTGCGCCGCGGCATCCTGTGCGCGACGGCCGGCAGCGGCCCGAGGCTCTGCGTCGCTCACCTCTCGCTGCCCCCCGCCGACCGGTCCGACCGCGCCGCCGAACTCCGCGACGACCAGCTGTCGGCACTGCTCAAGGCGGCCGGGACGGGCGGTTCGGTGTTCGGCGGCGACTTCAACTCCTCGCCGCCCGGCCCGAACAACAAGGACGCCTGGATCTGGCCGGCCGGCTACTTCGACACCGTCCAGGAGTGCGCCCAGCAGTCGCCGGACCAGCGCACGGGCTTCGCGCCCACCCACGAGAACGGGTTCAAGCTGGACTACCTGTTCACCGCGCTGCCCCGGCACGGCTGCTCCCGGCTGGACACCGGCTTCTCCGACCACCAGGCGGAGCTGATCACCGTCGCCGCCGCCCTCTGACGGGACATCAGCCGCCGTAGCGCTGCAGGAGCGTGGGGTTGCGGGCCAGCGCGCCGGCCACCACGAAGCCGACCTGCCCGGGGCCCGACACCCGGCCGTCGGCGTAGGCCGCCCGGACCTCGACGGTGTGCCCGCCGCCGCGCCACTCCCACTCGGGCTGCCAGGTCCACAAGCCGTCCTCGACCGGGGCGCTGCCCAGCGCGTGCTCCCCGATGGCGAGGTCGACCCGGACCGCGCCGGGCGCGTGGCCGCTCAGCCGGACGACAGGGCCGGGGACGTAGCTGTTGTCCACCGGTTCGGTGACCACCGGCGCGGGCAGCAGTGGCGCCGCCTCGGTGATGGTGTGCTGGGTGCGGGGGGCCTGCCCGTCGATGGTGAACACCACGTCGGAGCGTTCGCTCTGGATGTTGCTGGCGTCGGCGGCGAACACGCGGAGCAGGTGCCGGCCCGCGGTGAAGGCCCGGTCGGCCTGCCAGGACCAGCTGCCGTCGGCGGCGACCGGGGCCGAGGCGACGTACTTGCCGTTCTCCCAGATGCTGACCCGCACGCCGCCCGGCGCGAAGCCGGTGATGGCCACGCCGTTCGGCGGGAGCACCGCCTCCGCCGGAGGAGAGGTGATCACCGGGCGGGGGAAGGAATCGCCCCTGACCTGCGAGGTGTCCTTGAGGAACTGCTCGATCGCGGCGAGGTCGGGCTCCGGAACCTCGCCGCCGTTGGTGATCAGGCCGATCCGCGGGACCACGCCGTCCACCAGCAGGTTGAGGATGCCCATGAGGGTGGGCAGGTTCCGCAGCGTCACCTTGCCGTGGCCGGTGATCAGCACCGAGTCGTTGTAGATGAAGTTGAAGTTCGAGTAGCCCTGGAAGAGCTGGACGAACGGCTGCACCTGCCGCAGGTACTGCTCGTCCTGCGGGGAGGTGATCAGGTAGATGTTGGCGTTCCGGTGGGGGCTGGCCATCACCAGGTCCGGCAGGACGGCGTCGAGGACGGCGACGTTCCGCTCGGTCACCTCACCCATCATCAGCCGGGCCGCGCTGGGGATGCCGTCCAGCACGTAGGAGCCGATGTTGAACTGGGGCACGCTGGCGACGATGTTGCCGAAGCCGTACTTGAGGCCGTAGAACAGCGCCGCGCTGCCCCCCTTGGAGCTGCCGAAGACGGTGACGTCCTGCGGCGTCAGGTGCAGCGAATGCATCACCCGGGTGATCACCCCGGCGACGGACTGCTCCAGCGAGAAGTCCATCCGCTTGCACAGGTAGTAGCTGTTGGCGCCCTCGAAGGAGTCGCGGATCCACAGGATGTTGCCGCGCACCTTGTCCAGGACGCCGTTGCCCCAGCCGTACTCGTCCGGTGCGGTGAAGTTGGCGAACACCACGACCAGGTGCCGGTTGCCGTTGCGGGCGTGCGAGAAGCGGTACTCGATCGGGACGGCGCCCGTGGTGTCCACACCGGTGAAGATGCGGCGGGTGTGCTTGGCCTGATCAGCCATTTGCCGGGTCCAATCGTCTGCGCAGTTCTGCCTGGAGGTCGCGTGGCGGCTCCACCGCCGCCGCCGTGACCTCGTCGAGGTCACGGAAGGAACGGGAACCCGGCCGGGTGCTGCCGAGCGAGCGGAACGAGGGTGCCGACACGTTCTGCGGCGGCTCCGCCAGGTCGCCGCCCGCGACCAGGATCCGGTCCGCCAGGCGGACCGAGGCGTACCCGTCGTCCAGGTCGCAGAAGGCCTGCTGGAAGCGCCGGTAGCGCTCGGCGTAGCGGGCGTGCACCCCGTCGGCGTAGCGGATCGCGGTGATCAGCTGGGCGGACTCGGCGAGCAGCGGCCCGGGGGCGCTGGTCTCGAAGTCGAAGTAGAAGCCGCGCAGGGTGTCGCGGTAGTGCTCCAGGTCGTAGGTGAAGAACAGGATGGGCCGGCCGGTGTTGACGAAGTCGAACATCAGCGAGGAGTAGTCGGTGATCATCACATCGGTGATCAGCGACAGGTCGGCCATGTCGGGGTAGTCGGAGACGTCGTGGACGAACCCGTCGCCGGCGCCGGGGACCGGGTCGACCACGTTGGGGTGGCGGCGGACCAGCAGCACGTGGTCCGCGCCGAGCCGGGCGCGGGCGTCGTCGAGGTCGATCCGGAAGTCGAGCTTGTACCGGCCGGGCGCGTAGTACTGGTCGTCGCGCCAGGTCGGGGCGTACAGCACGACCCGCTTGCCGTCGGGGATGCCGATCCGCCGGCGGATCTCGGCGGCGCGCCGCTCGGTGCCCGGGCGGCGCAGCACGTCGTTGCGGGGGTAGCCGCATTCGACGATCTCGCCGGGGAAACCGAAGGCGCGGCGCAGGATCGGGGTGGAGAAGGTGTTCGGCGAGACCAGCAGGTCCCAGTTCTCCACCTCGGTGGCGAGGCGTTCCAGGTAGCGCTTGTCGGCGAAGTGGACGGCCTCGATGTCGTGGCCGATCTTCTTCAGCGGGGTGCCGTGCCAGGTCTGCACGACGACCTGGCCGGGGCGCTTGCGGAACCAGTCGGGCAGGTGGTTGTTGGCGACGATGTACCGGCTGGTGGCGAGCGCCTCGTACCACTCGGGCGACCACATGCGGACGGCGCGGGCGGTGGCGGGGACGTCCACCTGGTCGTCCTTGACCACCCACAGGTGCTCCAACGGGACCTGGCGGCGCACCAGTTCCTCGTGGACGGCGCGCGGGCTGTCGGAGTACTGGGTGCCCTTGAACGCGTCGAACAGCACGGCGGGCCGGACGGGCTGCTGGCGGGCGGCGGGGTACGCCTTGGTGCGCAGCAGCTTCTGCCGGTAGGGGCCGCGGGCGTGGTCGGGCATCGCGGAGTGCACCTGGAGCGAGAGCCGGTCGTAGCTCTCGGCCTGGAGTTCGTAGCCGCGCCCGTCGCTCTCGACGGCCTGCGGGAGGCCGGGGATGGCGTCCTGCTCCAGCTTGAGCATCAGGTCGGGCAGGCGGTCGGCGGGTGCGGTGCGGGCGGGGTCCTGGCGGCGCAGGTAGAGGTCCCAGCGGCCGGCGGAGAGCGGGACGGTGCCGGCCAGGGTGCGGATCCGGGCGGGGGCGAAGCGGGCCCGGAAATAGTCGTCGATCAGGTCGAGCGGGACGACGCGTTCGGTGCCCTGGGCGCGGGAGCGCAGCACCAGGTGGACCTGGTGGCGCAGTTCGGCGGGGACCAGGTGCAGGGCCGGGTAGCGGCCGACGATCTCCAGGGTGCCGTCGTCCTCCCAGGCGTACCGGGTGACCAGCGGGAGGGTGGCGCGTTCGAACAGCACCAGGTAGCCGGAGCCGTTGCGGTGGACGACGAGTTCGCGGTCGCCGTCCGCGGTCTGCAAAGTGTCGGGGAGGCGGTGATGGCCGTCGGGGGTGCCCTCGGCCATCACCGGATACATCGTCATCTTGCGCCCGGCGACGTGGAAGGTGGTCTTCCAGCCGTTGGCGCCGAGGTCCCAGGACTGCGGAACGGCCTCGTCGGCGCCGTTCGCGCGGTGCGCGGGCACCAGGGAGCGCAGCGGGACGCGGACGGTGAAGGTGCACCAGCCCTCACCGCCGGGGGTGAAGCGGACCGGAGCCTGGGCGCGGCCGGCGCCGCCGAGGCTGACCAGCCGCAGCTGGCCGCTCTCGGGGACGGTCGGGCCGAGGTGGACACCGCGCAGTTCGAGGTGCTCGCCGGTGATGCGGTGCCCGGTGATCCGGCAACGGACCACCTCCACCCGGAGCTTGAGCCGGTTCTGCACGAACAGCGGCAGCACCCGGGTGTTCTTGTCGACATACCGGTAGGGCGGGTTGGCGGCGCTGCCGACGCTGCCGCGGTCCAGGCCGCGGTAGCGGAACAGGCCGCGGCTGAGCACACCGGCCGCGACGTCCCAGGTGCCCTCGGCCCACCGGCCCTTCTGCTTGAGCCGGTTGGTGTCGAAGGCGGCGCTGAAGCCCGACCAGTCGTAGCAGTAACGGTTCTGGTTGGAGTGCTCGGTGGCCTGCGGGGCGTAGACGGTGCGGGTGGGGACCAGCAGCATCCGGTCCTGCTTGGTGTTGCGCAGGGCCAGCGCCTTGACCGACATGTGCCGCTTGTGGACGTTCACGAAGCGGATGTACGCGCTGCCGGAGAGCTCCAACCGGTCGCCGTTCCAGCGGACTTCACCGATCGAGCCGTGCAGCGAGAGCTCCTTGCCGAGCCGGTACGCCTTGCGGCCGATGCCGACCCGCCGGTCGCCCAGGTGCGGGTACTTGAGGTAGCGGCGGAAGCGGCGCTGGACCGGCATCGGGCCGCCGCGCCGCTCGAACTCGACCACGTCGAGCAGTTCCTGGAGCAGCCGGCGGCGCACCAGCAGCCACTTCACCCGGGCCTCGGCGGGCAGTTCCTCGATCAGGTCCTCGCCGGCCTCGTCCAGGAACTCGTTGGTCCACTGGATGAAGGAGAGCTGGTACTCCTCGTCGCCGTCGGGCAGCGCCTTCAGATGGAGCATCAGGTCGGAGGTGAGGCAGGCCAGGTCGTACTTGCGCTTGGACTCGGCGAAGCTCTTGGAGCGGTGCCCGCCCAGGAAGCGGCTGACGGACAGCACGGCGGAGACCCGGTCGCGCAGGTTGTCGATCTCGTGGTGGCGCTGGGTGATGGAGGGCGCGGCGTTGCCCTCGCGGCGGCGCCAGTAGTAGACGACGTCCGTGATGGTGTCGACCTTGGCCGCCCGGAAGTGGGCGAACATGTTGACCCAGGAGTCCTCGTACAGGACCCCCTCGGGGAACTCGATGTAGTAGTAGTCCCAGAAGCTGCGCCGGAACAGCTTGTTCCACACCGTGCGGTCGTAGATCAGCTTCTCGAACCTGGTGATGTGGGTGCCGCGCCGGTTGGCCTCCATCGGGCCCTTGTGCAGCGGCGACTGCCACTTCTTGGTGGAGTTCATCATCTGCACGTTGCCGGAGACGAAGTCCGAGCCGGACTCCTCCAGGGTGCGCAGCAGCGTCTCGTAGGCGTGCTCGGGCACCACGTCGTCGCCGTCGGCGAACACCAGGAACTCGGCGTCGGGGTGGAGCGCGCGCAGACCGGTGTTGCGGGCGTGGCCCGGGCCGTTCGCGTCCTGCCGGATCAGCCGGAAACGCGCGTCCCGGGCGCACATGTTCTGCGCGATCGCGGTGGAGGCGTCGGTCGAGCCGTCGTCCACCAGGATCACCTCGAAGTCGCGGAACGACTGGCGGGCGATGGACTCCAGGCATTCGGCGAGGTACATCTCGACGTCCTGGAACGGGACGACGACGCTCAGCCTCGGCGGGTGGGCAAGCACGGATCCGCTCCTCCGTCAGCCGGTGGCGGCCGGGACGGGCTTGTCCTCGCGCAGCGCCTGCCAGAGCTTCTGCGCGCGGGGCTCGTCGGCGATCACCCGGTTGTGGTCGATCCGGTCGGTGACGACCGGGAGCATCACGGTCTTCATCCGCTCGGGCTGCAGGCCCTTCATGCTCTGCGCGAAGTCGAGCAGGCCGTTCACCGAACCGAGGTCGGTGTCGGTGGTCAGCGCCTTGGTGGCCGCGTTCGCCACGCCGTACGCCTTGGTCGGGCTGGAGAGGGTGCCCTTGCGCTGGAGCTGGGAGAGGACGGAGAGCAGGAACTTCTGCTGGAGGCCGATCCGGCCGAGGTCGCTGCCGTCGCCTATGCCGTGCCGGGTACGGACGAAGGCCAGTGCCTGGGTGCCGTCCAGGGTGTGGGTGCCGGCCGGCAGGTGCAGGCCGCTGTACTTGTCGTCGATCGCGACGTCGGTGGTGATCTCCACGCCGCCCATCGCGTCCACGAGTTCCTTGAACCCGGCGAAGTCGATCTCGACGTAGTGGCTCATCCGCAGGCCGGTGATGGTCTCGACGGTCTTCACCACGCAGGCCGGACCGGCCGTGGTGTACACCGAGTTGAACATCACCCGGGGCGCGGCGGGCACCTGCTTGCCGTCGGCGGTGGTGCAGGCCGGCCGGGCCACCATGGTGTCGCGGGGGATGCTGACCACGGTGGCGTTGGCGCGGCCCTGCGGTATGTGCACCAGCATCGCCGTGTCCGAACGGGCGGTGCCGCCGGTGTCGCCGCCCGCCAGTTCGGCGTTGTCGCCGCCACGGGAGTCCGAGCCGAGCACCAGGATGTCCTGCGCGCCGGTGGGCAGGGCGGCCGGGCGGTCCTCGCCGAGCGCCTTGTCGATGTCGACGGTGTCGAGGTTGCCCTCCAGGTGGTGGTACATCCACAGCCCCGTCCCGCCGACGGCCAGGCCGAGCGCGAGCACCACGCCGCCGCCGATCAGCAGGACCCGCCGGCCTCGGCGACGCGGCTTCGGCCGCCGGCCCGGTGCGGCGGCAGCGTCGGTCTTCGGTCCGGCCGACACGCCGTCAGTCTGCGCCATGGATCGACCATCCTCCCAGTTCACGGGCTGCGGTGCGTACCCGGAGGGGTCATGCTCTCACGCGTTGTTCATGTCCTGTCGGTTTTTTGATCACAGACCTATACCGACTCTTTGCGTTTCCCTCACATCACCCTCCGTGACCATGCGCCTTTTCGTTGCACGGAGGGTGACATTTGATGATGCCGCGTCAGGTGGTCGGGAGCTGCCCGGTTCTGACTGGGAGTCGGCTGCGTCAGGGGCCGGTGTCCGCGGCGACGAAGGTGTACGCGCCGAGTTCGAGGAACAGGGCGTCCTCGAGCTCGGGCACGCCGGTGAGCGGGACGGCGAGCCGTCGTTCCAGCACCCCCGGGTTGTTGGTCACCGGGTTGTAGGCCCGCAGCACGATCCGGGCGTCGCACGGCAGGGGCTGGTCGAGCTGGATCACCACCGTGACGGTGCCGGAGTAGTTGGCGGGCAGCAGGATCGAGCGGGTGTACCCCTCGTCGGTGCCGGGCGAGTAGATCTGCGCCGTCAGGCTGAACGGGGCCTGCTGGTCGGTGTTGGAGAAGGTCGCGGTGCCGTTCGGCAGGTCGGTGCCGGAGACCCCGAAGACGAACCGCGTCGGATAGTTGTTGAGGTTGCAGATCGCCAGGTTGGCGAGCACGTAGTTGGTCTGCCGGCACGGGATCACGTCGATGTTGCGCCAGCCGACGTTGGGGTTGTACCTGACCCAGTTCAGGTAGTCGACGAGCGAGCTGAACGTGGGCAGGGTCGCGGACATCGGGTGGGCGGGGGTGTCCACGGTGGTGATCGTGCAGTAGTGGCCCGGCGGCGTGTCGCTCGGGAAGAGGAAGGCGGACCTGCTGACGCAGATCCGCCCGGGTGGGATCTCCCGCGAGCCGCCGCGGACGGTGAACGGCACGCTGGTGCCGCCGCCCTCCGCGTTGATCGGCGTCCAGGCCCGCGGGTCCAGGAGCAGTCCGCCGGGGGCGAAGTAGAGCCTGACGTTGCCGGAGCTGGGGCAGTTGGCCCGCAGGTTCTTTCCGCGGACGTAGATGCGGTTGAGCCTGCCCTGCGCGATCGGATGGCGAATCCCGAGGTCGGGGCCGGGGTAGCTGGACTCCAGCAGGTCGAAGTCGAGGATGTCGCTCCCGAAGGGGATGATGTCCGGCGACTCCCAGACCGGGTCGGCGGTGGGCGTCTGTCCCATGTCCTGGAAGTTGTCCCGGACCAGGATGTCGTCCCAGTTGGCGGCTGCGTTCATGGTTCCTCCCGAGAATCTCTTCGCGCCGACGGGCATGCGTCGGTTCCGCGTGGGCGGGCAGGTGGATGGCCGTGGCCGTCGGGACGGTGAATGCACCCGTTCGGGGGAACGTCCCGGTGCAGCCAATGTACGTGCCCGAACCATTCGGCCCAATCCATCGGAAGGGTGAACGTGCGTCACGCCGTGTTGCCGTCAGAGGCCCGCGGCCAGGCCCTTGGCCAGCGTGAGCAGGCCGCCGGCCAGGGCCAGACCGAGGACCAGACGCCGGAGGGGGCGGTCCGGGACGCGGCCGGACAGCAGGTGGCCGACGGCACTGCCGGCGGCGACGGCGCCCGCGGCGACCGTCCACTGCGCGCCCGACAGCGTGGGCACGCCCTTCGTGGTGAGGGACATCGCGTTCACGGCGAGGCCGAAGAACTGGGCGTTGGGGAGGAACTCGCGGGCCGACCAGCCGCAGTTCGCCGCGTACAGCGACACCGCCGGCCCGCCGACACCCGCCGCCGCGTTCAGCAGCCCGCCGGCGGCGCCCGCCGCGACCGCGCCCGGCACCCCGCGCAGCGCCGCCGCCCGCACGCCGAGCATCACCACCACCGACGCCGCGCTCACCACCAGACCGATCGCCACCAGCAGCACCGCCTCGGGCGCGGCCGCCGCCAGCCGGGCCCCGAGCGGCACGGTGAGCGCGGCCGCCAGGACCAGCGGCACCATCCGTCCGGGTCGCACCCCGCGCCACCCGGCGGCCAGCCCGAGCACGCTGATCGCCCCTGACGCGCAGTTCGACAGCCCCACCCCGCCCGCCGGCCCGAGGATCAGCACCAGCACCGGCGCGGCGATCAGCGCGAACCCCACCCCGGACAGCCGCTGCACCGCCGCCGCGGCCAGCACCACGACCCCCATCGCCGCGGTGCCCATGCCTACGGAAGTTCGGGACGCACCAGAGCCTTCGCGAAGGGCTCGCCCGTGCGTCGGGCGTGGGTCATCCGCTCGCGCACCTCGACGAGGGTGCGCGGGCGGTAGCCGGGGCCGCCGCAGCAGCTCTTGTTGAAGCGGATGCCGGCGTGCAGCAGGACCGACAGGGTCCGCCAGGCGGCGGTGTCGCGCCGTCGGGGTGCGGCGAAGGCGGAGCCCACGTGGATCAGCGGCTCGGCGCAGCGCGGGCAGCGGCGGTCGTGCCGCTCGTGCATGTCCCGGTAGGGCTGCTTGTAGGAGGCGCGGCAGGGCAGGCAGACGTAGGAGGTATTTCCGGCGGGCATGGTGGTCAGGGTAGGGCCTGCCGCGCCGGATTTCCCGTCAATATTCGGGCGGGAGACGGCTGTTACCAGGTGAAGGGGGAGACCCCCGCGCCGAGGCGGGTGGCGGTCAGCGAGTGGCGCAGGCGGCGGTAGGCGGCGTCGTCGAAGCGGCCGGCCCGGGGGTGCAGGACGGTGGCGGCGGACAGTGCCACCGCGTCGGGGAGGATCGCGGACCAGCCGGTGTGGCCGGACAGTCCGGCGGCGAGGGCGGCGACGGCGGAGTCCCCGGCGCCGGTGGGGTTGCCGGTGACGGGGGCGGACGGGGCGCAGCGCCACGCGCCGTGGGCGTCGACGGCGAGCAGGCCGTCGGGGCCGAGCGAGGCGAGGACGGACTCGGCGCCGCGGCGGAGCAGGGTGCGGGCGGCGTCGTGCGGGTCGGGCAGGCCGGTGGCGGCGGTGAGTTCGGCGGCGTTCGGCTTGATCGCGGTGGGCCGGGCGGGCAGTGCGGCGAGCAGCGCGGGGCCGTCCGCGTCGAGCACCACGGGGATGCCGAACCCGCGGCCCAGCGTGACGAGTTGGGCGTAGCCGTCGGCGGGGGCGCCGGGCGGGAGGCTGCCGGAGAGGACCAGGACGGCGGCCTGCGGGAGGTGCCGTTCGGTCTCGGCGAGCAGGGCGTCCCACTCGGCGCCGGCGAGCTCCGGGCCGGGCTCGTTGAACATGGTGGCGTCGGTGGTGTCGACCACGGCGACGGTGCGGCGGGTGTCGCCGGCCACCGGGACGGCGGCGTGCTCGAGGCCGGCGGCGGCGAGTTCGGCGCGCACGGCCTCGCCGGTGGGGCCGCCGAGCGGCAGCACGCAGCGGGCCGGGTGGCCGAGCGCGGTGAGCACCCGGGCCACGTTGACGCCCTTGCCGCCCGCCTGGGTGGCCATGCCGGTGACCCGGTGGCTGGTGTACGGGCGGACGTGGGGGACGGAGTAGGTGACGTCCAACGCCGGGTTCGGTGTGACGGTGAGGATCATGAGGGACGCCCCGTGAAGTCTCGGCTGACTGAAAGTGCTTGATCATAGCCATGTTCGAGCAGCTTCGATCATCCCGGTCCATGAATGCGGGGTCTTCTCACTTGAGCAACCGGGACAGTCGCCGGTCGGCCAGCACCCGGCCGCCGGTCTGACAGGTCGGGCAGTACTGGAGCGAGGAGTCGGCGAAGTTCACCGAGCGCACCGTGTCCCCGCACACCGGGCAGCTCTCGCCCGCCCGGCCGTGCACCGCCAGGTGGGCCTTCTTCTCGGATTTCAGCCCGCCGGCCGGCGCCGCCCGCAACTGCTCCAGCGCGCCGCCCAGTTCGCGTCCGACGGCGGCGTGCAGCCGGGCCAGTTGCCCGGCGTCGAGCGAGGACGCCAGCGCGTACGGGGAGAGCTTGGCGGTGTGCAGGATCTCGTCGGAGTAGGCGTTGCCGATCCCGGCCAGCATGCTCTGGTCGGTGAGGAAGGTCTTCAGCCGGTGCCGGGCCCCGGCGGCGAGGGCGGTGAGCTGCTCGGGGGTGACGGCGAGCGCGTCGGTACCGAGCCGGGCGATGCCGGGGACCTCGCGAGGGTCCGTCACCACGTAGGCGGCGAGGCGCTTGGTGGTGCCCTGCTCGGTGAGGTCGAAGCCGCTGCCGTCGTTCAGCACCAGCCGCAGCGCGAGCGGGCCGCGCCGGCTCGGCGGCCGGGCCGGGAAGGACTCCCGCCGGTGCACCCAGCCGGCCCGGGCCAGGTGCACCACCAGGTGCGGGCCGCCGTCGGTGGCCAGGTCGAGGAACTTGCCGTGCCGGGAGACCCCGCTGACGGCCCGTCCGGCGAGCGCCCGCACCGGCGGGTCGAAGGTCTTCAGGGCGGTGATCGACAGCACGTCCACGCGCTCCAGCACGCGGCCCGCGCAGACGGTGGTCATCCACTCGGCGAGCGCCTGCACTTCGGGGAGTTCGGGCATCCGTCCAGTCTGGCCCGGTCCCGGCCGGGCGGGCCACCGGGGCGGTTGACGGGTGGCCGCCATCGCGCGCTAAGTTGTCTGTACAAGTTGGCGGTGGGGAGCTGTGGGAGGGGGACGCCGGTGAGCCGGGAAGCCGTGCCGTTCGTGGTGTTGGCGGCCGCGCTGCTGCACGCGGTGTGGAACGCGCTGGTGCACGGAGTGCGCGACCGGCTGGCCGGCGTCGCGCTGATGAACGTGGTCTTCGTCGCGTTCGGCGCGCTCTTCGCGCTGTTCGTGCCACTGCCGGGGGTCCGCGCCGTGCCGTACCTGCTGGCTTCGACAGCGCTTCAGGTGGGCTACCAGCTGCTGCTGGCCCGGGCCTACCGGCTCGGCGACTTCGGCCAGATGTACCCGATCGCCCGCGGCACCTCCCCGGCGGTGGTCGCGCTGCTCGCCGCCACCGTGCTGCACCACCCGATGCCGGCCGGGCAGGTGGTCGCCGTCGCGGTGATCTCGCTCGGCCTGGCCGGGCTCGCGCTGGTCGGCGGGTGGCCGCGCCGCGAACAGCTGCCGGCGCTGGCCGCCGCGCTCGGCACCGGCGTCCTGATCGCCGGCTACACCGTGGTGGACGGGAGCGGGGTGCGGGCCGCGGCCTCCACCGGCGGCTACATCGCCTGGATGTTCCTCCTCCAGGGCCTGGCCGTCCTCGCCGCCGTCCTCGCCGTCCGCGGCCGCACCCTGCTGCCCGCGCTGCGCGAGGGCCGCACCGCCGCGCTGGCCGGCGGCCTGATGTCGCTCACCGCGTACGGCCTGGTGGTGTGGGCGCAGACCGTCGGCGACCTGCCCACCATCGCCGCCCTGCGGGAGACCTCGATCGTGATCGCCGCCCTGATCGGCACCCTCGTCCTGCGTGAACGCCTCGGCCCCCTCCGGCTGGCCGCCAGCGCGACCGTCCTGACCGGGATCGCCCTGCTGGAGTTCGCGCACTGAGGTCTCGGGACAGGGTGAACGGCGGGGCCGGGTGCGGCCCCGCCGTCGGACGGTGTCAGGCGGTGTCAGGCGGTGTCAGGCGGTTTCGGTGGGGAGGCCGGCCTGAGGGCAGGTCAGGTGGCCCGCCGTGCGGTAGTACAGCGAATCGCCGGCGGCCACCGCGCGGCGGGCCAACTCGGCCAGCGCGTCCAATTGTTCGAGTGCGGCGGCGGTCGGCTCGACGTCCTCGTACGGGCGCAACGCGGCGAGCTCGGCCGGGCTTGCGGCGGCCAGTGCGTCGCGGACGGTGGGGGTGATCCCGTACGTCCACGGCTCCCCGAAGTGGGGCGCGTTGGACAGGAAGCACCCGTACGCGGCCATGTCGATCTCCGGCCACACCAGGCCTGTGATCAGCGAGGAGTCCGGTTCGGCGGCGACCAGCTCCTCCATCAGCAGCAGGACGTCGACAGGTTCGGTGAGATCGGCGCGCAGGCCGTCGAACGTGGGCAGCGCGGTGCCGCCGCCGAGGGTGGTGAGGACGGCGGCGGCACTCGGGGCGCGGAAGAATTCGAGGTCGTCGGACACGCGGTCAGCCGGAGAGGCAGCAGTACAGGTGCTGCTCGGCCTTCTTGGCCCGGCGGGCGAGGACGCCCAGACGGTGGATCAGCTGGACGAGTTCGGCGGCCGGGACGGGCCGGAGCTCCTCGGCGCGGGCCCAGCGGGCGGCGAGTTCGGGCAGCCGCTTGCGTTCGATGGTGGCGAGGGCGTCGCGGGTCTCGTCGGAGAGTTCCACCACCCAGGGCCCGGTCATCCAGGGGTCCTCCTGGTCGACCTCGGTGACCGCCTCGTCGTCCCCCGTCGTCCAGGGCTGCGGCCCGGTCGGCCAGATCGAGCGGTCGGGGGCGCCGCCGGGCTCGAACTCCTTGGCGTCGATGGCGGCCACCAGCCGGCGCAGCACCGTGGTCGGGTCGACCCGCTTGGCCCGTACGGATTCGAACGACTCGGCGGGCTTGGCCGTCTTGTCGGCCATCACCGTCCGCACCGCCGTGTCGTCGGCGGCCCGGAAGTAGTCGGTCTGGAAATCAAGGTCCAGGTTCATGTCGCTCGCTCCCCTCGCTCGGCAAGATGCCCAGTGGACCACGGCGAACGGACGCTTGGGTACCGGGCCCCCGGTTCGCCACCGTCCTGTGATCTGCCCGCCACCGCGGGGGCGCCTCCCCGACGGCCGACGGGGGGAGCGGGCCGCGCGACGCCACCGCACTGGACGTATGCGCGGCCCGTCCCGGTCAGTAGTTGCCGGGGATGTTCGCGGACCGGCAGGCCTGCGCGAACTGCGGGGTGCAGATCTCCTCGGCCTTGTACAGTCCGGCCGCGACGATGGTCTCGGCGACCCGCGCCTTGGTGACGACCACCGGGCTGAGCAGCCTGGACGGGATCTGGGCGCCGCCCGATTCGGTGATCGTGGAGGCCACCGAGGTGACGTCGATGCCCTTGACCAGGTAGACCGCCATGTTGGCGGCGGCCTCGGCCTCCGGCAGGTACGGCTTGTAGATGGTGTAGGCCTGCTCGCCGGTGAGGACCCGTCGCACGGCGTCCAGCGAGGCGTCCTGACCGCCGACCGGGACGTCGCCCCGCCCGGCCTTGTGCAGCTCGTCGATGATCGCGCCGGCCATGCCGTCGTTGGCGGAGTAGACGGCCTGGAAGCCGTTCTTGCCGAGCCTGTTGATCGCCTCGTTGACCTTGGCGGCGGCCACCTCGGGCTTCCACTCGCCGGACTGCTCGTAGGCGATCCGCTTGACCTTGCCGTCCAGCGCGTGGTGCGCGCCGGCCTTGAAGTCGGCGGCGTTCGGGTCGGTCTCCGCGCCGTTGATCATCACGATCTCGGCGCCGGCCGCCTTGTTGCCGAGCGCTTCCAGCAGGGCCTGGCCCTGGAGTTCGCCGGTGCGCTTGTTGTCGAAGGAGATGTACGCGGCGACGTTGCCGGCGGCCAGCCGGTCGTACGCGATGACCTTGGTGCCCTTCCGGGTGGCCTCGTCCACCCACGGGGCGGTGACGGCGGCGTTCACCGGGTCGAGCAGGATCACCTTGACGCCGCGGGCGAGCAGCGCGTCGAACTGCTGCTTCTGCGCCTTCTCGTCGCCGTCGGCGTTGGCGTAGTCGATGGTGCACTTGGTGCACAGGCCGCTGACCTGGGCCTCGATCAGTGGCTTGTCGAACGCCTCGTACCGGGTGGAGGAAGCGCGCTCGGGCAGCAGCAGGCCGATCGCCTGGTTGCCCGACGACGAGGGTTTGTCGCTTCCGCAGGCGGCGAGCGACAGCGTCATCGACACGGCGGCCGTGCCGATGACGAGTCGACGCGTCATCGAATTCATGGTGGGTGGTGCCTCCCTGACAGCGCCGCGTCCTTGCGGCGAGAGTGAAGGGGAGTCAAGCCCACCCGTCATTTGTCGTCAAGAAGTAAACCACTGGTCAGGGCGGTAGGGCCAAGTCGTTACCTTCTTGAAGGCTGACCGGAAGGTTGGTCTGCGGAGCGTTCAGCGCTCGTTGCGGGCCACCAGGAACACCCCGCCGACGACTACCGCGCCGCCGAGCAGGATCGGCCAGGTCAGGGCCTCGGAGAGGAACAGCCACCCGAGGAACACCGCCACCACCGGGTTGACGTACGCGTAGGTGGCGACCAACGGCAGCGGTGCGCGCTGAAGCAGCCAGGCATAAGACGTGAACGCGACGATCGAGCCGAACAGCACCAGGTACCCCAGCCCCACCCAGGACGCGGTGGACACCGCCGCCGGGTCGAACTCGCCCGGCTCGCCCCGCAGGAACGCCAGCGCGAGCGCGCCCACCGCGCCCGCCGCCATCTCGTACACGCTCGCCACGAACGGGTCGGCCGGCATCGGCAGCCGGCCCGCCAGCACCGAGCCCAGCGCCCACACCAGTGCGGCGGCCACCACCAGCAGCAGCCCCGACAGTCCCACCTCGCCGGTCAGGCCCGGCGCGGTCAGCACCGCCAGGCCCACCAGGCCGAGCAGCACGCCCGCCAGCGTGGCCGGGCCGGTCCTGGTGCCGAACGCCCGGCGCAGCAGCACCACCCACAGCGGCACGCTCGCCACCATCAGCGCCGCCAGCCCCGACGGGACGGTCCGCTCCGCCAGCACCACCATGCCGTTACCGCCGCACAGCAGCAGCACGCCCACCAGTGCGGCGGAAGCGAATTGACGCCACGTCACGCGCAGCACGCCGATCCCCCGGCGGGCCGCCAGACCCGCCGCCAGCAGCACCGCGGCCGCCGCGAACCGCAGCGCGCCCGACAGCAGCGGCGGCATGGTCTCCACCACCACCCGGATCGCCAGATAGGTCGATCCCCACACCACGTACACGATGCCGAGCGCCGCCCAGACCGCCGCCCCCAGCCCCGCCGGGCCGGCGGCCGAACGGGGTGAACCGGCAGCGGGCGAGCCGTTGGCGGGCGAGCCGGGGGCGGGCGAGCCGTTGGCGGGCGAGCCGGGGGAGGAGCCCGGGGATGGGCAGTCGGGGTCGGCGGCGGGCTGCGGAGAGGGCGCGGACATGGGCGTCTCCTTCTGATACTCCTGACAGGGGTCCGGCGGAATGACACCACACTCCGCCCGCGCCCCGACAGAGGGTTTCAGCAGCCGATACGGGCAGAACCCCGAACCCGCACGCCGGGCAGGGCCGACCGGATGAACCGGCGCACCACCGCACCCCCAACCGGCCCCACCCCGGCCGCCACACCTGGTAGGCATGGGGACGGCCGAGCGCAGCCGACCCGAGGAGCGGCCGCATGGCATGGTTCGCCGCACCCGAGTACCGGCTCGCCCGCGAGCTGTTCCTGCGCCTGCTCGCCCTCGTCTACCTGTGCGGATTCCTCGCCGCCGCACGCCAGTTCCGCCCCCTGCTCGGCAGCCGCGGCCTGCTCCCGATCCCGCGCTTCGTCGCCCGCGTCCCGCTGCGCCACGCCCCCAGCCTGTTCCACTGGCACTACAGCGACCGCCTCTACGCCACCGTCGCCTGGACCGGCACCGCCCTCGCCGCCGCACTGCTCGCCGGAGCCGCGAACGCGGTGCCGCTCGGCTTCGCGATGGCTCTGTGGGTGATCGTCTGGGCGCTCTACCTGTCGATCGTCAACGTCGGGCAGACCTGGTACGCCTTCGGGTGGGAATCCCTGCTGCTCGAAGCCGGCGCACTCGCCGTGTTCCTCGGCAACGCCTCCACCGCGCCACCCCTGCTCGGCATGTGGCTGCTGCGCTGGCTGCTGTTCCGCGTCGAATTCGGCGCCGGACTGATCAAATGGCGCGGCGACGAATGCTGGCGCAAGCTCACCTGCCTCTACCACCACCACGAGACCCAGCCCATGCCCGGCCCGCTCAGCTGGTTCTTCCACCACCTGCCCCGACCCCTGCACAAGGCCGAGGCCGCAGCCAACCACTTCGTCCAACTCGTCGTCCCCTTCGGCCTGTTCCTCCCGCAGCCGATCGCCTCCGACGCCGCCCTGCTGATGATCGCCACCCAGCTCTGGCTGATCGCCTCCGGCAACTTCGCCTGGCTGAACTGGCTCACCGTCGCCCCCGCCCTCGGCACCCTCGACACCGGCACCCTGCGCCGCGTCCTGCCGATCGCCCCCGACCCGCACTACCCCGCCCAACCCGCCTGGTACCAGGGCCTGGTGGCCGCCTACACGCTGCTGGTGGCGGCCCGCTCCTGGCAACCCGCGCGCAACCTGCTCTCCCCCCGGCAGCAGATGAACCGCTCCTTCGACCCACTGCACCTCGTCAACACCTACGGCGCGTTCGGATCCGTCAACCGGGTGCGGTACGAAATCGTCCTCGAAGGCACCCGGGACGCAGAAGGCGCGCACGGCTGGTGCGAGTACGAGTTCCACGGAAAACCCGGCGAACTCCGGCGACTGCCACGGCAGTTCGCGCCCTACCACCTCCGCCTGGACTGGCTGATGTGGTTCGCCGCGATCTCCCCGGCCTACGCCCGCACCTGGTTCCTGCCGCTGCTCGCCCGCCTCCTCGTCAACGACCGGGACACCCTGCGCCTGCTGCGCCACAACCCGTTCCCCGGCACCCCACCCGCCCTGGTCCGGGCCCGCCTCTACCGCTACCGCTTCACCACCGGCCCCGAACTCCGCGACACCGGCGCCTGGTGGCACCGCAGCCCCCTGCGCGACTACCAGCGGCCCGTCGGCCTCGCCGAACTGCACCGACTCGTCCCAGGAGCCCACCGGTGACCCGCCCCGGCCCCCGCCCACCGACCGGGAAAGGCGTACTGTCGGTGGCGCTCCCTACCGTACGGACCACGCGACCGGGCCCCGGCCCGACGCCACCGGACCGGCGCGGCCCGGCAATTCACGGGGTCAGGTGCTGCAAGCGTCGAACGCGCACCCGTATTCTGGCCTACCGCGACGCCACCGCCGCCGCAACCACCCCACCCGCACCCCTGCCCGCCACACGCCACGAACCGGACTTCACATGACTGTGCGCACCCTGAACGACGCCGACGACGCCGCGTCCGAGACCGCGTCCGCGACGGACGGCGAGACCCGCCAGAGCACCCGTGAGGAGCTCGGCCGGTTCGCCGACCAGGGCGGCTTCGCGCTCAACCACGAGACCAACCCCTGGCTGGAAGCCGCCGAAACCCTCACCGGCCCCGAGGACGCCCGCGCCGCGTCCACCGTCCTTGCCGAACTCCGCAGCCGCGACACCCGCGCCGTCGGCAAGGCAGCCAACGCCATCGCCGACAAGGCCGGCCTGCGCATCCCCGACACCCTCGGCGGCCTCACCACCCTGCTCAACCTGCTCCAGCGCGTCCACGCCACCTCCGCGACCCTGCGCACCGAGGTCTACGAGCACGACCTGGACCAGCTCGCCGCCGCCACCGGCACCAGCGGCTACCGCAAGTACGAGGACATCAAGCTCGGCTGGAACCGCCGCCGCCAGCTGCGCGCCCAGGCCCGCGCCCTCACCCCCGCCGGCACCCGCGCCCCCGGCCGCGCCGAGCTGCACAGCGCGCTCGTCGCCGCCGCGGCCGCCCACCGCGACTGGAAGGCGCTCGCGGCGGACGTCGCCGGTTCCTCCCGGCCGTCCGTGCCCGTGGACGGCGCGCTGCTGACCGAGACCGCGAACGTCGTCGACTCCCTTGCCGACGCCGTCCGTTCCCTCGCCCGCCTCCTCCCCGAGCGCGCCCTCGACTCCCTCCCGCTCGGCGAACTCGCCGACCTCGTCGACCGCCTCGCCGCCGACGAAGGCACCCTCTACCGCCTCTCCACCCTCCGCCAGCTCCGCCTCGAACTCGCCGAGCAGGGGCTGACGGAGCTGCTGGAGGAGCTGACGGAGCGTCAAGCCGACAAGGACGCTGCGCTCGCCGCCTACGACCGTCACCAGTCCGCCCGCGCGGCCCTGGCGGCCGGGCCGCGGCAGGCTGCGGACGGGGCTGTTGTTGAGGACTCGGCTGTTGAGGCCGACGTTGAGGCCGACGTTGAGGCCGAGGCCGACGCGGAGGTTGCTGTCGAGGAGCCGGCTGTTGAGGTGGAGGCGGTCGTGGAGACCGTTGCCGAGACGGAGGTTGAGGCCGAGGCTGAGGCTGCGCCCGAGGTTGCGGCTGAGGAGCCGGTTGCCGAGGTGACGGTCGAGGTCGAGGCTGAGGCGGCTGCTGAGGTTGAGTCGGAGACCGAGGCTGTGGCTGAGGTTGAGGTCGAGGCGGCGGTGGAGCCGGTCGCCGAGGCGGAGGTTGAGCCTGCGGCTGCCGTTGAGGAGCCCGCTGCCGAGGCTGAGGTCGCGGTTGTCGCGGAGCCTGAGGCCGAACCGGTCGCGGAGGTTGAGCCGGAGACCGAGGCTGAGCCGGTTGCCGAGGCTGCGGCCGAGGTTGAGGCCGAGCCCGTTGTGGAGCCCGTCGCCGAGGCGGAGGTCGAGCCCGAGGCTGAGGCTGCGCCTGAGCTTGCTTTTGAGGAGCCGGCTGCCGAGGTTGAGGTCGAGGCCGAGGTTGCTGATGAGCCGGTTGCCGAGGTGGCGGCTGACGTGGTTGCGGAGGAGCCCGCTGCTGAGGTGACGGCCGAGGCTGTGGCCGAGCCGGTTGCGGAGGTTGAGTCGGAGATCGAGGCTGCGGCCGAGGTTGAGGTCGAGGCCGAGGTTGCTGACGAGCCGGTTGCCGAGGTGGCGGCTGACGTGGTTGCGGAGGAGCCCGCTGCTGAGGTGACGGCCGAGGTTGAGGCCGAGCCGGTTGCGGAGTCCGTCGCTGACGCGGAGGTTGAGGCTGCGCCTGAGGTCGCTATCGAGGAGCCGGTCGCGGTTGTCGCGGAGCCTGAGGCTGAGCCGGTGGTCGAGGTGGTTGCCGAGGCGGTTGCGGAGGTTGAGGCGGAGCCGGTCGTCGAGCAGCCTGTCGTTGAGGCTGAGCCCGTCGTTGAGCCGGTGGCCGAGGTTGAGGTCGAGCCGGTTGCGGAGGTTGAGCCGGAGATCGAGGCTGCGGCCGAGGTTGAGGTTGAGGCCGTCGTGGAGCCCGTTGCTGAGGTGACGGCCGAGGTTGAGGCCGAGCCGGTTGCGGAGTCCGTCGCTGAGGCGGAGGTTGAGCCCGAGGTTGAGGCTGCGCCTGAGGTCGCTGTCGAGGAGCCGGTCGCCGAGGTCGCGGTTGTCGCGGAGCCTGAGGCTGAGCCGGTTGTCGAGGTGGTTGCCGAGGCGGTTGCGGAGGTTGAGGCGGAGCCGGTCGTCGAGCAGCCTGTCGTTGAGGCTGAGCCCGTCGTTGAGCCGGTGGCCG
>NZ_JBIUCB010000022.1:98672-113268 GCF_044593455.1 Kitasatospora sp. NPDC051984
CCGAGGTTGAGGTCGAGCTGGTCGCCGAGGTGGTTGTCGAAGTTGCGGCCGAGGCCGTCGTGGAGCCGGTCGTCGAGGCGGGTTCCGACTCGCGGCCGGTCAAGCCGGAGTTGACGCCGGGCAAGCCGATCACCGGTTACTCGGCCGAGGAACTGGTCGCGCTGGTGGCGTGGTTCGACGCGGACGGGACCGAGCGCAGCGACGACGAGCTGCTGCGGGCGGCGATGAAGGAGCTCGGGTTCGCCCGGCTCGGGCCGCGGATCAAGGAAGCGCTGGGGGCGGCCGTGGCCTCTGTCCGGGGCTGACGTACTGCCAATAACCCTGCCCGTGCCCGTCGTTGTGCGATTCCGCGCAGCGGCGGGCGCGGTCGTTCCGGGGGGCCCAGGGGTGCGGGCGCAGCCGTCAGCGGTGGTGGCCGGCGAGGGCTGTGATGCGGGCGGCGAGTGGGGTGAGGGTCGGGTCCTGGCGGGTCGCGGCTTCGGTGAGGCGGTGGAGGTCGGTGTGCGGGTCGCCGGTGTTGGGGGGGCGGGTGATCAGGCCGCGTGCGGTGGCGGGGTGGCGGCGGGCCAGGGCCTTGACGGCGGCGACGGCGTTGGCGAGGGCACTGGCTGGACGGGACCACTCGGTGTCGTTCGCGCGGGCCGACGGGTTCTCGGCGTCGTAGCCGGGGTCGTCGGCGACGGACGCGGCGCGCACGTCCAAGTCCAGCCGCCAGAACAGCGGGAAGCCGGCGAAGCGGACGAAGAGCAGGCGGCGGCGGTCCGAATGCAGGAAGTCCGGGTCGCTGCGCACCTGTTCGACGGGGCGGACCCGGGCGAGGGCCGCCGTCCTCGTGGCGAGGCAGGACGGGAAGGCGGCGTCCGGCACCACCCAGCGCACGTCGGTGTCGCTGAACGTGCCGGCGGTGCCGGCCGCCAGTGAGCCGAGCAGGTGGGTGGAGGAGTCGTGGCAGCACTGTTCCAGGGCGGTCCGGACGGGGCGGCCAGGGCGTCACGCGCGTCATGCGCCGATGTCCTCCTGCCAGAGGTCCGGTCGGGCCGCGACGAAGTCCGTCATCATGCGTACGCAGCGTGGGTCGTCCAGCAGGGTGATTCCGGTGCCGTGCTCGGCGAGCCAGCTGTGACCGCCGGTGAACGTGACCGACTCGCCGATCACCACGTGCCCGATCCCGAACTGCCGCACCAGGCCCGAGCAGTACCAGCATGGCGAGAGCGTGGTGACCATCACCGTGTCCCCGTACCCGCGCAGGCGGCCGGCGGCCCGGAACGCGGCCGTTTCGGCGTGCATCGACGGATCGCCGTCCTGAACCCGGCGGTTGTGCCCCCGCCCGAGCAGCTCCCCGTCCACGCCGAACAGTGCGGCGCCGATCGGGATCCCGCCCTCGGCCAGCCCGAGTTGTGCCTCCGCCACCGCAACCGCGAGCCACTCCTGTGCCTGCTCCACCGCGATCTGACCGCCCACCGGCCACCTCCTCTCGTCCGCGTCGGGTCTACCCCCTCCCGGCCGCGCCCACCGCGAGCCGGCCGTTCTTCGCTCGATCGAGTGTTCGGGGAGGTGGGGAGGTGACGGGATTCCGTTGATGTGTCAGGTGGTTGGGGCTCACCGGGTCCATGGCCCCCACCACTTCGGCGGCAGCGGGTCCGCCGGCGCCGAGGTCGGCTGGTCGGGATGCAGCCCGAGCCGCCGAAGCGCGTCGGCGCGGAAGCGGACAACGAGAGTGCCGTGCCAGTGCCCGTCCGCGCGGACGCCGCACATCAGGTCGATCCTGGACTCGTCGTCCGTGAACGGGTACCAGTCGATACCTCGGTCCCGCAGTCAAACCAGGATCAGCCGGCCCGGCCGCGGGCAGCCGGGAAGGTTCTCGTAGGAGAAGAGCGTCACCCATTCGAAAGCCTGATCGTCCATGCCGCCATCATGCTGCGCCGGGCGGCCCGGCCGCTCGCCATTTTCCTGCCGGCCCGAATTCGATCGGAGCCCCGAACGCGGCACCTGGCGACCGGAGTTGGCCAAGCCCGCCCGGGGCTCCCCGCCGGCACCAGAAACCTGTCCGGGGCGCGCTCTACAGTGCCGCCCGTGACCGATGCCTCCCGCCGTACCGCCGCAGACGACGACGCACTCCTGGATCGGCTGCGAGCCCTCGCCCGGGACGGACGTGCCTTCGGTGGCCTCCCGGACCGACCGTTCCCACCGCTCACGGCGGCCGAGGTCGAGCACGTCGAGCGGCAACTCGGATACCGGCTACCGCCCTTGCTCCGCCGCATGTACACCGAGATCGGTGACGGCGGCTTCGGCCCGGAAGGCGGCCTTGCCCCGCTCACCCCACGCCGGTACGGATCGAAGTGGTACTGCGCAATCCCATCTCCCGAGCGAGGGCCCGAGTACCGTCCGCCGAGGTCATGGCTCTTCCTGACGGGCGGCGGTTGCAGCATGCAGTGGCATGTCTCGCTGATCGCGGTCGACCATCCCGTCCTGCTCTGGGACGCCGACGGCTGGGAACCCGACTGGGGCGAGAACCCCCACGACGGCCTGCGCTACGCGGCGCCGTCGCTGCGCCAGTGGCTGTGGACCTGGGCGGACGGCCGAGATGTGTGGCACGAGGTGCACGCGCTCCACGAGGCCGTGTCTCCTCATTGAAGCCTCTGGCCCCGCCCAGGGTTCTCTGACTAAAGTCAGAGAATGGACAAGGCGCAGATCGACCAGGTGCGGCAGTTCAACCGCACTGTCACCGAACGTGTGGGCGTGCTCCACGACCACTACCTGGGCCGCGACCGGCCCATCGGCGAAGCCCGGCTGCTCTGGGAGATCGGCGAGGAGGGCCAGGACGTGCGGCAACTGCGCGAGCGCCTCGCGCTCGACTCCGGGTACGTCAGCCGGTTGCTGCGCTCCCTGGAGGCCGACGGCCTGGTGACGGTGGAGCCGCAGCCCCGGGACAGGCGGGTGCGCGCCGTCCGGCTCACCGATGCGGGCCGCGCCGAGCGTGCGGTGCTCGACGGCCGCAGCGACGAGCTGGCCGGCTCTCTCCTGGAGCCGCTCAACACGGCCCAGCGTGCCCGGCTGACGGCCGCCATGGCCGAGGTCGAACGGTTGCTGACCGCCGCGACGGTCACGCTGGACGCGGTCGACCCGGACCACCCCGACGCCCAGCACTGCCTGCGGTCCTACTTCGCCGAGATCCAGGCACGCTTCGAGAACGGCTTCGACCCGGCGCGGAGCCTGCTGCCCGACGCGGGCGAACTCCGGCCGCCGCGCGGCCTGTTCCTGGTCGCCCGGCTGCACGGAGAGCCCGTCGGCTGCGCCGGCCTGAAGCTGCCCCCCGGTGCCCCGGCCGAGATCAAACGCATGTGGGTCGCACCCGGCAGCCGGGGCCTCGGTCTCGGCCGCCGGTTCCTGACCGAGCTGGAGACCCGAGCCGCCCAGCAAGGCTTCGAGGTACTCCGCCTGGACACCAACAAGGCGCTCACCGCGGCGATCGGTCTCTACCACTCCAGCGGCTTCCAGGAGGTCGCCGCCTTCAACGACGAGCCGTATGCCCACCACTGGTTCGAGAAGCGGATCAGCACGCCGGCGTCGGGATGAGGGCCCGGTCGGTCGAGACGGTCCACTCCACCGTCATGCTGCGGCAGCAACGGCCCAATCCGGGCCCACGTAGCGTCCGTTACCTCTCCTCGACCCACCAGAAGGTCAATCTTGGGAGACGGTCCAGTGCTGCAACTGTGCTTGCTGGGACGGGAGTTGGGCTCGATCGCGGTCCAGGGTCGCGGCAGTAGCAGGCTGTTCGGGAGGCGGCAAGGGAGTGGTCGCTGGCGGGATCCCGCCAGGGTGGCGAACGGGGTGATAGCGGGACATGACCGGCGGGTGGGGGCCGTGCCCCGGGGTGGTGGCGGGAGGTGGCCAATATGTGGAGGGAATCTGTCGGTTTGCCCTACGCATTGTCATGCTTTTGCCCAACTCCCGGCCGGCGGCCGTCTTTTACCCACCCTGATGGGCCGCCGAGGACCGCGCGGGAGCAGCACGACAGCCGCCCGTACCGCCCCACGGTGCCAAGCCCGGTGCCCCGGTGCGTGGCGCGACCGCGCACCTGCGGTTTCGTGGAAGGGACCCCGCACGTGAAGCGAAAGCCGACAGTCGGAGCCGTACTCTCCGCCACCGCCCTGCTGGCGGGCGTCATTCAGGTCGCGGCCGTTCCCGCGCAGGCGGGGGTGCCGTCGGTGGGGCAGCAGCGTGATGCGCTGTTCTCGCTGGCCCGGGCCGAGGCCGGCCCGCTCGCCAGGGCGCTCGCTCTGGGCGGCCAGGAAGGTTTGATCGTCAAGGATGCGGTGGCGGATGCCAATGGCGACCGTCACCTGCGCTACCACCGGACCTTCGCGGGCCTGCCCGTGGTCGGCGGCGACCTGATCGTGCACCAGCGGGCCAACGGTTCGATCAGCTCCGTCGACCGGGACTTCGCCGGGCAGTTGGCGCTGCCGAGCCTCTCCCCGAAGCTCTCCGCGGACCAGGCCGCCGCGGGGGCGACCGAAGCCGTCCGGGCCACGCTCGGGGCGGCTGCCGGGGCGCCCGCGCAGGTCGGTGCCACCGGGGAGGCGCAGTTGGTGGTCTGGGCCGTCGGGGACACCCAGCGTCTGGCCTACCGGACCGTGGTGGAGGGCGTGCGCGCCGACGGCACCCCCAGCCGTCAGCGGCTGATCACGGACGCGGCCACCGGCGCGGTGCTCGCGAGCGACGACGACATCCGCACTGTGACCGCGACGGGCACCGGCACCGGCGTCCACGTCGGGGCCGTCACCCTGACCACGCAGGGCGCCGGGACCTACCAGCTGAAGGACGCCACCCGGGGCAACCTGTCCACCAAAGACATGGGCGTGGCCGGCAACCCGGTGTTCACCAGCGGCACCAACGTCTGGGGCAACGGCCTCCCGTCCAACCGCCAGTCGGCCGCCGTGGACGCCCAGTACGGCGCCGCCACGACCTGGGACTTCTACAAGAACACCTTCGGCCGCGTCGGCATCCGCGGCGACGGTACCGGCACCTACAACCGCGTCCACTACGGCAACAACTTCGTCAACGCGTTCTGGGACGACCTCTGCTTCTGCATGACCTACGGAGACGGCCCCTCCAACACCCACCCGCTGACCGAGCTGGACGTGACCGGCCACGAGATGACCCACGGTTTCACCTCGGCCACCGCCGGACTGGGGAGCACCGGCGAGCCCGGCGGCCTCAACGAGGCCACCTCGGACATCCTCGGCACCATGGTCGAGTGGTACGCCAACCTGCCGGCCGATCCGCCGGACTACTTCCTCGGGGAGAAACTCGACCTCTACGGCACCGGCCTCCCGGTGGGCTACCTGGACAGGCCTTCCAAGAACGGCTCCGCCAAGGACTACTGGTACCAGGGCATCGACGGCATAGACCCGCACTACTCCTCGGGTCCCGCCGAACACTTCTTCTACCTGCTGGCCGAGGGAAGCGGCCCGAAGGTGATCAACGGCGTGAGCTACAACAGCCCGACGGCCGACGGCTCGACGCTCACCGGCATCGGCCGGGACAAGGCCGCCGCGATCTGGTACCGGGCGGTGTTGATCTACCTCATGCCCAACAGCACCTACAAATCCGCCCGTGCCGCGACGCTCAACGCGGCGCTCGACCTGTACAGCTACGTGGAGCGCGACGCGGTGGCCGCGGCCTGGACGGCGGTCAACGTCAACTAGCACCACCGACGGTGCGTGACGAGGCTCCAGCGTCGGGGCTGGGGCCTCGTCGCCCGTCCGGGCCAGGTGCCGGTCAGCGGAGGACTGCGGCCAGCAGGTCGGTGCCGAGGGCGGTGGTGGCGGGGAGGTTGAGGGCGTGGCGGACGTAGCGGCCCTGGCGGTGGGCGGTGAGGAGGCCGGCGCGGCGGAGGGTGGCGAGGTGGCGGGAGACCTCGGGCGGGGTGAGGTCCCAGGCGCGGGCGAGTTCGGTGGTGGTGTGCGGGGCGCGGGCCAGGGTGCGGACCAGGCGGAGGCGGACGGGGTGGGCGAGGGCGTCGAGGCGGAGCTGGACGGTGTCCAGCGGGACGGTGACGGCGCGTTCGCCGCCGGCCGCCGGGTACTGGACGACGGGCTGCCAGCCGGGGGCGTGGACGGTGACCAGGTGCGGGTGGCCGAAGGCGCTGGGCAGGAAGGTGACGCCCGCGGGGCCGGCGGTGGTGGTGTTGTCCTGGAGCTTGTCGAGGACGAGGGAGTCGCCGTCGGGGGTGAGGGCGATTGCGGCGGACACCTCGGCGAGTGCGGCGGACAGGCCCTGGCGGCGGCCCAGTTCGGACTTGGCCTGGACGTCCTGCCCGAGACGGGTGGCGAGGGCCGGCCACTCGGCGTCGAAGAAGGCGTCCGCGCACTGCTCAAGGGTGTCCCGGACCCGGTCCCGGAGGGCCCGGGGGTCGGCGAGCAGGCGGGAGGCGAACGCCTCCTGGAGCGGGCCGCGGGCCTGTGCGAGGTCGAGTGCGACGGTCCGGGCGGCGCGGTCGTGCAGGGGTGAACCGCCGCCGAAGGTGAGGCGGTTGGAGCCGCAGGTGGTGACCAGCGCGGCCCGGACGTACCGGTCGTCGTCGATCCGGTCGATCTCGTCGAGTTCGGCGGCGAGCGTCGCCCGGGGCCGGGCGGGCAGCAGGAAGTCGGCGCGGGAGGAATGCCACAGGAACTCGGCCTCGTGAAGCCGGTCCGCGAGTTCCGGACGCAGGCCCGCCCACACTCCGGCCGCCCACCCCGCGTACTGCGGGTGGTGCTCGGGCGCGGCCAGTACGTGCAGCATCGCGGTGAGTTCGGCGAGCGGCGAGACGGCGAACCGGATCCGCTCGGGCGGCGTCCCGGTGAGGTCGATGCGCAGGGTCACCCGCCCATCCTCGCCGCGCGCCCGGCGGCACCTCCGCGCGGGGGTCACGTGCTACGAGCGGCCCGGGCCGTCCAGGAGGACCGGCAGGGTGCGGTGGCCGTTGGAGATCAGGGAGTCGACGGGCTCCAGGTGGACATCGGGGGTGAGTGCCAGGCGCGGGAAGCGTTCGAAGAGCGCGTGCAGGGCGGTGCGCGCCTCCAGGCGGGCGAGAGGGGCGCCGAGGCAGAAGTGCGGGCCGTGGCCGAAGGCGAGGTGGTCCTTGACGGCGCGGGTGACGTCGAAGAGGGCGCCGGTGTCGCCGTGGCGGGTGGGGTGGCGGCCGGCGGCGGCGTAGGAGGCGAGGATGGCCTCGCCGCGGTGGACGGTGACTCCGCCGGGCAGTTCGACGTCCTCCAGGGCGAAGCGCAGCGGCAGGTGGGCGACGGGGGCCTCGCGGCGCAGCGACTCCTCGACCACGTCGTCCCAGCCGGCCTTGCCGGCGCGGACCAGGGCGAGTTGGTCGGGGTGGGTGAGCAGCAGGGCGATGGCGTTGTCGATCAGGTTGACGGTGGTCTCGTAGCCCGCGGAGACCACCAGCAGGACGGTGCCGAGCAGTTCCTCCTCGGTGAGGGCGCTGCCGTCGCCCTCGGTGTCGCGGGCGGCGATCAGCAGGGAGGTCATGTCGTCGCCGGGGTGTTCGCGCTTGGCGGCGATCAGCGACCCGATCAGCGTGAAGAACGCCAGGTTGTTGGCGGCGGACTCCTCGGGGCCGAGGGTGGTGTCGAAGACGCCGTCGACGTGGTGGCGGAAGCCGTCGCGCAGTTCGTCGGGCAGGCCGAGCAGGTGGGCGATGACCAGGATCGGCAGCGGGCGGGCCAGGTGTTCGCGCAGGTCCACCGGCGCCCCGTCGGCGCCGGCGGCGGCGATCGTGTCGAGCAGCGCGGCCGTCATCTCCTCGATGCGGCCGGTCAGCGCGGCGACCTGGCGGGCGGTGAAGGCCGCGCTCACCAGGCGGCGCAGGCGGCGGTGGCTCTCGCCGTCGGCGGAGAACATGTTGCGGGCCGTCACCCACAGGGCCAGTGGCCAGCCGGCCGCGACCGGTTCGTAGTCGGGCCAGTGCCGCCGGCCGTCCTTGGCGATCCGCGGGTCCTTGAGCAGGTCCTCCAGCAGGTCGGGGTCGGACACGGCCCACACCTGCACCCCGAGGATGTCGGCCGGTACGGCGGGCCCGCGCGCGATCAATTCGGCGCTCTCGGCGTCGCGGGCCCGGCCGGTGGGGTCCAGGACGAGCGCCGGGCGGTTGACCGGGCACTCCAGCGGGCGGTTGAGCGAGGGCGGCCGGTTGTCCAACTGGCGCTCCACGAGGGCTCCTTCACACGGTTCGAGGCCGCGCGGGGCGCGCGTGCACGGTCGAGGATGGCCCGCCGCCCGGCACCCGTCGAGAGCGCAGAGCCCTGCGCCCGCGCGCCCCCGGCGCACTCTCGCCCGCCTTCCCCGATTGACGGGGATCGTCAACCCACGTGACCCGCGCGGGCCGGCAGAACACGGTGGGCGGCATGACGACGATCACGATGCCCCGGCCGAAGCAGGCCCGGCCCACGCCCCGCCAACTCGTCCGGGCGAGCGGCGGGGCGCGCTACGCGGTGGCGCTGGCGGTGGACGCCCTCGGTACGGGGCTGCTGCGGCCGTTCCTGCTGCTGTACGGAATCACGGTGCTCGGGCTGAGCCCGGCGGCCACCGGCCTGGCGATGACGGTCGGGATCGTCGCGGGCCTGGCCGCGATGCCGCCGCTCGGGCGCTGGCTGGACCGGGGCGCGCGCAGCACGGCGGTCGCGGCGTCGATGCTGGTGCGGGTGGCGGGCGTCGCCGTGCTGCTGGCCGCGCCCCGGGGGAGCGTGGTGCCGTTCGCGGTGGCGGCGCTCATCCTCGGCGTCGGCAACCAGGCGTGGCCCGCCGCCCACGCGGCGCTGGTCGCCACCGTCGCCGAGGGCGCGCTGCGGGACGCGGCACTGGCCGCCGGCCGGGCCGTGCGCAACGCGGGCCTCGGGGTGGGCGCGCTGCTGGCGACGGTCTGCCTGAGCGGCGGCGCCCCCGCACTGCGGGCGCTGGCGGCGGTCTCGGGCGCCGGCTTCCTGGCGGCGGCGCTGCTGGCCCGCTCCGTGCGGGTGACGGCCGCCCCCGCCGCCCGGACGGCCGCACCGGGCGCGGTCGGCACCGGGCGAGGGCTGGGCGCCGTCCTGCTGGCGAACGTGGTGTACGTGTTCTGCCTGAACGTGCCCGAGGTCGCCCTGCCGCTCGTCCTGGTGACGGTGCTGCACGCCTCCCCGGCGTGGCCGGCGGCGGTGTTCGTGGCCAACACGGTACTCGTGGTGGCCCTCCAACTGCCGGCCACCACCTGGGCGTTGGCCCGCTGGTCGCGCGGGACGGTGCTGGCGCTGTCCGGTGCCGTGCTGGCCGCAAGCTACCTGGGCTTCCTGCTGGCGGCGCCGCTCGGGCCGCTCGCCGTGGCGCTGGTCTCGGTGCCGTGCACGCTCGGCGAGATCCTGTACGCGGGCAGCGCCACCGCACTCGTCACCGCGCTGACCCCGCCGCCGGTGCTGGGCCGCGTGCTGGCCCGCTTCCAGTTCTCCACCGGCCTCGGCCTGGCCGTCTCCCCGGCGGTCATCACCGCCCTCGCCGCCGTCGGACCGCTCGCCCTGTGGGGCACCCTCGCCGCCGCCACCGCGGGCGCGTCGGCGGTCGTCGCAACGACGCAGGATCGGAACCGACCGGGTGCCCAGGCGGTTTGACGGTTCCTTTAAGGTGCGGGAATGCGAGATTTCGGGGCGGGACTGCGATTCCTTTTCAACGGGCAGCGATGGGTGGCGCGGCACGGCCGCTGGTGGGGCTTCGGGATGATCCCGGCGCTGATCACCCTGATCGGATACCTGGCCGCACTGGCCGTGCTGATCACCTACGCGGGCGACCTGGCCGCCTGGGCGACACCCTTCGCCGACCACTGGTCCACGGTGTGGCGCGACACCGTCCGGATCGCCGTCGGCGCGGCCGCGGTCGGCATGGGCGGACTGCTGGCCATGCTCACCTTCACGGCGGTGACGCTGCTGATCGGCGAACCGTTCTACGAGTCGCTGTCGGCGAAGGTCGAGGAGACCGAGGGCGGCGGCCCGCAGAGCCCCGACCTGCCGCTCTGGCGCGAACTGTGGGCGGCCGCCCGCGACAGCCTGGCGATCCTGCTGCGCGCCGCCGGCCTCGGCATCCTGCTCTTCCTGTGCGGGTTCATCCCCGTGGTCGGCCAGACCGTGGTCCCGGTGATCGGGATCTGCGTCTCCGGCTTCTTCCTGACCGTCGAACTCACCGGCACGCCCCTGCAGAAGCGCGGCCTGTCGCAGAAGCAGCGGCTGCGCCTGCTGCGCTCCCGGATGTCGATGGCGGTCGGCTTCGGCGCCGGACTGGTGCTGCTGTTCCTGATCCCGGTGCTGACCGTGCTGGCGATGCCCGGCGCGGTGGCCGGCGCGACGCTGCTGGCGCGCGAGATCGCGCCGCACGAGGAGCCCGAGCCCGTCGAGGAGCCGGACGACGGCCCGGACGGCCACCCGGCGGACCCGTACCCGTCGCAGCCGTACCAGCCGCCGCACCCGCAGAACCCCTACCAGCAGAACCCGTACCAGCAGCCGTACCCCCAGAACCCGTACCCCCAGAACCCCTACCAGCAGCCGCACCCGCAGAACCCCTACCAGCAGCAGCCGTACCCGGCGGACCCGCGGCAGCAGGGCTGATCGAAAATCTCACCGAACGTATTCGGCGATTTGACGTAGCGTCACCGACTGCGCGATAACGTCCCCATGCCCGTATCCGTGGACGCCGCCCCGCGCGGCATTGACCTCGGCGACCCCGCGTTCTGGCGGCTCCCCGAGAAGTTGCGCGCCGAGGCGTTCGGCCGCCTGCGGGAGCGTCCGGGGCCGGTGGCCTTCACCGACCGGGCGACGGGACGGCGCTGCTGGGCGCTGGTCCGGCACGCCGATGTGATGACCGCCAGCCGGTCGCCGGAGGTGTACCTCTCGGGGCCGGGGGTGACGTCGCCGGAGCCCGCCCGCTGGGTGCGGGCGGTGTTCGGCGACTCGATGGTCAACCTGGACGACCCCCGGCACGCCGACCTGCGCCGGGTGGTCGGCCGGGCGTTCACGCCCCGGCTGCTGGCCGAGGTCGAGCAGGACATCGCGCGGACCGCCGCCCGCCTGGTGGACCGGCTGGAGCGCGAACGCCCCACCGACTTCGTCGCGGCCGTCGCCGGGGAACTCCCGTACCAGGTGATCTGCTCGATGATGGGCATCCCCGAGGCGCAGCGCCGCGCCATCCTGGCCCGGATCAACCGGGCCTCCGCGTCGGCGGGCGTCACCCGGCGGGGCCTGCGGGTGCCCGGCCGGGGGCTGCACGCGCTGGCCGCGATGCACCTGACGGTGGCCGCGCTGGGCCGGGAACGGCGCCGCCGTCCCACCGGCGACCTGATCTCCGCGCTGGTCACCGCCGACGTCGACGGCCGCCGGCTGGGCTCGCGCGAACTCGGCGCGTTCTTCTCGCTGCTGCTGGTCGCCGGCGTCGAAACCACCCGCAACGCGCTCGCCCACGGCCTGCACCTGCTGACCGCCCACCCCGACCAGCGCGAACTGCTGCTCGGCGACCTGGACGCGCACCTGGGCGGCGCCGTGGAGGAGATCGTCCGGCACTCGACGCCGATCGTGCAGTTCCGCCGCACCGTCGCCGTCGACCACAAGCTCTCCGGGATCCGGCTCGCCGCCGGCGACAAGGTGGTGCTGTTCTACGGCTCCGCCAACCGCGACGAGGCGGTGTTCGACCGCGCGGACGCCTTCGACATCACCCGCTCACCCAACCCGCACCTCGGCTTCGGCGGCGGCGGCCCGCACTTCTGCCTGGGCGCCCACCTGGCCCGGCAGGAGATGCGCACCCTGCTGCGCGAACTGCTCACCCGGCTGCCCGGGATCCGCTCCACCGCCGAGCCGGAACTCGTCCCGTCCTCGTTCGACCACCGGGTCCGCGCCCTGCGCTTCACGTTCTGAGCTGCTGGGCAACGGTACGGCAGCGGTACGGGCGGCCGCCTTGCCGGTAGCCGCCCGTGGTGACGTCGTCGCAGGTCAGCCCGGGTGGCTGCCGACCGCGTCGCGGATCTCCGCGCCGAGCACGCTGTTCGTCCGGGCGCAGCTGGCACCGCAGAAGAACCGGCCGGCGACCTCGACGCCCTTGCCGACGATCCGCACCGTGCACTGCTCGCAGCGCGGGGCCAGCTTCTCCATCGCGCACTCGAAACTGTCGAAGACGTAGGTGTCGCCGGTGATCGTCTTGATCTCGAAGGACAGCCAGTAGTCGTTCTGGCACACCACGCAGACAGCCATGTCGGGCTCCTCTCGCCGTACGGGTCCACGGCCGAGTCTTGGGCCGGGCCGGACGGGCGGCAATCGGCGGCGGTCCGAACGGCTGCTCACCGGCTCCGCGGCGGCTGTTCACCGGTTCCGCGCCGGCTGCTCACCGCGCCGAGCTGTCGGAACACGGTCAGGTCCGATAATGGTCAGCAGGGCCCGGGAACCGCCGAGGAGGCCGAGATGATCATTCGAATCTGGGAGGCCCAGGTCTCCCCACTCCGGGTCGAGGAGTTCTGCGCCCGGCTCGCCTCCACCGTGCTGCCCGGCTTCGACCAGTGGGACGGCTTCCTCGGCGGCGAACTGCTGTGCGCCCTCGTCGACGACGACCACCGCGTCCAGATGATCACCCGCTGGCGCGACGAGGAAGCGCTGCGCGCCTACGCCGGACCGATGTGGCGGATCCGCCCCGTCTGGTCCGAGGACGAACTCCACGAACTGGAGCACCCCCCGACCGTCGCGCACTTCCACTCGCTGCGCCGCCTCGACCTGGCCGTCGGCGAAGGCGCCGCCCCCGTCGACTGACCGCTCACCCCCGCTGGACGGGAATGCCCTGGTCGGCCTTCACCTGCTTCATCGTCAGGTGCGAGTGCACCTGCGCGATGCCCGGAAGGCCGGACAGCACATCCGTGACGAAACGCTCGTACGCCGCCAGATCCGCCACCGCGACCCGCAGCAGATAATCCGGGTCGCCGAACAGCCGGTGCGCCTCCACCACCTCCGGCAGCTCCGCGACCCGACGCTCGAACTCCGCGACCGTGGACCGGTCCTCGTGCCGCATCACCACCGTCACGAACGGCTGGAACCCACGCCCCACCGCCACCGGATCGAGCTGCGCACGGTAGCCGCGGATCACCCCCTGCTGCTCCAACTGACGCACCCGGCGCAGACACGGCGACGGAGTCAGCCCCACCCGGTCGGCGAGTTCGGCGTTGGTGAGCCGGCCATCCTGCTGGAGCTCGTGGAGGATTCTGCGGTCGAGGCGGTCCATGGCGCAACATTCTGCCCCACGAGGGGGCTGACCAGCGAAAACGGGACATCGGCTGCCACCGCCCGACAGATAGCGTCCAGGACGTCCCCTGCTTGCCCCCTCACGCGAAACCCAAGGTGCCATGGACCCGCATGCCCTGCTGCTCTTCCTCGGCGTGGACCTGCTCCTGGTCTGCACCCCCGGACCGGACTGGCTCTACATCGCCGCCCGCGGCCTCGGCCAGGGCCGCACCGCCGCCCTCACCGCCGTCGCCGGCGTCTGCGCCGGCTACGGCATCCACACCTTGCTCTCCGCAGCCGGCCTGGCCGCC
Source organism: Kitasatospora sp. NPDC051984 (assembly GCF_044593455.1). Taxonomy (NCBI): domain Bacteria; kingdom Bacillati; phylum Actinomycetota; class Actinomycetes; order Kitasatosporales; family Streptomycetaceae; genus Kitasatospora; species Kitasatospora sp. NPDC051984. Next base: position 112,252 of record NZ_JBIUCB010000022.1, read on the forward strand.
GCGCTGCGTGCTCTGCCCGGACTGCTCCCCGTCCTGCGCCTCGCCGGCGCGGGCTACCTCGCGTTCCTCGCCGTCACCATGCTGCTCACCCTGCGCCGCAGCGGCCGCGCCGAGGCCCTCACCGCCGCCCCGCCCCAGCCCACCCGCGTCGTCCTGCGCCAATCCCTGCTGACCGCCCTGCTCAACCCCAAGGGACTGCTCCTCTACCTCTCCCTCGTCCCCCAGTTCGTCACCCCCGACGGCGCGCTCCCCGTCGGCGCCCAGGTCGCCACCCTCGGCGCCATCAACGTCCTCTGCTGCGCCGCGATCTACACCGCCGTCGCACTCACCACCGCCCGCCTTGCCGCCCGTCTGACCACCACCCCCACCGCCGCCCGCCGCCTGTCCGCGATCTCCGCAGTCCTGCTCCTGGCGGTGGCCGGCGTCACGGCCGCCGCCTGACGCCACGGGCAGCCTTCGGCAGGCGGCGAGAACGAAGCGCCGTCGTGGGCTGTCGTGATCCGGCCCGCCCCGCCGGCCGGAGTCGCCGCGCGCAGCGCCAGGTCATCGACGGATCGTCAGGGCCGAGCGGCGCCGTGGACGGTTCGTCGCCGGCCGTCCCTCCGCCGCCGCACAGCGCCCGGCAGTGCCCGCTTTGCGGTTCTGGCGCTTGCGGCGCGCAGCGCTTGCCCTGTGGTTCTCGGGCTTGCGGCGCGCAGCGCTTGCCTTGCGGTTCTCGCGCTTGCCGCGCGCAGCGCTTGCCCTGCGGTTCCCGCGCATCGGCCGCGCGCAGCGCCTGCCTTGCGGTTCCCGCGCATCGGCCGCGCGCAGCGCCTGCCTTGCGGCTCTCGGGCTTGCCGCGCGCAGCGCTTGCCCTGCGGCTCTCGGGCTTGCCGCGCGTAGCGCCCGCGCTGCGGCTCTCGGGCTTGCGGCGCGCAGCGCTTGCCTTGCGGTTCCCGCGCATCGGCCGCGCGCAGCGCCTGCCTTGCGGCTCTCGGGCTTGCCGCGCGCAGCGCTTGCCCTGCGGCTCTCGGGCTT
>NZ_JBIUCB010000023.1:0-113030 GCF_044593455.1 Kitasatospora sp. NPDC051984
GGTTACATTCCGAACCCGGAAGCTAAGCCTCACAGCGCCGATGGTACTGCAGGGGGGACCCTGTGGGAGAGTAGGACGCCGCCGAACAATTCTTCAAAAGGCCGAGGCCCCAGCGATGAGCTGGGGCCTCGGCCTTTTTTGTTGGGCTTTTTCAGCCGAACACAGACGGCCGGCAGACGGCGGTCGGGCACCCGGGCGCGGTGCTCGCTCGTGTGCCGGACAATGGACAAGACGGATGTAACGGACGGACCGGGCCCTGGTGGGGTTCGGGGGTCGTCCGGATCGCGCGCTGGTGTCGATGGATCGGCAGTGGCGCCTCTAGAGCCAGCAGTGTGCAGACAGGAGTCACCAGCATGTCGAACCCGCCCCAGGACCGGCCCGAGCGCCGTAACGACGGCGGCCGGGGCTACGAGCCCAGGTCGCGCGGGGGCTGGTCGAACGACCGCGGCCCGCGTCGTGACGACCGTGGCGAAGGCGGCGGCTACCGCGGTCGTGACGACCGCGGCGACCGTGGCGCCGACCGCGGTGGTTACCGCAGCGACCGTGGCGACCGCCCGTCGTACGGCGACCGCCCCCAGGGCGGCGGCTTCCGCCGCGATGACCGTGGCGACCGTCCGCAGGGTGGCGGCTTCCGTCGTGACGACCGCGGTGACCGTCCCCAGGGTGGCGGTTACCGCAGTGACCGTGGCGACCGTCCGTCGTACGGCGACCGCCCGCAGGGCGGCTTCCGCCGTGACGACCGTGGCGACCGTCCCCAGGGCGGCGGCTTCCGCGGCCGTGACGAGCGTCCGCAGGGCGACCGTGGCGGCTTCCGTCGGGAGGACCGTCCGCAGGGTGGCTTCCGTCGTGATGACCGTGGTGACCGTCCGCAGGGTGGCGGTTACCGCAGTGACCGTGGCGACCGTCCGTCGTACGGTGACCGCCCGCAGGGTGGCTTCCGTCGTGACGACCGTGGCGACCGTCCCCAGGGCGGCGGCTACCGCAGCGACCGTGGCGACCGTCCCCAGGGCGGCGGCTACCGCAGTGACCGTGGCGACCGTCCGTCGTACGGCGACCGTCCGCAGGGTGGCTTCCGTCGTGACGACCGTGGGGACCGCCCGCAGGGTGGGTTCCGTCCGCGTGAGGACCGTCCGTCGTACGGGCGGGACCGGGACGAGCGTGGCGGCTACGACCGTCCGCAGCGCACCGGTGGGTTCGAGCGCCGTGACGACCGTGGCGACCGTCCGCAGGGTGGGTTCCGTCGCGACGACCGCGGCGACCGTCCCCAGGGCGGCGGCTACCGCAGCGACCGTCCCCAGGGCGGCGGCTACCGCAGCGACCGTGGCGACCGCCCGCAGGGCGACCGTGGCGGCTTCCGTCGGGACGACCGCGGTGACCGTGGCGGGTTCCGTTCCCGTGACGACCGCGGCGACCGCGGTGGCTACCGGGGTGGCCGGGACGACCGTGGCGGGTTCAACCGCGACCAGGACGAGCGTCGGATGGAGCCGGTGCGCCGGCTGCCGATCCCGGACGACGTGACCGGGTTCGAGATCGACGCGGATGTCCGTCAGGACCTGAAGAGCCTGCCGAAGACCCTCGCCGACGACGTGGCGCGCAACCTGGTGATGGTCGCGCGGCTGCTCGACAGCGAGCCGGAGGAGGCCTACAACTACTCGCGCGTCGCGCTGCGGCTGGCGTCGCGTGTGGCGAGCGTCCGTGAGGCGGCCGGCTTCGCGTCGTACATGACGCAGCGGTACTCCGAGGCGCTGACCGAGTTCCGTGCGGCGCGGCGGATGACCGGCCGGGTGGACCTGTGGCCGGTGATGGCGGACTGCGAGCGTGGTCTGGGCCGTCCGGAGCGGGCGCTGGCGATGGCCGGCGAGCCCGAGACGAAGCAGCTGGACAAGGCCGGTCAGGTCGAGATGCGCCTGGTCGCGGCGGGTGCCCGCGCGGACCTGGAGCAGTTCGACGCGGCCGTGGTGACGCTGCAGAGCCCGGAGCTGGCGTCCTCGGCGATCCACCCGTGGACGGCGCGCCTGCGCTACGCGTACGCCGACGCGCTGATCGCGGCGGGTCGGGCCGACGAGGCCCGCGAGTGGTTCGTGAAGGCCGTGGAGGCCGACTCGGACGGTTCGACCAACGCGTCCGAGCGGCTGGCGGAGATCGACGGCGTGGAGTTCACCGACGCGCTGGACGAGGACGCCGAGGCCGAGGCCGTGGAGTCCGAGGAGCCGGCCCGCAAGCCGGTCAACAAGGACGACATCGGCGACGACCGGATGATCTTCGAGGACGAGGAGGACGTCGAGGAGTTCTACGACGACGACGACCTCGAGATCGACGAGGAGTACGACGAGGACTCCTTCGAGGAGAAGAAGCCGAAGCAGGCCTGATTCTCAACTGGCAGTCAGACGGCCCCCGTTCCGGGTAGGAGCGGGGGCCGTTCTGCGTGCTGCGCGGGTTCGGGTCAGCCGAGTTCGAGGGAGCGCAGAACCAGTCCGGTGGCCGGTTTGGGGCCGAAGGAGGTGGACTTGCGGGGCATCGTGACGCCCTGCTCGGCGAGGCGGCGGACCACGCGTTCCTCGACGGGGTGGAGCAGTACGGCGGTGCCACCGGTGCGGGCGGCCTCGCGGACGGCGGCCTCGGGGGAGTGCAGGTAGCCGATGTGCTCGGGGCTGTCGGGGACGTGCCAGGTGCGGTCGAGCAGGGTGGCGTGCAGGACGGTGGCGTCGAGGTGACGCCATTCCTCGGGGCGGTCGGTGCGGACGGTGGCGTCGAGGGTGCGTTCGTCGGGGCCGGTGAGCAGCAGGTAGCGGTCGTCGCCGGCGGTGAGGACGAAGGCGTTGCGGGCGTCCGTGCGGGCCTCGCCGAGGGCCTTGAGGGCGTCGTCGAGGGAGCCGGGGAGTTCGGTGAGCTGCCAGACGTCGGGGTCGAGGGCGGCGATCGCGGCGTGCAGCGGCAGGCGGTGCAGGACGCGGTGGATGGCGCGGACCCGCAGCGGGTAGCGGTCGGTGTCGACGAGCAGGACCAGGCCGCGGTCCCAGGGGCTGCGGGGCAGGTGGCGGTGTTCGCGCTGGAGCCGCAGGTACATCTCCCAGCGGTGGTGGCCGTCGGCGATGAGGGCGCGGCAGGTGGCGAGGTCGCGGCTGACGGCGGCCAGGTCGGCGGGGGCGGTGACGGCCCACAGCCGGTGGTGGGTGCCGTCGCTGGTGGTGACGTGCAGCAGTGGTTCGCCGGCGGCGGTGCGTTCGACGACCTCGGCGGCGCGGCCGTGGCCGCGGTAGGTGAGCAGCAGGGGCTCGAGGTTGGCGCGGGTGGTGCGCATCAGGCCGACCCGGTCGGCGACGGGCTTGGGCATGACGTCCTCGTGGGGGAGGACGACGCCCGTTTCGGCGCCGCTGACGGCGAGGGCGCCGATCAGGCCGCGTTGCAGGTCGCCGGTGGGGGAGTGCTGCTCGTAGACGTACAGGGCGGGCCGGGGGTCGGCGGTGAGGATGCCCTGTTCGCGCCAGTCGCGCAGCAGGCGGGCTGCGTGCCGGTAGCGGGTGTCGCGGTCGGGGCGGAGGCCGGAGTCCTCCGGTTCGGGGCGCGGCAGGATGAGTCGGACGATGTTGTGCGGGTCCGAGGTCTCCAGGTCCTGGCGCCGTCCGGGGTCCACCACGTCATAGGGGGGTGAGGTCACCGCGGCCAGGTCGCCGACCTTCTGGGGGTCGTAGCGCAGGCCGCGGAACGGGGACAGGGACAGCCCTGCGGTGGCGACGTGCCCGGGGTCTCCGGGGCCGCCCGAGGGCTCGTTGCCGATTTCGGCACGAGGGGCGCTCATCCTGGGCATGTTAGCCGGGTACTCCTTGTTGGGAGATCGCGATGCACGCGGCCGTTCCGGTTGCGGGCGGGGCGGTGGGCGCCGACCAGGAGAGCGGGGAGTTGCGGATGAGCTACGGGAGCCACGACGGCGACGGCGCGGAGGCCTCTTCGGGAAGTGCGGCGGGGGCGCCCGGCGGCGGGGTGTACGACTGGTTCCGGCGCGGGGTGCGGCTGTTGGAGGAGCGGCACCCGGCGGCGGCGGTGCAGCTGCTGGCGCGGGCGGCGGAGGCGGAGCCCGGGTCGCGGTCGATCCGGGAGGCGCTGGCGCGGGCGCAGTTCGACGCCGGGCAGTACGCGGCGGCGCTGGCGAGTTTCCGGACGGTGGCGGAGGCGGACCCGTCGGACGACTACGCGCAGTTCGGGTGGGGCGTGGCGGCGGCCCGGCTGGGGGACTTCGAGTCCTCGGCGGAGCACCTGGCGCTGGCGGTCGCGATGCAGCCCGGCAACAAGCACTACCGGGCGGCGCTGCGGCAGACCCGGGCGACGCTGGCGGCCCGGGCGGGGGCGTTCGGTCCGCTGCGGCCGGGGGCACCGGGGTACTTGGCGCCGCCTGAGGAGCCGGACGGGTCCTAAGGTTGCGGGTGTTCGATCGTTCGAGGTGAGTGGAGAGCTGTGATGGTGCGGAGCGTGCCGCAGGGTAGCGCGGTGGCGTTGACGGAGGCGTACGACACGGCGCTGCTGGACCTCGACGGGGTGGTGTACGCCGGGCCGCACGCGATCGTGCACGCGGTGGAGTCCCTGGAGCGGGCGCGGGCGGCCGGGATGCGGCTGGCGTACGTGACGAACAACGCCTCGCGGCCGCCGCGGGTGGTGGCGGAGCACCTGTCGGAGCTGGGGGTGCCGGCCGAGCCCGCCGATGTGATCAACTCGGCGCAGGCGGCGGCGCGGGTGGTGTCGGAGAAGGTTCCGGCGGGTTCGCGGGTGCTGGTGATCGGCGGAGCCGGGCTGGTGGAGGCGCTGGAGGAGCGCGGGCTGGTGCCGGTGCGTTCCCTGGACGACGACCCGGCGGCGGTGGTGCAGGGCTACGACCCGTCGGTCGGCTGGGCGGACCTCGCGGAGGCCTCGTACGCGGTGGGCCGGGGCCTGCCGTGGGTGGCGTCGAACACCGACATGTCGATTCCGACCGCGCGCGGCATCGCGCCCGGCAACGGGACGCTGGTGGCGGCCGTGTCGGCGGCGACGGGCGTGACGCCGGAGGTGGCGGGCAAGCCGCTGCCGCCGATGCACCGGGAGACAGTCCTGCGGACGGGCGCGACGCGTCCGCTGGTGGTCGGCGACCGCCTCGACACCGACATCGAGGGCGCGTTCAACGGCGGCGTGGACTCGCTGCTGGTCTTCACCGGCGTCACCACCCCCGAACTGCTGCTCGCCGCCCCCGTGCAGCACCGCCCGACCTACCTGTCGGACGACCTGCGCGGCCTGCTGGAGCCGCAGCCCGAGGTGTCGGAGCCGGTCGACGGCCGGTTCGCCTGCGGCGGCTGGGAGGCCGGCGTGGACGGCGGCGCGCTGACCCTGGACGGCGGCGGCGAGCGGATCGACGCGCTGCGGGCGCTGTGCGCGGCGGCGTGGACGTGGGCGGACGCGAACGGGGCGGCCCCCGAGACGTCAAAGGCGTTGGCAGCGCTGTGAGTTGACGATCAGCCGGGCGGGTATCCCGGGAGCACTGCTTCGGATCGTCCAGGGGGGGATGATGCGGGGACGTGGAAGGGTCGTGCGGAAGGCGGTGGCCGACGCTTCTACGCCCTCTGTCCGCGGGGCTTTCTGCAGGGCCGGGTGGTGCTGCGGGTGCACCGCCCGACCGGGGTCGCCGATGTGGTGATGGCCTTCGGCAGGACCGAGGTCATGGCCCCGCAGCAGGCGCAGTCCTGCGGGTGAGCGCAGGCGTCAGAGCAGGCTGCGCAGGCGCAGCAGGTCGAGGAAGCTCGCGTCCAGCTTGAGGCGGCCGGTGGCCCAGGCGGTGGGGAACGCCAGCTTGCCGTCGACCAGGGCGACCAGGTCGTCGCCGGTGGTGGTGAGCCGGATGTCGGCCTTGGCGGTGGGGGCTCCGGGGTTTTCGGTGATGCCGGTGAGCTGCCCGTCGGTGAGCCGCCCGGTGAAGGTCAGGCCGAGGTCGGTGAGGTGGCAGCTGAGCGACCGGTCGAGGGCGGTGGCCTTGCGGACGTCGCCGTTCGCGCCGGCGAGGTTGCGGCTGAGCTGCTCCAGTGCGCGGCGGCACTCCTCGATGGTGACCATGGGTGCGGCGTACTCCTGTCTCGGTGATAGGTGGGGCGTTCCACGCTAACGCGCCGGGCGGGCGGGGCGGCCGGGCGGGGGTGACCGGGGGCCGACCGTGGGGCGGGTGGTGCGGGCGGGTACGGGCCGGCGTAGGACGGGGTAGCGTCAGTGCGGGCAGTCGGTGCCCGCGGAGGAGGCGGTTCGGATGCTGCGGGATGCGGTGCGGGGTGTGGTGGTGGTCGCGACGGAGCTCGCCGAGGAGGCGAGCCGTCGGGTGTTGGGCGCGGCCGAGGGGCTGATCCAGCGGACCGGTGAACTGCCGCCCGGGGTCGAGCAGTTGCGGGTGCTGGCCGAGGAGACGGTGACGGCCGGGCGGGCCGGGGTGGACCTGGTCGCGGGCGTCGTCAAGAACGAGGCCGAGAGGGTGTTCGAGAAGGTCGGCGACCAGGTGGTGAAGGTCGGCGTGGTGCTGAGCTTCATCGAGTCGAAGCTGCGCGAGGTCGACGAGCCGACCGTACCCGAGCCCGAGGAGAAGCCGGAGGAGCCGACGGTCCGCCCGGCCGCCCGGGCCCAGGGCCTGTTCGGCGCCGGGTGGGACGCGGAGCCCGCGCCCGCCGACGAGGCGTCGGACGGGGCGGCCGGGCAGCCGACGAACACGGCACCGGCCGCCACCCCGGCGCCCCGCAAGGCGACCGCCCGCAAGGGCGCGGCGGCCAAGCAGGCCGCGGCGAAGCGCTCGGTGCCGCGTAAGGCCCCGACGGAGGGCGGCGCGGCCGTGACGCCGAAGACGGTGGCGAAGAAGGCCGCCGCGAAGAAGACGGCCGCGAAGAAGACCGTGACCAAGAAGGCCACCGCCGACAGCCCGTCCGCCCCGCTGCCCGCCGCGGCGAACAAGGCCGCCGTGAACGAGGCCGCCGCGAAGAAGGCCGCCGTGAAGAAGGCCGCCGTGAAGAAGGCCGCACCGGCCAAGAAGACCGCGACCGCGAAGAAGGCCGCACCCGGCAAGGCCACGACCGCGAAGAAGGCGCCCGCGCGGAAGCCCGCCGCGAAGCCGGAGCCAGGGGGCACCGACGGTGAGTGAGGTGCGGTGGACGGGCGAGTCCGAGGTGGACGAGGCGCTGGCCCGGCTGGGGGAGACGGACGGGGTGGGGGCAGGGGAGCTGGTCGAGGTGTACGAAGATGTTCATGCGCGGCTCGCCGCGACCCTCGCGGCGCTGGACCGCGAGTGACGATTGCGGAATGTGGGAGCTGACGTAGTAGTGGCAGTGGCACGACGCCGTCTGGATGCGGAGCTGGTGCGGCGGAAGCTGGCCCGGTCGCGGGAGCATGCGAGCGAACTGATCGCGGCGGGCCGGGTGACGGTGGGCGGCACGGTGGCGACGAAGCCGGCCACGCAGGTGGAGACGGCGGCGGCCGTGGTGGTCGCGAAGGACGACGCGGACCCGGACTACGTGTCGCGGGGCGGCCACAAGCTGGCGGGCGCGTTCGCCGCGTTCGTCCCGCAGGGCCTGGTGGTGGAGGGCCGGCTCGCGCTGGACGCGGGGGCGTCCACCGGCGGCTTCACCGATGTGCTGCTGCGCGCGGGCGCGGCGCATGTGCTGGCGGTGGACGTCGGCTACGGGCAGCTCGCGTGGTCGCTGCAGAGCGACGAGCGGGTGACGGTGATGGACCGCACCAACGTGCGGGAGCTGACGCCGGAGCTGATCGGCGGGACGCTCGTCGACCTGGTGGTGGGCGACCTGTCGTTCATCTCGCTGGGCCTGGTGCTGCCGGCGCTGGCCGGTTGCGCGGCGCCGGACGCGGACCTGGTGCTGATGGTGAAGCCGCAGTTCGAGATCGGCAAGGACCGGCTGGGCTCGGGCGGCGTGGTGCGTTCGCCGGAGCTGCGGGCCGAGACGATCCGCCAGGTGGCGTCGCAGGCCTGGCAGTTGGGCCTGGGCGTGCGGGCGGTGACGGCGTCGCCGCTGCCCGGGCCGTCGGGGAACGTGGAGTATTTCCTGTGGCTGCGCCGGGATGCGGAGCAGCTGGATCCGGCCGACGCGGACCGGGCCGTGGCGGAGGGCCCCAAGTAGGGTACTTGGCAGGCGTCCGAGCGTTGCGCAGACTGGCATGCCACGACCGGGCCAGCAAGGTCCGGCGGGCGTAGGGAGAGGGCAGCGGGCAATGAGCGATCGTCGTACGGTCTTCCTGATCGCGCACACCGGCCGGGAGGCCGCCCTGCGCAGTGTGGAAGGGCTGGTGGACGGCCTGCTGAAGGCGGGGATCCGGATCCGGCTGCTGGAGGCGGAGGCGGTGGGCCTGGATCTGCCGGACGGGGTGGAGCTGGTGCCGGGCGGCCCGGGCGCGGCCGACGGCTGCGAGTTGATCCTGGTCGCGGGCGGGGACGGCACGCTGCTGCGGGGGGCGGAACTGGCCCGCGAATCCGGGCTGCCGATGCTCGGCATCAACCTCGGCCGGGTCGGCTTCCTCGCCGAGGCCGAGCGCGACGACCTGGCGACGGTGGTCGACCGGGTGGTGGACGCCGACTACGCCGTCGAGGAGCGGATGACCATCGACGTCCTCGTCCGCACCAACGGCGATGTGCTGCACGAGGACTGGGCACTCAACGAGGCCTCGGTGGAGAAGGCGGCACGCGAGCGGATGCTGGAGGTCGTCACCGAGGTGGACGGCCGCCCGGTGTCGAACTTCGGCTGCGACGGCGTGGTGCTTTCGACGCCCACCGGCTCCACGGCGTACGCGTTCTCCGGTGGCGGGCCGGTGGTGTGGCCGGAGGTGGAGGCGCTGCTGATGGTGCCGATCAGTGCGCACGCGCTGTTCGCCCGTCCGCTGGTGACGTCGCCGGACTCGGTGCTGGCCGTCGAGGTGCAGCCGAAAACGCCTCACGGGGTGCTGTGGTGCGACGGGCGGCGCTCGGTCGAACTCCCGGCCGGGGCACGGGTGGAGGTCCGCCGGGGCAAGACGCCGGTCCGCTTGGCGCGGCTGCACCGGGCGCCGTTCACGGACCGGCTGGTCGCGAAGTTCGCGCTGCCGGTGACAGGCTGGCGCGGGCGCTCGGGAACGGCCTGATTGCGCGACAAGCGCCAACCTGTCCGTAGGGTCGCGACCACGTGCAAGTCATTGTCCTGGGTCGCGATCTTTCCGACGAGTGCTTTCCCCTTCGCGCAGTTCCCCGCGCCCCTGTTTTCGCGCCCGCCTGCGTTTCGCGTCCTTTACCCGCTGGGTTCAGAGGCTGCACGGCTCCGGATCCGCTGTCGCGAAGCGCTCCTTGCGGGCGAGTTCGGCGGCCTCGGTGATGCGGTGGAGGGCGTCGGGGACGTGGGTGGCGGGGAGGGTGAGGGGGAGGCGGAGGTACTCCTCGAACGCGCCGTCGATGCCGAAGCGGGCGCCGGAGGCGATGCGGACGCCGAGGCGTTCGCCGGCTCGGGCGAGGGCGGTGGCGGGGAGGCCGGGGGTGGCCACCCAGAGGGCGAGGCCGCCGGGTGGGAGGGTGAAGCGCCAGTGGGGGAAGTGCTGGGGCAGGGCGGCGGCGAAGGCCTCGGCGGTGGCGCGCAGGCCGGCGTGGCGTTCGGCGCGGACGGCGGGGAGGTGGTGGGTCAGCAGGCGGGTGGTGATCAGCTGGTCGAGGACCGGGGTGCCGAGGTCGAACAGGGCCCGGTCGGTGGCGAGTTGACGGACCAGGGACGGTTGGGTGCGCAGCCAGCCGATCCGTAGGCCGGGCCAGAGCAGTTTGCCCGCCGAGCCGACGGTGATCACCCGGGCGTCGCGGTCGAGTGCGGCGAGCGGGCGGGGCAGGTCGGAGTCGGCGACGCCCCAGCCGAGTTCGGCGCAGGTCTCGTCGGCGAGGACGGCGGTGCCGGCGGCGCGGGCGTGGGCGAGCAGGGCGCGGCGCTGGTCCTCGTCGATCAGGGCGCCGGTGGGGTTCTGGAAGTCGGGGATGGTGTACGCGAGTTTGGGGGCGGCGCCGCGGAGCACGCGTTGCCACTGGGGGAGGTCCCAACCCGCTTGCCCGGCATGGTCGGTGGCGAACGGGACGGGTACCAGGCGGGCGCCGTGGCGGTCCAGGGCGCGCAGCGTGTTGGGGTAGCTGGGTGCTTCGACGGCGACCCGGTCGCCGCGGGTGAGCAGTGCGTGGTGGGCGAGGTGGAGGGCGCTCATCGCGCCGGTGGTGATCAGGATCTGGTCGGGGCCGGTGGGCAGGCCGCGTTCGGTGAAGCGGCGGGCGACGGCTTCGCGCAGGACGGGCAGGCCGGTCGGGTAGGTGCCGTGGCCGCAGGCGTAGGCGGGCAGCCGCTCGAGGGCGTGGGCGGCGGCCTCGGCGAGCTGGGGCGGGGCGATGGGCGCGGCGAGGCCGAGGTCGAGTTCGCTGCCGGGGCGGTCGGGGCCGAGCGGGTGCAGGGCGTCGGCGGGCGGCCGGGTGCCTTCGGGCAGGGCCGTCCAGGAGCCGGCGCCGCGCCGGGAGCGCAGGAAGCCGTCGGCGCGCAGTGCCTCGTACGCGGCGGCGACGGTGGTGCGGCTGAGCCGGAGTTCGGCGGCGAGTTCGCGTTCGGCGGGCAGCCGGGTGCCGGCCGGGAGGCGGCCGTCGGCGACCAGCCGGGAGACCCGGTCGGCGAGTGCGCGGTAGGCGGGGTGGCGGCCGTCCGCCGGGGGCAGCTGGCGGGCGAGGGCGTGCGGGGTCAGGGTGCTGTGCCACTCGGCCATCGGAAATCAGTCCACTCGGATCGGATTGGCCCTGTCGGGTGCCCTTTTGGACTGCCCATAGTGGCGTCCAGTGCCGAGGAACGGCAAGCACCGTACGAGAAGAGGTCCACCCGATGGCGGTCTCCCTGCCTTTGTTCGCCCGCTCCACCGACCTGCCCCGCCGGGTTGTCCAGCTCGCCGCGGGCCTGGTGCTGTACGGCGTCTCGATGGCCCTGGTGCTGCGCTCCTCGCTGGGCGGCAACCCGTGGGACGTCTTCCACCAGGGCCTGGCCCGGCACCTCGGCCTGAGCGTCGGCACCTGGGTGACGCTGGTCGGCGTGCTGGTGCTGCTGCTGTGGATACCGCTGCGGCAGAAACCGGGCGTCGGCACGGTCGGCAACGTGGCCGTCCTTGGCGTCGCGATGGACGCCACGCTGGCGCTGCTGCCGCACCCGCACGCGCTCGCCGCCCGGATCCCGCTGCTGGTGGCAGGCATCGTGCTGAACGCCGTGGCGACCGGCCTGTACATCGGGGCGCGGCTCGGCCCCGGCCCGCGGGACGGCCTGATGACCGGCCTGCACCGGCGTACCGGCCGTTCCGTGCGACTGATCCGCACCGGCATCGAGTTGACCGTGCTGGCCGCCGGCATCGCCCTCGGCGGGACGTTCGGCGTCGGCACGGTCGCCTACGCGCTGGCCATCGGCCCGCTGGTGCAGTTCTTCCTGCCGCGCCTCACGGTGCCCGTTCCGGCCGCCACCTCCGGGTGAACCGGGGGGCGGTCGTCGCGCGCCGACGGTGGAACCTCGTAAGGTCGTCTCCGTGTTGGACGAGATGCGGATACGGGATCTGGGTGTCATCGACGACGCGGTGGTCGAACTCGCCCCCGGCTTCACCGCCGTCACCGGCGAGACCGGCGCCGGCAAGACCATGGTGGTGACCAGCCTCGGGCTGCTGCTCGGTGGCCGGGCCGACCCGGCGCTGGTACGGAACGGCTCCGAGCGGGCCGTCGTCGAGGGCCGGCTGGCGCTCGACCCGGCCTCGCCGGTGGTGGCCCGGGCCCAGGAGGCGGGCGCCGAACTCGACGACGGCGAACTGCTGATCAGCCGTACCGTCTCCGCCGAGGGCCGCTCCCGGGCGCACGTCGGCGGCCGCTCGGTGCCGGTCGGGCTGCTCGCCGAGCTCGGCGAGGACCTGATCGCCGTGCACGGCCAGACCGACCAGCAGCGGCTGCTGCGCCCGTCCCGGCAGCGCGGCGCGCTCGACCGGTACGCGGGCGAGGCCGTCGCGGAGCCGCTGGCCCGCTACCGCGAGGTGTACCGCACCCTGCGCGAGGTGTCCGCGACGCTGGAGGAGCTGACCACCCGGGCCCGGGAACGCGCCCAGGAGGCCGACCTGCTGCGCTTCGGCCTGGAGGAGATCGCCGCCGCCGAACCCGTCGCCGGGGAGGACGCCGAACTGGCCGTGGAGGCGGAGCGCCTCGGCCACGCCGACGCGCTGTCCTCCGCCGCGACGCTCGCGCACGCCGCGCTGGCGGGCGACCCCGCCGACCCGGAGGCCGTGGACGCCGGCACCCTGCTCGCCCAGGCCCGCCGCGCCGTGGACGCCGTCCGGCACCACGACGAGCGCCTCGCGCAGCTCGCCGACCGCCTCGGCGAGGTCGGCTACCTGCTCGCCGACGTGGCCGGCGACCTCGCCGGGTACGCCGACGACCTGGACGCCGACCCGGTGCGCCTGGCCGCCGTCGAGGACCGCCGCGCCGTCCTCGCCCACCTGGTCCGCAAGTACTCCGGCACCGAGGGCACCCTCGCCGAGGTGGTCGCCTGGGCCGAGGCCGGTTCGGTGCGGCTGCTGGAACTCGACGGCGACGACGAGCGGATCGACGAACTCGGCGCGCAGGAGACCGAGTTGCGCGCCCAGCTGGCCGACCTGGCGGCCGAGGTGTCGCACGCCCGGCACGCCGCCGCCGACAAGTTCGCCGCCGCCGTCTCCGGCGAGCTCGCCGAACTCGCCATGCCGCACGCCCGGGTGACCTTCGCGATCAGCCAGGTCGACGACCTGTCCGGCATCGAGATCGAGGGCCGCACCGTCTCCTACGGCGCGCACGGCGTGGACGAGGTCGAGGTGCTGCTCGCCCCGCACCCCGGCGCGCAGCCCCGCCCGATCGCCAAGGGCGCCTCCGGCGGCGAGCTGTCCCGCGTCATGCTGGCCGTCGAGGTGGTGTTCGCGGGCGCCGACCCGGTGCCGACCTACCTGTTCGACGAGGTCGACGCGGGCGTCGGCGGCAAGGCCGCCGTGGAGATCGGCCGCCGCCTGGCCAAGCTCGCCCGCAGCGCCCAGGTGGTGGTGGTGACCCACCTGCCGCAGGTCGCCGCGTTCGCCGACCGGCACCTGGTGGTGGAGAAGACCAACGACGGCACCGTCACCCGCAGCGGCGTGAAGACCCTCAACGACGAGGAACGGGTGCGCGAGCTGTCCCGGATGCTGGCCGGCCTGGAGGACTCCGAGCTCGGCCGGGCACACGCCGAGGAACTGTTGGCGGCCGCCCGCACCGCCCGGGGCTGACCCCGCCCCGCCCCCGCACGCGTCGCCCGGCCCGTACGGCCGGGCGACGCGCCGCAGCGGTGCCGACTGTCCAAGAGGGCGAGAGACCTGGCATCGTGGCGAGCGGAAACCAGCTGACTACGAGTCGGAGCGAAGACGACGTGGACCATTCCGCCGCCCGGGCCACCGCGGCCCCCCAGTTGCATGTGGTGCTCGTCCTGGCCGCCGCGACGGGCGGGATCGGCGCGCACGTACGCTCCCTGACGCAGGGTCTGGTCGCCCACGGGGTGACGGTCACGGTCTGCGCGCCCGAGGGCGCCGACCGCCGCTACGGGTTCTCCGCGGCCGGCGCCCGCCTGCACACCGTGGACATCACCCCCACCTCGGGGGCCCGCTCCGACACCGTCGCGATCGGTGAGCTGCGCCGCGCCTTCACCGGCGCCGACGTCGTCCACGCGCACGGGCTGCGGGCCGGCCTGCTGTCCGACCTGGCGCTGCGCACCGCGGGCCGGTTCCCCGGCATCCGCCCGGAGACCCCGCTGGTGGTCACCTCGCACCACGCGCTGCTCTCCACCGGCCTGGACCGCCGGCTGCAACGCCTGATGGAACGCCGCGTGGTGCGGGCCGCCGACCTGGTACTCGGCGCCTCCTCCGACCTGGTCGCCCGGGCCCGTGAACTCGGCGCCACCGACGCCCGGCTCGGCCCGGTCGCCGCCCCGCCGCTGCCGCCCGCCGAACTCGACCGCGCCGCGGCCCGGGCCGCGCTGCCCGGCATCGACGACGGCCGCCCCGTGGTGCTGGCGATCGGCCGCCTGGTCCCGCAGAAGTGCTTCTCGCTGCTGCTGGACGCCGTCCCGCACTTCGCCGCCCCCGACGAACCGATGCCGCACGTGCTGCTGGCCGGCGACGGCCCCGAACGGCAGGCGCTGGCCGAGCGGGTGCGCGCCGAGAAGCTGCCCGTGGAGGTGCTCGGCCACCGCACCGACATCCCCGACCTGCTGGCCGCCGCCGACCTGGTGGTGCTCTCCTCCCGCTGGGAGGCCCGCTCGCTGGTCGCCCAGGAGGCGATGCGGGCCGGCGTGCCGGTGGTCGCCACCGCCGTCGGCGGCATCCCCGAACTCGTCGGCGACGCCGCCGTCCTGGTCCCGTTCGCCGACCCGCAGGCGCTCGGCGGCGCCGTCCGTGAGCTGCTCGCCGACGACAAGCGGTGCGCCGAACTCGCGGACGCCGGCCACGCCCAGGCCCGCACCTGGCCGGACGAGGCGGCTACCGTCGCCCAGGTGCTGTCCATCTACGACGAACTGGTGCAGCGTCAGCAGTGACGGGGTGTCAGTGCGACGACAGGTCCAGCCCGCCCGCGGCGGTCAGCCGCAGCGCCGTGTCGATCAGCGGCACGTGGCTGAACGCCTGCGGGAAGTTGCCGACCTGACGGCGCGTCCGCGAATCCCACTCCTCGGCGAGCAGCCCCAGATCGTTGCGCAGCGCCAGCAGCCGTTCGAACAGCTCGCGGGCCTCGCCGACCCGGCCGATCATCGCCAGGTCGTCGGCCAGCCAGAACGAGCAGGCCAGGAACGCCCCTTCGTGTCCGGACAGGCCATCGACGTTGTTGCCCTGCTCGTCGTGCGTCGGGTAGCGCAGCACGAAGCCGTCCTCGGTGGACAGTTCGCGCTGGATCGCCTCGATGGTGCCGATCACCCGCTTGTCGTCCGGCGGCAGGAAGCCGACCTGCGGGATCAGCAGCAGTGAGGCGTCCAGCTCCTTGCCGCCGTAGTACTGGGTGAAGGTGTTGCGGTCCGGGTCGTAGCCCTTGGCGCACACGTCCGCGTGGATCTCGGCGCGCAGCTTCTGCCAGCGCTCCGCCAGGCCCGGCGGCACGTTCTCCAGCTGCTCCAGCAGCTTGAGGGTGCGGTCGACGGCGACCCAGGCCATCACCTTGGAGTGCACGAAGTGCCGGCGCGGGCCGCGGACCTCCCAGATGCCCTCGTCGGGGTTGCGCCAGTGGTCCTCCAGGTACTCGATCAGGCGCAGCTGGAGCTGGTGGGCGTGGTCGTGCCGGGCCAGGCCCGACATGGTGGCCAGGTGCAGTGCCTCGACGACCTCGCCGTACACGTCGAGCTGGAGCTGCCCGGCGGCGCCGTTGCCGACCCGGACCGGGCGGGAGTCCTCGTAGCCGGGCAGCCAGTCGAGCGAGGACTCCGTGAGTTCGCGCTCGCCGGCGATGCCGTACATGATCTGCAGGTTCTCCGGGTCGCCGGCCACCGCGCGCAGCAGCCACTCGCGCCAGGCGCGGGCCTCCTCGCGGTAGCCGGTGCGCAGCAGCGAGGACAGCGTGATCGCGGCGTCCCGCAGCCAGGTGTAGCGGTAGTCCCAGTTGCGTTCGCCGCCGAGGTCCTCGGGCAGTGAGGTGGTGGGGGCGGCGACGATGCCGCCGGTCGGGGCGTAGGTGAGCGCCTTCAGGGTGATCAGCGAGCGGACCACGGCCTCCCGGTAGGGGCCCCGGTAGCGGCACTGCTCGACCCACTCGCGCCAGAACCGCTCGGTGGACTTCAGCGCGTCCTCGGCGTCCGGCGGCGCCGGGGCCGGCTCGTGCGAGGCCTTCCAGGTCAGCCCGAAGGCGATCCGCTCACCCTCGGTGACGGTGAAGTCGGCGTACGTGGTCAGGTCGCGGCCGTAGGTCTCGGCCCGGCCGTCCAGCCACACCGAGTCGGGGCCGGCCACCGCGACGGTGCGGTGCCCGCCGCCGCCGGGCTGCTCCACCCGGTGCACCCAGGGCACGATCCGGCCGTAGCTGAACCGCATCCGCACCGCCGAGCGCATCCGGACGGTGCCGGCCAGGCCCTCCACGATGCGGATCATCTGCGGCACGTCAGGCGTGCCGAGCAGGTGGCGCGGCGGCATGAAATCGATCACCCGGACGGTGCCGCCCTGGGTGTCCCACTCCTGCTCCAGGATCAGCGAGTCGCCCCGGTATCGGCGCCGGTCGCAGGGCAGCGCGGGTGCGGCGGCGGTCACCGGCGGGACGGGCGGCTCGGCGGCGTCCAGCAGGCCCCGGCTCGGCGGGGTGGCGGCGGGCGGCGGCTCTACGGGCAGCGCCGGGCCGATCCGCCAGAACCCGTGCTCGTCGGTGCCGAGCAGCCCCGCGAACACCGCGGGCGAGTCGAACCGCGGCAGGCACAGCCAGTCGACGGCGCCGTCGTGGCGGACCAGCGCGGCCGTCTGCATGTCCCCGATGAGCGCGTAGTCCTCGATGCGACCGGCCATGGCTCTCCGTTCCCAGCGGCCCAGCGTGCCCCGGCGGCGGCGGTGCGCACGGGTCGGGGGTCGGGCGAGGATGTCGACGTTTGAGCAGAATACGATGATTCGGGTGTTTCGGGCGCGTCCGGATTCCCCCGCCCGCCTGCCCGCACCCCGTGCGCCGCATGCCCTCCAGGCCCTTTCCCGACCCCCCGGACGACCCGTCCGGACGACCCGCCGGGGCCCCGCCCACCCGGACGCGGGCGAGCACTCGCCGGGGCACTGATACGCTGGTATCCCGTGGAACTGGTGGGAACGAGGGCCGGGTAGCCCCTCCACCGGCGTCACTCTCCGACACGACACCCACGGGAGCCCCCTCTTGGCACAGCCCCATTCCGGCAAGTCGGCCAACGGCCGCGCCGTGACGACCAAGCACCTCTTCGTCACCGGGGGTGTCGCCTCTTCGCTCGGCAAGGGCCTCACCGCCTCGAGCCTCGGCGCGCTTCTCAAGGCCCGCGGCCTGCGCGTGACGATGCAGAAGCTCGACCCCTACCTCAACGTGGACCCGGGCACCATGAACCCGTTCCAGCACGGTGAGGTCTTCGTCACCGACGACGGCGCCGAGACCGACCTCGACATCGGTCACTACGAGCGCTTCCTCGACACCAACCTGCACGGCTCGGCGAACGTCACCACCGGCCAGGTCTACTCCACCGTGATCGCCAAGGAGCGGCGCGGCGAGTACCTCGGCGACACCGTCCAGGTCATCCCGCACATCACCAACGAGATCAAGTCCCGGATCCGCCGCATGGCGACCGAGGACGTCGACGTGGTCATCACCGAGGTCGGCGGCACCGTCGGCGACATCGAGTCGCTGCCGTTCCTGGAGGCCGTCCGCCAGGTCCGCCACGAGGTCGGCCGCGACAACGTCTTCTTCGTGCACGTGTCGCTGCTGCCCTACATCGGCCCGTCCGGCGAGCTCAAGACCAAGCCCACCCAGCACTCGGTGGCCGCGCTGCGCAACATCGGCATCCAGCCCGACGCGATCGTGCTGCGCGCCGACCGCGAGGTGCCGCAGGCCATCAAGCGCAAGATCTCGCTGATGTGCGACGTCGACGAAGAGGCCGTGGTCGCCGCGATCGACGCCAAGTCGATCTACGACATCCCCAAGGTGCTGCACGCCGAGAACCTGGACGCCTACGTGGTGCGCCGCCTCGACCTGCCGTTCCGCGACGTCGACTGGACCACCTGGGACGACCTGCTGCGCCGCGTCCACGAGCCGCAGCACGTGGTCAAGGTCGCCCTGGTCGGCAAGTACATCGACCTGCCGGACGCCTACCTGTCGGTGACCGAGGCGCTGCGCGCCGGCGGCTTCGCCAACAACGCCCGGGTCGAGATCAAGTGGGTCACCTCCGACGACTGCGAGACCCCCGAGGGTGCGCAGCAGCAGCTCGGTGACGTCGACGCGATCTGCATCCCCGGCGGGTTCGGCGACCGCGGTGTCACCGGCAAGGTCGGCGCGATCACGTTCGCCCGCGAGAACAAGATCCCGCTGCTCGGCCTGTGCCTGGGCCTGCAGTGCGTGGTCATCGAGGCCGCCCGCAACCTGGCCGGCCTGCCCGAGGCGAACTCCACCGAGTTCGACCCGGCCGCCAAGCACCCGGTCGTCTCCACCATGGCCGAGCAGCTCGCCATCGTCGACGGCAAGGGCGACCTGGGCGGCACCATGCGCCTGGGCCTGTACCCGGCGAAGCTCGCCGAGGGCTCCATCGTGCGCGAGGTGTACGGCGGCGAGCAGTACGTCGAGGAGCGCCACCGCCACCGCTACGAGGTCAACAACGCCTACCGCGCGGACCTGGAGAAGACCGGCCTGCAGTTCTCCGGCCTCTCCCCGAAGGGCGACCTGGTCGAGTACGTCGAGTACCCGCGCGAGGTCCACCCCTACCTGGTCGCCACCCAGGCCCACCCCGAGCTGAAGTCCCGCCCGACCCGGCCGCACCCGCTGTTCGCGGGCCTGGTCGCCGCGGCGATCGACCGCAAGGTCGGCTGACGCTCCTGCTTTTGAGACCGTGCTGTTCTGAGGCCGCCCGTCCCGGAGTTCGCTCCGGGACGGGCGGCCTCGGCGTGTCGGGGCTTCGGCTCCGCTAGATTGGTCCTTTGTGTCTGACTGACGAGAAGGGGTGGTGCCCGGTGACCGGAATGCGCGACGTGGCCGAGGAATGGGACGTCCGGGACGGGCACACGCCCTTCCAGGGCCGGATGACGGGCATGCGCTCCGAGCAGGTGCGGATGCCCGACGGCAAATGGGCCCAGCGCGACTACCAGCTCCACCCCGGCTCGGTGGCCGTCCTCGCCGTCGACGAACAGGCCCGCGTCCTGGTCCTGCGCCAGTACCGGCACCCCGTCCGGCACCGGCTCTGGGAACTCCCCGCCGGGCTGCTGGACGTCCCCGGCGAGAACCCGCTGCACGCGGCGCAGCGGGAGCTGTTCGAGGAGGCGTACTGCAAGGCGGGGAACTGGCGGCTACTGGTCGACTTCTACACCTCGCCCGGCGGCAGCAACGAGGCGCTGCGGCTGTTCCTCGCCACCGACCTCTCCGAGGCCGAAGGGGACCGCTACGCGGCCCACGGCGAGGAGCTGGAACTCGAGTCCGCGTGGGTTCCGCTGGAGCAGCTGCTCGACCTGGTCCTGGCCGGTGAACTCCACAACCCCACCCTGGTCACCGGCACCCTCGCCCTCCACACGGCCCTGACGCGCGGCGGCATCGACGCCCTCCGTCCGGCGGACGCGCCCTGGCCGGCTCGGCCGTTCTGAGACGCCGCTCCGCGAGGGTGGGGGCTTCAAGGGGATGTCGGGTCGCCCACCTGCGCCCGCCCCGCTTCGCGGGCCCACCCGGCACCCGGCAGAACTAAAGGGGTGCGGGGTCGCTCGCCGGTGCCCTGGGCCCTGTCGGCACCCGGCAGAACCCCACGGGGCGGGGGCGCTCGTCGGCGCCCCGGGCCCTGCCGACGCCCGGCAGAACTAAAGGGGTGCGGGGTCGCTTGCCGGCGTCCCGGGCCCTGTCGGCACCCGGGAGAACCCCACGATGCGGGGTCGCTTGCCGGCGTCCCGGGCCCTGCCGACGCCCGGCAGAACCCCACGGGGCGGGGGCGCTTGCCGGCGTCCCGGGCCCTGTCGGCACCCGGCAGGACCCCACGGTGCGGGGCGTTCTGAGTGCGCGCTCCGGGCCCAGCCGGCACCCGGCAGAACCCTACGGGGCGGGGTCGCTTGCTGGCGCCCTGGGCCCTGTCGGCACCCGGCAGAACCCCGCGGGGCGGGGGCGCTCGCCGGTGCCCTGGGCCCTGCCGGCATCCGGCAGGACCTCACGATGCGGGGCGTTCTGAGTGCGCGCTCCGGGCCCAGCCGGCGCACGGCAGGACCCCACGGGCGGGGGTCGGGAGCGTGTCCACACTGCCCGTTGCATTCCGTGCGGCTTGTGTGGGCGGGTTGGGCCGGGGGGGTGGTGTGGGGGTTGGTGGGACCGGGGTGTCCGGGTAGGGCGGGGTGGTCGAACTACGCTTCGCGGACAGGGCCCGGTGTGCGGGTCCGGGGGGCTGGGCGACGGGTCGGGAGTGGCGCGGGTGGCGAGGGATGCGGCGGCGGTGGCCGAGGCGGCCGGAATCTTCGACGCGTTGCCTGCGGGCGCCCGGCCGTTCGGGGGGCGTACGGCGGAACTCGCGGCGCTGAGGGTGGCCGCGGGCCGGCCCGCGTCGGGGCGGGGGCGGTTGCTGGTGTTGGCGGGGCGGCCGGGGTCGGGCCGGACCGCGTTGGCCGTGGAGTGGGCGCGAAGCGTGGCGGGGGAGTACCCGGACGGGTTGCTCTACGCGCGGATGTCGGCGCCGGACGGGACGCGGGTGGGGGCGGGGCGGGCCGCGAGAAGGCTGCTGGAGCAGCTCGGTGAGCGGCCGGGTCTGGCGTTGCTGCCGGGGGCGGCCGAGGAGGATCCGGCGTGCGAGGCGCTGCGCGAGGCGCTGACGTCGCGGCGGGCGTTGCTGTTGCTGGACGACGTGCGGGACACCGGGCAGGTGTGGCCGCTGCTCGCGGAGAAGACCGAGTCGGTGGTGCTGGCCACCACCTCGGGGCCGTTGACCGGTATCGAGGGTATCGATCCGGTGATCCTGGGCGGCCTGGAACACCGGGCCACGCTCGAGTTGCTGTCCGAGCTGGTCGGCGGTACCCGGATCTCCTGCGACCCGGTGGGCGCGGCCGATCTCGCGGAGGCGTGTGCGAATCGTCCGGCCGCGCTGCGGCTGGCCGCGGGCTGGTTGCGGACGGAGCCGAGGCTGGCCGTCACGGAGGCGGCGGCCCGGTTGCGTCGTCCGCCGGAGCAGGTGCGGGAGCGCTCCCGCGCGGACGGGGCGGAGCAGTCGGACACCGTGCCGGTGGTGGAGGGCGATCCGCTGCGGGGGGCGTTCGAGCCCGCGTACCGGCGCCTTCCGGCGGCCCGGGCGAGGCTGTTGCGGCTGTGCACGCTGGCGCCCGGTCAGCAGGTCGATCTGCGGACCGCGTCGGCGTTGGTGGGCTGCCCGGCGCCGGAGGCCGGGACGCATCTGGCGGCACTGGCGGAGCTGGAACTGATGGAGCGGGAGCCGGCGGCCGCGGACGGCACGGAGCGCTACCGGGTGCCGGGGCGGCTGTACGGGCGGCTGGTGGAGCTGCGGACCGAGATCGACCGGCCGTCCGAGCTGGAGCTGGCCCGGGCCCGGCTGCTGGAGCGGCTGGTGCGGCTGGTCGATTCGGCGCGGCTGCTGCTGGATCCGGCGGCCGGGCCGAACCCGGACCCGCTGCCGGGGCCGCTGCGGCTGCGTTCGGCCGCGCACGCCGGGCAGTGGCTGCTGGGGGAGCGTGAGCAACTTCTCACCGCCGTCGCGGACGCCGTCGGCCAGGGCGACCTGGACGGCAGCGCGGGCCGGCTGGTGGCGGCGCTGCTGCGCGCGCTGCCGCTGACCGGGGAGGCCGCGCCGGCCGATCTGCACGCGCTGCACGAGTCGGTGCTGAAGGTCGCCGAGCGGCAGCGCGCCCCGCGCCGGGCCGCCGCCGCGCTGCTCAACCTCGCCGAGCTGCAGGCGGAGGCGGACCGCTGGGAGCAGGCCGCGGAGCGCTACCGCCGGGCCGTGGAGCTGTCCCGGGGCGCCGGGGACGAGGACGGCTGTGCCCGCGCGCTGGAGGGCGTCGGCCACTGCCACCGGGCGCTCGGCGATCCGCTGCGGGCCGCCGACGCGTACGGGCGGGCGCTGGTGCTGCGGCAGGCGGTCGGCGACCCGGTCGCGGAGGCGCGGCTGCTGGTGCGGCTGGCGGAGGCGCACACCGCGCTGCGGCGCTTCGAGGAGGCGCTGCGCGAGTACCGCTCGGCGGCGGCGGTGCTGCGCCGGACCGGCGACGCGCAGGGCGAGGAGCGGGTCGCGGCGCTGGCCGATCGCCTGCGGCGGCACCTGGGCCGGGAGGGGTTTCGTCCGCTTTCGGAGTAGTGTCTTGAGTGCGGAGTTCATCCCGCAATGTGGCCCCAGAAGGCACGGAAGCCTACGAATCTGCCAACGAGTCGAGCTGATTTGTTCGCTTTGGAAGGCTGACACGCTGCCTGGGCTTCATTACACTCGAACTCAGTCGCGCATGGATCTATGCACCGGTTGCCCCCGTTGTGCTCATCGTGTGCGGCAACCCGCCGGTCTTCCCCCGGTAGGAATCCCCATGCAAGAGGACGTGTTAGCCCGTGAAGGTCGGCATCCCCCGCGAGGTCAAGAACCACGAGTACCGCGTGGCCATCACGCCTGCCGGTGTGCATGAGCTGGTCCGCAACGGACACGAGGTCGTCATCGAGGACAACGCCGGTGTCGGCTCCTCGATCCCCAACGAGGAGTACGTGGCCGCCGGTGCGACCATCCTCCCCACCGCCGACGAGGTGTGGGCCGCGGCCGACATGATCCTCAAGGTGAAGGAGCCCATCGCGTCGGAGTACCACCGACTGCGCAAGGGCCAGACCCTCTTCACCTACCTGCACCTGGCGGCCGACCGCCCGGGCACGGACGCGCTGCTCGCCTCCGGCACCACCGCCATCGCGTACGAGACCGTGCAGCTGGCGAACGGCGCCCTGCCGCTGCTGGCCCCGATGTCCGAGGTCGCGGGCCGCCTGGCCCCGCAGGTCGGCTCGTACCACCTGATGCGTCCGGCCGGCGGCCGCGGCACCCTGCCCGGTGGCGTGCCCGGCACCCACTCGGCCAAGGCCGTCGTCATCGGCGGTGGCGTCTCCGGCTGGCACGCGGCCACCATCGCCATCGGCATGGGCTACGACGTGACCCTGCTGGACCGCGACATCAACAAGCTGCGCGAGGCCGACAAGATCTTCGGCAACAAGATCAAGGCCATCGTCTCCAACTCGTTCGAGCTGGAGAAGGCCGTCGTCGAGGCCGACCTGGTCATCGGCGCCGTGCTGATCCCGGGCGCCAAGGCC
This sequence comes from Kitasatospora sp. NPDC051984, assembly GCF_044593455.1. NCBI lineage: Bacteria > Bacillati > Actinomycetota > Actinomycetes > Kitasatosporales > Streptomycetaceae > Kitasatospora > Kitasatospora sp. NPDC051984. The sequence continues at coordinate 22,994 of NZ_JBIUCB010000023.1, forward strand.
CCGAAGCTGGTCACCAACGAGCTGGTCTCCCGCATGAAGCCGGGCTCCGTGCTCGTCGACATCGCCATCGACCAGGGCGGCTGCTTCGAGGACTCGCACGCCACCACGCACGCCGAGCCGACCTTCCAGGTCCACAACTCGGTCTTCTACTGCGTGGCGAACATGCCGGGCGCCGTCCCGAACACCTCCACCTACGCCCTCACCAACGCCACCCTGCCGTACGTGGTGGAGCTGGCGAACCGTGGCTGGAAGGACGCGCTGCGCCGCGACGCCGCGCTCGCCAAGGGCCTGAACGTGCACGAGGGCCAGATCACCTTCCCGGCCGTCGCCGAGGCCTTCGGCCTGGAGTCGGTCTCGCTGGAGAGCGTCCTCGCCTGACGTCCCGCACCTGCTGTCGCCCCCGGCCGTCCTTCCTTTCGGTCCGGGGGCTTCGGCATGCCCGCGGCCGGTCCGGGGGGTTCCGCCGAGGTGTTCGGCGGTGTCCAGAGGTGTCCGGGCGTGTCCACGGTCGGTCAATTCCGGTGCGGTTTGTCACCCGCTCTGTCGACAAGACCACCTGACGGCCCCTCATGGCCCCCCGCCTGCGCGGAAACGTTAGGCTCGTCTCTTGACACGGGGTGGGTGGGTGGCCGACACAACGTGCCCACTACCGTGGATTGTGTTGCTGCGAATGCCCGAAACGGCCTAGAGTCGCAAACCGTTGGCATGCTGCCACGCTGACGAATCGACATAGAGTCCTGGATGGCCAAGGAGGTAAGACGACTTGTGAATGAGTCGACATTTGCTCCCGGGGGTGGTCAGCCAGGACTGGCGGAGCTCTCCGCCGGGCAGCCGAACGAGGAAGCCCGGCACGCCACGGTGGGTGCGCAGGAGGTCGGCTCGGTCGCGGTCCGCACCTTCGAGGCCCGCCAGAGCGCGGCGACTGCCGTCACCGACTACGACGCCGACTTCGCGGCGTACGGACTCGCGTACAACGAGCTCGGCTACGGGCCCTACGACGACCCCGACGCCGAGTACGAGCCCGACCCCGAGTACGCGGCCACCCTGGCCCCCGACGCGGCCCGCCAGCGCCGCGAGCGGGTCGGACCGACCGGCCGCCCGCTGCCGTACTTCCCGATCCCCGCGCCGGTCGCCGAGCACGGCCCCGCGCAGATCATCGCGATGTGCAACCAGAAGGGCGGAGTCGGCAAGACCACCTCCACCATCAACCTGGGCGCCGCACTCGCCGAGTACGGCCGCCGGGTCCTGCTGGTGGACTTCGACCCGCAGGGCGCGCTCTCCGTCGGCCTCGGCGTCAACCCGATGGAACTCGACGTCACGGTCTACAACCTGCTCATGGAGCGGGGCCTGACGGCCGATGAGGTCCTGCTGAAGACCGCCATCCCCGGCATGGACCTGCTGCCGTCCAACATCGACCTGTCCGCCGCCGAGGTGCAGCTGGTCAGCGAGGTCGCCCGCGAGTCCGCGCTGGCCCGCGCGCTCAAGCCGCTGCTGCCCGACTACGACTACGTCATCATCGACTGCCAGCCCTCGCTGGGCCTGCTGACGGTCAATGCCCTGACGGCCGCTCACAGCGTCATCGTGCCGCTGGAGTGCGAGTTCTTCGCGCTGCGCGGCGTCGCGCTGCTCACCGAGACCATCGAGAAGGTCTGCGAGCGGCTCAACCCCGAACTGCGCCTGGACGGCATCCTCGCCACCATGTACGACTCCCGCACCGTGCACTCGCGCGAGGTGCTGGCCCGGGTCGTCGAGGCGTTCGGCGAGCACGTCTTCCACACCGTCATCGGACGGACCGTCAGGTTCCCCGAGACCACCGTGGCCGGTGAGCCGATCACCACCTACGCCACCAACTCGGTCGGCGCGGCCGCGTACCGTCAGCTCGCCAGGGAGGTGCTCGACCGGTGCCGCCCCGTCGAGTGAGCCTCCCGGGGGCCGACGAACTGTTCCGGTCCACGGGCGGAATGGCCCTGTCGCCCTCGCTCGCGCGAAACGGTTCCGGCGGCGGGCCTGCCAACGGCGGGCCCTCCAAGGGCGGGCCTGCCGGGGCACAGGAGCCCTCGAAGGACGGTCAGGGCGCTCCCGGGGCGGGCCGCACCGCGGACGTCCCGGGCGCCCGGCCGGAGCCCCCTGCCGGCCCTGCGGGGCGCGCGGAGGACCCCGCCGAGGCGGCGCGGCGGGCGGCGACCACGACGGTGCGCGGACGCGGACGGGCCCGGCGCCCGTCCGGGCGGGAACGGCACGACGAGAAGATCACCGTGTACGTCTCCGCCGAGGAACTGATGGACCTGGAGCACGCGCGACTGGTGCTGCGCGGCGAGCACGGCCTGGCGGTCGATCGCGGACGGGTGGTGCGCGAGGCGATCTCGGTGGTGCTCGCGGATCTGGAGCAGCGGGGCGAGGCGTCGATTCTGGTTCGGCGGCTTCGGGGGCGTTAGCTGCTGCTCGGGGCGCGTTCACGTGCAGGTCATTGTCGTGGGACGCGATCCTGCGGACAGGTGCGTTCCCCTTCGCGCAGTACACCGCGCCCCTGTTTTGGCACCCACCTGCGCCCCGGTTTCACGCTCGGATGCCTCAAAGGCTTTCTGCCAGAATGGGACGTTATGTTCCAGGTCCGGTTGGAGAACTTCGAGGGGCCGTTCGACCTGCTGCTCGGGCTGATCGCGAAGCACAGGATGGACGTCACCGAGGTGGCGTTGTCGAAGGTCACGGACGAGTTCGTGGCGCACATCCGGGCGATGGGGCCGGAGTGGGACCTGGATGCGGCGACCGAGTTCCTGGTGGTGGCGTCGACGCTGCTGGATCTGAAGGCGGCGCGGTTGTTGCCGGCGGCGGAGGTCGAGGACGAGGAGGACCTGGCGCTGCTGGAGGCGCGGGACCTGCTGTTCGCGCGGCTGTTGCAGTACCGGGCGTACAAGGAAGTGGCGGGCCTGTTCGCGGAGCGGTGGGCGGCGGAGGCGTCGCGGCGGCCGCGGGCGGTGGGGCTGGAGCCGCACCATGCGCAGCTGTTGCCCGAGGTGGTGCTGACGGTCGGGCTGGAGCGGTTCGCGCAGCTGGCCGCGAAGGCGTTCCTGCCGAAGCCGAAGCCGGTGGTGTACGTGGATCACATCCACATGCCGCCGGTGAGCGTGCGGGAGCAGGCGGCGCTGGTGGTGGAGCGGCTGAGCGCGCTGGGGGAGGCGACGTTCGGGCGGCTGGTCGAGGACGCGGACAACGAGCTGGTGGTGGTGGCCCGGTTCCTGGCGCTGCTGGAGCTGTACCGGGAGAAGGTGCTGGCGTTCGAGCAGCCGCAGGCTCTGGAGGAGCTGGTGGTGCGCTGGGTCGCCGAGGGGGACCGGACGGTCGAGGTGACCGACGAGTTCGACCGCCCGGCGGGCGGGGAAGGCGGCGTTCGATGACGGAGCGGCGGCCGCGGCGGGCGCTCGGCCTGCCCGGGCAAGCCCGGCCGGGCGAGTGGCAGGAGCCGGTGCACCGGGACGGCGGGCCCGCGGCCGGGGTGCCGTTGCGGGCGGCGCTGGAGGCGGTGCTGATGGTCGCCGACGAGCCGGTGGCGGAGGCGCACCTGGCCTCGGTGCTGGCCGCGTCCAGCGGTGAAGTGGCGGCTGTGCTGCGAGAGTTGGCGGCGGAGTACACGGCACAGGGGCGCGGTTTCGAGCTGCGGCAGGTGGCCGGCGGGTGGCGGTTCTACAGCCGTGCGGAGTGCGCGGCGGCGGTGGACCGGTTCGTTCTGGACGGGCAGCAGGCGCGGCTGACGCAGGCCGCGCTGGAGACGCTGGCGGTGGTGGCGTACCGGCAGCCGGTGTCGCGCGGGCGGGTTTCCGCGGTCCGTGGTGTGAACTGCGACGGCGTGATGCGTACCCTGGTACAGCGAGGACTGGTCGAAGAAGCCGGCACCGAGCCCGAAACCGGAGCGATCCTGTATCGGACGACGAACTACTTCCTGGAACGGATGGGGCTGCGCGGCCTGGACGAGCTGCCGGAGCTCGCGCCCTTCCTGCCCGAGGTCGACGACGTGGAAGCGGAGTCCCTGGAGGGCACGATGATCGCGCAGGCGGTCGCCGCCGCACAGGAGGGGCCGAACCAGGCCGACCGGACCCAGACGGATACGACGTACGGACATTTTGATGCGTAGCAGTGGCAACGGCAGGAACAGCGGCGGCGGTCAGGGCCGGGGCGGACAGGGCGGCCGGGGCGGCCAGCAGGGCGGCGGCCGCGGCGGGTCGTCCTACGGCCAGGGCGGCGGACAGGGCCGCGGCGGGCAGTCCCGCGGCGGCTCGGGCTCCTACGGTGGCGGCTCGGGCTCGTACGGGGGCTCGTCGCGCGGTGGCAGCGGGCGCGAGGAGCGTCGCTACCCGGACCGGCCGCTGCGGCCGGAGGAGCGCAAGTACGACCGCCCCGAGTACGGCGGCGGCCCGAACGCGACGCCCTCGTACAGCGCCTACGGTTCGCGCAAGCCCGGGGCGGCGCCCCGGCCGCGCCGGGACGGGCAGGGCGCGCCCGGCGACCCGCGGCGTCAGCCGCAGCGTTCGCGCGAGCTGCAGGGCCGGATCGAGGACCGGGTGCTGGCTCGGCACGAGGGCCCCGGCAAGCAGGTCGGCGAAGAGGGCGAGCGCCTGCAGAAGGTGCTGGCGCGGGCCGGCATGGGCAGCCGTCGGGCCTGCGAGGAGCTGATCGCGCAGGGCCGGGTCGAGGTCAACGGCAAGCTCGTCGTCGAGCAGGGCCTGCGGGTCGACCCGATGAAGGACGAGATCAAGGTCGACGGCCTGACCGTCGCCACCCAGTCCTACCTGTTCTTCGCGCTGAACAAGCCGGCCGGCGTCGTCTCCACCATGGAGGACCCGGAGGGCCGGCAGTGCCTGGGCGACTACGTGACCAACCGGGAGACCCGGCTGTTCCACGTCGGCCGCCTGGACACCGAGACCGAGGGCCTCATCCTGCTCACCAACCACGGTGAGCTGGCCCACCGCCTGACCCACCCCAAGTACGGCGTCACCAAGACGTACCTGGCGGCCATCCAGGGCCCGATCCCGCGCGACCTGGGCAAGCAGCTCGCCAAGGGTGTGGAGCTGGAGGACGGCTGGGCGCGGGCCGACAGCTTCAAGGTGATCTCCAACGTCGGCAAGAACTACCTGGTCGAGGTGACCCTGCACGAGGGCCGCAAGCACATCGTGCGTCGCCTGCTGGCCGAGGTCGGTTTCCCGGTGGAGAAGCTGGTGCGCACCGCCTTCGGGCCGATCTCGCTCGGCGACCAGAAGTCGGGCTGGCTGCGCCGGCTGACCAACCCCGAGGTGGGTGCCCTGATGAACGAGGTCGGGCTGTAGCAGCTCGCTCCGGGAGCCCGTTCGCCGTACGGCGGGCGGGCTTCCGGCGTGTGCGGAGGGCTTTGCCGGGTCTTGACCGGTGAGGCGGGCCGTGCAGCCTTGCTATCGTTCGACCCGTTGGCAGAAGATTGCCACCGAAGTTCGCCCCGACGCGTGGCGGAAGTGCGCCACCGCGTCAGGGGACGGGGCGGCGGGGGAAGGAAGCACATGCTCGACGCATTCACCGTGCTGGGCCTCGGGCGGCCCGACGGTCAGGTGTACGCCGCGCTGGTCGTCGCGCCGCAGTCGACCGCCCAGGAGTTGGCCGAACACTGCGGCCTGACCTTGGACCAGTGCCGGCAGGCGCTGGACCGGCTGGCCGAACAGGGCATGGCGACCCGCGCCCCGGTCGACCGGGAGCGCTACCTGGCGGTCGCCCCGGACGTCGCCATCGGCACCCTGATAGGCCACCGCGAGGCCGAACTGCGCTCCGCCCGCGCCGAGATGCACCGCCTGATGGACGCCTTCCGGGAGGCGTCGCGGTACACCGACCCCGCGCACTCGGTGGAGGTGCTCACCGGCAGCGAGGCGATCGCCCAGCGGCTGGAGCACCTGGTGGAGTCCGGCCAGTACCAGATCCGCGGCTTCGACTGCCCGCCGTACGTGCAGGACCCTACCGTGCAGCAGCCCCGGCAGCGGGCCAAGCTCAAGGCCGGGGTGCGGATCCGTACCGTCTTCGACAAGGAGGCGATCGCCTGGCCCGGGCGGCTCGAGCAGGAGATCCTCACCGGCGTCGAGGACGGCGAGGAGGCCCGGGTGCGGCCGGTGCTGCCGATGAAGATGATGATGGCCGACGACAAGATGGCGATCATCCCGATCAGCGTCGGCGACAGCGTCCTGGACGCCGCGTACGTCATCCACCCGTCCGCCCTGCTCCAGGCCCTGGACGCGCTGTTCGAGGCCGAGTGGGAGCGGGCCGTGCCGCTGCAGACCGTGATCGGCGACGGCGACGGCCCCGGGCCGGACTCCGACCACCTGAAGCTGCTCGGGCTGCTCGCCGCCGGCCTCACCGACGAGTCGATCGCCCGCTCGCTCGGCTGGAGCGCCCGCACCACCCAGCGCCGCCTGCAGGGCCTGATGCGCGAACTCGGGGCCACCACCCGGTTCCAGGCCGGGATGGCGGCCCGCGAGCGCGGCTGGCTGTAGTCCCCTAGCTCCAGGGGAGCAGCGCGGCCCAGCGGCCGTCCGGGCCGCGCTCCAGCTTCTCCAGGCCCACCACGGCCGTCCGGTTCAGCCGGCCGTAGATGTGCGGGAACAGCACCCCCTCGGTGCTTCCGGGAGGCGGCCCGCCGGTGGCCGCCTCCCACTTCACCATCGGCTCGACGAGCTTCTCCTCGATCAGCAGCGCCATCAGTGGGTCCGGGGCCTGGGGGAAGAACAGGTTGGCGACTGCCAGCACCGTGGTCTCGTCCGGCGAGCAGTGCAGGAAGCCCTCGGTGAGCAGCGAGGCGGCGGTGTACGGCCGGCCCGGGTCGCGCAGCCAGTCGTCCAGCGGGGCGAGATGGTAGATCATGTCTCTTTTGTACCGGAGTTGACGCCGCGTCGGGCGCGACCGCTCACAGCCCCGCCACCTTCGCCGACGCCGACACCTCGTACACCAGCGTGACGGTGCGCCGGCCGCCCGGCGGCATCGGCACCTCCCAGCGGGCGATGCCGTCGGCGTCCAGCTCCTCCGGCGGCGGCGAGCAGCGCTCCTTGCGCAGCCGCACCTCCACCGCCGACACCTCGGAGACCGGGATCCGCTCGCGGACCGTCACCACCTGCTCGGCGTCCTCGCCCGGCGCGGAGAACCGCGACAGGTGCAGGCGCACGGTGCGGGTCAGCAGGGTGCGCTGGCCGCCCAGGCCGGCGCCCTCGCGGCGCTCCTCGGCCTCCCGGACCACCCGCAGGCCGTCCGTGGCGCCGAACGCCAGGCGCACCGGCGCGCCCGCCGCGGCGAACTCCAGCGTGCCCCGGCCCGTGTAGCCGGAGCCGCGCACCAGGTCCACCGGGCCGGCCAGCAGCGCGTGGCCCGAGGCGTTGCGGAACGACACCACCTCCGTCACCAGCTCCGACAGCTCCGGCGCCGCCGAGAACTCGCTGCGCGCCCCCGTCTCGAACACGCTCACCGGCACCCGGTGCGCCCGCCCGTCCGAGGGCACCGTGACCGGCTCCGCGGCCCGCAGCACCCGGACCTCGCCGCCGTCGTCCACGCCCGGCAGGCCCGGCTCCAGCGGGCCCGCGTCGGCGATCGCCTGCTCGCGCAGCTCCACCTCGACGGTCTTCTTCTCCTGCGCGGAGCGCTCCCGCAGCACCAGCCGGTCCTCCACCAGCTCCGGTGGCTCGCCCGCCAGTGCCGAACGCGCCGTGGACAGCGTCAGGGCGACGTTCGACCAGTCCTCGCCGGTGCGCTGCCACACCATCGCCTCGGTCTCCAACCGCAGTGTGCCGCCCACCAGTTCGGCCCGGTACGCCGGACGCCACAGCGCGCACGGCGTCAGATGCCCCACCCGGGCCAGGAACCGGCCCGGCTCGGCGCACTCCACCGACAGCTCCACGAACGCCAGCAGCTCGGCCGGCTCCTGCTCGGCCCGGGCCAGCGCCAGCTCGGCGTGCCCCTGGGCCGCCATCAGCTCCGACGCGCGCAGCCGCGAGGCCCGCAACTGCTCGCCGTACGACTCCCGTTCGGCGTCCACCCGGTCCAGCTCGCGCGACCAGCGGGCCTGCTCCAGTTCGCCGCTGCCCGCGCCCTCGCCGATCTCCCGCAGCAGGTCCGCCGCAAGCTGGCCGAGCAGCGCCAGGCGCGCCTCCAGCCGCTCCTGGCGGCGCGACTCCGCCAGGTACTCGCGCTCCAACTGATGCACCCGGCGGCGCAGCGCCGAATCGTCCGGCCCCGGCTCCAGCGGCGGCCGCGGCTGCCAGGACCGCACCAGGCGGACGTCCAGCACCTTCGCCGCGCCGGTCGGCGCGCCGTCCCCGGCCAGCACCGCCGCGTGCAGCGAACGGTCCACCGCCAGCGCCGTCACCGGGCCCAGCCGCAGCCGGTGCACGCCCGGCCGGAGCTCCAGCTCCGCCGTCCGCTCCAGCTGCGCCCGGTCCTCCAGGCACGTCACCGCGGTCACCGGAAGGGGAAAAGTTTCCTCGTGCACGTTCAACTCCTCCGATTTCCGCCGACCACGGCCTTACCGGCCGGGATGCGGATCACATAACCGCCCGTCAGCTCCACCGAACCTCCCGGCGGCACCACCACCCGGCGGATCCGCGCCGAGGCGGGCACCCCGGCGGACGGCTCCGCGGGCGGCGACCAGCCCGGACGCTCCTCGATCCGCACCTCCGCGTCGCCCGACACCGGGACCCGCTCGCGGACCTCCACCGACGCCTCGTGCGGCAGCCGGTTCACCAACTCGATCCGCACACCGTGGTCCAGCACCGTCGTCGAGTTCAGCACCCCCGACGTCGACTCGCGCACCTCGCTGTGCCGCGCCACCCGCAGCTCCTCCGCCCGGCCCAGGCCCAACTCCCGCACCCCGCCCGGCGCCAGCGTCGGCAGCCCCGCCGTCAGCAGGAACTCGCCGTCCACCGACACCTCCACCGGGCCGGCCAGCAGCGCGTGCGCCGTCGCGTTCGACAGCTCCAGCACCGCGTACACCGCCTCCTCCACCGACGGCACGCACACGTAACCCGTGCGCACCCCCACCGGGAGCTCCGCCACCGCCACCGTGTGCCACACCCCGTCCGAGGGGACGTGCGCCGGGGCCTGCGCGTCGAAACGGTGGTCGAACGACCCCGCCGACAGTCGCGGTGGCGCACCGAACCGCGGCAGCGGCAACCGGCCCACCTCCTCCGCCCCGCGCAGCGCGCCGCCCGACCCGGGCCGCGACGGCTCCGGGAACAGCCGGCCCCGGCGCAACGGCTCCTGCTCCGGGCCCGCCAGCACCAGCGCCGCGTAGTCCAGTTGGTCGGACGACGGGCGGAGGGCCGGTTCGGTGTCCGCCAGTGGGGCAGGGGCCGTGCCGTACGGCGCGGGTGGTGGGGGAGCGGCGGCAGCCATCGGCATCGGGGCGGGCGGCGGGGCGAAACCCGGGGCGGCGGGAGCGGGTGCGGTGTCCGCGCCTCCTGCCGGGCCGCCTGCCGCGCCGCCCGCTGCTCCACCTGCCGCTCCGCCGAAGCGCGGACGACCCGCCAGCGTGCCACCCGGGCGGGGGGCCCGCTTCGCGGACGGCCCCGGCCCCGGCATCGGCGCGGACGCCGCGACCGGCGCCGCTCCCGGCGCCCTGGGCGGCTCCGGTTTCGAGCGCTGCGCGTCCTGCCAGCCGTCGAACAGGCCCGCCAGGCCCGCCGGTTGCGTCCGCCACCCCGACGGCGCGGGCGCCGCCTGGCTGCGGCCGATCCGCAGCGAGCTCAGCCGCGGCAGCCCGCCCGGCCCGGCGAGGTCCGCCGTCGACAGCGCCAGCCGCACCCCCGACCAGTCCTCGCCCGTCCGCTGCGCCACCGACGCCCGCAGCACCAGCCGTGCCGAACGCTCGCCCCGGCGGTGCGCCAGTTGGTACGTCGGCACCCAGACCGCCCCCGGGACGGTGTACTCCACCTCCAGCTCCACCGGGCCCTCGCCGCGCACCGTCAGGTCCGCGCAGGCCCCCGACTCCACCCCGCCGGGCTGTTCGGCGCTGGAACGGGTGCTCGCGGCCGCCGCCGCCGTCCGGAAGGCGTGCTCCGCCAGTTGAAGCTCCAGGGCCAGCTCCACCGCGCGCTCCTGGAGTACCTCCAGCCGGGCGTCCACGAACTCCGCCAGCGCCAGCACCGCTTCCGCCGGGGCCCGGCGGTGCCCCTCGTCCCGGCGGCGCTGCGGCGGCACCACGCGCAGTGCCGACACCTCGGCGATTCGCTTGTCCAACCGCTCCTGACGCTCCTGCAGCAGCTCGGCGCGCTGCCGGAGATCCGTCAACTCCCGCTCCCAAGCCGGGAGTTCGTCCTCGCCGCGGACGCGCGCCGGATATGCCGTGCGGGCCTCGGCGACCCGGCCGGCGCCCGACAGCACCCGCACCCGCAGCGACCCCTCCGCCGCCAGCAGCGGCAGCCCCGCCACCCGCACCCGGCCGTCCGCCGGCAGCACACCCGACGCGCGGCGCCGGCACACCGCACCCACCGCGTGCACCACCACCGAGTCCAGGCTCGACTCCCACACCGCCAGCTGCCCCGCCACCCCGCCCCCTTCGACCGCCGGCCCGAACCCCGGACCCGGGCGCCCAGTCTGCACCCAACCCCCGTCACAGCGCCCGGATTTCCGCTGCGCGTCGGCCAACCCGCGCCCGGCACAGGCCCGTGCGGGACAATGGCCCGACCAGCACCGCGACCAGGGAAACGGGACCCCGCCATGCGAACAGCCGCCGTCATCGGCACCGGACTGATCGGCACCTCCGCCGCGCTCGCCCTCACCCGTCGCGGCATAAGCGTGTATCTGGAGGACGCCGACCAGGACGCCGCCCGCACGGCCGCCTCGCTCGGCGCCGGCACCACCGAACTCCCCGACGGGCCCGTCGACCTGGCGATCATCGCCGTCCCCCCGACGCTCGTCGGCAAGGTCCTCGCGGACTGCCAGCGACGCGGCCTCGCCCGCTGCTACACCGACGTCGCCAGCGTCAAGGCCGGTCCGCGCGGCGAGATCACCGCGCTCGGCCTCGACACCGTCCACTACATCGGCTCGCACCCGATGGCCGGCCGCGAACGCTCCGGGCCGCTCGCCGCCACCGCCGACCTCTTCGAAGGCCGGCCCTGGGTGCTCACCCCCACCCCCGACACCGACACCGAGACGCTCAACGCCGCCCTCGAACTCGTCGCGCTGTGCGGGGCGATGCCCATCGTCATGGACGCCGCCGACCACGACCGGGCCGTCGCGCTCGTCTCGCACGCGCCGCAACTGCTGTCCTCGCTGGTCGCCGCGAGGCTGGAGCACGCCGAAGAGACCGCGGTGCGGCTGTCCGGGCAGGGCGTGCGCGACGTCACCCGGATCGCCGCCTCCAACCCCGCGATGTGGATCGACATCCTCTCCGCCAACGCGGGCGTCGTCGCCGACATCCTCGACGACCTCGCCACCGACCTCGCCACCACCGTCACCGCGCTCCGTGCCCTCCAGGGCACCGACGAGAACGCCCGCCGCGAGGGCGCCGCCGGCATCGAAGCCGTCATGCGACGCGGCAACACCGGCCAGGCCCGCATCCCCGGCAAGCACGGTGCACCGCCCACCCGCTACGAGACCGTCACCGTCGTCCTCGGCGACCAGCCCGGCGAACTCGGCCGCCTCTTCGGCGAGGTCGGCGCCCTCGGCGTCAACATCGAGGACGTCACCATCGAACACTCGACGGGCCAGCAGGTCGGCCACGTGCAGCTGTCCGTCGCGCCGTCGGTGGTGCGGGCGCTGGTGGCGGGGCTGCGGGAGCGGGGGTGGGGGGTGCGGGACTGACGGGCTTCGCCGCTGCGCGGGGCTGGGGCGGGGCTTCGAGTGGGACCGTACCCGTCTGCGCCCGCCCCGCTTCGCGGGTCCACCCGGCACCCGTCAAAACCCAGTGCGGGGGAGCGATGAGTTTCGGGGACGGGGGCCGTCTGTACGGGGTGGGTGCCGGTGGGGTGCCCCCGAGTGGACGGAGAGCTCTGCGATGAGTGGGACTGGCGGGCGGCCGGCAGTGGTGGACATGGCGGCGTGGGAGGCGGCGCGGCAGGAGTTGCTGGTGCGGGAGAAGGCGCACACGCGGGAGGCGGACGCCTTGGCGGCGGCGCGGCGGAGGTTGCCGATGGTGGAGGTGGACGGGGCGGCCGAGGTGGTGGGCGCCGGTGGGGCGGTCGCGTTCCGGGACTTGTTCGAGGGGCGTGACGAGCTGGTGGTGTACCAGCACATGTGGTACGACGGGGCGCCGTTCCAGGGGCAGTGCGAGGGCTGCACGATGGTGGCGTGGCACCTGGGGGACTCCGCGTACCTGAACGCCCGGGGGGTCTCGTTCGCGGTGCTGACCAGTGGCCCGTGGGCGGAGGTCGCCCCGTACGTGGAGTTCATGGAGTACACCCAGCCCTGGTTCTCCGTGCGTGACGCGCCCGCGCCGATCGGCGGGGACATGGGCCGGCTGATGAGTTTCCTGCGGGACGGCGACCGGGTGTTCCTCACCTACAGCACCACCGGCCGCGGCACCGAGCGGATCAACAGCTCGCTCGCGCTGCTCGACATGACGCCGTACGGCCGCCGGGAGGGCTGGGAGGACGTCCCGGAGGGGTGGCCGGAGGTGCCGGACGCGGGGTCGCCGGTGGGTGGGCACGGCGCGCCGATCGGCTGGTTCTGGCGGACGGACGCCGACGGGGTGGCGACCTGGGGCCCGACCGGGCGGCCGGTGCCGCAGTGGACCCGTCCGGGGGCATCGCCGGTGGAGACCCTCGGTCGGGGCGGCCACTGCCACTGACGACGGTCGAGCCGGGGACGGGGCCGGGACGGGGCGGGGCGGGAGTCCATTAACCTTGAGGTGAGTTCTTGTGCCGTGAGAGAGAGGTTCGCCCCGTGGACAGTGTCGACCGAGCGTCGAACAGCCCGGTCGTCGTCGCCATCGACGGACCTTCGGGTTCCGGGAAGTCGACGGTGTCGCGGGCGGTGGCCGCACGGCTGGGCCTGAGCTTCCTCGACACCGGCGCGATGTACCGGGCGATGACCTGGTGGATGCTCGCCAACGAGGTGGACGTGGACGACCCGGAGGCGGTCGCGATCGCCTGCGCGAAGCCCGTCATCGTCTCCGGCACCGACGCCGCCGGGCCGACCATAACCGTGGACGGCCAGGACGTCTCGGCCCCGATCCGCGGCCCCGAGGTGACCGCCAAGGTCAGCGCGGTGGCCGCGGTTCCCGCGGTGCGGGCCCGGCTGGTGGAGCTGCAGCGCGGCTGCGCCTCGCACGCCGCCCGGGGCATCGTCGCCGAGGGCCGTGACATGGGCAGCGTGGTGTTCCCGGACGCCACCGTGAAGGTTTTCCTGACCGCCTCCGAGCAGGCCCGTTCGGCCCGCCGGGCCGCCGAGCTGCGCGCCAAGGGCCTGGACGAGGCGACCATCACCGCGATGGCCGCCGACCTGGCCCGCCGGGACGCCGCCGACTCCTCCCGCGAGACCGCCCCGCTGACCCGGGCCGCGGACGCGGAGCTGGTGGACACCAGCGAACTCACCCTGGACCAGGTGATCGGCGCGATCATCGCCCTGGTCGAGGACCGGGCCGGCCTGACCGCCGCCTGATCCCCGAGCACCCCCTTTTAACGATCCGAACACCCCCTTTTAACGATCCGACCGCGCGAGATCCGCGCGGTTCGCGCTGCCCGCCGGGCAGGTACGCACGGTCCGCCCCTGGGAAGGGCCGGGCCGGGAAATGGAAGACGGAAACATGAGCAACGACACGACCGCCCAGCACGGCGAGCTCGGCGACGCCGAGTACGCCGAGTTCATGGCGCTCGCCGCCGAAGAGGGCTTCGACATCGGCGAGGTCGACGCCGACCTGGACGGCCACGGCCCGCTGCCGGTGCTGGCGATCGTCGGCCGCCCGAACGTCGGCAAGTCCACCCTGGTCAACCGCATCATCGGCCGCCGCGAGGCGGTCGTCGAGGACCGCCCCGGCGTGACCCGTGACCGGGTCAGCTACGAGGCGATGTGGGCCGGCCGCCGGTTCAAGGTGCTGGACACCGGTGGCTGGGAGATCGACGTCCTCGGCATCGACGCGATGGTCGCCGGGCAGGCCGAGCTCGGCATCGAGCAGGCCGACGCGGTGCTGTTCGTGGTGGACGCCACCGTCGGCGCCACCGACACCGACGACGCGCTGGTCAAGCTGATCCGCCGGGCCGGCAAGCCCGTGGTGCTGTGCGCCAACAAGGTCGACGGCCCGTCCACCGAGGCCGAGGCCGCGTACCTGTGGTCGCTGGGCCTGGGTGAGCCGTACCCCGTCTCCGCCCTGCACGGCCGCGGCTCCGGCGACCTGCTGGACGCCGTGCTGAAGGTGCTCCCGGAGGCCCCGCCGCAGCTGTTCGGCGACGGCCAGGCCCCCGGCGGCCCGCGCCGCGTCGCGCTGATCGGCCGGCCCAACGTCGGCAAGTCCAGCCTGCTGAACAAGGTCGCCGGCGAGGACCGCGTGGTCGTCAACGAGCTGGCCGGCACCACCCGTGACCCGGTCGACGAGATGATCGAACTCGGCGGCAAGACCTGGAAGTTCATCGACACCGCCGGTATCCGCCGCCGTGTCCACCTGACCTCGGGCGCGGACTTCTACGCCTCGCTGCGGACCTCCGCCGCGCTGGACAAGGCCGAGGTCGCGGTCGTCCTGGTCGACGCCAGCGAGACCCTCACCGAGCAGGACACCCGGATCATCTCGATGGCCGTCGAGGCCGGGCGCGCCGTCGTCGTCGCCTACAACAAGTGGGACCAGCTCGACGAGGAGCGCCGCTTCTACCTGGAGCGCGAGATCGAGCGCGACCTGGTGCAGGTCCAGTGGGCGCCCCGGGTGAACGTTTCGGCGAAGACCGGACGCCACATGGAGAAGCTCGTCCCCGCGATCGAGACCGCGCTGGCCGGCTGGGAGACCCGCATCACGACCGCCCGCCTGAACGCCTTCCTGGGCGAGCTGGTCGCCGCGCACCCGCACCCGATCCGCGGCGGCAAGCAGCCGCGCGTGCTGTTCGGCACCCAGGCGGGCACCCGCCCGCCGCGGTTCGTGCTGTTCGCCTCCGGCTTCCTGGAGGCCGGCTACCGCCGCTTCATCGAGCGCCGCCTGCGCGAGGAGTTCGGCTTCGAGGGCACCCCGATCTCGATCTCGGTCCGGGTGCGCGAGAAGCGCAAGAAGAAGTAGTAGTAGCGGACGCCGACACGGCTGTGGGCCGCGGACACCGGTGAGGTGTTTCGCGGCCCACAGCCGTTTTTCGTGCGCCCGTCAGGCGTCCCGGCCCGGGGTGCGCCCGTCAGGCGTCCCGGCCCGGGGTGCGCCCGTCAGGCGTCCCGACCCGGGGGCAGTGACAGCACCGAGCGGTGCCGCCCGCCCGCCGGGCCGCCCGCCGGGCCGGCCGCCGTCGGGGCCGCGGGGACGGCAGCGGGGGCCGGGGGCGCGGCGGGCCGCGGGGACGGGCCGAGGTAGCCGGACGCCACCCAGCCCTGGCCGTTCGCCTGCGCGCCGGACGGCTGCGCGGGCACGAACTGCGGCGCGGCCTGGGCCTGCGGCCCGGCGTACGGCTCGAAGGACTGGTGCTGCTGCGGGTACGCGGCGGGCTCGCGCCGCTCGGCCGCCACCTCGCGCGGCGGCTGCTGGTCGCGGACCGCGAAGCCGGCGAAGCGCAGCCCCTCCTCGCCGGAGCGGTCGCCCGGCAGGGCACGGAACATCCGCCGGTACTCGGAGTACAGCGAGTCGTAGATCGGGGTGGCCGACACCGGGTGCTCCGCGTCGTACGACGGGCGCATGCCGGGGATCGACCGGCTGGCGGGGGAGGACGGACGGCCGGCGGAGGCGAGGTCGTAGCTGTACACGTAGGAGCCAACGAGCGAGACCGGCTTGGGATGCGGGGGCGCCGCGCCCAGTCCCAGTCGCAGGGCGGCCTGTCCGGTCGGCAGGGCGGCCTGTCCGGTCGGCAGGACCGGCCGAACAGGTTCTATGACCGGACGGCCGCCCCGGGCGTGCTCAACCTCGGCCGCGGTGGCCGGGGTTGACGCGCGGTCGGACGATCCGGTGGCGGCCGGGTCGTTCACGGGGTCGGTCATCGGTGCGCCCCCGCTCAGGTGCCGGCCAGCGGCAGCATGCCCGCGGCCAGCACGCCGCGGGCGGCGGCGCGGTCCAGGGCGATGCGCAGCAGGTCCTCGCGGGGCTGGCGGCCGACCGCGCCGGCCGGCACCGCGAACATGATCACCTCGGACTTGCGGGCCGCCGCGGCCCGCCACGCCGGGGTGACCTGCAGCGCCTGGTGGGCCTGCCACCAGGCGGCCGAGCCGCCGGTCGCCGAGGGCTGCAGGATCGCGTGCAGCTGCCCCATCGCCATCAGCACCGACCAGCCGGCCCGCGGCCGGGCGGGTGCCCGGTTGACGTCCGGGATCAGCTGGAAGCCGTGCTCGGTCAGCAGCGTCAGGAACTCGTCCTCGCCGCTGGTGCTGCCCGGCCGTCCGACCGGCCCGGTCGGCTCGATCACCAGCGCGGCCTGCTGGGTGTCGCCGCACAGCACGATTCCGCAGGTCACGCCGAGCACGGCGGGCTGCGACCGGCCGACCGTCGCGGTGTTGATCGGCTCCGGGACGGTCACCAGGGCGACCGGCTGGGGCTGGGAGAGGTGGGGCTGGGAGAGCTGGGGCTGGGAGAGGTGGGGCTGGGAGAGGTGGGGCTGGGAGAGGTGGGGATGCGAGGGCTGTGGCGGTACGGGCGCCGTCGGCTGGGGGGTGGGGGCCGCCCCGCCCTGGCTGATCGAGGCGACGGCGCCGCGCAGCTGCTGCTCGTCCACCGGCACCACCTGGGACGGGATGCAGCGGGCGTGCGCGAAGGCCAGCACCGCGGTCTCGTCGCCGACGAACAGGACCGTGCTGGTGGGTTCGCGCAGCGAGTCGCCCGGTTGTCGGCAGGAGGTGCAGTCGTAGGCGTCCGGGGCGTGCGCTCCGGCCAGCAGGCCCTCGGCCTCTTCGTCGCCGATTTCGGCGCGTACGTCCTCGCTCACCTGAAGCATGCGCGGCACAAAGACTCCTCGTTTCGCCCTGACGTTCTGTGTGCGCCCGGTGGGACATTCCGGGTGCGCGGCGCGGGGCGCGCCGACCGCCATTACCAACGGGAGGTTGTGGCTGGGGTCACGGGTCGGCGTGCGGACGACGAGATTTGCGTGGCTTCTGACTGCCCTGTGTGCGCGGGACGTCGCTATCTGTCGACGCTGTGCCCGACCTCACACCGGTCAAACTGTGACCGGGACCATATCCGCATATGGAATGACCTTCGAAAAAGCAGACAAAGCGGACATTTCGCCTTCGTTTACTTGATCAATACCCCCGGTAACCCCTCATTGACCTGGGAGAACCCGAAACTGTTTGGCGCGCCGTGAAGCGGCTCGTAGGTTCATGGCCGGTGCAACGAGCACCTCCCGGGTTCACCCCCGACGCAACGGTCCGCCCCGGCTCACCCCGGAACCGGACCCTGCGCCACCGGCGCGACGGCAGCCAGCCGCCGCCGGGGATGCGGACAGGTGGCCGGGGCGGCAAGCGGCACGTCCGACACGTGCACGGCCGCCCACCGGACTTGGCGAGCGAACACGGCCCTGCACAGGGCCTGGTTCCGCCTGCCCATCCCGGGGATGTCGAGAGGGATCTCATGACTTTCCGTAACGAGACTGCCGCTGCCACCACCACCGTCTCCAAGCGCAACCGCGTCCGCGCGGCTGTCGTCGGTGGCGCGCTGCTCGCCGCGCCGGTGGCCGGCCTCGTCACGGCCAACTCGGCCTCCGCCGCCGACGTTGCCACCTGGGACAAGGTCGCTCAGTGCGAGTCCAGTGGCAACTGGTCGATCAACACCGGCAACGGCTTCTACGGTGGCCTGCAGTTCACCTCCTCGACCTGGGCCGCGTTCGGTGGCACCGCGTACGCCGCGCAGGCCAACCTGGCCACCAAGGCGCAGCAGATCTCCGTCGCCGAGAAGGTGCTCGCCTCCCAGGGCCCCGGCGCCTGGCCGGTGTGCTCCGTCAAGGCCGGTCTGACCAAGGGCGGCGCGCCGGCCCAGGTCGACACCTCTGCCGGTTCCTCCTCGACCTCGACCTCCACCTCGTCGAACACCGCGAAGTCGACCTCGTCGAACACCGCGAAGTCGAACACCGCCGCCGCGGACAACTCCGCGAAGGCCTCCCGCTCCGAGACCCGCGCCCAGGCCCCCAAGGCCCAGCAGAGCGCCCCCGCGAAGCAGGACGCCCCGAAGCAGACCTGGAAGAACACGTCCGGCGCTGCTGCCAACACCTACACCGTCAAGTCCGGTGACACCCTGTCCAAGATCGCCGCCGGCCTCGGCGTCGACTGGCACGCGCTGTACAACAACAACACCGGTGTCGTCGGCGGCAACCCGGACCTGATCCTCCCCGGCCAGGTCCTGTCCGTCTGAGACACCCCCGGAAGCCCCTCCGCTTCCACCGGGATCCGCTGATCCCCTCCTGTCGGCGTGAAGCCGCCACCCTGCCTGTCGCGGGGTGGCGGCTTCCGCCGTTCGCGGATGCTGTTACGGGTGGGCGATGGCCGCGAGGACGCCCGGTGCCACCGTGTCGGGAAGCGCGGCGGACGGGAAGCGGCGCAGCAGCGCGGCCCGCACCGCGTCCGGGGGGACGGGTTTGCCGAGTTCGGTCTCGAAGGCACGCAGGTAGTCGCCCGTCCAGACGACCGGATCGGGAACGTGGTCCGGGACCGGGGTCGTGAGGTGGCGGTGGCCCGGGACGGTGCGCTGCGGTTCGAGGGCGGCGATCTCGTCCAGCAGCGCGATCCAGGCGGTGCGCTCGGCGGCGTGCGGGGTGTCGGCGAGCCGCGGGTGGACGTTCAGCCACAGCAGCGGGCCGCCGAACAGGGTCCGGCTGCGGTGCTCCCACACGTAGTGCCGGTCCGGCAGGCCGAGGGACGCGCCGCGCAACTCCAGCCGGTGATCCTCCAGCTCCACCGCGTCCTCGGCCAGCGGCTCCAACCCGACCAGCCGGGTAGGGAGTTCCGCCCCCAGGCCGGCCCACGCGGCGCGCACCGCGACGTGATCGCGTTCGATCCGGGCCAGGACGGGCGCCGGGGAGAGGAACCGGGCCTCCGGGAACTCGTCGCGCAGCACCTCCGCCGCGAGCCAGTACTCCGGCGCGAAGTCCGGCACCAGCACGGCGCTCAGCCGCCGCCCCGAGGACGTGACCTCCCGGGCCAGCCGCCGACCGTCCGCCAGCCGCAGCCCCGTACCGATCAGCACCGCCCGGTGCTGCCCGAGCACCAGCATCGCCACCTGGTGCGACGACTCCTCGGGAAGATCCACCGCCCGGAACTCCAGGGGATGCATCGCGCCTCCTCCGCCAACCGGCAACACCCTCCCCCCAGGGTCGGACGGGACGGGGGTCGGCGCATGTGGGGCGACGAGTGGGCGGCGGGGCGGATCTGAGGGGATCGGGTCCCGGGCGGGGACGGGGGCCGGCCGTTCTGGGGTGGTGGTGAGGCGGGGACCGGGGGGTGGGGCTGGGGCAGAGGGCGCCGGACGGGATGGGGGTCGGCGCATGTGGGGCGACGGGTGGGCGGCGGGGCGGATCTGAGGGGGGCGGGTCCCGGACGGGGACGGGGGCCGGCCGTTCTGGGGTGGTGGTGAGGCGGGGACCGGAGGGTGGGGCTGGGGCAGAGGGCGCCGGACGGGACGGGGGTCGGCGCATGTGGGGCGACGGGCCTTGGGACGGAGTGCGGTGGCTGGGGGAGGTGCGGTTGGGCCGGGAGGGGGCCGGGGTGCGGGTGGGAGCATGGAGGGATGAGTGGTGGCGGGGTGTTCGCCGGGGAGCTGTTCGGGCGTGAGCGGGAGGAGCCGGCGCCCGGGGTGGTGCTGGTGCCGGGGTGGCTGGGGACGGGGGAGCAGCGGGAGCTGGTCGCGGCGTGCCGGGAGTGGGCGCGGCCACCGGCCGGGATGCGGACGGTGACGCTGCCGACCGGCGGGGTGATGTCGGTGCGGACGGTGTGCCTGGGCTGGCACTGGTATCCGTATGGATACGCACGAACCGTGGTGGACGGGGACGGCGCGCCGGTGAAGGCGTTCCCGCCGCTGCTGGGGGAGCTGGCCCGGCGGGCGGTCGCGGAGGCGTACGGCGACGGCGTCGGCGGGATCGCGGGCGCGGCGGGCTTCGCGCCGGACGTGGCGCTGGTCAACCACTACCCGCACGGCGCGAAGATGGGCCTGCACCGGGATCGCGAGGAGCGGGTGGACGCGCCCGTGGTGTCGCTGTCGCTGGGTGACAGCTGCGTGTTCCGGCTCGGCAACACCGAGACCAGGACCCGCCCCTGGACGGATCTGGAGCTGCGCAGCGGCGATCTGCTGGTGTTCGGCGGCCCGATGCGGTTCGCGTACCACGGCGTGGTGCGGACGCTGCCGGGGACCGCCGACCCGGACCTCGGGCTGGTGGGGCGGCTGAACATCACGGTGCGGCAGTCCGGCCTGGAGTAAGTACGGGCCCTGGCGTGCCGGTCGTGGAGTGGCACGGGCCGTGGCCTGCGGTCCTTGCGTGTGCCGTGTGCCGTGTGCCGTGTGCCGGTCGTGGAGTGGCACGGGCCGTGGCCTGCCGGTCCTGGCGTGCGCCGCGTGCCGGAGGGCGGGAATGCCCGGTGGGCGCGGAGACTTGTGTTGGACGGAACAGGCGTCCGGCGGCACACCCAGCCCCGCCCGGCCGCCCGGAGAGGGAGCGACACACATGGGAACCCCCGTCGACCAGCTCGTCGACCTGCTCGACCTGGAGCGGATCGAGCTGAACATCTTTCGCGGCCGCAGCCCCGAGGAGGCGCTGCAGCGCACCTTCGGCGGGCAGGTCGCCGGCCAGGCGCTGGTCGCGGCGGGCCGTACGGTGGACGAGGACCGGCCGGTGCACTCGCTGCACTCCTACTTCCTGCGCCCCGGCGTTCCCGGTGTCCCGATCGTCTACCAGGTGGACCGGATCCGGGACGGACGCTCCTTCACCACCCGCCGGGTGCTGGCCATCCAGGACGGGCGGTCGATCTTCGCGCTGACCGCGGACTTCCACAAGCCCGAGCCCGGTGGCATAGAACACCAGTTCCCGATGCCGGACGTCCCCGCCCCCGAGGACCTGCCGAGCGCGCTGGACGAGGTCGGCTCCCGGCTCGGCGAACTGCCGCCGTTCATCAGCCGCCGCCAGCCCTTCGACATCCGCTACGTCGACCGGCTCAGGTGGAGCCGCGAGGAACTCGACGGTGTCGAGGCCCGCAGCGGCGTCTGGCTGAGGACCAACGGCCCGCTCCCCGACGACCCGCTGATCCACGTCTGCGCGCTCACCTACGCCAGCGACATGACACTGCTGGACGCCGTTCGCGCGCCCGTCGAACCCCTGTGGGGAGAACGGAACTTCGACATGGCCTCGCTCGATCACGCGATGTGGTTCCACCGCCCGTTCCGGGCCGACGACTGGCTGCTGTACAGCCAGGAGTCGCCGATCGCGCACGGCGCGCGCGGCCTGGCCCGCGGCGAAATCTACAACCGGGAGGGGCAGTTGGTGGTCTCCGTGATGCAGGAGGGCCTGTTCCGCCCGCTTGCCGGGCGCTGACCCTTCCGCCATTCGTCCGGACCCGTCCCAGACCCGTCCCGGACCCGTCCCAGACTCGTCCAGCTGAAACAAGTGCACGAACCAGAGCACCACTTGGAGGCAGTCCGATGACCGACACCGCAGCCGAGGCGTGGCAGCACTGGACGGAGTCCCGGAGCGCCGCGGTGAGCGCCCCGCACGGCCCGCTGGCGCTGACCGGCACCCACTGGTTGGAGCCCGAACCGGCGAAGCTGCCCGGCCTGCCCGGCACCTGGTGGGCCGAGAACGGCACCGTGTGCGCCGAACTCGCCGCCGGGGACGGCGTCCGACTCGAAGGCGAGCAGCAGGAGGCGACCGGCCGGGTCGCGCTGCGCCCCGACACCGACCCGGGCGCGCAGATCGCCGTGCTGGACGCGCTGCGCCTGGTCCCGATCGAGCGCGAGGGCGAACTCGCCCTCCGTGTCTTCGACCCCGACGCGCCGCGCCGGGCCGCGTACGCCGGGATCTCGGTCTTCCCGTACGCGCCCGACTGGGCCGTGCCCGCCGTGTTCACCCCCTTCGAGAGCGGCGCGCAGGACTTGATGGTGGAGAACGCCGATGGCCGGTCCCGTCCGATGACGGTCGCCGGTCAGGTCGCGTTCATGCTGGCCGGTCAGGAGTTCACCCTGACCGTCAGCGGCTCCGGGGGCCCGCTGAGCGGTGTCATCGCGGACGGCACCAGCGGCCGGGAGACCTACCGGTTCCGGTTCATCACGCTGCCCGCGCCGGACGCCGACGGGCACACGGTGCTCGACTTCAACCGGGCGTTCCTGCCGCCGTGCGCCTTCTCCGACCACTTCATCTGCCCGTTCCCGCCGCCCGGTAACCGGCTCAACATCTCGGTCGAGGCGGGCGAGCGGCAGGCCGTCACGGTCTGATTTTCTTCTCCGGCTGCCCGTTTTGCTGCCCGGTTTGGCTGCCCGTGTTCCTGCCCGGCCCCGGCGTGACTGCCGGGGCCGGGGTGCGTTCGGGGCCTTGGGCTCGCGCCTTGGGCTCAGGGCCTCAGGTCCAGGGCCTCAGGTAAGGGCGGCGGCCAGGAGAGCGGCCGTTGCGGCGATCAGTGGCTCGTCGGGGGTGGCGGTGGGGGTGCCGTCGGGGGTGTCGGCCTTCGTGGTGAGGACGGCGAGGAGGATCGGGGCGCGTCCCGGCGGCCGGGCGAGGCCGATGTCGTTGGCGGTGCCGTACGAGCCGGTGCCGGTCTTGTCGGCGAGGGTCCAGGTGGGCGGCAGTCCGGCGCGCAGGCGATTGGCGCCCGTGGTGTTGGCGAGCAGCCAGCCGGTGAGCAGCTCGCGATCGGCCGGGTCGAGGGCGTCGCCGAGGGTGAGACGGGCGTAGCTGCGGATGAGGGCGTGCGGGCTGCTGGTGTCGGTGGTGCGGCCGGGCTCGGCGGAGTTCAGCGCGGGCTCCCAGCGGTCGAGCCGGGTGACGCGGTCGCCCAGGGACCGGCAGAAGCGGGTGACGGCGGACGGCCCGCCGAGCAGGCGCAGCAGCAGGTTGGCGGCGGCGTTGTCGCTGAACTCGATTGCAGCCGCGCACAGTTCGGCGACCGTCAGCCCGGTCGCGAGGTTCTCCGGCCGGCCGGTGACCGGCGCGTAGCCCGCCTCGGTGACGTCGTCCCGGGTGTACCGCACCCGCTGCCCGAGGTCGTGGCCGCTGCGCAGGACCGCGCCCACTGCGAGTGTCTTGAACGTCGAGCACATCGGGAACAGCTCGTCCGCCCGGTACCGGATCGCCGCGCCCGACCCCGTGTCGTACCCGAACACCCCGAGCCGCGCGCCGTGTTCACGTTCCAGCGTCCGGAGTCGGTCGGTCAGTGCGTCCGCCGCCGGCTTCGTTTCGGCGGTTCTTCCGGCGGCCTTCGCGGCGGTTCTTCCGGCGGCGCTTTCGGCGGCCGGTAGGACGGTGGCGAGGGCTGCTGCGGCGGCCGTGGCGGCCGTGAGCAGGTGGCGGCGGGCGGGGCGCGGGTGCACGGGGTGCTCCCTCCGGTCGGCGGCTCTCGTCCGGGTTCTGCCCGTTCTGTGGCGCGTGCCCACCTGGAGGGGTCTGCCGGCGGATTGGGTGACTGATGTCATGTGCATGGCAGTGCGCTCCGGGATCGGACAGGCGGGTTGGGGCCATTCGGGGCGGCCTTCGGGCTGCTTGGCGGGCCTGGTTCGGGAACTTCTTGCTCGGCCGTACAGCTTCTTGCTTGCCCGAGCAATTGAGAGTAGCTTTTTGCTCGGGCGAGCAAGGGCTGGCTCGGGCGAGCAGAGAGGGGTGCTCCGTGGGGCGCACGTTCACCGAATCGGCGCGGCGTCGGCAGATCGTCGAGGCGGCCATCGAAGTGATCGCCGATGCGGGGTACGCCAAGGCCTCGTTCGCGCGGATCGCCAAGCACGCGGGGCTGAGCAGCACCGGGATGATCTCGTACCACTTCAAGGGCAAGGACGATCTGCTGCGCGAGGTGGTCGCCGAGGTGATGCAGGTCTCCGAGGCGTACATGCGCCCGCGGATCGAGGCGGCGGTGGGCCCGCGGGAGCGCCTGCGGGCGTACATCGAGTCCAACGTCGAGCTGGCGGCCGCGCATCCGCGGGAGCTGGCCGCGCTGGTGGAGATCCTGAACGGTCAGGGCGATGACACGGAGGGCCAGTTCGCGGCAGGGCGCCGGGCGGTGATGGACCTTCAGGAGTACATCGTCCGCGCTGCCCAGGCCGACGGCGAGTACGGCCCGTTCGACGCGAGGGTGCTGGTGACGGCGATCCGCGGGGCGATCGACGCGGTCCTGGTCCGCGTGCTGCGCGAGCCGGAGATGGATGTGGCCGCCAGCGCACGGGAGTTGGCCGACTTGTTCGACCGGGCGGTGCGTCCGGCCGAGGTCTGCATGGAAGCGCATCGGGTGCCGGGGGAGGACACATGAACGAGCGACGGCCGGAATCGGTGGGGCAGGACGTGACGGGGGTCGGCATGACGGTGGCGGGGACGACGGGGGCGGGCATGGCAGGGACTGGCTCGGCTGGAACGGGCTTGGCGGGGGCGGGCGTTGAGGCCGGCGCGGGTGCGGCCGACGGGGGTGCGGCCGACGGGGGTGCGGCCGGCGTGGGCGCCGTCGGTGGGGGTGCGGCCGAGTTGCCGCGGACGGCGGACGGGCAGGTGGACTGGGCGGCGCTGGCGGGGGACGACTCGACGCCGCAGCAGCGTGCGGCGCGCGGGTGGCGGCAGGCGGCCAAGGCGCTGGTGTTCGAGCTGGCGATCCCGCTGGGCGGGTACTACACGCTGCTCGGACTGGGTGCGGGCCAGTGGCTGGCGATCACGCTGAGCAGCCTGGCCGCGCTGCCGTGGTTGCTCTACGGGCTGGTGCGCAACCGCCGGCTGGATCCGATGCCGGTGTTCACCCTGCTGCTGATCGCGGTGAGCACGCTGCTGTCGGCGGTGACGGGCAGCCCCAGGGTGCTGATGGTGCGCGACAGTTGGGTGTTCGGCGTGATCGGCGTGTGGGTGCTGGGTAGTCTGCTGACCCGCCGCCCGTTCATGTACGGCGCGGCCCGGGCGGTCGTCGCCGCCAAGATCGGCCCGGCGGGCGCCGATGCCTGGATCGGCCAGTGGGACTACGACCCGGCCTTTCGGCGCCACCTCCGCCTGCTGACGGTGATGTGGGGCACGGGCTTCGCCCTGGACGCCCTGATCCGGGTCGGGTTCGCGCTGACCCTGCCGCTCGGCGCGGTGCCGCTGGTGAACGCGCTGCAGTGGCTGGTCGTGCTGGGCGGGATGATCGGCTTCCACACCTGGTACGTGAAGCGGAACGGGCTGCTGGTCTGAGTCGCTTGCTGGGCGCGGCGGTTCCGGTGCGGAGGTGCCGGGGTCGCCGCGGCCGTCGTGGTGTGTTGTGGTGCGTCGGCGCGGGGTCGGCGCCTGGCGGCGCCTGGCGGCGCCTGGCGGTGCGTTTCGGCGTGTGTCGGCGTGTGTCGGCGGGCGGTGGCAGGATCGGCGGTGTGATCGCTGTCGAGGATGTCATCGAGCGGGCCGGCCCGGAGGGCGTCCTGCCGCTGCTCTCCCTGGCCGAGTTCTTCGCGGGCAACACGGTCGAGGACTCGCTGGCACCGAACCAGTGGGGCTACGGGCGGCCGCCGTTGGCCGAGTTGGCCGCCGGTCTGGCCCGGATCGCGGACCGGCCGGAGGTGGCCTGGGTGCGGGTACAACTCCACCCGGAGACATTGGACTTGGCAGAGCTGCTGGCCGAGGCGGTCGCCGTTTGCACCAGCGCGGACGCCGCGAGCTGCGAGTCCTGGGCGGCGGGTTGGGAGTCCAGCGGCGTGGTGAACGGCCTGGTCGACGAGTATCTGGACGTTCCTCCGGTGCCCGTCGGCATGGCGATCCGCTCGATCGTCTGGGACTGACGATCCACTAACTCGCGCTACCGAAAAGCGCGTTGAGTCGTCCAACAGAAAATGCGGGTGACGTCGGAGACCGGACGCCCCTAGACTCGGCTCGCCGAAAGACGCCCGGGCCGGATGGCCGGCCGGGGCACACCGTGATGTGGAGAGGGAGGGGCCAGCCGTGCGTACCGCCGCTGTTGTCGTTCCCCCGTCGCGGTTCGAGGTGATCCTGGTGTCCTCGGCAGACCGGCGCCCGCTGCGCGGCCGGCGCCGGTAAGGACCGCGAGCTCCACCCAACCACCCTTCTGTGTACGCCCGTTGTGGGCGTCCTGCGGTCGCGCCGCCACTGCCGGCGGACCGCTCCCCCGTTGCCCTTCCCCTGCTGTGCCGCGTTGCGCGCCGTGTCGCGCTGCGCCGCCGATCGGGGGTGGGTCCGGGGGTGGGCCAGGGTGCGGTGGTGCGGCTCGTGCTGCCGTGAATCGCGCCGCCCACTCCAGGATCGAATTCCGAAAGGCGCCGGGCCATGCGCACCGACCTCACCCTCACCACCACTGCTGTCTCCGCGGCCGCCACCGTCCGCAACCTCGGCATCCTCGCGCACGTGGACGCCGGGAAGACCACCGTCACCGAGCGCATCCTGTTCCTGACCGGGGCGATCCACCGGCGCGGTGAGGTGCACGAGGGCACCACTGTCACCGACTTCGACCCGCAGGAGCGCGACCGGGGCATCACCATCTTTGCTGCGGCGGTCAGTTGTGACTGGGACGGCCACCGGCTGAACCTGATCGACACGCCGGGGCACGTGGACTTCGCCGACGAGGTGGAGCGTTCGCTGCGCGTGCTGGACGGTGCGGTGGCGGTCTTCGACGCCGTCGCGGGCGT
Source organism: Kitasatospora sp. NPDC051984 (assembly GCF_044593455.1). Lineage (NCBI taxonomy): Bacteria > Bacillati > Actinomycetota > Actinomycetes > Kitasatosporales > Streptomycetaceae > Kitasatospora > Kitasatospora sp. NPDC051984. Next base: position 49,857 of record NZ_JBIUCB010000023.1, read on the forward strand.
CGAGCCACAGAGCGAATCGGTGTGGCGGCAGGCCGACCGGCACGGGGTGCCGCGGATCGCGTTCGTCAACAAGATGGACCGGCCCGGCGCGGACCTGGACGCGGCGGTCGCCTCGATCCGGGACCGGCTCCACCCGGTGCCGCTGGCCGTGCAGTTGCCGATCGGCCGGGAGGGCGAGTTCACCGGCGTGGTCGACCTGCTCCGGCTGCGCGCGCTGACCTGGCCGGACGGCCCGGGCAGCGTCGGTGGCGTCGGTGGCGCCGGCGGCGTACAAGTCTCCGACGTACCAGCCGAGTTGGCGGCCGAGGCGGAACGCCGCCGGCAGGCGCTGGCGGAGGCGGTGGCCGAACTGCACCCGGCGGCACTGGAGGAGTACTGCGCCACCGGCACCCTCGGCGCGGACACCCTCGCGGGCGCGCTGCGTCAACTCACCGCCGACGGACAGGCGGTGGTGGTGCTGTGCGGTTCCGCGTACCGCAACCGAGGGGTCGAACCGCTGCTGGACGCGGTGACGGCGTACCTGCCCTCGCCACTGGACGTCCCGCCGGTGCGGGGCTACTGGCAGGGAACCGTCCAGGAACGCTCGGCGGATCCCGAACAGCCGCTGGCCGCACTGGTGTTCAAGGTGAACGCGAGCACCACCGGCAGGCTCAGCAGCCTGCGGATCTACTCCGGCACACTACGGAAGGGGGACACCGTGCTCGACGCGCGCACCGGACGCACCGAGCGGATCGGCCGCATCCTGCGGGTGCAGGCCGACCGGCACACCGAGACCGACACGGCGGTGGCCGGCGACATCGTCGCCGTCATCGGGCCCAAGGCCGCCCGGTCCGGCAGCACGCTGTGCGCGCCCGGCGCCCCGCTGGTGCTCGAACCGGCCGTCGCCGCCGACCCGGTGGTGACCGTCGCGGTCGAGGCCCGCCGCTCGGTGGACACCGACCGGCTGGCGGTCGCGCTGCTCCGGCTCGCCGAGGAAGACCCGTCCCTGGTGGTCGGGACCGACCCGGAGAGCGGGCAGCGGGTGCTGTCCGGCCTCGGTGAACTGCACCTGGAGGTGGCGGTGGAGAAGCTCCGCCGCGTCGGGCTGGAGGTCACCGTCGGCCGGCCGCAGGTCGCCTATCGCGAGACGCTCTCCCTGGCGGTCGCCGGACTCGTCCTGCGGCACGTCAAACAGGACGGCGGCGCAGGGCAGTTCGCGCACATCGTGGTCGACGTCGAACCGCTCGGCGAACCCGGCACGGAAGGCTTCGAGTTCCGTTCCACCGTCACCGGTGGGCGGGTCCCGCAGGAGTTCGTGCAGGCCGTCGAGGCGGGCTGCCGGGACGCCCTCACGGACGGCCCGCTCGGCCACCCGGTCACCGGAGTCCGGGTCACCCTCACCGACGGGGCGACCCACGTCAAGGACTCCTCCGACCTGGCCTTCCGCACCGCCGGCCGGCTCGCCCTTCGCGAGGCCCTGCGGCGCGGCAGCCCCGTCCTCCTGGAGCCCGTGGTGGACCTCACCGCGACCGTCCCGCCGGACAGCCTCGGCGGCGTCCTCGGCGACCTGTCCGCCCGCCGCGGCCGCGTCCACGGCTCCGAACCCCAGGGCGCCCGCGGCGCGACCCTGACCGCCACCGTCCCGCTCGCCGAACTCTTCGGCTACGCCGGCGCCTTGCGCAGCCGCACCCAGGGCCGCGGCACCTTCACCACCCACCCGGCCGGCTACACCCCGGCCCCGTGCCGGCAGTAACGGCCGCGTCTGCCCCGCCCCGGACTTTCGGAGCGGGGCAGGCGGGTCGGTTGACGGGTTGCGGCAGGATTCGGTCATGAATTTTCGGATCGAGTGGCCCGCGCCCATGGACGAGTACGACTGGGCAGTTCAGGAGTGCAAGGGCTGGTTGGAGGCCACCCTCGTCCGGGACGGTGGCAGCCGCCAGCTCGTCGAGGTATACGACCCGGCTCGGCTCGCGCAGGCAGTGGCCGACGAACTGGCTCGAACCGGTTGCTTCACGGCCAGGAACCTGCTGGTGGTCCCGAGTGTGACGCGGGAGAACATCGAGACCGCGATATCCGCGATTGTGGACGAGGACGCCTGCGAGCAGGGCCGATGCAGTGGGGCGAGGCCGGAGACGCCATCTCACTGACCTTGTCAGGTGCGGGGGAACGCTCTCGGGTGCGGCCCGGGGTGGGCGGCGGTGGGCGACATACCGCCAGTATCCGCCGGCCCGCCGGCAGGCGTCACGCGGCGCTGATCGGGTGGACGTCGGCGCCGACGGCGGTGGTGGTGAGGAGGCGGCGGAGGGCGTGTTCGGTGGTGGGGTCGGCCGGGGTGATGGTGAACAGCAGGTGGTCGGCGGCCGGTCCGGTGGAGAGGATGTCGTAGCGCAGCCGGAGTTCGCCGGCTGCCGGGTGGCGGACGCGTTTGTTGCCGGCGGAGCGTTCGAGGACGGTGTGGTCGTTCCACCAGACGTCGAACTCGTGGCTGTGGGAGCGCAGTTCGGCGACCAGTGCGGCCGTGCGGGGATCGCCCGGGTGGCGGGCGTGGCCGGCCCGGAGGTGGCCGACGGTTTCGCGGGCGACTCGCGACCAGTCGAGCTGGCTGGTGCGCGCGGCCGGGTCGAGGAACAGCATGCGCGCCGTGTTGTCGGCCCGGCCGGTGCCGAACCCGGTTCCGAACAGGGCCCGCGCCGCCGTGTTGTGGGCCAGCACGTCGAGCCGGTGGTCGGTCAGGTAGGCGGGGAACAGTGGTATGCCGTCGAGGAGTTGGAGCAGCGATGGGCGCACCCGGTCGGTCCGCGCCGGGGTGGAGGGTGCGGGTTCGCGGCGGGCGAGCAGGTGCAGGTGGCGGCTCTCGTCCGGGGTCAGGCGCAGGGCGTCGGCGAGCGCGTGCAGGACGGCTGCGCCCGGGGTGCCGACCCGCCCCTGCTCCAGGCGGACGTACCACTCGACGCTGACGGCGGCCAACTGGGCGACCTCCTGGCGGCGCAGCCCCGGGGTGCGGCGCCGAGGCCCGCGCGGGAGGCCGACGTCCTCGGGCTGCAGCCGGGTGCGCTTGGCGCGCAGGAAGGCGGCCAGTTCGGCCTGCTGGGGCGCTCGTTGGGGCGTGCCGGTCATGGTGTCGATGATGCGCACGGGCGGCCCGGGGCGTCCAGCGCGGATCCTGGTACGCCGGATGACACCATCCGGCGTGGCTCCCCAAGTGCGGTGGAGCGGACGAGGGTTGGGGCATCAACGCCGACCAGGGGAGATGCCTCGTGCCACGCCTGCCTCGCACCACTGCTCTACTGCTGAGCTCCGCCGCCGCCCTGGCGCTTCTCGGGGCCGCCGATTCGAGCGCCCAAGTCCGGGGATCCGTCCGCGACTTCGGCCGGGTGTCGGTGCGCTCGGGGATCCCGGCCGATGCCGGGCGGTTCACCGTCACCAGCCCGGATCTGGTGAACGGCAAGTTCCCGCAGGCGAATTGGGCGAACTCGTTCGGCTGCGACGGCGGCAACCGACCGCCGCGACTGGAGTGGCGCGGCGCGCCCGCCGGCACCCGCAGCTTCGCCGTCACCATGTTCGACCTGGACGCCCCGACCGGCTCCGGCTTCTGGCACTGGCTGAGCTGGGACCTGCCCGCCACCGCCACCGCACTCGGCGAGACCCTGCCGCCCGGCGCGGTCTCCGGCACCGAAGACGCCGGTCAGCCAGGCTACTTGGGCCCGTGCCCGCCGGCCGGCGACCGCCCGCACCGCTACCGGATCACCGTCTACGCACTGGACACGCCGAGCCTGGCGCTGCCGGCCGCGACCCCGCCGGCCGTCACCGCATTCACGTTGGGCGGTCACGTGCTGGCCTCCGGGCAGACCACGGCGGTGGCGGCGCGGTAGGCGTGTGCAACGGGCCCGGCCCGCAGGCGAGTTGGGTGCCTTCGGGCCGGGCGTTCGTGAACTGGTGGGCGGGGGTGGTCAGTTCATGGAGATCAGGTGCAGGCCGCCGTCCGATTCCAGGACCGTGCCGGTGAGGTTGCGGTTGGTGGCGGCCAGGGCGACCGCCTCCGCGACGTCCTCCGGGTCGGCGACCCGGCGGACCGGCAACTGGCCTGCGGCGTGGGCGAAGTAGGCCTCCCGCGCCTCCTGCGGCATGCCGTCCCACCACGGGGTGGCGACCAGGCCGGGGGAGACCGCGTTGACCCGGCGCGGGGCGAGTTCGACGGCGAGCGGCTTGATCATCGACTCCAGCGCGCCGTTCACCGCCGCGAGTCCGGCCGTGCCGGGCAGGGCCGTCCGGGCCGAGATCGCGGTGACCAAGGTGATCGACCCGTCCTCGGTCAGGTGCGGCAGCGCGGCCTGGACGGTCGTCAACTGCCCCCAGAACTTGGCCTCGAAGGCGCTGCGCAGCCCGGTCAGGTCGAGCTCGGCGAACGGGCCCGCCCCCTCGGCGCCGCTGAGTGCGACCACCAGCCAGTCCAGCGACCCCACAGTGCGCAGGACTTCGGCGATCTGCTCGCGGTCGCCGCCGTCCGCCCGGTGGCCGACCAGCTCCGGGTCGCTCACCGCGAGTGCTTCCAGACGTTCCTTGCTGCGGCCCACCACGTGGACCGCAGCGCCCTGCGCGTGCAGCCGGCGCGCGGTGGCCAGCCCGATGCCCGAGGTGCCGCCGACCACCAGTGCAGTGCGCTCACTCATCTGTGCCATCTCCCCTGTGCCTGTCGGTGGAAGCGGGCCGAACCCGGCCGCTCCTGACGATCCGCCGGCCCGCTATTTCGAACCGCGACGTCTCGTCTCGAATTACGGTAGCGTGCTGCCCGTGATCGAGCAAGCGAAATCCACCCCCGGTGGTACAACTGACGAAGCATCAACTGCCGTGCCGGGACCGCCCGTCCGGCCCGGCCGCCGCCGCAGCGAGGAGAGCCGCCAGGCCATCCTCGGCTCCGCGCTCGGCCTGCTCGACGAGGTCGGCTACGCCCGCCTCACCGTCGAAGGCATCGCCGCCCGCGCCGGCACCGGCAAACAGACCGTTTACCGCTGGTGGCCCGGCAAGGCGGACGTCCTGCTCGAAGCCGTCACCGCCCACGCCCGGCAGCACATCCCCCTGCCCGACACCGGCGACCACGCTGCCGACCTGCGCACCTTCCTCGCCGCCACGTTCGCCGCCGCCACCCCGCGCACCGCCGACGCACTGCGCGCGCTGATGGCCGAGGCACAGATCGACCCAGCCTTCGGCGAACGCTTCCGCGAAACCCTGCTGCGCCCACGCCGCGAAGCCCTCGGCGCCCTCGTCGAACGCGCCCGCACCGCCGGCCTGCTCGCCCCCCACCTCACCACCGCCACCGCCGTCGACCTCGCGTTCGGTGCCCTCTGGTACCGACTGCTGGGCAACAGCGGGCCACTCGACGACGAACTCGCCGAACTCCTGACCCGGACGCTGCTGCGCTGAGGCAGCCTTCGCCGCCACCCCGCCTTCGCCGCCACCCCGCCTTCGCCGCCACCCCGCCCGGAGGGCCGCCGACCTGCTGGCCGACCATGGCGACGTGCCCACTGAACCGCCCATACCCTCCGCGACCCCGTCCCGGCTGCGCCGCCTCACCCGCGGCGCGTTCGCCGACCTGACGCCGCTGCGCCACAGCCCCGACTACCGGCGGCTGTGGTTCGGACAGTCGGTCTCCGCGATCGGCCAGCAGATGACCGCCGTCGCCGTCTCCGTCCAGGTCTACGACCTCACCGGCTCCACCTTCGCCACCGGCCTGGTCGGACTCTGCTCACTGCTCCCGCTGATCGTCTTCGGCCTGTACGGCGGCGCCATCGCCGACCGGGTCGACCGCCGCCGCCTCGGCCTGATCGGCTCCGGCGGACTCGCCGCCGTCTCCGCCCTGCTCGCCGCCCAGGCCCTGCTCCACCTCGGCGTCGTCGCCCTGCTCTACGCGGCCGTCGCCCTCCAGGCCGGCTTCTTCGCCATCAGCTCGCCCGCCCGGTCCTCGATGATCCCGCGACTCGTCCCCCGCGAGCAGCTCACCGCCGCCAACGCCCTCAACACCATCGGCATGAACCTCGGCCAGACCGTCGGCCCCATGCTCGGCGGCGTCGCCATCGCCGCGTACGGCGCCCAGGCCGCGTACCTGGTCGACACCGTCGCCTTCACCGCCACCCTCTACGCGATGTGGCGGCTGCCCGCGATGCGACCGCAGGCCGCGAACGGCAAACGCGCCACCGTCCTCGACGGCCTGCGCTTCCTGCGCGATCAACCCAACCTGCGGACCTCCTTCCTCGCCGACCTCGCCGCGATGATCTTCGGCCTCCCGCGCGCCCTCTTCCCCGCCATCGCCGTCGCCTTCTACGGCGGCGGCCCCGGCACCGTCGGCCTGCTGGTCGCCGCCCCCGCCGTCGGCGCCCTGGCCGGTGGACTCTTCTCCGGCTGGATCGGCCGCATCCACCGGCACGGCGCCGCGGTCCTCGCCGCCGTCGCCGCGTGGGGCCTCGCCATCGCCGCCTTCGGACTCGTCCACAACCTGCCGCTCGGCCTGCTGCTGCTCGCGGCGGCCGGCTGCGCCGACACCATCTCGATGATCTTCCGCAACACGATGATGCAGGTCGCCGCCCCCGACGAGATGCGCGGCCGCCTCCAAGGCATCTTCATCGTGGTGGTGGCCGGCGGCCCCCGCCTCGGCGACTTCGAGTCCGGCACCGTCGCCACCCTCACCACCCCCACCCTCTCCATCCTCACCGGTGGCCTCGCCTGCATCGCCGCCGTCCTCCTCCTCGCCACCCGCCGCCCCGCCTTCCTCCACTACGACGCCCGCCACCCCACCCCCTGACCCCGCCCCCCGCCACACCCCCCGAAACCTGGCAGCGAGCACCCCCCGACGTGCTGTATTGTTTTCCACGTCGCCGGGAAACACCGGAGACAAGGTCAGAAAGCCAAGAAGTCCACCGGGCAACGCGGCAGACGACCACGGGACGTGGCGCAGCTTGGTAGCGCACTTGACTGGGGGTCAAGGGGTCGCAGGTTCAAATCCTGTCGTCCCGACGTGAGTCGGAAAGGCCGCTGGCCGGGAGAAATCCCAGGTCAGCGGCCTTTTGCGTGACGGGCCGTCAGGGGCCACGGGAATTGGTTCGCATGCTGTTTGGGACCACTTTGGGACCAGGGCCCCGGGGGTGGGGGTCAGCCCCCTTGGCTGGGTCCGATTTGCCCGTTTTGCATGTCACTCTCAGTAGCCGATGCGAGATCGTAACAATTGATTTCCGGCCATGTTTTTGGCGGAAATCCCGCTTGCGTGGCGGAAGTTGGCCACAGCTGACGGCCCCTCAGGTGGCGGCATGGTGTCAAAGAAGAGACCTTCCGGCTGGGGCTGTCGATCGCCAGGTGATTCCGGAGCCGGAAAGGTGGCTCTGCGTGACGGCGCGTCGGTGTGACCGCCTCTCGCACGGCCCGCGCTCCGCGCTGGCCCCCTGGGCGGGAGCGCACTTGACCCGGGACCGAGTGGCCTTCCGTCCGGTTACGTGCCGGTGAGGCCCAGCCGGTCCAAGGCGGGATCGCCGGGGAACGCGATCGACTCGATGCGCGCCGGCGGAATCGGGGACGTGTAGTGGACGGTGGCGTCGACGGTTTCGCCCAGCGCCTTGCCCAGGAGCACGTGCGCCAGCGACGGTGCGGTGCCGACCGCCTTCGGTCAGGTCCAGGAGGGCGGTGACGACGGCCGGGCGGCCGAGCGACCGCAGCGGGCCCGTCATCTCCGGGTCGTCCTCCCTGGGCTGGTAGACCGCCCCCCCGCCCCAGAATGCCCGCAGGCGCCAGCCGAGGGCCTGGTTGGGGGGAGTGCGTCGCCGGACAGGGTCAGGAACACGAAGCCTTTCCGTCCGCCGGCCTTGCGGGTGATGAGGTTCGCTTCCTTCAACGCCGTGTACTGCGTGGTGGTGAGGTGGCCGAGGCCGGCGGCGCGGGCGAGGCGCTCGGCCACGCCCTGGCCATCGGCGAGAAGTAGTCCGTGCTCCCGGATGCTGTCCGCCTCGTGGTCCAGCAGGCGAGTGCAGTGCTGTGTCCGGACCAAGTACCGGGAGAGCAGCGGGGCCATCGCGTCCAAGTCGGCGTAGTCGCCGATGTCGGTGTCGGCCTTGTCGCCGGCGGTGAGCCTGTCGACCAGGTCGTAAAGGGTGCGGGAGGGGGTGCCGCTCGCGGCAAGGCCCAGGGCGAGAAGCCGCTGGACCTCCGTCCTCGGAAGCCAGTGCGTCCCATCGGACTCGCGAACCGGCACCGCGACGGTGAACGGGTTCACCTACCCGGGCTTGCCGCTGGGCGCGGCCACTACGTACGGAGATTCCCCGCTGCCTGCGGCGGCACGTCGATGAACACGACGCCATGCCCGGGGCTGTCGTGCTCGATCCACTCGATCGAGACGTTGCGCGGCGCGGGAGTGATCCGCTCCCGCAGGAGCTTGCGCATCTGGTCCAGGTCCACAGACGACCGGTCGAACGGCAGCAGCCGGTCGAGGATCTCCTGCCCGTTCTCCAGCCGGGTGCCGATGCCCAGGACGATGACGCCGCCTTCGGTGGAGTTGGCGAAGGAGGCGACGTCCTTGCCCAACTCCTCCACCGCCGAGGGGTTCTTCAACTCGTACGAGGCGCCCTTGGCGTCCAGCTAACGGCATTCCAGGAGGCCAAACAGGGTCGAAGGATCGTTGGCGTATAGGGCGGTTCGGGCCTGTTCAAGTCCGGTCTCTGGCACCGAACCAGTATCCCGTGCGCGCCAGCGAGGTCTGCCGAAGTCCGATACGGCGCCCGCCGGGTTCGCGGCATCCGATGCCGTGCGAGCACGGCAGATCCGGGAACGTCGCACTTATCGGGATTCGGGCCGGAGCGTGGGAGCGAAGCGGTTCCACAGCCAGCGAAGGCTGCGATGTTGCCGCACCGGGACGGTGCTGAGCAACGCGCCGCCCGTGGTGAGGAGGTCACCTGGCTTTTGGCTGCGATGGTGCCGCACCGGGACGGTGTGGAGCGACCGGCTACGGCCTGGACCTGCCCCCGGGCGCAGTACCTCGTGCTGTGATGGTGCCGCACCGAGATGGTGCGGAGCGGCATGGGCGTACTCTGACCTGGGGTCCACCGATAGCGGCTGCGATGGTGCCGCACCGGGACGGTGCGGAGCGACGGCGCGGCCGTCGTCCTGGTGATGCACAATCTGGAGCTGTGATGGTGCTACACCGAGATGGTGCGGAGCGACCTCGCGTCGATGGCCTCGCTGGACCTCGGCCCGATGCTGCGATGGTGCCGCACCGGGATGGGTGCGAAGCGACCTACAGGTCGAAGTCGGTATGCCGGGCCGTACCAGCTGCGATGGTGCTGTACCGGGATGGTGCGGAGCGACACGCGGGTACGCGCGGGTGGCGTTCGCGGACGTGCTGCTGCGATGGTGCCGCATCGGGCCGGTGCGGAGCGATCGGCCACCATGCGTTTTGAACCGGCAAGGAACAGTCGCTGCGATGGTGCCGCACCGGTGAGGTATGGAAGACATCCTTACCGCCGGAGAACGCGACGTAGAGGACCGGGCTGCGATGGTGCTTCGTGAGGTTCGGAGGAACTGGGCAGTCAGATCGCGGTCCTGGAAACCAAGGAACAGCCGCGATGGTGCCGCACCCGTGAGCTGCGGAGGCGCATTCGGTGGGTTGGTCGGAGTAGGGATCAGCCATCAAGCTGCGACGGTGCCGCACCGAGATGGTGCGGAGCGACGAGGGCCACACCGTAGTGCTCGGCACGCTGAAGTGCGTCCTGCGATGGTGCCGCGCCGGGGTGGCACGGAGCGACGACGTTCGTGGGTATGTGGCCGTCGGCCAGCAGCGGGCTGCGATTGCGCCGCACCAGGACGGTGTGAAGCGACCCGGTGCCGGGCCGAAGTACTGCTCGCGCGAGGACCAGCTGCGATGGTGCCGCACTGGGACGGTGCGGAGCGACAAGCACCTCTGGCGGGCGGCGGCCGGATGTCTCCAGCTGCGATGGTGCCGCACGGGGCGGTGCGGAGCGCCCCGCCGCCTGGTCCGAGAGGTGACGTTGACCTTGGAGCTGCGATGGTGCCGCACCGGGACGGTGCGGAGTGACCGGGTCACCCGGTCCGAACGCGACCACGCCACCGCGCTGCGATGGTGCCGCACGGGGCCGATGCAAGCGACGCGCGGTGACGGCGGCCTGTTCCTCCTCCGTGGCGGGGCTGCGACGGTGCCGCACCGGGACGGTGCGGAGCGACGAGGGAGTGACCGTGGTGACGTGCACCTGGAAGTCGCTGCGATGGTGCTGCGCCGGGACGGCGCGGAGCGACTTCGAGCGGCGGCCGGCGGATCGCCTCGGCGATCAGGCTGCGATGGTGCCGCACCGGCACGGTGCGGAGCGACACGGCGTCCACGTCGCGGTGGGCCGCACGGGCGATGCTGCGATGGTGCCCGCACCGGGACGGTGCGGAGCGACACCGGATACCGCGCGATTGATGCCCTGGCACCCGCAATGCTGCGATGGTGCCGCACCGGGGTTGGTGCGGAGCGACGATGCGGCAGTCGGTGAAGATCAGCTCACCGAAGGAGCTGCGATGGTGCCGCACCGGGACGGTGCGGAGCGACAGAGCGCCGGCGTTCTCCGCCTTCTTGGACAAGGTGCTGCCATGGTGCCGCACCGGGATGGTGCGGAGCGACGCGGCACCGTCTGTTGACCGAATGACGACCGCGCTGGCTGCGATGGTGCCGCACCGGAACAGTGCGGAGCGACGCGGGAGTAGTTGTTCATCGTGCCGATGGTGTCGGCGCTGCGATGGTGCCGCACCGCGACAGTGCGGAGCGACCTGTCGCCGGCCGCGACGAACGTCGGCAACCTCGCGGGGCTGCGATGGTGCCGCACTGGGACAGTGCGGAGCGACGGGATTCTGTCCGCAGGTGTGATCCCGTTCCGCAAGCTGCGATGGTGCCGCACCGGGACAGTGCGGAGTGACCTGGACGGTGCGCATGGTCGTGTCGCCAAGTGCGTCGCTGCGATGGTGCCACACCGGGATGGTGCGGAGCGACGAGCCGTTCGACCTCCCATAGATCGCCGTTCTTCACGCTGCGATGGTGCCGCACCGGGACGGTGCGGGAGCGACCGCTTGTGAAGGCCGATAACGGCGATAGCGGGAAAGCTGCGATGGTGCCGCACCGAGGTGGTGCGGAGCGACTCTCCGTCAACGACGAAGTCGTGCTCTACGCGAAGCTGCGATGGTGCCGCACCGGGATGATGCGGAGCGATCCGGATCGAGTTGTGGAAGTTGCTCAGCTGGGCTTCGGGGCCGCGATGGTGCCGCATCAGGACGGTGCGGAGCGACGAAGGCCCTGAGGCTGGCGCGGTTCATGGTTGGCCGGCTGCGATGGTGCCGCACCATGAAGGTGCAAAGCGACACGAAGTCTGCCTTGGCGACAACGTCGTGGTGCTCGGGGCTGCGATGGTGCCGCACCGGGACGGTGCGGAGCGACACGGACCTGAAGGGCCGTGCCCAACACCGTCAGGTGGCTGCAATAGTGCCGCACCGGGATGGTGCAGAGCGACTCCTCGACGGTGATGGCGTCGCGACGCCGTTCGAGGCTGCGATGGTGCCGCAACGAGATGGTGCGGAGCAACCGTCCGGCGGGCCCGTTCTCCGGAGGCCACCTGCCGGCTGCGATGGTTCCGCACCGGGATGGTGCGGAGCGACGTCCGACCACGCGGTCGGGGTGAGCGCCCGCAGGCGGCTGCGATGGTGCCGCACCGGAATGGTGCGGAGCGACGGCCATCGCGGCGTCGATCGCCGGCCAGCACCGCGTGCTGCGATGGTGCCGCACCGGTGAGGTGTTGAGGTGCTGTCTGACGAGGAAAGGCACATGTGACGGTTCGTCGAGCTGCGATGGAGCCGCACAGGTGAGGCGCGGCGGCGGCCGGTACCACATGTCGGATGAGGCGTGGGCTGACATGCTGCGATAGTGCTGCACCGTACCGGAGTGGTACGGAGCGATGCGGAGCATGGTGGGTTGGCACAGCTGGACGTAGTCGCTGCGATGGTGCCGCACCAGGACGGTGCGGAGCGACTCGTGTTGGTGACGTTCAGCGGCAAGGGGGGTGTGGGGCTGCGATGGTGCCGCACCGGGACGGTGCGGAGCGACTCCGGCTCTAGCAGATCCCCCAGTTCGTCGCCGAGCAGCTGCGATGGCGCCGCACCAGGCTAGTACGGAGCGAGCGACCGACCCGTCCGTGCCGGTCACCTGGTAGAGGGCGAGCTGCGATGGTGCCGCACCAGGATGGTGCGGAGCGACTACGGGTTGCCAGCGGCGATCGCATTGAGCTCGGTGCTGCGATGGTGCCGCACCGGGACGGTGCGGAGCGACCCAGGCGGTTCGTGGTGGGGGCCGACTCCGTAGAAGCTGCGATGGTGCCGCACCGGGACGGTGCGGAGCGACCGCCCCGACGACGGGGAGGAGCCCCAGGCCCAGCCGGCCGCGATGGTGCCGCACCAGGAAGGTGCGGAGCGACCCGGGCGGTCCGCGCTTGCGGACCGGATCGCCGGTGCTGCGATGGTGCCGCACCGGGATGGTAGGGAGCGATCAGGAGCTCGGGGATCAGGTCGGCCAGCTCGATCGGGCTGATGGTGCGGAGCGACGAGGACGACCGCGGAGCGCTCAGAGCTTCGCCCAGTTGCTGCGATGGTGCCGCACCGAGACGGTGCGGAGCGACGTGCTTGCGCATCTCACGTTCGAGCGGCTCCGACTTGCTGCGATGGTGCCGCACCGGAACGGTGCGGAGCGACGAGGAGGCGCTCGTCCGGCCACCCGTTGTACATGCAGCTGCGATGGTGCCGCACCGGGACAGTGCGGAGCGACCATCGGCGCCGACACCGAATGGATCCGCGACGCCGCGCTGCGATGGTGCCGCACCGGGATGGTGCGGAGCGACTGGACGAGCCGTCGGCCGAGGTGTTCCCCTCGATGGTGCTGCGATGGTGCCGCACCGGGATGGTGCGGAGCGACACGAGTTGGTGGTACTCGACGGCACCTCGGTCGCACCGCTGCGATGGTGCCGCACCGGGATGGTGCGGAGCGACCCGCAGTCGAGCCGGTCGGCGGGATCACCCGCTCGGAGCTGCGATGGTGCCGCACCGGGATGGTGCGGAGCGACGGTGTCTGAGCTGCAGGCTTGATGGTCCGACGAGTCGGCTGCGGTGCCTGCCTGGGTGTCTTTTTGGGCAATTCGGACTTGTTGCTTCGGTGCGGTGGGGTGTTTTCGTGTCTGCTTGTGGTTCCGAAGTCGTGTCCGGCCGGGATGCCGTTCTCTGTGTTGGCGCTGTGGAGTTGTCAAGGACCGTGTGGTGGGCGGTTGGTGGTGGGGTTCAGGGCCAGAGGTGGCGGCTTGCGGCGAGGGGGCCGTTGGACTGTTTGAGGCCGGTTCGGGATGCGGTGTAGAGGGAGGTGACGCCGAGGTCGGTGAGCATCGCGGTGTTGTGGTTCGTGCCGGGTTCGGTGGCGCGGACGGCGGGGTGTTCGAGTAGGACGGTGACGGCGGTGGAGGTGAGGGGTGGTGTCCAGGCGGGCCATCGTAGGGCGCCGCGGCGGTTGGTGGTGTCCCAGCTGGTGGCGGTCTGGGTGTTGCCGGTGGCGGTGAGGCGGAAAGTGCCGAGGGCGTGGAGGGCGAGCCAGGTCGGGCCCGGAGCTCCCCGCTGGTAGGGCTTGCCTTCGGAGTTGGTGTGGGCGTCGCCGAGGGAGCGGTGGTCGAAGTTGGCGGAGGCGTAGTCGGGGACGCGGCGCCAGCCGTCGAGGGCCGAGCGGATCTGCCGAGGGTCGTTGTGGCAGCCGAGGACGGCTTTCTGCATCAGGCCCGTGATGGTCATCTGGCCGGCGGCGGCGATCAGCGGTGTGACGGGCGTGCGTCGAACCGTGGTGGGCGTCGCCCCTTCGACAGGTTCCGGGTCGTTCTTGCCGGTCTTGGGTTTGTAGTCCTCAAAGCACATGACGTTAGTCAAGGCGGCGAACCAGCGGGCCTGGCGGTCGCCCGTCTCGCGTTCGGCCTGGGCGAGTCCGCGCAGTGTGTGGTGTGCGGTGTCGACTCGAAGGCGCAGGGCTTCGTTGGGGGCGGTGGTGTCTTCGCGGGTGCGGGTGAGGAGTCCGGGGACATGCGGGAAGGAGTCCCAGCCTTCGTCCTTCGTGCCGGCCGTGTCGGTGTCCTCGTCGTCTTGGTCCTCGGTGTCGGCCGTATCAGGCTGCCCGGCCGTGGGGGCGCGCTTGGGCGGGAGGTGGGCCGTGAGGAGGTCGGTGAGGGTGTCGAGGGTGAGGGGCTGGTCGATGGTGAGGACGGCGGGGCCGGCGGGGCCGTTCCAGTGGAGGCGGGGTTTGGCGGTGAGGGTGGCGGTGGTGAGTTCGAGGATGCCGAGGGCGGCGAGGAAACCGAGCGGGTCGTCGGCGTGCAGGGCGGGGAGTTCGAGTTGGTGCACGGTCAGTTGCCTTCTTCGGAGCAGGCGATGTCGGCGAGGCGGACGACGGATTCCAGGAGGGCCAGGCCCCAGAAGCCGTAGCGGTGGTTGAGCGTGTCGAAGCGGTCGGGGCCGTTCCAGTCGGTGCCGATCGTCGTGCTGGAGACGGTGACGGTGGTGTCGTCGGGCATGGTGCACTCGACGAGCACGGGCTCGGAGTCGGCGAACGCGGGCAGCATCGGGCGGGCGTAGCCGTGGTGCGCGGCGACGAGGTGGATGACGAGGTCGTGGTCGAGCCCTTGGGCGGCGGCGGGGCCGATGGAGAGCCAGGTCTGGACGGTGGCGGCGCTGAGGGCTTCGTGGCGCAGGTCCTTGGACCAGTTGGCCAGTCGGGCGGCGCGTCGCCGGGTAGCGCGGTCGGCGGGGTCCATGCCGGACTTGGCGAGGGCGTCGGGCAGGGATTCGGCGAGCAGGCGGTCACCGGAGCAGAGCATGCACTGGAATCGCGGGTGGTGTTTCCCGCAGTCGTGGGCCTGGGCGGCCAGCTCGACGGCGTCGACCAGGTCGTCGGGCAGTCCGACGGCCCGGGCGAAGGCGCGGGCGCGTTCGCCGACCTTCTGGTGGTGGTGTTGGAGGGTGACGGTGCGGGTGAGGCTGCTGCTGTCCGGGTCCTCGTCGTCCACGGAAATCCGGTAGCGGCCGGCGTCGGCGCGCCGCGGCGGGAGGAGGACGATCCGCCCCTGACCATCGCGGTCGACCAGCACCGCCCCGGCCGCAGCCGACCGTCCGGTGCGCCACTCGGCGACCTCCAACAGGCTCTCCAGGCGCCGGCGCAGCGCCGGGGTGTGCCGGGCGGGGCCGTCGGGTGCGGTGTCGGTGGGCAGGGTGGTGAGCAGGCTGGTGATCGCGGTGCGGATGGCGTCGGTCGTGCTCACGGCGTCCGGGTCGTCGGGGTCGGTGGTCAGGTCGGTGATGGCCTGTTTGACGATCGGGG
The DNA here is from genome assembly GCF_044593455.1 of Kitasatospora sp. NPDC051984. Taxonomy (NCBI): domain Bacteria; kingdom Bacillati; phylum Actinomycetota; class Actinomycetes; order Kitasatosporales; family Streptomycetaceae; genus Kitasatospora; species Kitasatospora sp. NPDC051984. Next base: position 65,251 of record NZ_JBIUCB010000023.1, read on the forward strand.
TGAACTGCTCGGGGGCGGTGCCGGTGGTGCTGGCCAGGACTGCCGGGTCCAGGCGTAGCGGGGTGCGGGTGTGGTCGGTGGGGTGGTCGCCGAGGTCGGGGACGGGGGTGTTGGGGTCGGCGGTCCAGCCGTAGGCGTCGTGGCCGCCGGCGGTGGTGGGCAGGACGAGGGTGGTGCCGGGTTTCAGGTCGTCGGTCGTGTGCGGGGTGGTCCAGGTGCCGTCGGCTTCGCGTTGGAGGACGGTGGTGCGCAGGCGGGTGGGTGGGTTGCGGGGTTCGGGTGTGGTGTCGGCGTCGGGGCCTTCGAGGTCGCTGGTGTCGGGGGTGCGGCGGGGTTCGGTGAGGAAGCGGCGCACCGCGGCGAGGGGCATGGAGAGGGTTTCGGCGGTGTGGACGGGGGTGGTGGACAGGTGTTCGGCGAGGGCGTCGGGGTCGGTGGTGTCGGTGGTGAGGTCGGCGCGCCACAGGAGTTGGACTTCGGGCTGGCCGGTGTCGAGGCCGTGGAGGAAGGGGGCGGGGGATTCGTCGGGGACGGGGATGGGGCTGGTGCGGGCGAAGGCGTCCACGCGCACCTGGTGGACAGGGGGGATGTGTTCGCCGGCGCGGGTGAGCGGTGCGGTGTCGGTGCCGTCGAGGAGGCCGGGCAAGGTGGCGGGGTTGAGGACCAGGCCGTCGAGGAGGTGGGGGGTCAGTTCGGCGGGGTCCTGGGTGTCGAGGGTGGGGGTGTGGTGGGTGAGCCACTGCCAGGTACGGGCGGCGGCCGGGCCGTAGACGGGGATGCGGTCGGCGTCCTCGGAGTTGTGGGTGCGTACGAGGATCGCGGGCACGGGGCCGAGTTCGCCGCGGCGGTCGAGGCGCCCGAGGCGCTGCAGGGCGGAGGCCCAGTCGCCGCATTCGCTGACCATGGCTCCGAAGGTGCAGTCGATCCCCACTTCGAGGGTCTGGGTGCTGATCACGACGATGGGGCGTTCGCGGTCGGGGTCGATGCCGGTGAGGAGTTCGGCCAGCGGGCCGGTGACGAGCAGGTCGCGCTCCGCTGGCCGGCAGCGCCCGGTCAGCAGCAGCACGTCTACGTCGGTGCGCCGAGAGAGTGCTTCGTGGGCGGCGCGAGCGTGGGTGATGGTGTTGGCGATCACCGCGACCGCGGGCAGCTTAAGGAGGGGAAGGACGGCGTCCAAGCCGGTTTCGGCGGCGAGGGCGAACGCCTCGGCGGGCTTCTTCGACCAACTGCTGGCGTCCAGCAGCGTTACGTGGCGCTCGGCGGCGATCCGCCGCCCGGCGATCGGATGGGCGCGGTCGGCGTCGCCGATGCCCAGGCGGGGCCGCCCTCCGGTGGCGCTGGTCGCCGACAGGCTCACCACCCGAAGCGCCCGTAGCGCTAACTCCGCTCGCGCCGCTGTCCGCTGGTAGAGAGCGGTGTCGGCGGCGGTCGCCAGCAGGGCCTTCGACAGGTGGGCCTCGTCCAGGGCGAGCAGGGCGTCGTACCCGGTCAGGGCGGCGTCGATCGGAGCGCGCTGCGGTGAGGTGTGGTAGCCGCGGAACAGCAGGCGGCTGCCGTACTGGTCCACGGTCGACGTCACCACCAGCGGCTGGGCCGGGCTGCGTACCCAGTTCGACTCCCACCTGGTGCCGCCGCGCATCCGCACCACCTCCAGAGGCGCTGTTCCTCCGCCGAGGTCGCGCAGCGATGCGGCGACCTTCGCCCGCACGGAACCGGCCGGTGCCCCGGCGAGGGCCGCGGCCAGCTCGAGGGAGTGCTGGTGGGCCTGGTCGACCACCAGGCGCCGGTCGACGCAGAAGAACAGCCGCAGCGGCACCGTCCGGTGCTTCCGGCCCACCCCGCGGGCGTGTTCCCAGGCGAGGAGGAAGAGCCAGATGTCGATGAACGTCGTCTTGCCCAGCGCGGTCGGCACATCGAGGTCGGGCCACCTCGCGCCGTCGGCCACGGCGTCCAAGTAGGCGCTTTGCCAAGGGAACGGCGCCCAGCCCTCGCACCCGTCGCACACCACAGTCGCGGCCCCGTCCGGGCAGTGGGTGTGGTGGTGGACTTCCCGGAAAAAGGTCGGGAACTCAGCCGCCTCGATCCTCGGCAACCGCTCGGTGCCCGTCACTGGTCGTCCTCCTGGAAGTCGGGCTCCGGACGGCACAGGCCCAGGCCGAAGTTCTTCTTGCTGCCCAGCACCACCGGTCCCGTCACCGGAGCAGGGAAGGTCAGGCGTACGTGGCAGCTCGGCAGCGGCCGCTCTCCGTCCTTGCGGCGCACCGGGAAGCCGTCCACCCTCGGGGCTCCGGGCATGAGCGCGCCGCGCGGGCTCACCTGTACCTGCGCGGGTTCGGGGAGCCCTGCTGCGACGCAGCTGGCGGTGACCGAGTGGGCCCACGAGGCTTCGTCGTACTTCTTGGGGAAGCGGTCGAGGACCATCGGCAGCACTGTGGTCCACACGGTCGAGGGTCTCTGCCACGTCCCCGGTTGGAGGGTCTGCGGCCACGAGTCCTGGTCGGCGGGGCTGACCCGTACCAGGTCCAGCGGCTGCCCGTCCGCCTGCCGGATCCAGCGCAGGCCCCCGTCGTGGCGGAGGAGGGCTGCGAGCAGTGCCTTGCGGTCCTGCCTGGGCATCTCGCGGGGCAGGGCGATGCCCAGGCCGCGAAGCATCCCGTCGGCGTGATGGTGGCCGATGAACGGCAGCGCGAGGTAGGCCACCGGGCGTGGGTCGTCCGGGCTGTTCTTGTGGCCGTGGACGGTGGTCATCGCCTCGACGTCGTGGCCCATCGCTTCCAGGGTGCCCAGCACCGTGCTTCGCAGCCGGCCGGTCAGCTCCAGCGTCCACCGCGGATCCAGCGCCACGCCCGGGGCGAAGGAGAACGTCAGCAGGTCACCGAACGGGCCATCCGCTGCTGGCGTTCCGGGCCGGTCGTCGTGGTCGGGGTCGAGGTAGTGGTGGGTGACCGACTGGCTCCAGGCCGGCCGCTGTTCCTCGAACGCCTCCTCCAGCCAGGCCAAGTAGCCGCGGTAGGGGACGCGGATCGGCCGCGAGCCCTTCGGGTACTCGCCGGCGGGAGCTGGCAGCCAGCGCAGCCGCCGCCCATCGCCGTTGCCGGGCTCGTCGGGCCCGCACCAGGCCTCCAGCAGCCCCGCCCCGGTTGAACGCCCGAAGTACGGCACCCGGCGGACCAGTTCCTTCAACACCGGGGCGAGATCCTCCCCCGGCTCCGCGGCCCAACTGAACACCATCCGCGAACCCGACAGCGTCTTCTGCGCCCACCTCCGGGGGACACCGCCCGCGGTGCGCCCGGGCAGCAAGGTGTGGGTCGCCTTCGCCGGGTTCACGATGTTGGTCACCACCCATGCCGCGCGCGGGTGTTCCGCCTCCAAGTGCTTGGCCGGCACCGTGACCACCGGCGGCTCCTGGGCCTCCAGCCACGTCAACGCGATCCGGTGCGCGGCATTGTCGAGGTCGGCGTGCGCGACGAGCGCGCAGAACAGGCGGGCCGGGTGGGGCGGCCACTCGGCCTTCTCACCGTCCATCGCGGTCGCCTGGTAGAGCGGTTCAAGCAGCTCCACCGAGATGTGGAAAGGCATGACGCTCTACTCGCCTTCCGCCTCGCCGATGCCCTCCAGGCGGAAGGAGCGCTCGATCGCCTGCTGCACCTGCGCGTTCGGCCGCAGCCGCACCGGCTCCTTCGACCACATAAGGCCCGCCTCCTCGGCCCGCGAGCGCGCGAACTCGAACAGCTCCAGAGCCTGCCCTGCCGTCTCCAGCTCCAGCGGCTCCGTCACCGCCACGCCCTCACGCCCGCGCCCGACCCACTCGATGCGCTCCGACACCAGCAGCAGGTCGCAGCCCGACCGCAGCCGTACCGCCGGCGCCGCGAACGCCAGCCGATCCCCCAGCAGCGCGAGCGCCGCCAACAGCGCCCTTGCTGCCCGCACGTACTCCTTCGATGCGTCGCCGAAGCGCAGCGCCCTCAGGCCCGCCAAGGCCAGTGACGCGTTCCGCTCGATCGCCTGCACCGTCACCCCGCCCATCCCGGCGACCGGCGGAATCATGCCGTGCCCGACCGCCGACGCCTTGAGCGTCTTCCCCTTGCCGCTCTTCTTGCCCGCGCCGTCGACCGGCCGCCAGCCGTCGGCGGTCAACTCCACGTTGTCGCCGGGGAAGTTCCACACATCCAGGCGCCCCGCCGCGCGCTTTCCGGACAACGGACGCAGGCCCACCATCTCCGAGGTGTAGGCGCGCGGTACCTTCAACTGCACGCGGCGCTTGCGGTGCGAATCCCACAGCCCGTACACCAGGTCCGAGGGCGCCGACTCCAGGAAGGCGCGCACGTCACCGGTTCCCGTGTCGCGCAGCGCTCGCCCCGCAACCGTGTCGTCGAACTTCGCTCCGGACTCGTCCAGCGCGTCACGGAAGTAGGCGTCACGGGAACGGTGCGGGGCGTCCAGGTTCGTCATCCGCAGTTCCCGGCCCTCCGCGCTCACGTGCAGCGCCAGATGCGGCAGCAGCACATCGCCCTGGTCGACCGCTTCCAACAGAGCAGTCTCGCACCGGTTCGCCTGCGACTGCCGCTGGTCCAGCAGCACCACCTCCGCGGACTCCTGCCCGACCCACCGGTCCTCGAACAACTGGCCCGGCCCGTCGACCTCCCGCTCCTTGCCCGTCGCCAGATCTCGGACGGTCCGGGTGACCTTCACGGTCGGCGGCGACACCGGCGTTCCCACGCCCGCCACAGGCTCGTACCGGGCCGTCACCCGGATCGCACCGTCCACCGCAAGGCCGCTCGCTGCCTCGGCCAGCCGCTCGTACAACGCCTCCATGGAACCCTCCTTGTGCAGGAATCTCTCGGACAGTTCGCATCGAAGCAGCCCCCGCCGACAGCCCCCACCCATTTGGATGATGACCCGTCAGAACACTTTCTAGAGGTAGCAGTTGCCCTAAGATGGTCCGCTCTTCCAGTCGGGGCTCGCTGGCGGGCCGTCGGTTCTCCGATTCGGTCCCGTGCAGGTCCGTGCCCGCCGTAAGCGATGGGGGCGGGATAAGCGAACTGCACCCCCGCGCCTGACTCCGAGAACTCGCCCGGCTCGCTTTGTAGCGTTTTTGCATGCCACGCTCCGCGCCGACGGGCGCCTACCACGAACTCATGGTCCTGACGGCCGCTGACGGGAACCCCGTCAGCCACGCCCAGCTCGAACGCTGGCGGCGCGAGAAGCTGCTGCCCGCCCCCGACAGGGTGTACCTGGGCGGGCAGGCCGGCACTCGCACCTCCTACCCGCAGGAGGTGAAAGACCTCGCCCGCGCGCTGGCACGTCGGCACCGGCCCGGTCGCCGGCTGGACGACACCGTCCTGCTCGCCTTCTTCTGCGACAGCGCCCGAATCCCGGAGGTCCCATTGAAGTTGGCGCTCATCAGGACGTACTTCCCCGACCGGGAGCGCCACCGCGACGCGGCGGCCAAGATCGTGGACGCCGTCCCCGCCGACCCCGGCTCCGAACGGGACATCTACTACGACTGGGCGGAGGCCGAAGCCATCCTCGAAGTCAAGAAGGGCGGGATGGTCATCCGGAAGATGCGCGCGAACCTGCGGCGACGGCCCAATCTCGCGCACGCCTCGCGGGAAGAGATCGACGGCCGCCTGCTCGGCGTGCTGACCCACCTCAACTCGCCCCACCTGCCCGAGGACGACCTCGATCTCATGCGCGACCTGGAGGCCGCGATCGACCTGGACTCCGATGAATCCAGCGTCGCCCGCCTCGCCGTCTGGGAGTGCGTCGCCGCGGCCCACGCGTGCCAGATGGCCCGTTTCGGGGAGACGAACGCCGAGGAGCGCTTCGACACGCTCTGCCGCACCCCGCCGGAGGAGCTCCACCGTCTGCGGGACGAAGTGGTTGCCGCCCAGCAGGAGGTCTGGCGGCGCGCCACCGGCGGGCGCCGAGGCACCCTGGCTCCCGAAACCGTGTCGATGAGCAGGAGCGCCGCCCGCGCGCTCGCCGAATGGACCACGGCCCGAAAAGCCCACCCCGAAGGCTCCTCGTACGCCGACGTCCACTTCACCGACAGCCTCCTCGACCTGGCCCGCGCCACCGCCCTTGCGTGGCTGCTGAACCACGCCGGCCGCGAACGGGCTGCGATGCCGCCCGTCGACAAGGCGGGAGAAGGGCGTACGGCGTTCATTGCCCGCACCGCTGGGGCAGCCGGCCGGCGGCGCCGGACCCGCTGACCCTTGCTGGAGCGTCGGCGGGCTTCGTGGAACCCGCGATCCGCGGGTTCCAGGTGGCACTGCAGGTCCGGGCTCGGGGCCGGCGCGAGGTGGCGGCGAAGGTGCAGGGGCTCGGGGCGCTGACCCGGTTGGTGAATCCAGCCGGGCTGCTCCGTCGAGGAGGTGTGCAGCTGGGCTCGGCCCTGAGGGCTGTGAGGAGGTTGACGTCGCTGGCGTCGTTGGCCTGCTCCTGGCCCGGCTTCTCCTCGGCGGTCGCTCTGGCCGGCGCGCTGCTTCCAACAGTGGCCGCGCTCGTCTTAGCCGCAACCGAAGTAGATGCCGCACCAGGCGCTCTGCGCGGGGAAGTCGGAGGGCTCGCCCCGGCTGCAGTCTTACTCCGTGCGGCTCGGCGCTGGCCGCCCGCTTCGGAGCAGCGAATGGATGGAGCCGATGAGCGGAATGACGTGATCCACTAATTCCCGTGCGGGAATCATCGTTCACTCGAACGGGCTAATGCCGCGACCTCTTTGTCGATCCAAACTCGACCATTTTCTGTCGGCTTGGGCGGCGCGATGCGACGACTATCCCGCTGTTGGCGGGCTCGACGATCGATCAAGGGCCGCTTATGACTGATTCCGACTGATCCAATGGCAAGTATGTAATTCCCGCCGAGCTGCCGAAAGTTGGCAGCATCGACGAATGGCGAGGGACGGGCATTGGGAGTGTGTAGCGTTCTTCCTGTGAGCCGACAGGCACACAAGCGCACGTATGGAAAAGCACCTCGGTGCGGGTGGTCGAGACCCGCACCGAGGTCCCTAGCGAGGAGTGCAATTGCAGTACCGCGCAATCTCAGGGCGACCCATCCGCCCCGTGATCATCCCCGAAGCTACCAGTTGGCCGCTTGCCCGAGACGGCTTCGTTTCCTGGGAGGTCAACGTCTCCCTGGGTGCGATCGTGGCGCCGCTGGCGGCCATGTGCGTCGCGTTCGGAGTGGTGGTGGAGCCCTGGGCGGGGGTGGCGCTCGGCGGCTTCGTCGGTGCGGCGAGCCGCGCCAGGCTGGCCTATCGCCGCGTCCGTCTCCTCTGAGACGTCTTGTGGGGCCGGCGGGTGATCCCCCGGCCCCACGGGGCGGGGCTGCCGTCGGTGGCGGTCGTTTCAGTGTTCCGCACCGGTGCCAACTCACCCGGAGCGGCGGGAGAAAACTAGGCGGGGACGGATGATCACATGGGAGACGGTGCGGTGCGCGGTGTGCGAGCGGCCGTTCCGGCGGGAGCGGGGGCGTCCGGGACGCCCCCGGGTGTATTGCGGGCGCAGGTGCCGTCGCGTGAGCCAGCAGGTACGGGACGCCGCCAAGCGGGAGCCGCGGAAGACCGAGCGATGGGCCAGCCGGATCGCCGAGGACACACTCGCATTGGCCGGCGACATGGTGGAGGCCGAGCACGAGCGGGCCCCGCTGGCGGTGCAGCTGCGCCTGGCACGGGAGTTGGCAGCGGACGTGCAGAACTTCATTGCGGCGGCCGTCCACGACGCCCGTACGGTCGGCCATTCGTGGAAGGCGGTCGGTGAGGCCGCAGGGGTGAGCACCGACACGGCTCGGGGGCGATGGGCCGAAGGGAAGGTGCTTCAGCAGTTGCAGCGCCGTGACCGGCGGCGCGCACCGGCCCCGCACGCGGTGTCGCCGACGTCGGGTGAGCCGGGCGTGCCGCAGGTACGCGCCACCCGGCGTGAACAGCTGGCGTCGGCGCTGGCCACGCTCCACCGCCGAAGCGACGTCACGGTCCAGCGGGCGGCCGAGCTGGCCCACTGCTCGCCGTCCTACGTGTCGAGAGTGATCGTGGGTGAGCGCGTGCCGTCCTGGCCGTTCGTCCACATGCTGGTGACGATCCTTGGCGGGAACCCGGCCGAGATCCGGCTGCTGTGGGAGGGAGCTAGGGGGCTGGCCCCGTCGGGCAGGCTCGCTGTCGGCGATGCCGCCGAGCAACTGCTGGCCGCGCTGCGGGGACTCCACCTTGCGGCCGGCGAGCCGGACCTTGGCGACGAGGAGGCCCGGGCGGTGCTGCGCGGGGACGTCGTGCCCGAGTGGCCAGTGGTAAGCGCCGTCGTTGTCGCCCTCGGGGGACAGCCCGCTGATGTGCGCCCCGTGTGGGAGGACCTCCACTATGCCGCACTGGCGTCCGCTTTCGACGACGCCCTGCCACCTTACGGTGCCTTCCAATGCGCGACGGTGGGCGAGGCCGGGGAGGTGCCCGAGGCGAGCGGGGGCGGGGGGAACGGGCTGTGAACCTGGCGATCGGATACGCCGCATTCGCTCTACATCACCGGGTGCCCTACCAGCGGTACGCAGCGGCACGGCTGAACAGTGACGAACTCGGAGACCTGGTGACCGAGCGCGTGCTGGACGTTTTGTCCCGCCAGTGGCCGAGGGTGGTAGGAAGCGAGAGCCCGGCCGCCGAGGCGTGGGCGTTGCTGCAGCAGGAGGTCGTGGCCGAGCTGGGTCTGCGCGGGAGCTGTCCTGACGTGTTGCACCGCAACCTGGCGCCGGCCGCCGCCGACGTAGCTCTGCTGCACTACCGGCTCGGAATGCGGCTGACGGAGGCGGGCGTGCTCATGGGAATACGCGCTTCATCGGTGGCCGCGCACCTCTTGGCGGCCGAGCGGGCCCTTTCCCCCGCGATCGCACGTGAGCTGACGAGCCATCACCGCCATTGACCGTGGCGCGTTTTTCCCGGACAGCGGGGGGTGGCGCGAGGTTTCGCACCTACGCCACCCCTTCGCTCATGTGCGCCCCTCTGTCACTCCAGGGGTTCAACCGATCGAGTTCCTGACGGCGTGCGACCTGGCGGCCCTCCAACCCGGCTCCCTACGATGGCACTTCGACCGCCGGCTCCACGCTGGCCGAAGGCCGAAGGGGGCGCCGCATGGACAACGAGAGAAAATACGAGGCACGCGATTTCGATCCCGACGAGCCCAGCGTCGCAAGGATGTATGACTACTTGCTGGGCGGAGTCCACCACTACCCTGCCGACCGTGAGGGCGTCGAACAGCTGCTGATGATCGCACCCAGCACAGAGGCCGTTGCAAAGATCAACCGGGCCTTCCTCGGCCGTATCGTCCGCACCTTGGTTGAGGACTACGGCGTGCGGCAGTTCCTGGATCACGGGTCGGGTCTGCCGACGCAGCAGAACGTGCACCAGATCGCGCAGGCGATCCACCCCGACTGCAGGGTCGTCTACATCGACAACGACCCCATGGTGCTGGGAGCGGGCCGCTCACTGCTGGCCGAGAACGACAGGACGGCCGTAATCCATGCGGACATGCGCGAGACCGAGAGGATCTTCGCGGACCCGGAGGTGCAGCGCCTCATCAAGCCCGGGGTCAAGACCGCGGCGCTCTTCGTCTCGGTGCTCCACTGCATCCGCGACGACAGCAACCCGACACCTGCCGAACTCGTCCGCTCCGTCGCGGACAGGCTTCCGCAGGACGCGGAGTGCTACATGGTGATATCGCAACTCGTCAGCGACCGCGCCTATGTCAGGGACGGCATCACCCAGCTCATGGCAGAGCTGACCCATAACACCTGGGGGCAGGTCCGCACGCCGCAGGAAGTGCTCGGCTACTTCGATGGGATGGACGTTCTGCAACCGGGTGTCGTGGAGGTCTCCAGTTGGAGGCCGGCACAGACCGGACTGCGGCCCGTCCAGAAGACCGACGAGTGGATCGAGTACGGGGGGGTGGCACGGCTGCGACGCTAGCTGATCGGCGACCACCGCCAGCCGGAGGACTGTTCGTCGCCGGCCCAGCCGATGGCCTTGTCAATGAGGTCAAGACTGGTCCGGCGGTCGGCGACCTGCATCTTCAACCGATCGAGCAGATAGCGGTACAACTCGACCTCGGAGTCCTTGCTCACGTAGGAGGCGCCGTTCTGTATCTGCTCGACGTACACCACCTCTGCTGGCCCGGCCGGGTCGAAGCTGAGGTAGGTGAAGGCGGTGCGTGGAGGGGTGACCCCGGATTCGACCGGCAGGATGCGGACGTTGACCTGGTCGTCGGACAGCTGCGCATCGCGTAGACGGTGCAACTGGCCGATCAGGACCTCCGCACCGCCGATCCTGCGGTAAAGGACGCTCTCGTCCAGAAGTACCAGCAGCGCTGGCGGTTTCTCGCTGCGCAGGATCCGCTGGCGCTCCATCCGCTGCTCCACGAGGCGCTGGACGTCCTGCAACTGGTTGGAGGCTTTCTTGTAGCGTCCCGCGCGGATGATGGCCTCGGCGTATTCGCGAGTCTGCAGCAGACCCGGAACCACCACGCCCTCCCAGATTTGGATGCGCGCCGCAGCCCGTTCCAGGCCGATCAGTCGTCGGAACCACCCCGGGGTGATGTCCGAGTACTCGCCGGCCCAGGGCGCGGCACTGATGTGCCGCAGCAGTTCCTCGATGTCGGTGATCTCTTCAGAGTTTTGAACGCCGTAGATCCTGACCAGCGACCACACGTCTTCCGCTGCTGGCGTGCACTCTCCCCGCTCCATCCGGCTGATCTTGGAGATAGAAGCCCTAATCGCGGGGGCGATCTCCCGGATGGTCAGCCCGTTGGCTTCGCGCTGGCGGCGCAGGTACGTGCCGAGGACCTTCGCAGCAGCGGCGGGTGGAGCGCCGCCCAGACGGCGGTTCGGCGGATCCGGCAGGCTGCGGACGACCGGGTCGGCGGACATGCGGGACTCCCAGGCAAGCGACAACTGCGGTCACTATGCCACGCGTCGGACTCCCGCATGCCCGCTGTTCTAAAATCCGACCGGCCTCACGCCCCTGCGGGGATCAGGTGATCGAAGGCACCAGACTTGACGCCCTGGGCGAACGCGACGGCCTCCGCACCGGTGAAGACGAGCGCCGGACCGGTGGGGAAGCGGGAGTTGCGAATCGCCAGGCCACCCCCCGGGAGGGGTGCCAACTCCACACAGTCGCCCTGCTCCATGCTCTGCGGCGCTTTCACCCACACTGCGGGGATCGAATCACCGGGAACACCGTTGTCGAAGATTTCAGGCATGTCTGATCTCCGTTCAGCTATGGTATGAATAGCCCACAAGACGCATTCAAGGGGTGGGGATTCGGCCATGCAATCCCATCTGCAATTGCATGCCGGGCGGGGCTGGCGAAATACTAGTGTCCGGCGAATCGAACGCGGTGTCCTCCGAACGGGTGTCGTTCGGGAGCGGCGGGCGCGGGTTGAGATCAGTCCTGCGGGGGAAGACCATCACTGGGCGGCGGGAGAGGGTGCCGATGAGCGAAACCCGCAAAGGCGGAGGGCACCTGTTCGACCTGGGACTGGAAGCCGGGCTCGGTACTCCCCTATTCACGGCCTGCCGCATCCGTCACGAGTCCGCTGCTCTGGCAGACCTGCGCAGATTCATTCATCGGACGCTGGCTTTTTGGGGCCTGGACGCCATGGGCGAAGACACCTCCAGCGTCGCCACTGAACTCGCCCATCGCCTCATACCCGAACCGGGATTCCCCTTTGGTGCCACCACCGGCTGGGTGAGCCTGGCGGTTGTCGGCGGGCCGAACGCCACCCTGCTGTGCGTAGCCAGCGGCCTACCCGGTAAGAGCCCGCAGCCTCCGGCTCCTTCCGCCCACTCTGATCGCATCCTCACCGCGCTCACCCGAAACTGGGCGCACGCAGCTGGCGCGACGTGGGCGCGGCTTCCCCTGCGGTGAGCCATCCCGCATGGTTGCCGCCCCGAGCGCACTGAATCGGAGTCTGTATATTTCCTGCCCCCCTTGGGGATGGTGATGTCGCCGGCCCAGCAGATCCCCGTTGGGGCCATGGGGCGGGCTTGCGCGGCTTGCCCGCACGGGGCCGTGCGGCATGTGCCGAACTCCGCCAATGATCGATCAGTCGCTCGGCCGGATGGTGCCGCTTGCTGCCCGATCGAGCTCTGATGCGACCCCCGAACCGCCCGACACGCGCCCCGGCTGTCGGCGCCGACGCGCAAGTCAGCCGAAACGGCGACGGTTTGCCATGTAACTTCCGGGAAGCTGGGTGTGGGGGCGGCCGGCCGCTCGGTATCGAATTCCAGAGCATGGGTCGCATGCATCTTCGACGCATCATCGTCAAAGGGCCGACGGCGCAGGCCGAGCCGGTCATTGATCGCGGCGGTCACAGAGGTGTTCAGCGGAGCGGCGAGGGCGATAGTGGCCTGGCCGCTGAGCTACTGACAATGATTCAGTGAAGCTCGCTCCGGCCTGGCAATCGGCCAGGCCGGAGCGAAGCGAGGCACTCTCGTGGCCGGAGTGGGGTAGATCAATGGGGCCCGTGAGGTGCTGGCTCCCGGCTTCGTCGAGGGTTGGGCGCAGTCCTGCGAGGCAACCGCGCTCGTAGTAGCACGCTCAAAAGTTGAACTCCCTCTTGATGACGCCGAGTTGAAGGCCGGGTAGGTGGCGCGGCAAGGTGTCAGAGTCCGCGTCAGCGGAAATAGTTCAATCATTCATACGCCTGCGTTCGAATGAATTATTCGCCCTGCTTTCCTGTGATTTGTCTGATCTGAGTGCTGCACTCGGCGCATGATAAGTACACGCACCATCCGTCGGGGGGGCGCGTCCCCCGGACGATGAGGACCAGGACACGATCGTTCAGCGTCTGCTGGACCGCGAGGAAAGCCGGCTTCTGGCCGAGGCCTGGGAGCCGGAGTCGGGCGACGGCTGGCTCGGGCTGGTCTCCGACGCGGGTTTCGTGCGCAAGTGCATGGTGCTGGCGCACTCGGCGCCATTGCACCGGATCGATCAGCGGCAGGCGTGGCAGCAGTTTCCGACCGGCCTGTACGACCCGCGCACGATGGCCCTGGCCGCGCTGGAGGCCGTGGTGAGCCAGCAGGGCATGGAGCGGGAGGCGACGACCGAGGAGGTGGTCGTCTTCCTGGCGGAGCTGGCCCGCAGGGCGGCGCCAGATCGCGACGGTGCGGAGCACGTGGCGGTCGCCCGGTTCGTCCTAAGGGAACTGCTCAACGACAACGGGGCCGCGGAGCAATTCGCCCTCGGCTACAGCGACTACCGCGAGGGTCACAGCCGGGACGAGGTGCTCTTTCGCTACCTCGAAGAGGACATCGGCCTCCGGGGCGAGCCGGTGCTCAAGGCCAGTACCTCCGCCATCAACATGCTGCTGTCCGGGCTCGACCACGACCTCGAGGACCAGCAGGCGGCCTACGACGAGATGCTGCGCCGCCAGGTGTCGACCGGCCGCTGGGGCCGGGCGGAGGAGAGCGCCGCGCAGAGTCTGAAGCTCTCGCTGCTGCTGGCCGAACGCGTCCGGACGGTCCTGGCCGAGACGGAGCGCGACGTGCGGTCGGTCGACTGGTCCGGCCGGGTCGCGGGCCTCCTCGACTCCTCCCGGACGCACTTGACGGAACGCCAGGGCGTCGAGGCCGGCCTGATGGAGCTGATGCGGCAGGCCCGCAACAACATCACCGACGGGGACGTCCGCATGACCTGCGTGCGCATCCTGCGCCTGCTGGAGCGGGCGAACCTGCGCCACACCCAGCTGCTGAAGAGGGTGATCGGCGCCAGGTCCGCCTTCCTGCGGGCGCAGGCAGAGCAGTGCTTCCGGCCGCGGCAAGACCGACGCGCTCTGGCAGGCCATGGTCGCCGTTACCGCCGCTGCCGCATCCGAACGGGCCGCCGCCATGCGGAAAGTGGTCGAGCTGGCCGGCGGCCAGACCGCAGCCGCGCCGATCCTCGGCCTCGACCAGACCACGATCAGCCGCACCCTCGGACGGGAGCGGACCCTCCCTCCGCTCCCGGCAGACGCGGTAGCCGCGTTGAGGGAGCGGATCACGCAACTGCTGGACAGCGGGCCCGTGTTCGCGCCGATGGATGCCGAGACCTTCGCCCACTACCGAGGCGTGCTGGGGCTGGACAGCTCGAAGGCGAAGGCCGTCAAGAACAAGAAGTCCGCCCACAAGGCCAACGGCCTGAGCGGCAGGCCCAAGAAGCCGAAGGGCGCGGGGAAGAAGAAGCCGGGCGGGACATGGCCGCAGTGACGGTGAGCGCCTGCCCTCCGGAGTGCACGCGACAGGGGAGGGCGTGGCACCCCGGAGGGCCGTGCTGGCCGGTCACTGCTCCGCCGGCCGCGTCCGTCCCGCGCGTGTGTGGGGCACCCAGGACGGGGCTCGTCTGCGACTCGTCAGTTCCAGCCGCTGTCGGAATCGGTCACGCCTCCTCCAGACGAGTGCCGGACGGCAGATCTGCCGGCGGTGGGCCGCCCAGTGGGCGAGCGTTGTGCAGACCGTAGACCTCGCCACTGACGCTGTCATGCCAGTATGCCGTGAACGGCCGGGAATCCGCCATCGAAGGAGGCCGCCGACCGGTCGAGTGGCGCCGGTCGGCGGATGGGGTGTCGATCGTCGTGTTGGCCGGCCCAAAAGCCAGCCGGGAGATTCATCCTGCGTGGGAACTTGGGGGCTGACCTGCCCCGCGGTTCATGAAATTAATTCGCAGATCGCCAGAAAAATATCCGGAAGCGATTACACAGGTACCATCCGGATTCGACCATGCCGAGACAGCTACTCCCGTAAGGGACCGGTCAATCAGTTTTCCACTTGCAGCATCCCACTGGTGAAGGATTTCATCCGTATTTGATGCAATTATTCTGCGGGATCCGAAAATGTTAAAAGTGGCCAAGGAGGGGACTCCTGGCGAGAAATCGATAGGCTGGCTGGCGGGTCTTCCGCTGGCGGCATCCCATCTGCAGATTTTTCCGTTCACAAAAGCGGCGATTAGTTGAGATGAGCCATCCTCTAGCCTAACGGACGACATTCGCGTGACAACGGTTTCCTGCCCTCCCGTGAGGGTCCCAAGGAATTTTCCGGTCACCGCGTCCCAGCGGGCGATAGTGCCATTGTCGTCTCCACTGAAAATAATTTGCTGCCCACCTTCGACGTCAACGACTTCGACCGTCTTGACGCTGGTTCGATGGCCAGCCAGGGGAGCGCCAACCATCTGGCCAGTGATGGCGTCCCACCGATAGATGAGATGATCATGACCTGCCCCGACGAACATGGAGCTGCAATTCGGAACCGTGGCAGATCGAATTGACCAGGCCGATAGCGTCTCCAGCCAGCTCGGTCCTAGGATTCTACTCCCCGATGCAACGTCCCAGCAGAATACTCCGTCTTGAGTGGCTGCTGCAATTATGTTTGCCCCACTCGCGCAAATAAGACTCAGTCCATTGACGCCAACGTCGCTCTCGGGGTACTGAACAATCAGGCGGCCAGTGGATGGATCCCATCTGCGAATTCCCCCGCCACCCGCAGATGCAGAAAAAAGCAACAAATCTCCATCGGGTGAACCGCCAAGAAGGATCGGCCAAACGGTGCCCGGATGGGCCTCGCAAACCGTTACTTCCCTTATTTCAATTCCAGATTCCATGCAGCCTCCATAGTCCCAAAGTAATATAGCATCCCATGGTGTCAATTTGCAACACCATGGGATGCTTAATTTCGACTCAGTGCGTGGTTCCTCTATTTCCACCGCCTCTCGTTGTAATCCTCATCATATTGCCTATCTTGAGTGCTGTGCCGACAGCGTTGTTTTCCTTTCTATATTTGTCCATTTCGGCCTTTCCTATGACCTTCCCGTTAATGTATGCTATTGAAGCAGTGTCCTTGTCGATGTTCTTCCCGGTGAATTTCAAGCTAGGATCACCTATGAACTTTGCGAAGTTGTCGGCACACCCCTGCTGGCATGAGTATATGTTCATGATTGCCGTGTTTACGCGGATTAGCCTCCCCTTGAATGTGGACTTTTGCTCAACCTCGTCTTCTCGAAACGCGCTGGCGGCAAATTCGGCATGGCCCCCGGGGTCGCTCTTTGATGCCTCTGGAGCCTTGTAAAGCGTGACGCCGAGATTAGTCAGTGACTTCATTAGGTCGGGCGAGCCCTCTAGGCCGTTCTTACTGACAAACCCCACTGTTCGTGGCACTGTCAAGCCGTTTTCCCACTCCATGTCCACTTGGGTAAGCATGAGCGTGAAATCGCTATTTTTGAAGAAATTCTTCCTCATGTATTCTTCATACACCCTCATTGCTTGGTCGTAGCCGCCGTCGGACTGGTTGATCTGGGCTTGGTTAAATCCCTTTGGGGGATAGTAGAGCTTTGGCGCATTAATTCGAGAATAGCGCGGTGTGCTGGATGATTTTTCGGCCTGCTCCTTGATTTGTTCAAAACTTCCCCCCGAGTAGCCAGATTCGGGGTCCCAAACGACAAGGCCGGTTGGGTCACTGAAAGTTACAGGGTTGCTTTCTGCATAGTTGTAGCCGCTGAGTTGCTGAGCGTCAGTAGGCGTGAAGAGCGGGTCGATGCTGATGAATCGACCCGTTGTGGGGTCGTACTGGCGGGCGCCGAGGCTGGTCAGTCCGGTGTCCTGAGAATCTGGCGCGTTGAGGAATCCTCGGTTGTCGGGCCAGCTGGAGGCGGTGCCGCGCGGGGCGCCGTAGGGGGTGAACTGGCGCCAGGTGGGGGTCTGGCATGTTCGGTCGAGGATCAGGCCGGCGGTGCCGTGCGGGTCCGCGATCTCGAACCGGTAGTTGGTCAGGCTGCCGGTACGGACGAGGTTGCCACCGCCGGGCAGCGGGAGGTAGCGGGTGCCGGAGACGGCACTGGTCCCGGTGTTGAGCGTGAACTGCTGTCCGGGCAGGTAGAGGATCGTGCTTCCCGGGTCCTTCTGAAGCAGGACCTGGCCGCCGGCGTCGTAGATATAGGTGCTGTCGCCTGCCGTGGCGTTTTTGATGGAAGTGAGGAGGCCTGCGTCATCCCAGGTCAGGTTCTGGGTGCCGCTCGCGGCGGTGACGCGCTTGGTGGCGTTGCCCGCGGTGTCGTAGTCGAGGCTGGTGCCGCCAGTGGCGGAGGTCAGGGTGTGGGGCTGGTTCTTTCCGTTCTCGTTGTAGGTGTAGGTGGTGGTGGCATCGGCGCCGTTGGTGGTGGAGTGTTCCACCTGGCTGGTGCGGTTGCCGAGGGCGTCGAAGGCCCAGTCGGTCCAGTAGGCGCCGCCGGTGATCGCGTCGCCGACCTGCGTGTGTGCTGCCTTGGTGGGAGCGGCCGCGCAGGAGTCGGTGGCGGTCCACGCCTGGGTGAGGCGGTCGAGCTGGTCGTAGGTGAAGCACTGCGTCTCGGAGGTCGCACCGAGGCGGGTGGAGACCTGCCGGATGGTGTTGCCGGACTGGTCGTAGTCGTAGTGCTGGCGGTCGACGTCGCTCGGGGCGACCGTGCTGGTGCCCCGCTGGACGAGTTGTTCGTTCAGCCGACCGGTGTGCTTGTCGTAGGAGTTGGTGATGACGCCATATCCGAGTGTGGGACTGCCGATCTGCGACTGCGAGACCCGGCTGTAGGCGTCGTAGTACGTGGCCTGGGTGTACGTGTAGCTGCCGGTGGCGAGCCCGTTCGGCAGGTCGAGATCGGTCTTGTACGTATGCATCACGGTCTCGGCTGGCAGGCCGTTTCCGTTGGGGTAGGTGTCGGTGTAGGGCAGGCCCGCGGTAGTGGTGTACGTGTGCGTGAACGCGTACGACTTGCCGCCGAGCACGGTGCCCTCGGCGTCCGGGATCTTGACCGTCTCACCTAGGGGCGCGCCGAAGACGTTGAAGCCCGAGGACTGCGTCTCGTAGGCGGCGCCGTTGGCGTAGGACGTCACCGTGGTGGTCTGGCCGATGGGGTTGGTCATTCCGGCAACGGCGTTGTTGTCGTTGTCGAACACCCAGGAAGCGGTCCGGGTGGCGTCCGACTGCGCGGTCACCGCGGAGGCGAATGCTCCGGTCTTGCGATTCAGCGCGTCGTAGCTGTAACTGACACTTCTCCCACGCGAATCGGTGGACTGGATCAGGTTGCCTACGGCGTCGTACTTCATCGTGCTGGCACCGGCGTCGGGGTCGTTCTTGCCGGTGACCTGGCCGAGCAGGTTGTACGTGCTGGTCCAGGTGGAGCCGGCGGCGGTGACGGTGTTCTGCCTGCCGTGGCCGTCGAAGCCGTAGGTGATCGCCTGGCTGGTGCCGCCGGTCACCGTGTAGTTGCCGGTGAAGGTGTCGGCCGGCGCGGTCACGGTGGGACGCGCGGTGTAGTCGTCGAGTTCGACGGTGCGGCCGAGCGGGTCGGTGACGGTCGTCTTGACCGTGGCCCCGTCCGGCGGGATCACCGTGGTGCGGTCACCACCGTAAACGGTGACCGTGCTCTCCTTGACCACCGTGCGATCGACCGAATCCACGCGCACAGCACGCCCGAGGCCGTCGTAGGTGGTGAGCTCCTGAGTCGGGACCAACTGGTCCAGGGCATCCGTGGCGAGTGCCATCGTAGAGAGGTGGTCCGGGTCCCAGAAGGCCTTGTTTGCCTTGGTGACCCAGCCGTGGGAGTCGAAGAACGATTCGGTGATCAGTCGGCCGCCCTGCGGGGTCGGCGACTGGGTTTGCCGGACACGGCCGAGGGAGTCGTAGATGGTGAACGAAGTGACGTACTGCAGAGCGTCGTTGAGCTTGTCCGTCGTCGTTCCGGACAGGCCAGTGTTGGAGACGGTGTAGCCGAACTTGAGGTTGGCCGGCTCCGACGTCTTGCGGGACTGCGTCCACACCCCGGTGAGCCGGCCGAGCGCGTCGGACTGGCTGGTGACGTTGATGTTGTTGGCGTCGGTCGCCGACACGGTCAGACCACGAGCCGGTGCCATCGCCGACTTGACGGTCTGGTTCTTGGCGTTGGTGACCGTGGTCCCGGTGGTCAGCCCGACGCTGTTGACGGTGTACGCCGTCGTGGTCGAGCCGCCGTTCGCGTCCTTGATCACGAGCGGACGTCCGTACGTGTCGTACGTGGTGCGCGCTCCGGTCTGCCAGGTGTAGGCACCCCCGGTGTAGTCGGACGCGGTCTGCGTCATGGTGACGTTGCCGACTGTGGGCGCGCTGGTCTGCGGGAACCCGGTCCCGAACTGCGCGTCGTCGTAGAACGTCCGGGTCGCGGACTGCACCTGCGCGGGCCGGTTGACCGTGGCGGGGGCGGTCAGCGTGTTGTAGCCAGCTGGGGCCGAGGCCTTTCCGCCCTCGGTGAAGCCACCGCAGGCCACCGACACCGTCTCCTGCGAGGCGACCAGGCCCACCAGGTTGAGCCCGGTGTTCGCCGGAGCGTAGGTATAGGTGGTGCACCGGTCGTAGGCGGGGTCCGCCGGTACGGTGTGCGAGTAAGTGGCCTTCAGTAGGCCGAAGTTGGCGTCAGCTCGGTCCGAGACGTAGGTACTGTTCGTCTCCGTCGTGCGCCAGGCAGTGGGCTGCACGGAGGTGACGGCCTGTCGGTCGTAGCTCTCGGCCGTCCTCACCGTTCTCGCGGTGAGTGCTGGCAGTCCGGTGCGGTTACGGGTCGCGGCGGCATCGGACACCCAGTACGAGGTGATGGACAGCCGGTCGACCGCGCCGCCGTCGCCCTTGTAGACCGTGCTCTCCAGCACCGCACCCGACAGCTGGTCGCTGTCCGCGTGGGTGGCGCCCTGGGAGTCCGTCAGGGAGACGGACCGGGTGGAGGTGGACGACAGCCAGTCCTCGTCCATGCCGCGGTAGTAGCTGGTCTTCTGCTTGGTCCGACGGTCGCTGGTGCCGTTGCCCACCCAGGTGGTGACGTCGGCGTAGCCGCGGAACTGGCCCCAGGTGCGGTACTTGGCCTGCACGACCTCGTTGTCGTCGTAGTGCCAGGCCGCGCCGCCGCCGTACTCGTAGGAGGTGACTTTGGTGGCTGCCTGGCCGGTCTGGTCGGTCTCCCGGATCTCGGTGACGGCGTATTTCTGGAACCAGTCGGTGACCGGCTCGGTGTAGAACTTCGGCGTCCAGCTCACGGGGTAGCAGGAGTTGGTGTTGGTGGAGGCGTTCGCGGAGGCGACGTAGGCCGCGGTGCACGGGTTCGGCTGGCCATAGCTGATGCCGGTCAGTCCGCCGAGCTCGGAGGTGATCGAGGTCAGGCGGTAGCGGTACATGCCGGGGAAGTCGGTGGTGTTCACCCGGTTCTTCATCGTGGTGCCGCCGAAGACCACGGGCCGGAGCGTGACCGGGCCCGATCCGCCGGCTGTGGTGTCGTTGCCTGTGCGGGTGATCGAGGCCAGCCACAGGGTTGATGAGGTGCCGTCACCGGTCGGCGGCTCGGTCTGCGCCAGGTCATAGGTGTCGACCGCCTCGGGCTTCGAAGTGGCCGTCGAGTACTGCTTGGTGACGATCTGCTTCAGTCGGACGGTCGAGAAGAACGACGGCGATTTCGAGGTGCAGGTCGCACCGCTGTTGCAGACCAGGTCGAACGGCACGTCCGGGTACTGCTCGCCGGCGTTCGAGGACGAGATGGGGTCACAGGCGGCGGCCACGCAGCGCGAGTCGGTGACGAAGTGCACCTGGTCCGGGACGGTGCCGAAGGCGCCATTGTCGAGGAAGCCGTAGTCGATGCGGGACAGGTAGGAGTCGCGGACGTACTTGGTGTTCGACGCGCCCTTGTTCTGCCCGTAGTAGTTGGTGTCCTGCGTGTACCAGTAGGACATGGCCTGGCTGCGGACGTCCTTGACGTAGTCCAGGTGCCACTTGTAGGCCATGGTGCAGGCCGAGGAGTTGAACCCGGCAGCGTTGTAGCACGGGTCGCCCGGGTGCGAGGAGTACACCGGCACCGAGTCGACCGAGTTGGTGACCGGCTTGCCGGAGCTCCAGCCCGGCAGCTGGTTGCGCCCGAAGTAGTACACCGTGCCGGAGCGGTCGGTGACCGTCCAGTAGTCGGTGTTGTAGGTGCCGGTGCCGTTGTTGGAACCGGTGACGTGGCTGATGATCTCGCCGTTGTCGTTCTGTGGCTTCCAGGTGTTCTTCCCGGAGTCCCAGACCAGAGCGGTCGACGAGCCGTTCAGTGAGAGAGTCAGAATCGGCCCTGCGTAGCACTGGTCGTTGGTCTCGGAGGGCGATGCGGTGCCCTCGGGCTTGTCGGCGCAGGAGGTGAAGGTCTGCTCGATGAAGGAGTCCGGGGTCGACCAGCCGTCACCCACCCAGGAGGACTGCGCCTGGGTGGAGGCGGTCTTGCCGTCCACGGACGCCGAGTCGTATGCGAGTCCGACATCGGGCGTCAGCGACGTCGTGGCAGCAGGCGTTTGGATCGGGTACTTATAGGCGAAGGACCCGCCCGCGCTGCCACCTGTCCATGACCCCGCCGGTGACAGTGAGCTGGCAGCGTAGTTGCCCGTAGGGCCGCCGCCTTGGTCGCCGGAGTCGGTCGCGGCCAAGACCTGCGTACCGGACGTTGAGGAGAGTTCGACCTCCGCCGATACGCTGGAGGCTTTGGCGTCCCGCTGGGTCGGGAGCAGGGTCTGCACACGGCAGGACGCCACCTCGGGTGTGGTCAGCGCACAGGCTGGCAGGGTGACGAGTTGGAGGCGGGAGCTGTAGTTTCCGCCGTAGGCCTCGGCGAAGGCCGAGTAGTCGATGCCAACCTGGACCTTGCCCTTGTCAGCGGTGCCGGCCGGTTCGACGGTGAACACCACGCCGGAGATGCCGAGTGTGGCGGACTTCTGGTGGTCCAGCACTGTCACATCGATGTCCGACGGGCCATGGTAGGCACCGCGGTCGAGTTTGGTTGCCTGCAGCCAGACAGGTGTTCCGATGGCGGTCTGCCTGGCGCCGTCGGACTTCTCCGAAGGCACGGCCACCCTGGCGGTGCCCTTGGAAGCCTTGGGCCAAGTCGTGGCACGTGGCGTGTAAGTGTGTTGAGCCCGACTGGGCTGCTGAGTGATCTCGGGCTTGAGGTCCTTGATGCCCTTCACGGCAGCCGTGGAGGGCGTGCTGGGCTTCCATGGTTGGGAACTGTCGGCGGCTTGGGCCGGTGAGGCGATCAGTGCGGAGACCAAGGCGGCCGCCGAGACTCCTCCGGCCCATCTACGGTATTGAACTTGACGTCGCGTCAGATTTGGTTCAAGTCTTTCGACTTGTCGCTTTGCTCTGCGGAGCATGGACTCGGTCACACCTTTGGCGGTTGGCTGCGCGAGGGCAGCACTGACTACCCGGCGTGATGATCATCGCCGGATTTGGCGCTGACTATGACAAGAGCAACCGCTTTGCGTCATCGGCTGTCCGTGCCCCACTCCTCCATTTTGTGAACTCTTTACCTGACTAGTAATCGACATAGACGGACAAATTAGCCGCAAGTGGCCCAATACATTTTGAGTACCCGTCAGGCCATGGCTTGCACGGGCTTCACGCTGTGCGACCCTCGTCCCCGATGTCGGTACACCGCCGATGTCTGACGCGATGAACGAAAAGGCGGGGGCTAACTAGTGCCACCTTCCATGCCAAGACGGGTGCTTGCAGCGGCAATGGGCGCGACGCTGACAGCATTGACATTCACTGCGGCGGCGATACCTGCGCAGGCGGACACCGTTACGCCGCAGTCTTCGTCAACCCAGGCTGCCAACCCGCAGGCGGCGGCGTCCTCACAGGCCCGGGCCTCCGGGAAGGCCGTCATGGTGCAGGCTGCGACCACGCCGACCGACCAGTTGACCGCAAACCCGGACGGCAGCTTCACCTTGGAACAGTCCGTCACCCCGGTGCGCACTTTCCAGGACGGCGGCTGGAAGTCGCTGGACGCCACCTTGGTGAAGCGCGCCGACGGCTCGATCGCACCGAAGGTGACCAGTAGCGCCCTGACCCTCTCCGGCGGAGGCTCCGGCCCACTGGCGGAGATGAAGAGCGGTAACCGCTCACTGTCGATGTCCCTCCCCGCCTCGCTGGTGGAAAACCTGCCCAGCCCCGTGCTGGACGGCCCGACCGCCACCTACAGCCTGCTGCCCGGCATCGACCTGAAGGTCACCGCCGACCCGCAGGGCGGCTTCTCCGAGGTCCTGGTCATCAAGGACGCGGCCGCGGCCGCCAACCCGGCCCTGAAGAAGCTGTCCTTCACCACCCGGACGACCGGCGTCGACCTGGGCCTCGACGAGGGCGGCAACATCACCGCCAAGGACAAGCACGGCAAGGTCGCGTTCTCCGCGCCCGCGCCCGTCCGCGGCGTCTGGGACTCGGCGGTCGACACCTCGGTGCCGACTGTCACCGACCCGACCGACGGCAAGCTGTTGGACGCCCGCAGCGGCAGTCCGGCCCGCTCCAGCGCCGCCGGACCCGGCGCCACCGCACACACCGCGCCGCTGAAGGCCGAGTACGCGTCGGGCGCCATCACCCTCACCCCCGACCCGGCGCTGCTCTCCGGCACGAACACTGTCTGGCCGCTCTACCTCGACCCGACCTTCGCCCCCGATCCGCCTAGTAAGGGCGGTTCCGCGCTCGGCTGGACGTACGTCAGCTCCGCGTTCAAGACCACCAGTTACTGGAACACGAAGGACGACGAGGGTCTGCGGGTCGGCTACAACAACTGGTTGTCGCCCTTCTATGTAGGCCGGACCTACGCGCGGATGTCGGTGCCCAACAGCATTTACGGCGCGCAGGTCAGGTCGTCCACGTTCTACGCCACCGAGACCTGGTCGCCGTCCTGCGACGCCAGCGAGGTGGAGCTGTGGCAGACGGACGCCATCTCGTCCTCGACGACCTGGAACAACCAGCCCGGCTGGACCACCAAGAGCGCGACCAAGAACGTCGCCTACGGCTACAGCAGCAAGTGCCCTGCCGCTTCGGTCGGTTTCGACACCACGTCCGTGATGCAGAGCGCGGCCAACGGCAGCTGGGGCGACATCACCCTGGGCCTGCGCGCGACGAACGAGTCCGACGGCAACGGCTGGAAGAAGTTCCAGCCCAGCTCGATGCGCATGTCGACGACGTACAACCACGTCCCCAACACCCCCAGCACGCTGACCACGTCGCCGGCGACCTCCTGCACCGCAGCCACCCCGACCGTGGTCGGCAACGGTGACGTGGTGCTGCGGGCGGCGGTGTCAGACCCAGACAATGGTCCCCTCGGTGTCGCGTTCCGTCTGGTCAAGACGTCCACCGGCACTGTCGTGGCGTCGTCCACCGTCGACAACATGACGGCCGACTCGGGCACGACGGCACAACTCCAGGTCAGCAGGCAGACCTTGGTGACCGCCGCTGGCGGCGCAGCGACGATGTTCTCCTGGAACGTCACCACCAGCGACGGCATGGACAACAGCGGCACCAGCGCCACCTGCCGGTTCACCTTCGACCCGACCTCGCCGGGCAAGCCGAACGCGAACATCGGCCCTGGACCGTTCAAGGTCGGTGCCCCGACCCAGGTGACCATCTCCGCCAACCCGGTGGGAAGCGTCCCCGCGAGCTACACCTACCAGCTCAACGGTGCCGCACCCAGTACGGTCCCCGCCGCGTCCGGCAGCGCCACCGTCACCATCAAGCCGACCCGCGCGCACAACGTGCTGACCGTCACCGCGCTCTCCGCCGGCGGCAATCCCAGCGGTGACAGCGAGGTCGTCGAACTCAACGCGATACCCGCCGCGACCGCCCCGGAGAACGATCTCACCGGCGACGGCCTGCCCGACCTCGTGGCAGTTGGCGGCAAGTCCGCCCTGCCAGCCGGTCTCTGGCTCGCCAGCGGCGCCACGGACAAGTCGCTGAACACCGCGGCGGACAACCTCGGCACCAAGGGAATCGTCACCTCCAACCCGTCCCCGGCGGACTGGACCGGCACTCAGGCGATCGTCGGCCACTTCCGCTCCGGCGCCGGCTTCAACGATGTTCTCCAGTACAACCCGACCACCGGCGCCGGCCTGGTCCTCTACGGCAACGGCGACGGCTCCGCCCTCTCCCCCTACGACAGCAACAACGTCCCCTCCGTCGCCTTCACCTCACCTGCGACCAGCGCGAAGGCCACCTGGATCGCCAACGCCGGGCAGCTCTACACGACCGCGGCCCAGGGCGAGCCGAACCCGTTCCCCTCGCTGCTGAGCGTCCTTGACGGATCGCTCTACCTGCAGCCGACCACTGCGATGTCCGGCGGCTTCTTCCCCGCCGAGGTCGACCTCTCCGACACCAACCCCACCGGCAGCGGCACCTGGGCCGGCTGGACGATCGTCACCGCCCTCGGCGCCGACGGCATGCCTGGCTTGTTTGCCCGCAACGACACCGGCGGCCAGTTGTACTACTACAGCTCCGCGAACCTGCTGGCCATGACCCTCGGCAACGCCGCCGCCCCGGTCCTGGTCGCCTCCAGCGGCTGGACCAAGGCCGCCAAGCCGACCCTCCAGGCCGCGGACATCGACCGCAACGGCACCCTCGACCTCTGGTCCGTGGACGCCAACGGCGCCGCCTCCGCCAACCTGTTCAACGGGACCACAATCAGCGGCCGGCCCGCCCAGACCCTGATCACCGCCACCCACAGCTGGGCGCTGAACGACAACGTTACCGAGGGTGCGGCCGTCACCACCGCCGCCGACCGCACCGGCAGCCTGAACCTCACCGGTCAGGCCGGCACGACCTGGAGCACCAAGGACCTGTTCAGCCCCGACGTCCGTCTCAACGGCACCTCCGCCGGTGTCCTGAGCACCACCGGACCGGCGCTGGACGTGGCGAAGAGCTTCACCGTCTCGGTGTGGGCCAAGCCGGACATAGAGGGCGGCGTACTGCTCTCGCAGGACGGCAACAGCACCTCCGGCTTCACGCTCTACCCGGACAGCACCACCCACCAGTGGACCTTCTGCATGGCGAAGGCCGACTCCGGCTGGTCGTTCGACTGCGTGCGCCCCGGCGTTGTTCCCATCCAGACGGGCACCTGGACGCACCTGACCGCGACCTACAACAGCACCACCGGCGTGATGGCGCTGTACGTCAACGGAATCGTGGTCAGCTCGACGACGCACACCGCTGTTCCGGGCTTCACCAAGGGCTTCCGGGTCGGAGACTTCCTCAACGGCGGCACCCGACAGAGCTTCTACAAGGGTTCTGTCTCCAATGTCCAGACCTGGGCCGGCACCGCGTTGACTCCCAGCCAGGTGGCGCTGCTGTCGGGTACTCCCGGGTACGTGCTGTTCCCGAGTGACGACACCAACTACCCGAGCGGCACCACTTGGGCGGCGGGTAAGGCCCGGATGCGCTTCGATGGCGGCGAGCTTGTCATCAGCAGCCCGGGCTACGGCACGTGGAAGACGGGACCCGGAGGCCGGGCCGGCGCTGTGCTCAGCCTCCAGGCCGACGGCAACCTGGTTGCCTACCCTCAGGTCGCCCACACCGACGGCACGGCTTTGTGGGCCAGCGGAACGGACACGTCGGGCAACGTCATGTTCTTCCAGCCCGACGGCAACCTGGTGATCTACAAGGCCGACGGGACCGCGATTTGGTCCTCCGGGTCGTTCAGCTACGGCCGCCACTCCGCCGGCACCGAGTCCGGTGGCGACGGCAAGCTCCGCTGGGGCGACTTCAACGGTGACGGCCTGATGGACGCGATCACCATCGCCGACAACGGTGCGGTCAGCGTCAAGCTGAACAATGGCGGTGACGGCCACGGTGGCTGGACCGACCTCGGCCAGGTCGCCGTCGGCTTGACCAGCGACCGGGCGAAGGTCCGCTTCGCGGACTGGGACGGCGACGGCAGGGTGGACTACCTGTACTTCACCTCCAACAGCGCGGTCAGCGTCTACCTGAACAAGGGCGGCGACGTCCCCGGCGGCGGTGGCTGGCAGGGCATTGGCCAGATCACCACCGGCAGCGCCGACTACGCGCACGTCCGGTTCGCCGACTGGGACGGCGACGGGAAGACCGACTACGTGATTTTCAACGACAACGGCGCACCCAGCATCTACCTGAACAGGGGAGGCGACACCGTAAGCAACGGTGGCTGGGACGGCCTCGGCCAGGTCGCCGTCGGCATGACCAGCGACCGTACCCGGATCCGCATGGCGGACATGGACGGCGACGGAAAGGCCGACTACAACATCATCAACGACGACGCCGCTGTCACCACCTACATCAACCAAGGCGGCGACGGCCGCGGCGGCTGGTTCCTACGTTTGAAGACCATCACCGGGACGACCACCAACCAGAACCTGGTCAACTTTGCCGACATCAACGGCGACAACCAGATGGACTACCTGGTCACCAATGGCACCACCACGGCCCGACTCTCCAACGGCGGCGACGACCTCGCTACCCCGGGCTGGATCGACTGGGGCCAGATCCTTGGCACCACCTGACCAGTAGAAACATGTAGCACGCAAGGAGAGACGCCTTTGCCTCGTTCGGAAACTGCCGCAGTTCTCGACTGAGGCAAAGGCGTCTGCGGCCGCTGGGGCTACGGTCGTCATCGGCGGTGGATATCTTGAATCTGAGCGGTCTCCGGTACCGAGTGGCCGCAGCAGGGGCCTGCCCGGACGTGTCGCCGGATCCGCTGCCGGTGACGCTGTGCGGCCTTGACACCGCGCAGATGGAGGACTCCGAGTACCAGCGCACCCGCCCGAGTTTGCCGAGGTGCGGCGTCGAGAGTGTGAGCGGGTGCTGCGGCAGACCTAAGGTGGCCGCTGGCGCCCAAGGGGGGTGTGGCGATGCTCTCCGGCGAGCAGCCCCTGCGCGCCCGGGCCGGACGAGGCCAGCAGGTGCCGGGTGATCAGCGAGACCGGTCAGCCCCTGTGCGCCCGGGTCGGACCGCCGCCCCGACATCGCGGTGACGGTGCTGCGCGGTCAGCCTCTGCGCGCCCGGGTCGGACGCATGGTTGCCCGGTTCCGGGACCTTCACGGCCTTGCGGGCTCGCCTTCGGCATGCCGTCGGCGATCAGGGCGTCGACGGCGGCGCACCACTGGCGGTTCGCGGCGACCTTCGAGCCGAGGGCGTGGTTGAACGCCCACCGGCTCGCGCCTGCGTGCCGGTTGAGATCGGTGAGCTGGTCAGTGGTCGGGTCCAGGGGGAAGCGACGAGCTGTCGGCCCGGTGTGGCTGGGACCCCGCCAAGACCTCCCGCCTCCAGGCCGGGAAGTCGGCGCCGTCCGACGCGGACATCAGGGCGTGGTGCGAGGCGTGCGACGCCGACGGCCAGGTTCAGGAGCTGATCGCCGCCTCCCGCGCCGTGGAGTCGATGTACGTCGAGTGGCGCCGCCTGGAAACGGGCGGGCTGCGCCAGGCCCAGGACTCGGTACTCGAGCTCTACCGCAGGACCCGACGGTTCCGGGTCTATGCCTCCCGGACGATTCCCGGCATGGTCCAGACCCGCGCCTACACCGAGGCCGTGCTGCGCGCTGTTCAGCGGTCCCGGGCGACCGTGGACGACGTGGCCGCCGCGGTGGAATCCCGGATGGCCCGCCAGGCCATGCTGTTCGCCAGCCAGGCCACCTTCGCACTCCTGATCGAGGAGACGGTGCTGCGCGGCGCGGTCTGCGACGCGGACACGATGGACGGCCAGCTCGGCCACCTCATCACGGTCAGCACCCTCCCGCAGGTGAGCCTCGGCGTCATCCCCCTGACGATGGACCGGAGCCGGTCTCCGGCCGAGGACTTCTACATGTTCGACGACGCCCAGACCTCCGTCGAACTCGTCAGTGGCCACCTGCGGTTGACACAGCCCCACGAGATGGAGATGTACTCCCGCACGTTCACCGAGCTGTCCCGGATGGCCCGGTTCGGGCCGGAGGCCCGCGCCCTGATCGCCTCCGCCATCGCGCGCCGAAGGTAACCCGCAAGAACTCGCAAGATCGTGGATCCCCGCCGCACGCCCCTCCTAGCGTCTACCTGACGCCACTTCACGGAGAGGCACCAGATGCGACCAGCGCCGACAATGCCGGCAATCCACCCGCCGACGCGCGACCCCAGGGCCCGCTACCTTAGCTGGATCAACGACCGGCCCCGGCAGGTCGTCCTCCAACCCACAACTCACTGCAACCTTGACTGCTCCTACTGCTACCTGCCCAACCGCGCGCGGAAGACCGCGATGCCCGTCGAGGTCGCCGAGGCCGTCGCCCGCTCGGTCGCCGACCTGGCCGACGCCGGAGGGCCGCCGGTGCGGATCATCTGGCACGCGGGCGAACCGCTCGCGCTCGGCCGGGCCCGATTCGCCGAACTCCTCGCGCCGTTCCAGGCTCTGCGCACCGAAGGGCGCGTTCAGCACGCCGTCCAGACCAACGCCACGCTCGTCAACGACGCCTGGTGCGATCTGCTCGCCGCCCACGGCGTCCGCGTCGGGGTCAGCATCGACGGCCCGCGCGCCCTCAACGCGCGCCGCGCCGACCGCGCCGGACGGCCCGCCTTCGACCGGATCCTGCGCGGCATCGACCGCCTGCGCCAGCACCGTCTGCCGTTCTCGGTGATCTCGGTCGTCAGCCGGGAGAGCCTCCACGCCCCGGAGGCGCTGCTCGACTACCTCGCCGACCTGGGCTGCCACTCCATCGGCCTCAACATCGAGGAGCGCGAAGGCGCCAACACCGACCGGGCGACCCCCGACCTGGCCGATACCGTCGGCTTCTGGGCGCGGGTGCTCGCCTGGAGCCACGCCCACCCCGACGCGCCGCCCGTCCGCGAACTCGACCAGCTCGGCGCCTACCTGCGGATGACCCGCGACGGCACCCGCCAGCAGTGGGAGAACGCTCGGCACGACCCGATCCCCACCATCGCCGCCGGCGGCGACGTCGTCCTGCTCAGCCCCGAACTCACCGACACCATCGCCCCCGACTACGACGACTTCCGGGCCGGCAACGTCCTGGAGCGGCCGCTCGCCGCGATCCTCGCCGACGCCCACCGGCTGCGCTACGTCGCCGAGTTCCTGACCGGCCTGGACAACTGCCGGGCCGGCTGCGAGTTCTACGTGACGCACACCCGCGATCCAGCCGACCACCCCAAGCAGCAGGCATGCCCCACCTCGATTCCGCGCGGGATACTGACGGAGGCCCGCACTGCCGCGGGCCCGCCCGTGACCACCCTTGCGGAGGCCAGCAGTGCCCGACGAACCGACCCGCCCCCGGTTGCCGAAGCCGCGCGACCTCGACCTCACCGGGGCGCAGTGGCTGGCAGCCCCGGACGCACCCGAAGGCCCGCAGATCGCGTTCGTCGACGAGTACATCGTGATGCGCCACGGCGCCGACCCGGCCGCCCCGCCCCTGGTCTTCGACCAGGACGAGTGGGCGGCCTTCCAAGACGGGGCTGCTGCCGGGGCGTTCAACAACCTGACCTGACCAGACAGCTGGGTCCGGTCAGGTCGCGGGGGAGCACCACCGGAATGCACGCGGGCGGACGTACCGGAGCCGCGGCAACCGGCCGAGGCGGACCTGCCCGGTCAGACCACCGGCACGAGCTGGCCGGCGGCGACAGCGGCGAGGAACGCACCGACAGCACCCGGACGGTGGACGTGCGCGGGACCGTCGGGGTTCTTGCTGTCTCTCACAGCCACGGTACCGCCGTGGCGCGCCAACTCCACGCAGTCTCCGTTGCCGCCACTGGCGGATGCCTTCGTCCACGTCACGGGCATGGCGGAGGCATTCGCGAGGTAGGCCATCGCTTGCTCCTCGTCTTCGTGCCGGACAGCTCGGCCGCTGTCCTGCGGCCGGGCCACCGTAGCGCCACTGCCCCAAGCCCGGTAGACGGCGCCGACATGCCGACGGCCCGGCACCCGCCAGGGATATCGGGCCGCGCGGAGGCGTTTGGATCAGGCGACCGGCACGAGCTGGCCGGCGGTGATGGCGGCGGGGAAGGCACCGACGGCACCCGGGCGGTGGCCGTGCGCGGGGCCGTCGGGGTTCTTGCTGTCCCTCACGACCACGGTCCCGTCGTGGTCGGCCAGCTCCACGCGGTTGTCGTTCGGGTTGCTGGCGGATGCCTTCGTCCACATCACGGGGAGGGCAGAGGCGGTCTGGTGGTAGGACATCGCTGGCTCCTCGCCTGTGCATCGAACGGGCTTCTCGGCTTGGTCACCGTAATGCCGACAGCGCCCCGTGGACAGATGCCCGCTGGAACGCCGACGGCCCGACACGAGGTGGGCGTGCCGGGCCGTGCAGCCGGGATGGGTGGGTCAGGCGACCGGGGCGAGTGTGTTGTGGGCAGCAGCGGTCACGAAGGCTTCGAACGCCGCTGCGGCGTGAATGTGCGCAGGACCGTCCGGGTCCTTGCTGTCTCGGACAGCCACCGTGCCGTCAAGAGTTCCACACTCGACGCAGTCATCGTTGGGGTTGCTCTTCGCTGCCTTGCGCCAGACGACAGGGAGGCTCGATGCAACAGGAACGTTCGAGTCGGTCACTTGAGCTGGTCTCTCTTCTCTCGATGAGATCGGAGCTGGAGATTTGGGGACTTACCGGGGACCGCGCGTCGTTCATCGCCGTCGCTGAGGTTCTGGGGGTCAAGGGGTCGCAGGTTCAAATCCTGTCGTCCCGACGTGAGTCGGAAAGGCCCTCGGCCGGGAGAAATCCCAGGTCGGCGGCCTTTTGCATGATGGGCCGTCAGGGGCCAGGGAAATTGGTTCGCATACTGTTTGGGACCACTTTGGGACCAGGGCTCAGGGGGTCGGGCTCAACGCTCCCTGGCGGGGCCTGATTTGCCCGAATTGGCAATCACTCTCAGTGATCGAGGCCGGATCGTAACAATCGATTTTCGGCCAGGTTTCTGGCAGAAATCTCGCTTGTGTGGCGAAAGTTGGCCAGAGGTGACCACCTTTCAGGTAGCGGGCTGGCGTCAGAATCGACACATCCCTCCCCGCCTGGCTGGCTGCGGAATGACTCGATGGCTCAGTGGGGCCGCCTGGCTGGTCGCCCTGGGTGATGAATCCCGCCTGACCGCCCTGAGCGCAGCGTCTTCCTGTCATGCCGGATCGGCCAGTCGGTGACGCACTTGACCCTTGGCCAAGGGGCCTTCTCCTCGACCACGTGTCGGGTGGCTCAGCCTGTCGAAAGCAGGACTGTGGTCCGATCTCCGGAGACTTCGCGCGGCCAAGGGCAGTGAGCGGCGGGTACCTGTTCCCGGATCAGGCCGCGTGTTCCGGGGACGGCGCCGCCTGCAGAATCACCTCTACGCTGTCGCGGGTGAGGAACACGAAGGCATTCAAGGAAGCAGCCGCCGAGACCCTGGCGGCGCTGGCCCGTCGGGGGGTCACCGTCCGGCCCGGCATGGTGGAGGACATCATCGAGGAGAGGGTGACTGGTGTCGCCCAGCAGTTGCGTGTCCAGGTGCGTTCCGCCTGGAGGTACTTCAACGCCGACGTACTCGCCGATGCCATTGCCAAGCGGCTCCAGGAAGTGCAGGAAAGCGCAGAGAGCGACGAGGCAGGACAGGCGCCGATGCCCCCGGTCGACAACCCGGAGCTGGCCCTGATCCTCGCGGGCGTGCCCGACGCGCTCGTCGAGTCGGGCGGTGACCTCTACAGCGTGATCGTCAACGTCGCGGTGAACGCCTGGATGGCTGGCCACATCCACGGTGAGGACGGCTGCGCGGGGTGTGAGGGCGCTCGCGGTGAGGCTGGCCACGACTGGGACGCTCGGATGGCAACCATTACTTCGTTCAAGCCGGACATCACCAGGTGGTTTGACCGGACGGTGTGGACTGCCGCGCTCCACGACAGTGGTTTCAGCGTCGAACGCCGCTGACCGGCGGCCAGCCCAGTACTGTCACGGAGCAGAGGGCGGTGCACAGGGCTCTGCCTGGTCCGCGTCGGGCAGCGTTCGGTGAACGGCGTCGGTGGAGGGCCGGACGGCGGATCCGGTTCTCAGCCGGCGGGATCGGTGACGCGCCGCCCCAGCTGCCACCGGCCGCGTTCGACTTCGCAGAAGGCCGGGTACCGGGTCAGGATGTCGAGGACTGCGGCCATCCGCGCCTTGTGTCCGCTGTCACCTGTGCCGATCTTTTCCACGATCCAGGTGCGGTTCACCGGCTCGGGCGCTTCGGCGAGCAGGCGGGCGACGTGGTGGAGCAGGCTTTCGCCCGGGGTGCCGCGTTCCGCCTCTCGCCATAGCCGCTCGCCCTGGTCGTGCCTGTCGAGGGCCTCGGTCAGCTTGGGCTCGAGGTCGTTCCACAGCAGCCGCCAGAATCCCGGTCGGTCTGCTTCCTGAGGCTTCTTTGGATGCCACCGGAGGTAGAGCGTGGTGGCGATTGCGCCGGCCGCAACCGTGCCGGCCGCGAGCACCGGGGCCTTCGCGGCGATCCGGGCGATGCCGACGACGCCGTGCCCGGTCAAGGTCAGGAGCACGGCGGCCGTCTCGGTGTAGTCGCGCGTCTTGCCCTCGACGATGCCGACCTTGCCCAGTGCCGCGCGGAGCTTGCGCCAGTCCTCGTGCGCGAGGTTGCTGCGCAGCAGGTCCTTGTCCTCGGCGATGATCACGACGGGGGCTATGACGCCGGCGAGCAGGAGCATGCCCGTGTCGGATGGGTCCTCGCGTTCGAGGACTGCGGCTTCTGGGGTCATCGGCAGGCCGTCGGCCGCGACTACGTACAGGTGTGGCAGGTAGCGTTCGCGCCAGATCCACAGGGCCAGCTCAAGGTCGAACCTCCCGCCCTCGGCGTGCCGGTCGCCCAGGACCCGGGGAACTTCCGCGAGGACGTGCTCAGGGATGTAGGCGCGGACGCTGCCCCTCGCGGCAGCCGCTTCGAGGGACGAGGGCTGGCCCCGCTTGATGGCGGCGATCACGTCCGACGTCAGTGCCGAGGTGTCGAACAGCGCGCGCCGCAAGGGGTGAGGGCTGGTAGGTGTGCGCCGGGCCGGAACGCCGGAGAGAGTGGCTGGGTCCATGCCCGCTGATCGTAGGGCAACTGGTGCGGTTCGGGGCCGTCATGTCTTAGCAGACGGTGGGGACCAAATTGATCCGTGACGGGCGTGCGATCCAGTGCCGGTCATGGTGAGACGGGATCCGTGGACGCCTCGACGGCTTCCCAGGGCAGGACGACCTGCTTGGGCATCCTCGACAGCGTCTGCACCAGGTCGGGGCGGTGCAAGGAGTGGCCGGACGCCAGAAGCAGCCGGACGTAGCTGTCCAGCACCCGCAACAGCTCCTCCGGCACCCCGCGCTGAGCTGGAACCTCCCAGACGCCGGTGAGCAACCTGTCCGCCTCCTCCCCGGTCACGCGGAAGAACGAGTGCCGGTCCCAAGGGGGCATGCGCTGCAGGGTGCCCCGGTCGCTCCGGCTGTGCCGGCCCATCAGGCGGTTGCCCACCAGTTCCAAGACCCGGATCACCGCCATCTCGGACACCGCCACAACCACCGCCGTCGGCTGAGCCATCGTCTCTCCCTCGACTGTGCACTCCTCACGCCCGGCCGCGGTCCCACGGTCCGAGGCGGGCGAGCTGCCGTAGCGCCCTGTGGACCTCCCCGGGAGAAGGAGGGCGCACTCGTCTGACAGCATGTCAAATATTGGGCCATCCAGGAAAATAAAAAGAAGTCGCCCGATTTCGACCACTACGCTGTGCCAGACATCAGCTGGACCGCGACGCGGACGCCCGCGCTTCCGCCCGGGGCCGGACGGCGTTCGGAGAGCCTCTCGGAGAGGGAGTCATGACCGTGATCGACAGTGCGACACTGGCCGCCCTCAACGCGGCATCCCAGGGCTTCGTGTCCTACCCCGACATCTCCGACAGGCTGGGTGCCGCGCCGAAGGACGCCACCGGCGAACTGGACGAGGAGCACATCGAGGCGCTCCGGGCCGGGTTCCTCTTCTCCTTGCGCCCCGACGACACCTTCGCTGGCTGGTATGTAGGCGCCGGCCCGCAGCCGTGGCCCCGTGAGCTGTCCGGAATCAGCGGGCGGACGATCGAGATCTGGGCCGCGTACGCCGCAGCGGCCGGCCACCCTGGTGCCCGCGCCCGCCTTCACGACCTCCTGCACGCCGTCAGCTCGGGCCGCCCCAAGATCGAACACCTTCGCGCGGCAGTGGATTCCTACGTCGAGTCGACGGACTGGTTCGAGGCGGCCCCCCAGGTGTCGAGCGGCAGGCTGCGTGCGGCGGACTCACTGGTGCGCGCGTTCGAACTCGCGCTCTCGGTGAATTTGCCTGCCGCCGCGGACATCGCCTCGACGATGGTCGCCCGGACCAACGCGGAGATGGACAGGGACGACGAGGGCCCCGGAGTCGTGGGAGCTCTGCTCGATTCGCTCGTGAAGCGGCCCAAGTGGCACGCCCATGCCTTGCCTGTCGCACAACGGGCGGCCGAGCACTACCGGCGCGATCCGCACGTCCGGGCCTCCTTCCTCCGCGATCTTGCGACGACCACCAAGGGCGACCCCGGCGGTGTCGAGCAGATCCACCGAGCCATCACCGCCACCTACACCGACGCGGCCGACCAACTCACTGGCGTCGCGAGGCTGATGATGCTCACCGAGGCCGCCGTGCACGCCCGAGACAAGGGCCTCACCGACCTGCACACGGACGTCCGCATGCAGCAGCAGGCACTGACCCGCGAGGACCTGGAGCTCCAAAAGGTACGCTTCGATGCCGGCCTGCCGGAGGAACTCTTCGACGCCGCCCAGACGTACATCGGCGAGGCCCAGGACCTGGAGGACGCGCTGCAGCGCATCTCTGGTCACCCGGCACCTCCGCAGACCGAATCGATGGCCGAGGCCGATGAACAGGGGCTGCAGCCGTCATTCCTCCGCCTCGACACGAACCGGATCAACACGGCCGGCCCGGTACTTGTCCACAACACGGGACACCAGGAGGACCCCGGGCAGGACCAGCGCGTCATTCGCCTCGAACTGACCGGCGTCCTGATCAGCTACCAACTGGATGCGCTCTGGGAGCGCTTCGAGCCCAGCATCCGGGAGATGACGACGACGCTCACCGACCCGGTCGTTCTGCCCGTCGAGCGTGCCAGACTGCTGGCCCGCGCCTTCCGCCTGTACTGGGAGCACGACGAGACCGCCCTGTTCGTCGCAGTCCCCCTGGTGGAGGGCGTCCTGCGCCGCTACCTCAAGCAGCACATTCCGGTGATCAACCTGGCCAAGGGCGAATCGGCCGGCGGTGTCGGCCAACTGGGGGGACTCCTGCGCTCCCTGGCCGATATGCCGGACCTGGCCGGAAGTGCATGGGCCAGGAGCTTCCTGCTGCTGCTCGCCGAGCCGGCCGTGGGGCCGAACATCCGGAACATCGTCGCGCACGATCTGTGGGAGTCGTTTCCCCCGCGCCATCAGACGGCGATGGTGCTGCTGGCCTCGCTGGTTTTCCTCCGTGCGGCGTCGGCTGGTTCGACCGGCGAGGCAGGGTGAGCCGCTCCGGCCAACTGAAGGCGGCGTCGACGGTCTCTCGCAATCGAGCCTGTTCGTCGCGTTCAACACTTGGTGCGAATTCCTCCTGAGCGTGATCCGTGCCGCTGGTCTGGGATGGCTTCGCGGGCTTCTGGCTGATAGCACCTGGGCCGGGCTTCCCCGTGGAGAGGGAAACCCGGCCCAGGTGCTGACGTCGCTCTCAGGGCGCGATGGCGAGTTGGCGGATCTGCTCGACCTCGACCTTCGGGCCGGGAAGGCCGCGCGAGGCGTTGATGTAGGTGGTGAGCTGGGCACCGGCGCGTTTGATGGCGCGCAGGTCGGGGTGGAGGTATCGCTGGGTGGTGGTCAGCTGGCCGTGTCCGGCGATTCGCATGAGGACGTGGGGCGGGACGCCGGCGTCGGCGAACCAGGTCAGTGCGGTGTGGCGAAGGTCGTGGCGGCGCAGGTACTCGTAGCCGAGCTTGACGACGACGTCGTCCCAGTGGGTGGCGTCGCGCAGCACCGCGGTGGTGACCCGGCCGCCGCGGGGGCCGGTGAACAGCCGGGCGTCGGGGCGGTTGCCGACCCGGGAGATCCGCCAGGCGATGTTGGGTCGCAGCTCTGGGATGATCGGGACGAGGCGGGAGCGTTTGCCCTTGGTGCCCTTGTCGATCAGTCCCCCGGGGGCGGTGGTGGTCTGCCGGCAGACCCGCCAGATCCATTTGTCGGTGTCGATGTCGCCGGCGCGGACGCCGGAGATCTCACCGATGCGGGCGCCGGTGCCGCCGGCGAAGCGGACGATGTCGCCCCAGCCGTCGTATTGGTTGGAGGAGGCGGCGACCAGGGCGGCGGCGAGGCGGTCGAGCGTGTCCCAGTCGCGCAGGGCAAGGCCGCGGGGGTCCTGTTCCTCGTCCTCGGCGGTCTTGATCAGCTTCTGCCAGCCGTTCAGGCGGGCGGGGTTGATCTCTATGAGGCCGTCGCGGATGGCCTGCTCCATGACCCTGACCCACATCGCGATGGTGTTCTTGAGGGTGGAGATGCCGGCGCCGTCGGCGATCCAGGCGTTGAGGGCGCGGTCGGCGATGCCGGCGGTGATGCCGACGACCTGGAGGTGGCCGACGGTGGGTTTGACTCGAAGGCGCCAGCCTGCCGAGTACGGGGCGTGGGTCTTGAGTTCGAGGCCGCGCATCGCGAGGTCCATGACGGAGTCGCCGTACTCGCCGAGCGAGGCGGTGGCGAGGTTGACGCTGACGCCGCGGCCTGCGGCCTTGGCGATGCGGTCGAGCCAGTCCTGCGCCTCGTCCCCGGTGGGGAACATGGACGAGCGGGACGGGCGCGCCTTGGTGACCGGATCGACCCAGCGGACGCGGGCGCGATACGGGTTGGGGTTGCCGGGCCGGTACTCGATGTCGGTGGAGATCTTGACGCCGACCGGGGCGTCGATGCGCTCGGGCGTCGTCATCAGGCCGCCGCCTTCGGCACCACGAGGCGGCTGGTCAGGTAGTCGGTGAGGTCCTGGTGCCGGTAGCCGATCCGGCCGCCGACCCTGACATAGGCCGGCCCCGTGTTCTCGCGGCGCCAGCGGCGCAGCGTTGTTGGGCTGACCTTGAGAATGGCGGCGGCCTCGTCGGCGGTGTGGACGAGTGCGAGAGCGTCCGGGTGCGAGCACGTGCAGGCCCCGGTTGACGAAGGGGAAGGGGGAAGCGCGCTGAGTGCGGCCCGTGTCCGGGCATGCGGCATGATGGGGCGAGCCCTCTCTGGTCGATGGCCAAGGGGTGGCTGGGTCTCCGGGACGGACGGAAGCTGCCAGGCGAAGGCCGTCTCGGAGATCGTCAGTTGTGACGGTGGGAAGGAAGTCGGGGGAGACCGCTGCGGAATGCACCGGGCCCCGACACCATGAGTCCGCGTTACTCGGACTCGGGTTCGTCGGTGGCATCGACGAACCCGAGAGTCGTCGGAAGCGGTGCTGGCCGGAGGCCGGCGGCACGCATCTGGTCCCGGACCGTCTTCAGCCGGGCACAGTCCTCATGGGCCATGCGGTCGAGCTCTTCCGCTTGGCGGGCCAGCTGCTCGTAGCGCGGTGAGCCAAGGGCCTGACGGGCCCGCTCACGGCGGTTGTGGGCCTCGCGGGTTGAGAACAGCGCAGTGCGAACGTCGACGTCGTGTTCGCGGAAGACAGCGAGCACGGCACGGGCCGACCCGGGCGGCGGCGCTTCGTCCACGCAGTCCTCGCCGGTGATCCAGGCTGCTGCCTCCCAGGCAGGGATGGTCACATTGGGGAGGAGATCGATGTCAGCCTGACCCTCCAGCGGAATGAGCAGTGCCACGAGCGGCAGGTCGAGGGCGTGGGCCAACACGATCACCTCTTCCAGCTTGAGTGAATCCCGCTGCCCCTTCTCGATCTTGGTGATGGTGTTCGCGGCGATCGGTACCCCCCTCGTCGCGCATGCTGACGACAGGTCGGCTGTCGTCATGCCCAGTTGACCCCGCCTCGTTTTGACTGTCCGGGCGATCCGCGCCGTCAGCGCTGCTGGCCACTGCTCCATGGAATCTGTCACGAGAGAAGAATACATGCGCCCAGTTCTGCGTCCATGGCAAGTGTGATAGTAGTTTCTCGCACAGAGAACACGCCTGGGAGGGAAAGGTTCCATGAACGCACTTCGAGCTGCCCGGCCGGGGAAGTACTCGCCGGAAGCTCTCGCGGCCCTCCCGCCCGCGATCCCCCTGTCGATTGCGAACGAGCTGCTCTCCCTGAGCAGGACAGCGGGCTATCGCATGGTCCGCGAAGGCCGCTACCCGGTCACCGTCGTGGAGGTGGGCGGCAACTACCGCGTGATCACTGCGGACCTGCTCCACTTCCTGCGACCGCGCACCTCTCGAAGCGCGGCGTAGGTGGCAAGCAGCGGGCCCGGGCGCGTCGCCGGCATCGCGCCTGCCTGCCTCCCGCAGCCCGCTGCGTGCGCTCGCCCTGTGCCCATTGGGCGGCCCTGGCACCAGTCGTAGCCCGGATTGTCGGACCCACCAAGTAGCCTGCTGCGAACGGAAGGCAGCCTGCACCATTACGTACAAGCCCGAAGAGATTACCCCAGGTCGAAAGGCCGCGAACCGTGCCGTCTCGCAAATCGACGCCCACCCGGACACCGCAGTTCGGTTCGATTTACGCGCTCACCGATCCGCGCACTGGGAGCATCCGATACATAGGCCAGACCACCCAGCCAGTGCTCGACCGTCTGGCAGGCCACCTCGGTAAGCCAACCAATGCGGGAATGAAGATCTGGTTCGAGATCCTCTCGCGCCTCGATCTGGAACCGGCGATCCGTGTGATCGACAGCGTCCCGATCGACCAGCTCGACATCGCCGAGCGGCGGCACATCCTCAAGCACAGCAAGCTCAGCCAACTGCTGAACAGCCCGTACTACCAGCAGTACCTACCCGATCTTGGCCACGAGCTTCACTGCCTCGACTCGCCGACAACGGCCGGAGCCCCGGCCGTGACAGTGCCAGCGAACGCGGGCTTGCCGTTCGTCATTCAGGTCGTGCAGCAGGGAATCGAGCCCTCCAAGGCGTCGGTACTGCGGGCAAGTCACGGCGACCTCCCGTCCGCGAGGGGCGACGAAGACGCTTCGACGCAGAGCACGAGACGGCCGGGCCTCGCGCAGCCAGCTGACCGCGTTCCTCTGCCACTCGGCCTGGCCGGGGCATGCCTCGTTATGGCGGTGATCATCATCGTGGTCAGCTACGGCGATCAGATCAACGAGGGCGCCGATGCCGTCGTGCAGAGCGTGATCCAGCCCGTACACGCCTACATTCGCGACCACTCGCCCGCGGCCGCGCCGTTGGCCAACGCCTTCTTCTTCACCTGGGTGATCGCCGTGGCCTTCACGGCAAAGCCGAGAAGCGCAGGGCGGTACATCGCGAATGCCTGCGTGTGGCTCGCCACCGCCGCTATGGTCTGGGCTGCGACCCCTGATGCCGCGAGACCCGTCAGCCTCGGAGTGACAGTTCTACTCTGGGCCGGCGTGATGTACCGCGGCACCATTCTCTTCTGCGCACTCATGGTCGCCCTCCAACCGGTAGTGAGTCACCATCCCGCCGTCTTGGGGATCGGCCTTCTGGCAGCCCTCGCCGCCGGCTTGTACAAGCTCGCCGACTAGGTCGCGTATTTGGTCGTGATCAAGCGGCAGCTTTGGTGAGGTCCTTGATCCAGATCATCGCGCCGCGAAGGTGGAGGCCGGCGAGGTAGCTGCCAGGTGTCTTGTCATACCGGGTGGCTACGCCTCGCCAGGCCTTCAGCCTGTTGATCAGGCGCTCGACGGTGTTCCGGTCCTTGTAGAGCTCGGCGTCGTGGCTGACGGGCCGGCCGCCCCGGCTGCCCTTCTTCTTCCGGTTGGCGGCCTGGTCGCGCTTCTCCGGGATGACGGCCTTGATGTGGCGTTTGCGCAGGTGGGCGCGGTTGCCGCGGGACGAGTAGGCCTTGTCCCCGGCGACCGCGTCGGGGCGGGTCCGGGGACGGCCGACCGGCCTGCGGACCCGAACCTTCCGCAGCACGGGGATGAACTGCGGACTGTCGGCGGCCTGACCCTCGGTCAGAACGAAAGCCAGTGGCCTGCACTTCCGCTCGCCGGCGACGTGGACCTTGCTGGTCTGCCCGCCCCTGGAGCGTCCGAGCAGGGCCTCTTTCAGCCGGAGCTTTCGCCTGCGCCGGACGCGTCGCTGATTGTCCCGTTTTGGGTCGTCTGCGGGGGCCTGCCCGTCTTGTTCCTCCGGGCCGCCCCTTTTTGCCGGGCCTTCTCCGCCTCGTCGGCGGCCTTCTCCAGGTCGGCGAGCGTGTCGGGGTCGAGGTGCATCCCGGCGGCGTCGTGGTGGGCCCGGACGGTGGTCGAGTCGACGCTGACCAGGGACAGGTCCACCTCACCCCGCTTGGCGGCTTCCGCGATCGCGCCCTCCAGCAGGGCCTCGAACACGCCCGCGTCCCGCCACTGCCGGAAGCGGTTGTGCACGGTCGACCAGGCGCCGAACTCCCGCGGCACCTCCCGCCACTGCGCGCCCGTCCGGAACCGCCAGATCACGCCCTCGAACTGCCGCCGCAGCCGCTCCGGGTACGGGCCGTACTCGCCGATCGGCAGGTACGGCTCGATGAACTCCCACTCCGCATCCGTCAGTTGCGCTCGCGTCACGAAGAACGGTCTACCGGACCAAGCCCCGCTGCGAGACAGAAACCCGCAGATTGATCACAATCCGATACGCGCCCTAGTGTCCTGAGTCCTTGATCCCTCGCCAGCTACTGCCGACGGATCAAGGACTCAGGACACTAGGTGCGCGGCGTGGCTGTGCCCCGACAGCTTGCGGTGTCCGGTGGTTCGATCTGCCCGCCGCCCGCCTCGGTCATGCTGTGCGCCGGCCTCCCGGCAGGCCGCGGCCGGGACGGGACGTGCGGTGTCCTGGGCTGATGCTGGACCCGGCTGCCGGGTGGCGGACTGACCACCACGCCGGCCAGCCGGTCGGTGACCAGGCGGGCGGAGTACAGCCGGCGAGCACGTCTTGGATGTACTCGGGTAGCTCGGGAGCGCGGGCCGCCAAGCACCCCTGTCATGGTCAGCAGACAGCGGGGTGGTGATCAGCGCCTGCCTACTGTGGCGAAGTCCTCACCATGGCCCGGGGGTGCGAATTCCGCGAGCGGGTCCGTCACGGCCGTATGCCAGCGCTCGCGGTGGCCGGCGGCGCGCAGCCGGAAGTACACGGTTTCGCGGCGCTCGTCGTCGGCTGTGCCGAAGTGGCCGCCGATGTTGTGGGCGAGCAGGTAGTGGACGAGGACCATGCTCCCGGTCTTGCCGGTCACCTGGATCGGCGCGGGAAGCTCGACCGGTGGGTAGGGCGCGGCACCGCGCAGGGCGTCTGCGCCGTGGTGGCGCAGCCATGCGGCGGTAGTCAGGTGCGTTCCAGGCCACACCCACAGGTTCCCACGGTCGGGGTGGAGCTGGTCGGTGAGCAGGAGGCCCGCGAGCACGGTGAAGGTGCCTGGGCGTCCGTCGTCATCGGGGGGAGTGAGACCGTCGATGTGCGGGGCGCCGGGATGATGTGGGTGTGGGGGCAGGGTAAGTGCCAGCTGGGCGACCTCGGGTTCCGGGAGGGCGAGCTCGGGCCGCAGGAACGGGCGGACCGCGTCACTGATGCCGCTTTCCTCGTAGAGGTCGCGCAGGCTCCTGTGTTCGGCGAAGGCCGGCCACAGGAAGTAGGGGCCGGTGACGCTCGGGGCGGGTGGCTGATCCGCCAGGTGGTCTTCGATCAGCGAGCGCCAGCGGCGTACCTGCCTGGGGCTGAGGACGTCGGGCACGACGCAGTAGCCGTTCCGGTGAAATCCATTGATGAGAGAGCGAGTTGTCGTCTCCATCTCGCCATGGAATCGGCAACCGGCGGCGGTGGGCAACCGGATTTCGAGGTTGGAGGTCAGGTACGGCGCGTGGAAGGGAACGTGCGGGCGGTACCCGGTGGCGCCGGAGGGCCTGTGGTCCTGAGGGGTTACCGGGCGCCGGCCGGCGGCGGCTGGTCATCTGCCGCGTCGGCGGTCGACGCCGGACCGCCGGTTGCGATTCGTGCGCGGACCTGGGCGGCGATCGCGGCCATGTCGGCGGGGAACCGGGCTTCGAGGTCGATGCCCGTCTCCTCCGCGATTACGAGGAGGGAGAACGGGCAGTCCGACAGTTCGTGGGCGAGGCGGTCGGCCGTCACGTCGGTGCGGTGACCCTCGTGGGCCATGACCAGCTTCGCGAGGTCGCCGACGAAGCCGAGTGCGTGGTCGGTGAGGTCCAATGCCGTCCGAGCCGTTGGTCATTGAGCTGGTCGTAGGTGGTGACGACATCGCGTACAGCGTTCCGCAGCCGCTTGGGATCGGACATCGTGTGCTTCAGGTGGCGGACGGGGGCGGGCACCCGGGCCGGGTGCCCGCCCGGCGGTGGTCAGGCGGTGTCCGTCGCCAGCTCGCTGCCGCGTTGGTGCGGTACGGCGGAGGCGTACTGGGCGGCTTGCAGGAGGTAGGAGGCGCGGTATCGGCCGTCAGGGTCGGCCATCAGCTCTTCGTGGGTGCCCTGTTCATCGAGGCGGCCCTGGTGGAGGACGTAGATGAGGTCGGCGTCGGCGGTGGCGGCGAGGCGGTGGGTGATCAGGATGACGGTCAGCCCCTGGTCGGCGAGTTCGCGGATGCGGGCGAAGGCGGCCACCTCGGACTGGGCGTCGAGGGCGGAGGTCGGCTCGTCGGCGATCACCAGGTGGGTGGGGCGTCCGCCGGGGCCGTGGGTGGTGGCGCGGTGGTGGGTGCGGGCCATGCCGACGCGCTGCCACTGCCCGCCGGACAGCTGCACTCCGCCTTGGAAGCCGCGGGCGGCGAGGGTGTCCCAGCCGTTGGTCTGGGCCTCGACGATCGGGTGGAGGTCCGCGTAGTCGGCGGCGCGTTTGAGGAGAGCGGGGTCGTCGCCGTGATCGGGGCGGCCGACGAGGACGTTGGCGCGCAGGGTGAACGGCCAGCGCTGGAAGTCCTGTTCGAGGACGGAGACGGAGGAGAACAGCTGGTCGCGGTCGGCTCCGGCGGTGTCGGTGGCGTCCCAGAGGATGCGGCCGGTGTCGGGGAGGTAGAGGCCGCAGAGGAGCTTGACGAGGGTGGACTTGCCGGACCCGTTGTCGCCGACCAGGGCGACGACCTGCCCGCGCGGGATGGTCAGGGTGATGCCGGTCAGGGCTGGGGTGTTGCGGCCGGGGTAGGTGAAGCCGACGCCGTCCAGGGTGATCGTGTCGGGGCGGTGCGGGAGGTCGGTGCCGCCGGTGGGGATGGCGCGGCTTTCGGACTCGCGTTGGAGGCGCTCCAGGTCGGCGACGAACAGGGCCTCCTCGTAGAGGCGGTTCGCGGTGTTGACGAGGGAGGTGATGTCGGCGGCTCCGGTGCGGATGCCGACGACCGCGGTGCCGGCGACTGCGAGGGCCATCTGCCCGT
Source organism: Kitasatospora sp. NPDC051984 (assembly GCF_044593455.1). NCBI lineage: Bacteria > Bacillati > Actinomycetota > Actinomycetes > Kitasatosporales > Streptomycetaceae > Kitasatospora > Kitasatospora sp. NPDC051984. Next base: position 109,501 of record NZ_JBIUCB010000023.1, read on the forward strand.
CTGCGAGGGCCATCGGCCCGTCGTGGACGAGCCAGCCGAGGACGGCGAAGGTCGCGGCGGCGGCCAGCCCGGACAAGGCGGAGGCGAGCATGGAGGTGCTGGCGGCGGCGCGCGCGAGCCGGTTCTGCTCGCGCTCGGACGCTTCGGCCATGGCGGTGTAGTGGCCGAGGATGAACGGGCCGATGGCGTGGACGCGGACCTCGGGCGCGGAGTGCGGCTGGGTGATCAGCTGGGCGAGGATGGCGGCGGCCCGGTGGTGCTGGAGCCAGGCCATCATCGAGCCGTAGCGGCGGCGGGCGGAGCGCACCGCGCCCCAGCCCTTCGGGGCCGCGATCAGCACCAGCATGGGCATCAGGACCGGGTCCAGGGTGAGGAGGACTCCTCCGGCGGCGACGAGGCCGAGCAGGGCGGTGAGGACGGCGATGCTCTGGCTGATCAGGCGGCGTACCGCCGCGGTGCCGAAGCGGGCGGACTCCAGCAGCCGGCTGAAGTCCGGGTCCTCCAGGGAGGCCAGTTCGACGCGGGCCGCGCGGGCGAGGAAGGCGACGGTGGCGGCGCGTTCGGTCTTGGGTTCGAGGCGGTCGCCGGCCCAGGTAGAGGCGATTCCCAGGAGCGCGGAGAGGCCGGAGGCGCTGCCGACGGCGAGCGCGGCCGGCAGTGCGGCGCGCAGGAGCTGGTCGGAGCTGCCGGAGGCGAACAGGGAGGCCAGGGCCCGGTTGGTGGCGAGGAGCCCGAACGCGGCGGCCAGGGCGCGGCCGATCTCGGCGAGGTCGGCCTCGTGCTGGGCCAGGCGGGTGCGCCAGCCCTCGGGGCTTGGGCCGGTGAGGACGAGGCGGGCGTCGGGACGGTGGGCGAGGGTGAGGTGCAGGCCGCTGCTGTCGACGCTGGCGACCGCAGCCCCGGAACGCCGGGAAAGTCCCTGGGGTTCGGGCCGTCGGGTGATTGATGGGGCAGGAGGCGCTGGAGGGCGAGGAGGGTGTTGCTGTAGCGGTGGTTGCGGGTGTCCAGTGCGACGGGGTCCAGGCGCACCACGGTCCGGTCGGGCGGCGGCAGGGTCCAGGCGATGCCCAGGAGGTGGGCGGTGGACAGGCCGCCGTTGCCGCGCAGGTGGAGGAACACCTGGTGTTCGAGGAGTTCCTGGTCCGGGTCGGCGGCGTGTAGCAGCTTGGGGCGGGCGTCGGGGATGCGGGTGCCGCTGGGCACGCCGGTGTAGCGGCGGAAGGTCCTCACTTCGAGGGCGCGGCGGTGTTCGGGTGTCACGGGTGCTCATCCGATCGGTCGCGTCTCCCGGCCGGCCAAGGGGGTGCGCGACGGACGGGGCGAGAGATCACCGCGGACACGCGAAAGAAAAAGGGGGGTTGTGCGGCAGGTTGCGGCCGGGCGGCTTCGACTTCTTCGGTGCCCGCAAGGCCGGCCGAAACCCGGAGAAACGGACTCCTGTCGAAGCCCGAAGGCGATTGTCACCGGCCACAGCATGTCAGGACAAGTCCAGGGAGCCGCAGTTCACTCGATTGGGGGGCCGATTCCTGCCGCCAAGTCCCCGGGCCCGAAGCCCTCGGCCTCGACCGACGTCGACACCGGCTGTCGGCGCCCCGGGTCATCTCCGAACAGGACGGCCGCACCTCTCGTGTGCGCGCGCTTGCCTCTCACGCCGCCTGGGAGCAAAGCGGGTTGGCGTGGAATGGCTTGGAGCGCGCAGCCGGCCCAGCGGCTGCCGCTCGCTACGATGGCCCGTCAACGAGGGCGGCCGCATCCCGCCCGCGGATCAGGCCTTTGTGGGCTGTCTGTCTGAGCTGTCATCTAGAATGCGCATCTGACAGGGGGCGGTACGTGACGTGATGTCACATCTGACGTGTGGCGTCGCCGCATCTCCGCTGCTCAGAAGTCAGGTGCGCTGGACGCCCTTCTGCTCTTGGTGGACCGACACCTCGGAACTTCTCGTCTTAGGAGAACACTTGGCCAGCTTCACCGACCCGAGGCTCACCATCGGCGTTCTCAATGTCGAGATCAACACCAGCGTTATCGGCGCCTACTGGGCCGGATACCGCGAGGGGTACCTCCTCGCCGCAGACGGCCCAGAAGTCTTGCCCGGGTATACCGAGACAGCCGAACGACTGGAGTACCTCGAAGATCTACACGCCATCCTCGAAGAGCAGCCAAGTACCTTCGCCAATCGGCGCAGGATCAAGAAGATCAAGGAGGAAAAGTCCCAACTGAGGAACGCCATAGAGGCGTTCAACCCCGAGAATGTTATCAAGAAGAGGTCGAGGGAGGTCGACGCGCAGCTCGGCTTTGCAAAGCTTATCGGGCAGCGCGCAATTTCGGGTACCGACGGCGCCTATTCGGCAGGAATTATCAACGGGTGGGTCTGGTCCACCTATCAGCGCGACAGTCATATGCTCGACTCCCTCATCCCACGGCAGGCCCAGGAGTCATCCCAGAAAGACCAGGAGATCCGAACCCGCATCTCCTACCGCAAACCGCTCACCGGAGCAAACGTTCCCCACGCGAGTCGAACTCACGTCTACATGATGACGGCCGCAGGATCTCGGCTCATTAAGATCGGTGTGGCAAAGAACCCTATGCAGCGCCTTCGGGAGCTGCAGACCGGAAGTCCAGGAAAGCTTGATGTCCTGTGGCTTGTCGAGGGAACTCTCGCCCTTGAAAAAGCACTGCATGGCAGGCTTTCCGCTTATCGCGCCCGTGGCGAATGGTTCGATATCAAGCCGCTCGGCAACCCCGTAGAGGTAGTCGAGAAGCATATCGCCGAGATCAGAGAACAGTACAAGGGTCACCTGTCCCGATATTTCTACGAAGACGACACCACGGCCCCCTAACGGCGACCTGTCTGGCCCAGCGCGCGAAAAAGCCCAGTGGCCGCTGCCCGCCCCAAACATCCCATCGAACGACCAGGTGTCGACGCCGTGCGCGCACGGAGCGTCCTAGGGACTTTCTTTTGGATCGGCGGGCGGGTCAGATGAAGATGCCTGCGATGTGGCGTCCGGCCTGGAAGACGGTGGCGGTCTTCTCGTAGCGGGTGGCCAGGCCGCGCCAGTTCTTTAGGCGGTTGATGCAGCGCTCGACGGTGTTGCGCTGCTTGTAGGCCACGCGGTCGAAGGCCGGTGGTTGGCCTCCGAGCCGGCCCTTGCGCTTGCGATGGGCAATCTGGTCCGAGGGCTGCGGAATCACCGCCCGGATGCTCCGTCGGCGTAGGTGATCTCGGATGGCCCTCGACGAGTAGGCCCGGTCCGGCAGGACCACGACGGGTCGGGCGCGTCGCCGGCCTGGCCGGGCGTGAGGTGGAAACACAGTGGGCGGCAGCGGCCGTCCGCGGCGAGGTGGATCGTCGTGGTCAGTCCGCCGCGGGAACGTCCGAGGGCGTGGTGGGCGGGTTCGTCGGCCGGAGCCCCTTTTGACGGGCCCCGGCCTCAAGGGGGTGGTTTCTAGGGGTCGTTGCAACACGTGGTCGGTTGTTTAGGCTGCGATGAGTTTATGCAGGCGCTCGGCTGGGGTTTCCCAGCCGAGCGTTT
>NZ_JBIUCB010000024.1:0-112318 GCF_044593455.1 Kitasatospora sp. NPDC051984
AACCCTAGACAAGTCACATCCTCCCAGGTCAGATGGCATCTCCGTTTTCATGTCCGGCCCCTGGAACGGCAATTGGCCGGTGAATCCGGGCTCAGTGGTGAACAGTGCGTCCAGGCTTCGGGGAAGGATGTCGTCGGGCAGGCCCCACCAGATGGCGAGCGCCGAGGGCACTCGTTCAGGGCCGGCCTCCGCGATCCAGATCCATTCGGGTCGGTACTCGCCATCGGCGATGCGGGCGCGGACGACCTCGGCGGAGATCGTGGTGGACGGGTCGGACCGAAGGCAGGTCAGGGCCGTGTCGAGTTCTTGATGGACGATCGGGCGGAAGATCACAGGGTCTCCGAGGCAAGGGAGTAGTGGACGCAGCCCGACCGCGATGATCCGTGGCGACCGCCCAAGTGGGGGCGTGTCAGCTGGACGCGCGGGTGATCGGATGCGCTGTGGGACGGAGCTGAGTTATCGGGACCACCACAGGACCTCCTCTCGGTGCGGGGCATCGTGGGTGCGAAGCCACTCTGCGGCTGGGCGTGCACTGGACCGTCGGTAGAGTTGATCCACCGTCAGTGGCCCGAAGCTTAGAGAGGTTGGTGGGTGGTTCGCAAAGTATTTTTCGGAGATTATTTCGCAGGCTTGTTGCGGCCGGGAAAATGGGTTGCTCCGGGGGTGGTGCCGAGTGGTGGAGCTTGCATGTTCAGCGGGAGAGCTCGGCAGGTTCCTGTGTTGTGAAGCACTGTTGAAATAGCCTGCTTTATGAAGCTTTTTCTATAAGCATCCATTTGAGGCTGGGTTGGTTTTGGGTGCGACAGGGGGCCGGGCAGCGACGTGCATCAGGGTCGTGGTGCGTAGATGGTGAAGGGCTGCAGCAGGTTACGCTGAATTACTCGAAAGAGTGGATCGGGAAATATCGACCATGAGTGCGGTTGGTGCTGATCCGGCGGCGGTAGAAATGTCACTGGCGGCAGCGAACCTGGGAGGAGGTGTCGGCGAATGAGCGGGTGGAGTGGCAGGCCGGCGCACGTGGGCACCGGCCGCTAGCACTTCGGGCGGTGTTGGGGGATGCCAGGGGATCAGATACGGACACCGAGGATGAAGCCGGATCCGGTTACGGCGGATCGGACCTGGTCGTCATCCAGTGGCTGGGCCGACTCGATGGTGACTTGGCCGGCCCGCGTGTCCACGGTGACATCAGTGATACCTGGCAATGCGGTCAGCTCGGCCGTGACAGTCCGTTCGCAGTGGCCGCAGCTCATTCCTTCGACGGTGAAGGCAGTGGTGGTGGACATGGGTTACCTCCGTTGAGCTGGTTGGGTGTGGCGGGTTGTCCGGCGGGGCAAGGCGCCGCCGTGTTGCTCAACGGGCGCGCCGCGACGGGGGCATCGGGGCGCGCTGTCAAATGCCCCCAATGAGTGGTGTCTCGACAGGGAGGGAGGGTGGCCGAGCCTCGAGGGCGGACTGCGTGAGGCATAAGCGGCATTCGCTGTCGCCTGACGCTCATGCCGGGGCGATGGTGCTTGCCGAAGTGTTCGTGATGTGTGGATTTGATAGGAAGGTTTTGGGTCGTAGGGGCCTGGGGTGAAATTTTGTGAAATGCTCACTCTGGCCTTGAACCTGTGAAGGCTCGGGTGGTGATGGTGACGGGAATGTGAACCGTCTTGGGTTGCTCGGCTGGGCTGGGTGGTCAGATGGGCCGTTGTGGTTGGGTCGGTGAGGCTTTGGCGTCCTTGGTCCATCTGTAGATCGGCATGAGGTTTCTGGCATGGGTGGCTGATGGGGTCGATGGGCGTGCCGGAGACTCGACTTGTCGAGATGTCAAATCAATAGAATGAAATAATGGGTGATCGCATGAGTGAAGCGCCAGGGCGCATTATCTTCCTCAACGGAACGTCGAGCTCGGGAAAGTCGAGCATCGCACGTGAGTTGCTGGAAATTCTCGATGACGAGGTCTGGTTCCATCTTGGCGTCGACATGTTCAACGCCATGCGGACGATGCGCGCGATAGAGCAGGCCCAGTTTGATGAGGCGCTGAAACGGACCAGGAAGGGATTTCACCGGTCGATCGCGGCGATGGCGGATGCCGGCAACAACGTGATCGTCGACCATGTCCTGAGCGAGCCGTGGCGGCTGTCCGACTGTTTGGACGTGCTCAGTCCCTACCGAGTCATGTTCGTTGGGGTTCGTTGTGACGTGGAGGAGTTGACCCGGCGCGAGGAAGCTCGGGGTGACCGGCCCCCCGGTCTGGCAGCCCAGCAGCACGGCCTGGTGCACCAGCACGGCGACTACGACTTCGAATGTGACAGCGGAGCGTACTCGCCTCGCGAGTGTGCCGAGCGGATCAAAGCGTTTCTGCCGAACCAACCGGGCCCGACCGCCTTCGAGCGACTGCGGGAGGGCATACGCCGGTAGTCCCGATGTCCCAGAAAGCCGCCCGAGCAATGGGTGGGAATTTGGGAGAAGTGGACAGAGCGATCACGTTGGGACACCGCCCAATTGGCGAGCTGATGGGGTGGCGTCGCCGGTCGCAACGACCGGAACGAGTCGGTGACGGAGGCTCGCAGGTCTGAGCGGTGAGGTGCGGTTCGGGGCTGACTGAAGGTCAGCCCCGAACCGCCAACGGAGAGCAGAGGGCCGGTCGCGGTCAGGTCGGCAGGGCGCGTAAGCCCGGTTCCGGGTGGCGACTGGGAGTCCCGCCGGAGGCCAGGGCCGGACGCCCTACGGTGTACCTCGAACTGTCCTGATCGGACGGGAGCAGTCGGGCGCGGGGCGATCCACAAGTGCTGTTGCAAGTGGCGCGGTGGTGGCGGGCCCGCAACGCGGGCCCGGGCAAGGGCGGTGTGGTGATGGCCGGTCAACGAGACGGGTGATGGCGTGTCGGAGGAAGGAAGCAGCATGGGACGGGTTCGGGTGGCGGCGGCTCAGTTCGAATGTGTGCCGGGAGATGTGGAGGCGAACATCGAGCGGATCACGGCGCTGGCGCAGCAGGCACGGGAGGCCGGCGCGGCTGTGGTGTTCGGGCCGGAGTTGTGCCTCACCGGATATGAGCTCGGGATGATCGCCGCGGATCGGGGGCTGTGGACGGAGCCGAACGACGCGCGACTCGATCCGGTGCGCGGTGTCGGTATCGCGGTCGTGGTCAATGGCGTCGCTGCGGGGCCGGGGAATCAACCGCAGATCGTCAGCACCGTGTACGGGCCGACTGGGGACGTGGTGACGACGTACGCGAAGGAGCACTTGTACGAGAACGAGCAGGAGGTGTTCGCAGCCGGCAGCGGTGGTGGCCGGTTCTGGCTGGATGGGGTCGGCTTCTCGCTGGCCACCTGTTTTGACAACCACTTTCCAGAGGTGTCGGCGCGAAATGCGGCGCTGGGATGCCGGGTGCACCTCGCCAGTTCGCTGTACGGCACCGAAGGTGGGAGGGAAGAGCGGCGGACGGTGCATCCGGCGATAGCGAAGGCGACCGGTATGCACGTGATGCTGGCCAATCATGTGGGCGTCGCCGGGCCGTGGACGGGCTGCGGAGGCAGCGCTGTGTGGGCTCCGGACGGCGCCGTGGTGGCGGAGGCGGACGAGACTGGTCCGCAGGTGCTGGTGGCTGACCTGGAGGTGGAGATGAGCAAGTGAGACAGGCCGGGAGTCGGAGGTGGGCGTTGGTCGTCAGCGGAATTCGTCGTCGGGCACCCTGTCGGCCAGGTCGTCGAGAACGGTGAACTGGACGGCCTCGCGCAATGGCTCGTCGGGTGCTGCGTCATCGAACTGTGCCTCGGCGTCCTCGTCCGGGTAGACCAGGTGCACGGCGGCCTCCTCAGCGCTGGCCGCCCCACCGTCGGGGCCGACATCGGAACCTGCGGTGTCGATTCCGTCCTCGACCAGGCGTCCGGCGCGTGGGGACGGCCCTTCATTCCAGCGGTCGTCGACCGTCTCCGGGGTGTCGTCGGGCTCCTCCTCGGACAGCAACTGGTCGAGGGACTCCCCGCGCGCGGCCTCCCCGGGTGTCGTTCCGTACGCGGTCGAGCCGTAGTACCCGTCGGGAGGGATGACTCCGGTGTCCAACGGGTCGTCGTCGAGCCGGTCAGTGAGCAGGGAGTCGGCCGGTTCGAGAACGCCGTCGTCCTCGGCGGGTTCCGGGTCCTGAGGGTCCCAGTCGGTCATGACAGCACCTGTCCTCGTCACTCGGGGTGAGGTCCCACGCAGCTTCTTCATGCTCGCCAGGGAGCTACCCGGCTCGCAACACGGCGCGGCGGCAGCAGCCTGAGAGGGAGGGTGCGGGAAGGCCGGACAGGCTGGCGTTGCGGGTGGGGTGGGGTCGCGCGCAGATTGCGGCGGAGGCAGGTCCCGCCGCGGTGCTTGGAGCCGTTGGTCCACGAGGTGGCGTGTCGAGTGGCCAACGGATCGACGGCGGCGACGGGAGGTGGTGAGCGGAGCTGGTCGGGGTGGTGGAGCAGCAGCGCATGATGAGCGGAGCGGAAGCGATGTGCTCCCGCCGATGGGCGAGCTCGGAACGGTCGACGGAGAAGGTGTGCGGTGTTGAGGGTGCCGGGGTTTGTCGGGCGGCGGCGTGAGCGGGCCCGGTTGGTCGCCGCCTTGCGGGCGGCACCTTCGGTGGTATTGGTGGAAGGTGAGGCGGGTGTCGGCAAGTCCGCACTGGTGCGACAGGCTTTGGCGGAGGCCGGCGTGGCGCCGGGGCGGGTGCTGACCGGGCGCTGCCATCCGGTTGCCGAGCCGACGCTGTACGGGCCGGTGCTCGATGCGCTGCGACGCAGTGGTCCGTTGCTTGCGGAGGCGGCGGAGCTGCCACCGAGTGCGGGTGCGCTTCGGCCGTGGCTGCCTGACATTGGAGCCTGGCTTCCGGGAGAGGTCGAGGGCGGCGACGAACGGTACCGGCTGATGCAGGGCATGCGGGCGCTGCTGGGTGCGCTGGGTGGCGTGGTGTTGCTGATCGAGGACGCGCAGTGGGCGGACCCGGCGAGCCGCGAGCTTTTGCTGTTGCTGGCCAGGGATCCGTTGCCGGGCCTGTCGTTGCTGGTGACCTACCGGGCGGAGGAGATGGCGGTAGGTGTGTCGGTGCTGGGTGCGGCCTATCGCTGCCCGCCCGGGGTGGCCGGTGGGGTGGTCCAGCTCGGTCCTTTGCGGGAGTCCGAGGTGCGGGAGATGGTCGGCGGGGAGTGGGGTGCTGATGCGGTGACCGGGCTGGCAGCCGTGCTGGGCGAGCGGTCCGGGGGGCTTCCGGTGGTCGTCCTGGAGGACCTGACGGCCTTGCGAGACGGCGGCCCGCATTCCGATCCGGTTGCGGCGTTGATGGCCGCGGAGCCACCGCGGGGTTTGCGGGACGCGGTCACCGAACGCCTGGCCGCGCTCGGATCGGACGCGCTTGCGGTGGCGGAGACAGCCGCAGTGCTGGGTGAGCCGGCCGGGGAGGAGATGATCGGCGAGGTGGCGCAGCTATCGGCCGAACGGGTGGCGGCGGGCCTGGTGGAGGCGCTGCGGGCGGGGGTGCTGGCCGAGCCCACCGCAGCCCGGTACGCCTTCCGGCGGGAGCCTGCCCGGCAGGTGGCGTACCGGCGTATTCCGGGGCCGTCGCGGTCGGCGCTGCACCGGCGGGCGATCGCTGTGTTGCGCGGCCTCGAGCCGCAGCCGCTCATCCGGATCGCCGCACACACCGGGGCCCTCGGTGATCGGGAGGCGTGGCAGCAGGTGGCCGAAGCGGCGGCCGAGCAGGCGATGGAGCAGGGTGATCCGGCGGCTGCGGGGCTGCTGCTGCGCGAGTTGCTGGCCGAAACGGATTTGGCATCCGAGCGACGGGTACGGGTCGCCCGGGCCCTGTCGGCGATCGCCGCGAACGCCGCCGACGACACCGCGAGTACCGCGGCGCTGGTCGGCATCATCGCGGACCCGCGTCTGCCGGTCGGCGATCGGGGCGAGATCCGGCTGACGCTCGGCCTGCGGGTGGCCGTGCAGGGCGGCGACCGCGCCGGGTTCGCGCAGATCGAGCAGGCTGCCGACGAGCTCGCCGGGCGTCCCGCCCGGGCGGCGCGGGCACTGCTGGCGCTGGCGATGAACGAACGAGACGGTGCCGGTGCTGCCGCCCGGGAGCGCATGGCGAACGCTGCGGCAGCGCTGGAGGCCGAGCCGGACGAGGAGGTCACCGCCGCATACCGGGCCACCCTGCTGACCTTCCAGGCCCGCGAGGGTGACCCCGAACTGTGGCCCGAACTGGACCGCTTGCCGCGCCACTCCACCAACCCCGAGGTGGTCCGGCAGACCACCCGCGCCCTGTACAACGTCGGCGACATCGCCCTCGACACGGGGCACGACCAGCAGGCGGGTCGGCTGCTCGCCGAGAGCCGGGCGCTGGCCCGGCAGGCCTCGATCGCCTACCTGGAGTGCTACAGCCGAATTGCCCTGCTGAGGTTGGACGGGTTGGCCGGGCGGTGGCAGGGGCTCGAGGAGCGGTTCGCGGCGCTCGGGACGGAGTTCCCCGACGTGGCCATGGCGGGTGCCGAACGGGCCATGCTGTTGGGCCGGCTGGCCGCCGCCCAGGGGCGGTTGGCGGTGGCCAGGGCCGAGTTCACCAGCGCGGCCAGGTACGGCGAGCGGGAGTCACAGGTCACCGCCGCGCTGCGGGCTGCCGCCGGTCTGGGGTCGCTCGAACTGGCCGAGCGCGGAGGGGCGGCGGCTGCCGCAGTGGTGGCACCCGCCGTGGCGATCCTGCGGCAGGCGGGGGCGTGGGCGCGCAGTGCGGAACTGCTGCCGCTGGCGGTGGAGACCGCACGGGCGGTCGGCGACATCGACGCCGCCCGGCACCTCACGGAAGAGGCGGCGGAGGCGTTGGAAGGCGTCGATGCGCCGGCCGCGCACGCCGGACTCGAACTGGCCAGGGGCTTCTTGTTGGACGGTGTCGGCGGCGCTTCCAGTGGTGGCGACGGCGCGGCCGAGGCCTTCGGGCGGGCGCGGGACGCCTGGCGGGCGATCGGGCGGCCGTACGAGGCCGCCCGCGCGGAGGAGCGGCTGGCCCGGGTGCTGGCCGAGCACGACGCGCAGAGCGCGGCCGAGCGGCTGACCGCCGCGGAGGCGACGTTCACCACGCTCGGGGCCGCGTCCGACGCAGCGCGCTGCCAGCACGTCCGGCGCGATCTCGGCCTCGGGCGGATGGCGTCGCCGGGGCGGCGGGGCTACGGCGAGGCACTGTCGCCACGCGAGCGGCAGGTCGCGGAGCTGGTTGGGCAAGGGGCCACCAACCAGGACATCGCCCAGGCGCTGTTCCTGTCGCCACGCACGGTCGAGCACCACGTGGCGAGCGTGCTGCGGAAGCTCGGGGTGGGGCGGAAGGAGGTGGCGGAGGCGTTGGCGGCGACGTGACGGCCGGTGAGCCGACGGGCGTGGGAGCCGAGTTGGCAGGTGTGGGCCGAGAGGCGGTGGATCAGCGAGTCGCGGGACTCAGGGACGAGGGCGGTGGGGCAGGCGGGCGAGGCGGGAGAGGGTGGCACGGCGGGTCTGGCGTTCGACGAAGCCGCGGCGGGGGGCGGGGCGTTCGGCGAGTGCGGTGAAGTGCTCGCTGGCGTACAGGCGGAAGCGTTCGCGGCGGGTCATCCGGATCTCCTGACTGGGGGTGGGGAGAGCGAATACCAGCTTTGCGGTGGGCGGGGGGCTGATCAATGCGTAGGGGATACCCATCCGGCACGGCGAAGAGTACGTAGTGGCCGAGGTGGGGCGACAGGACAAGGAGTTCAGCGGATGACGTGCGGGAGGAAGCGGGCGCCCTGGTGGGTGATGGGGCTGTCGTCGGTTTCACGGATGCCGAGGCCGGCGGATTCGCCGTCGACGACCCAGGTACCGAGGACGGGCCGGTTGCCGTCGAAGTCGGGGAGGGGGTGGTACTGCTGGTAGCAGTGGCCTTCGGCGCCGTAGCGGTCGGGGTCGCCGGCCCAGTCGGCGAGGCGGGTCTGGGTGCCGTCCGGTTCGACGATGCGGATGCCCGCGCCTTCGCGGCCGAGCAGCGGCTTGGCGGCGTAGCCGGGGCCGTCGGGGTCGGCGAGTTCGCGCGGGCCGTCGAGGTAGGCGGGCAGCAGGTTCGGGTGGCCGGGGTTGAGTTCCCACAGGACGGCCAGCAGCGCCTTGTTGGACAGCAGCATCTTCCAGGCGGGCTCGATCCACAGGGTGGAGCCGGTGCTGCCGCCGAGGTCGATGACGTCGAGGAGCTGGTCGGCGAACTCGTCCTCGGCGAGCCACTCCCAGGGGTAGAGCTTGAACGCGGAGCGGATGAAGCGGTGTTCGAGATCGACGAAGCGCCCGGTCAGGCCGTCCCAACCGATGTCCTCCATGGCGATGCCGATGGTCTGCAGGCCGGCCTGTTCGGCGCACTCCTGGAGGTAGAGGGTGGTCAGCCAGTCCTCGCCCTCGGTGTCGCCGCGGGAGTGGGCGAAGTGCACGGGCCCGGGCGGCAGCAGGTGCTTCTGGCGCTGCCAGGAGGCGATCAGGCGTTCGTGAAGGGAGTTCCACTGGTCGGCGTCGGGGAAGCGGTCCTCCAGCCAGAACCACTGCGGCCCGGCGGCCTCGATCAGCGAGGTCGGGGTGTCGGCGTTGTACTCGAACAACTTGGCGGGTCCGGTGCCGTCGTAGGCGAGGTCGAACCGGCCGTAGACGCTGGGCTGTTCGTCGCGACGGTGCCAGGATTCGGCGACGATCGCGGCGAGCCGGGGGTCGGTGATGCCGAAGTCGGCGAAGCGGCCGCTGCGCACCACGTGGTCGGCGGCGGCGAGGGAGAGTTCGTGGAGTTCCTCGACGACCTCCTCCAGGGCCTCGACCTCGGGCAGCGAGAACTCGTAGTAGGCGCTCTCGTCCCAGTAGGGGTGCGGGCCGCCCTGGTTGCAGGGGTCGGAGCACATCGCGTAGACGAGGCCCTGGGATTCGACGGTGGCCAGCCAGTCGGGGCGCGGGGTGATGGTGTGACGGCGCATCAGGGGTCAGCCGCCGCCCGAGCCGCTGCTGCTGCCCTTGGGGCAACCGAAGCCACCGCGCTTGGTGGCGGCCTTGTCGAAGGTGCCGCCGTTGGCGGTGTCGGTGCCGTACCCGCAGTAGTACCAGCGGCCCGCGCCGGAGCCTCCGCCCGAGCAGGAGTGGCTGTCCAGCACCTTCAGCGTGGTCGGGTCGACGCAGCGGCTGGGCGGGGTGCTGGAGGAGGAGCAGCCGGACAGCGTGAGGGCGAGCGTGCCGACCATCCCCAGCGTGACGAAGCCGGACCGGCGACGGCCGTCCGGTATCGGAAGGCCCGGGGCGGAAGTGGCGGGCGGCGGCGGTGTCATGGCGGACCATCGTACGCGGAAGATGTGATGTCAGGTCCAGTGCCGTCGGAATCTGACGGGCTTCCAGGGAGATGGGTTATGTTTTGCCGACCCTTGACCATGGTGCGGCCCGGCGCGGCTGCCCGACCCCGGGAGAGCCCCGCTGATGAACGACATAGTCCACGGCCTCGGCGCGGCCGCCGTCTACGGTCTGGTCGGCCTGGTGCTGTTGCTGCTCGGCTACCTGCTGATCGATGTGCTCACCCCGGGCAAGCTCGGCCGGCTGATCTGGGCGGAGGGCAATCGCAACGCCGCCCTGCTGCTCAGCTCGGCGCTGCTCGGCGTCGGCGGCATCGTCTACACCGCGATTCGCACCACCTACGACGACTTCGGCAAGGGCCTGATCTCCACGCTGGCCTTCGGCGTTCTCGGGCTGCTGCTCATGGCGCTCGCGTTCTGGCTGCTGGACCTGCTCACCCCGGGGCGGCTGGGCGCGATCCTGGTGTCGAATCAGCCGCACCCGGCGGTGTGGGTGTCGGCCAGCTGCAACCTGGCTGCCGCGGCGATCGTCTCCGCCTCGATCGCCTGACGGCCGGTCATCCCTGGGGCCCCGGTGCGTGTTCATCGGCCGGCGCCCGGCAGGAGTTCGGCGAGCAGCGGTGCGACCTGGCCGGTCTCCAGCAGGAAGCCGTCGTGGCCGTACGGCGAGGAGATCACCCGCAGGGCGTCGGCGTGCGGCAGGTGCGCGGCGAGTTCGGCCTGCTGGGAGGGCGGGTAGAGCCGGTCCGAGTCGACGGCGGCGACCAGCGCGGGCGCGGTCACCCGCCGCAGGGCAGCGGCCGTCCCGCCGCGACCGCGGCCGAGGTCGTGGGCGTTCATCGCCTCGTTGAGGACGACATAGCTGCCCGCGTCGAAGCGGTGCGCCAGCTTCGACGCGTGATGGTCGAGGTAGGACTCGACGGCGAACCGTCCACCGCGCCAAGGGTGTTCGCCGGGCTGCGGGGCGCGGCCGAAGCGGGCGGCGAGTTCGGGTTCGCTGCGGTAGGTGATCTGGGCGAGCCGGCGGGCCAGGCCGAGGCCGCGGTGCGGCCCGGCGCCGAGCGGCAAGTGATGGTAGTCGCCGCCGTGCCAGCCCGGGTCGGTGCGGATCGCGTGCAGCTGCGCGGAGGCGTGCGCGATCTGTTCGGCGGAAGCGGCGGCCGCGGTGGCCAGCACCAGCAGCGCACCCACCCGTCGAGGGTGTGTCACCGCCCACTCCAGCGCCCGCATCCCGCCCATCGACCCGCCGGCCACCAGCGCCCAGTGCCCCACGCCGAGCGCATCGGCGAGGTGGGCCTCGGCGGTGACCTGGTCGCGCTGGGTGAGGAACGGGAAACGTCCGCCCCAGGCCCGTCCGTCCGGCGCGGCAGCGGACGGCCCGGTGGAGCCCTGGCAACCGCCCAGCACGTTCGGCGCCACCACGAACCAGCGGTCGGTGTCCAACGCCCGGCCGGGGCCGACCAGTTCGTCCCACCAGCCGGGCGTGGGGTGCCCGGCCGCAGCGGGCCCGGCGAGGTGGCTGTCGCCGGTCAGCGCGTGCAGCACCAGGACGGCGTTGGAGCCGTCCGGAGCGAGCGTCCCCCAGGTTTCGTATGCCAGCCGCCCGCCCGGCAGGGTGCCGCCCGCCTCCAGGGGGAGCGGCCCGGGCAGCGTGAACCAGCGCCGCCGGCCGGCCGGGTCGCCGTCCCGCCAGGCCCCGGTGGCGGGCGGGACGGCGAGGCCCAAGGTGCCGTTCAGGACGCGCCCTTCGCCGAGCGGAAACCAGCCTCCAGGTCCGCCTTCAGATCGGTGACGCTCTCCAGCCCGACCGACAGCCGCACCAGGCCGGGCGAGGTGCCGGTGGCCGCCAACTGCTCGGCGTCCAGCTGGCTGTGCGTGGTGGATGCCGGGTGGATCACCAGGCTGCGCACGTCCCCGATGTTGGCGAGGTGGCTGAACAGTTCGAGCCCGTCCACGAACCGCCGCCCGGCCTCGACGCCGTCGCGCAGTTCGAACGAGAGCACCGCGCCCGCGCCGCGCGGCAGGTAGTGCTGCGCGGCGGCGTGCCAACGGCTGGACGGCAGGCCCGGGTAGTGGACGGCCGCGACCTCGTCGCGGGCCTGGAGCCAGCGGGCCAGTTCCAGCGCGTTGGCGGTGTGCCGCTCCAGTCGCAGCGACAGCGTCTCGATGCCCTGCAGCAGCAGGAACGCCGAGTGTGGGGAGAGCGCCGGACCGAGGTCGCGCAGCAGTTGCACCCGCAGCTTGGCGGCGAACGCGCCCGGTCCGAGGGCGTCCCAGAACCGCAGGCCGTGGTAGCTTGGGTCGGGCTCGGTGAAACCGGGGAACCGTGCGGGGTGGGCGCCGAAGTCGAAGGTGCCGCCGTCCACCACCACGCCCCCGATGGTGGTCCCGTGCCCACCGAGGAACTTGGTCGCCGAGTGCACGACCACGTCCGCGCCGTGCTCGATCGGCCGGAGCAGGAACGGCGTGGGCACGGTGTTGTCGACGATCAGTGGCACCCCGGCGGTGTGCGCGACCTCGGCGACGCCGCGTACGTCCAGCACGTTGCCGCGCGGATTGCCCAGCGACTCCGCGAACAGTGCCTTGGTGTTCGGGCGGATCGCCGCCCGCCAGGCGCCCAGGTCGTCCGGGTCGTCGACGAAGCTCACCTCGATGCCGAACCGGGGCAGGGTGTGCCGCAGCAGGTTGTAGGTGCCGCCGTACAGCGACGCCGAGGAGACCAGGTGGTCGCCGGCCCCGGCCACCGTCAGCAGTGCCAGCGTCTCCGCGGCCTGCCCGGAGGCCAGCGCGACCGCCGCCACCCCGCCCTCGAGGGAGGCCAGGCGCTGCTCCAGCACGTCGGTGGTCGGGTTGTGGATCCGGGTGTAGATGTTGCCCGGCTCGGCAAGGGCGAACAGGTCGGCGGCGTGCGCGGTGTCCCGGAACGCGAACGAGGTGGTCTGGTAGATCGGGACCGCCCGGGCCCCGGTCGCGGGGTCGGGCTGCGCGCCCGCATGGATCTGCCGGGTCTCGAACGACCAGCCGGGGGTGGCGACGGGGCTCTGCTCGGACATGCTGCTCCTGTACGCGTGCGGGGATAACGACGGCTGCGCGGGCAGGGCGAAGCCGGCGCGGGACGGGGAGGTGGGAGATGCGCGGGGCGGGGGAGGAAGGCCGCCCGGGCGGTCACGGCGTCAGGTAAGCACAGCGCGGGATCGACCCGCCAGCGGATCGCAGGAGCGGACACCCGGGGACATGTGGCGAAACGCCACGGAGACCTGACGGGTCATCATCTGATCTTCGGACGAGCCGATTTCAGGTGGACGCGTCGGCCGGGATGCCCAGCAGATCGAGGAATGCCGCGGTGGCCGGCGTGCGGCCCGTGCGGCTCCACACCACCGTCTCGATCCGGGTCGGCGCGTCCGTGACCTCGACGGTGGCGACGCCCGTCAACCGGTCCACGTACGCTGCGGGCAGCATCGCCACAGCCAGGCCAGGGCCGACCAGCCGGGGAATGTAGGCGGCGTCGGTGACCTCGAATGCCACATCACGGACCAGGCCGGCCGCGCTGAACGCCAGATCGGTCTGGGCACGGCCGGCCGTGCCCGCAGGCAGGTCGACGAACGGCTCGGCGGCCAGCGTGCGCAAGCTCACCCGGCTGCGGGCGGCCAGCGGATGGTCCGGCGCGACGACCGCGACCAGGCGGCCGCGGGCCAGCTCATGGGCCGTCACCCCCTGCGGGCGCAGCGTCGGTGGCAGACCGAGGAAGGCCACGTCCAGTACGCCCTGGCGGACCAGTTCGATCAGGTCGTCGCTGGCGCCGACCCGCAGGCTGATCCGGACCTGCGGATGGCGGCCGCGGAACGCGTGCAGCCCGGACGGGATGTCCACGGCGGTGACGGTGGGGATCAGGCCCACCGCGAGCCGCCCGCGTACCTCGCCGACTGCCGCCGCGACCTCGGCCGCCGCCCGCTCCGCCGCCTCCAGGCACTGGCGGGCGGCCGGCAGGAAGGCCTCGCCGGCCGCGGTCAGCCGCACCCGACGGCTGGTGCGCTCGAACAGCCGGGCGCCCAGCTCGTGTTCGAGTCGGGAGATCTGATGGCTGAGCGCCGACTGCACCACCAGGCAGCGCTCCGCGGCACGGGTGAAGTTGAGTGTCTCGGCCACCGCGACGACGTAGCGCACCTGCTGGAGCTCCATGCGCCCCATCCTGCATCCATCGCGAAACGAGATCAATGCACTGACAAACATGTGTTGGACTCATCTATCCGGTGAAAGTCAGACTCTCCGCATGACAGCGACCAGCACCGCCACCCCGTCCGCCGAACCGCTCACCACCCGTGCACCGTCCGGCAGTTCGGGCGGCGGTGGCCGCGGCGTCCTGCCGCGCACCGCGCTGACCGCGATCGCCCCCGCCGTCTGGGGTACCACCTACGTGGTCACCACCGAGCTGCTGCCGCCCGGCCACCCGATGTTCGCCGCCCTGCTGCGCGCCCTGCCCGCCGGCCTGATCGCCCTGGCCGTCACCCGGACTCTGCCGCGCGGAAGTTGGTGGGGCAAGGCCGCCGTCCTCGGGGTACTGAACATCGGACTGTTCCTGCCGCTGCTGTTCACTGCCGCCGAACGCCTGCCCGGCGGAGTGGCCGGAACCCTCGCCGCCGCCCAGCCGATGATCGTCGCCGTACTGGCCGTGGTGGTCCTGCGCCAACGGCTCTCCGGCCGACGACTGTTGTGGGGCCTGGTCGGCGTACTCGGCGTCGGACTGGTGGTGATCGGCCCGAGCGCCGCCCTGGACGCCGTCGGCGTGGCTGCCGGGCTCGGCGGCGCCGCCACCATGGCGCTCGGCGTCACCCTCACCAAGCGCTGGGGCCGCCCCGAAGGCGTCTCCCCGCTCGCGCTCACCGGATGGCAACTCACCTCCGGTGGCCTGTTCCTACTGCCGCTGACCTTCCTGTTCGAGGGCGCCCCGCCGGCCATCGACGGGCGAGCCGCGCTTGGCTACCTGTGGCTCGGCCTGATCGGCGGACTGCTCACCTACGCCCTCTGGTTCCAGGGCATCACCAGCCTTCCGGTCACCGGCGTCGCGGTGCTCGGGCTGCTCTCTCCG
Organism: Kitasatospora sp. NPDC051984; assembly: GCF_044593455.1. NCBI lineage: Bacteria > Bacillati > Actinomycetota > Actinomycetes > Kitasatosporales > Streptomycetaceae > Kitasatospora > Kitasatospora sp. NPDC051984. The sequence continues at coordinate 14,401 of NZ_JBIUCB010000024.1, forward strand.
CTGGTGGCTGCCGTCCTCGGTGCGGTGGTGCTCGACCAGACCCTCGGCCCGGTCCAGCTGGTGGGTTTCGCCCTCGCGCTGGCCTCGATCGTCGCCGGACAGTTGCCCGACCGCCGCCCCGCCCCCGCTCGGAGCTGATCGGCGATCGGGTGCCGGGGCCTCGGCCCCCGCGCGTCAGACCCGGCGGATGACGTTGATCGAAATCGCGTCGACCTTCATGACCTTGACCACGTCACCGGCCTTCGGCGCGTGCACCACCATGCCGTTGCCGATGTACATGGCGACGTGGCTCCGGTCGGACTTGTAGATCACCAGGTCGCCGGGCTGGGCATTGTGCCAGTCGGTGCCCACGTTGACGCCGGCGCCGGCCTGAGCCTGCGAGGTGCGCGGCAGCGAGACACCGGCCTTCGCGTAAGCCCACACCATCAGGCCGGAGCAGTCGAAGGTGTTCGGACCGGTCGCGCCCGAGACGTAGTCCAAACCCTGCCTGCTGAGCGCGGCGTCCACCGCGACCTTCGCCGCGCCGCTGGCTGCCGGCAGACTGGCCGGATCGACCCGGGAGGCACTCCGCGAGGCGGACCCGTCGTCGCCCCGTACGATCGAGGCCCGGTCGGCCGCCGATACCGTGGACAGCAGGCGCTGCGCCTCCGCCAGCTTGGACTGCGCCGTGCTCCGGGCGCCGTTGAGTTCCTGGGTCCGGCTGTCCAGTTCGGCCAGTACCGTCGCCGCCTCCCGCTTCTGCTGCTCCAAGCGGCGCTGCTGCTCCTGCAACGCCTTCAGAGTGGCGGTCTGGGTGCTGGCGGCCTGGTCGAAGGACGACGCCTGGTCCAGGTACTTGTCCGGGTCGGACGAGAGCATCAGCTGCATCGACGGGTCGACGCCGGCGTGCCGGTACTGGTCGCCGGCCACCGCCGCCAGCCCCGAGGCCAGCTCGTTCAACTGCTCCTGGCCGCGGGCCACCTGGTCCTGCAACTGGTCGGCCTGCTTGCGCAGCTGGTCCGCCCGTTCCTTGGCGCCGTTGTACTTCTCGGTCGACTGCTCCTGCTCCTCCAGCAGTTTGTCGACCTGGGCCTTCACCTCGTTCTTGTTCGGCTGGGCCGGCGCGGCGTGCGCGTTCACCTGGGCCGACAGCACGACCGCGGTCGCGGCGGCACCGGTCAGGACGTAGGCGCGGGCGCGGCTCGGTTGTTTCGGGCGTCGATGGGAAGCCATGTGGGCTCCTTCTTTCTGCTCCGGTCGGATGCGTCTGAGTGCGTGATCATCCGACAATCGGTTTGGTGCCAGACCGTAATCAAGGCAGGGCCTCTACGTCCACTTCCGCAGGTCCGTGAACCGGCTCGCACGGCTGCCGCATGACTACCCATCAGTAGAAAATGCCTTGCCAGGAGGGCTCGCTAGCTTGCCCGCGCGACCGACACCCTCCACCAACTGCGCCACCCGCGGCCCGACGCCGACCTGGCCGCCGTCGCCGCACTGCTGACCGCCGGACGGCTGGTGAAGCCGTACGACAACGACGAAGACACCGCCCCCGTGCTCTGGATCAGCGACGGGCCGGCACCCCTCGGGCTCTGGGAGAAACTGCACCACGAGCACCCGGCCAGCGGACTGTGGCCGCTACTGCTCGCCCCACTCTCCACCACCGACGTCGAATTCCGCCCCTGGGGCTCCGGCGAACTCCAACCGCGCTATGCCATCGAACCCGACTGGTACGACCCCGCCGCGCTGCTGCGCACCAACTGGGAGTACTACGCAACCCCCGACGCCGACGCTCCCTCGACCCGGACGAGAGCGCCGAACTCGCCGCTGGTCCAGGTCGGCTTCGCCGAACTCGAGTTGAGCGTCGGCGCGCCACCCCAGGACCACGAACCGGCGCTTCGGATCGCCGCCGAACACCTTGCGTTCTGCCCCGACGACATCTTCCAGGGAGTCGGCACGATCGCCGACTACGCCCCCGGCCTGGTCAATGCCGACCGGTGGTCCTTCTGGCGGGACTGAGCTGCCTTCGCTTCTTCTGCAATGTGCCATTCACAAAAGGAGATTGAGTGAACGTCAACTTCACTCCGGGCTGATCCACCCGTGCGGGCGGAGAATTGCCCTTCGGCTCACCCCGCCGGGTGGTTTGGGGCCTGTGCCAGCGGGTCCGGCTGGGAGCCGCCCCTAGGCTTCGGAACATCCGGAACGGGCCGAAGCCGAACGGCCATTGAGCAGCCGTCGGGCCAGCCGGAGCGAAAGGGGGGTACGGACCTATGACGCACACCGCACGAGCGGAATCGGACTCCATGCTGCGCCGCACCCTCGGCGAGCGGCGCATCGCCCTGGTCGCCTGGCGGCTGCTCGTCCTGCAGAACGCCCACCCCGCCGTCGGCGCCGGAGTCGACCAACTGTCGACCTACCGCAGCCACCCCTGGCGGCGGATCGAACACACCATGGACAGCGGCAGGCGCCTGTTCTTCTCCGATCAGGAGGCGCTGCGCCGCGAGATCGAGCGCCTCGAACGCAGCCACCGCCGGATCGCCGGAGTCGACGCCCAGGGTCGCCCCTACACGGCCCTCGACCCCGCCGTCCGGGTCTGGGTGCTGGTCACCCTGTACGAGGCCATGACGGCAATGCGGGCACTCTCCGGCCGCCCGCTGGGCCCTGCCGAACTGGACAAGCTCTACCGGGAGTTCCGCGAGGTCTGCACCGCCTTCCGGCTCCCCGAGGAGCTGTTCCCGCCCACCGCCGCCGCCGTGCCCGGCTACCTCCGGGACACCATCAGGGAGACGCTCGAACTCACCGAAGCCGCCAAGGACATGCTGTACACCGTCCTCACCCGCGCACCGGCCCCACGCCGCCTCGGCCGGCTCCGACCCGCCTGGCCGCTGCTGCGCCGATTCGTCGCCCGCTTCCTCACCACGCTCACCCTGGCCGACCTTCCGGCGGAGTTCCGCGCCAAGTGCGGCCTGCCACGCAGCCGCAGCGCCGCCCTACTCTCCTGGACGGTCCACCGCGGCGCGCGCCTGATCGCCGAGCGGCTGCCCGACCGGCTCCGCTACCGCACCCATTCCGGCGGCGAGCAGCCCCGGGCGGCCACCACCGCACCGCCCAGGCCGTCACGCACACCACGTACGCCACGGCGGGACGACCGACCGGCCCGGATCGCCGCCTTCTACCACCAGGTGATGGACCAGACCGGCGACGGACGCCTCACCGCCGCCGACTTCCGGGCCATGGCGCACAACATCTGCTGGCCACTGGAGCGCGACGAGGAGACCGAGTCCGCCGTCTACACCGCCTTCGACACCTGGTGGCAGCACCTGCTGGCCACCATGGACGCCAACGGCGATGGGGAGATCTCCTGCGAGGAGTTCGTCACCGCGATGCTGGCCGGGACCGACCGTGACCCCGGCTACCTGGAGCAGGGCCTGCACGTTGCCGTCCGCGCCATGTTCCACGCCGCCGACGTCGACGACAGCGGCCAGCTGTGTGCCGACGAGTACCGCACCCTGTTCGGCGGCTCCCGCGTCCACCCGGCCGAACTCTCCCACGGCTTCCGCCAACTGGACACCGACGGGGACGGCCAGATCACCGAGGAGGAATTCGTCCGGGGCTTCACCGAGTTCTTCACCGCCCGCTCCAGCAGCACGGCCGGCACTCAACTCCTGGGCCGACCATGACGGATGCCCGGTGCCCGGCGCGCCCGGCGCCGGGGAACGCGGCAGGGCCGCCCCCTCGGGAAGGGCGGCTGCCGAGGGCGCGCGGGTACGCCGGTCGGGATCGCGGAGTTCGGGCGCGGTGTCAGAGCGCGGTGGTGGGACGGGTGCGCAGCAGGGCGCGTCCGGGGAGAGCAGTGGCGGCCAGGCAGAGCAGAGCGGTCGCTGCGCCGAGCGGAAGGGCGGTGGTGAGGGGAACATGTGGAGCTGCGGAAGTCAGCGCGCGGGTGATCGGGGTGAGCGTTGCCCAGGCGATCGCGGCACCGGTCGCCAGGCCGATCGCGGTGATCAGCAACGCCTCCCAGCGCAGCATCGCGCGGACCTGACGGCGGGTGGTGCCGGCCAGTCGCAACAGGGCGATCTCGCGGCGGCGGTCCAGCACCGTCATCACCAGGGTGTTCGCGGCTGTCAGCGCCGCGAACCCGGCCAGCACGCCCGCCATCACGTTGTTCACCCAGCCGTTCAGCTCGCGGTCCTGGTCGGTCTGCGCCGCGTAGCCCTGGCGATCCGTCACTGTCAGGCCCGCTGGTGCGAGTTCGGAGAGTGCCTTCGCGGTGGCCGCTCCATCCGTGCCCGGGGTCTTGGCGACCAACAGCCGGGTCGCGTACGGCGAGTCGGTGTGCGCGGCGACCGCGGCCTTCGGCAGCAGGGCCTGCCCGAAACCGAGTCCGCGGCGGTAGATCGCGACCACCGTGGGCTCAACCCGGGTGCCGTCGCCGAGCCAGAACGCCGTCCGCTGACCGACCTTCGCATGCAGGCTCTCGGCCAGAAGGCTGTCCAGCGCGACGGTGTCGGCGGAGCGGGACAGGTCGGCCGGCGAACCGGACGTCACACCCAGGTCCAGGAGCTTCGCCAGTGCGGCCGGATTGCCGTCCACCGCCTCGGCGGTGGCCGTGCCGAGCGCGCCGGAGCTCTGGTACGCCAGACCGGTGGGCAGCAGGCCGACCGCGGCGTCCACGCCCGGCATCTTGGCCGCGCGTTCCACCGCGTTCGCCGGCAGTCCCGGAGCGGCTTCGGCGGTGACCACCAGATCCGCCTTCAGACCGTCGCGGACCTGTTCGGAGGCGGCGTGCTGAAGGCTGGACTGCAGGAACACCAGCGTCCCGCAGAAGGCGATGACCATCACGATCGGGACGGTCGCCGAGGCCAGCCGGCGCGAGCCGGCGCGGGCGTTGTCGGCAGCCAGCGAGGCCGACGCCCCGGCGGCGCGCAGCAGCACACCGACCAGACCGACCGCGCCGCGCACCAGCCACGGGCCGAGCAGCCCCACCGCGACCATGAAGCACAGCACCACACCGAGGGCCAGGTTCGCCGCGGTCGCACCCGCCAGGTTGGCGGCGACCACCGCCAGCACGACGGCGCCCGCGCCGAACAGCGCACCGAACACGGCGCGTACCACGCCCGGCGTGCCCGGCCCGGTGCCGGCTTCGCCGAGTGCCTGGGTCGGCCGCATCCGGGCACTGCGCCGGGCCGCGAGCAGACCGGCCGCCAGAGCTGTCCCGGTGCAGACCGCCACCGAGACGAGCAGCGGCAGCGGGCCGGTGTCGAGCGACACCCCGGAGGGCACCGCACCGCGGGCGACCAGTTCGCCGAACCACCAGCGGGCCAGCGCCAGCCCGGGCAGGATGCCGATCGCGGCGGCAACCGGGGCGATCAGCACCGCCTCGGTGGCGATCGAACGCTGGATCTGACGGGGCGTGGCCCCGACGGTCCGCAGCAGCGCGAATTCGCGGGCCCGCTGGCCGGTGGCCAACGCGATGGTGCTCGCCAGCACGAAGACGGCGACCGTGGCGGCCGTCCCGCCGAAGGAACCGCCGATGCCGGCCAGCACCTCCTTCGCCTTCAGCAGCACCGGCTGCTCCACCTCGCCGCGCTGCTGGCCGGTCGCCACCTGCGCCTTGCCGTCCAGCGCCTGGCGCAGCGCGTCGGCCAGTGCGGCCGGGGTAGTGCCCGGCGCGGGGCGGACGGCGAGAGCGTCGATTCGGCCGGGGTGGCCGGAGATCCGGTCGGCGGTGCCGTCCGCGAACCAGGCGGTGGCCCGGCCGGGCTGGGCTTCGGCGAGGCCGGAGATCCGGTAGGACGCGGTGCCGACGGGCGTGTCGACGGTCAGGTCCGTGCCGGGGGAGAGGTGGGCGGCGCGGGCGCTCGCGGCGTCCAGGACCAGTTCGCCGTCGGCCGGGGCGCGGCCCTCGGTGAGCCGCTCGCCGGGGGCGATGCCCAGTGCGGCCCAGCCGCGGCCGGTGAGCGCCGGCAGGCCGGATCGGCCGGCCGACACCGGGAACGCGGAGTCGGGCCGGGCCTGCTCGACGCCGGGCACGGCGGCCACAACTGCGGTCAACGAGGCGTCCAGCCGGGCCCGTTCGGGGAGTGTCTGGGCGATCGTGTCGGGCCTCTTGCCGTGCACGACCGTCATCTTCACCTGCTGGTCGGCGGAGACCACGATCGGTGCGTCCGCGTACCGGTGGGGCGTGATGCTCGCGGTGAGCCCGGTCTGCAGCAGCACGCCACAGGCGGTCACGATCGCCGAGGCGAACAGCAGCGCAAGGAAGGTGCCCACGAACGACGCGGGCCGGAAGCGTATGGCGGCGCGGGCCAGTCCGTTGGTCATGCGGTCAACTCCGGGGCGTGGCAGGGGAAGAGGGTGACGGAATGCCTGGAGGCGACGCCGGCGCGGGCCGGTCCGTCGGCTGCGCGGCCGACTCCGGGGCGTGAGCGGGGACGGCGCGGGTTCATGCGCGAGTACCGGCAGGCTGGGCGGAGAGGGTGAGCATGTGCTCGGAGACCGTGCGCGGATCGGGCCGGTGGAGTTCGCCCGCGAGGAGACCGCCGGCCAGGAAGACCGCGCGGTCGGCGAAGGACGCGGCGACCGGATCGTGCGTGACCAGCACCACTGTGGCGCCGAGGCCGTCCACCGCGTTGCGCAGCAGGCCGAGGACCTCGTGCGCGCTGCGCGTGTCGAGCGCCCCGGTGGGTTCGTCGGCGAAGATCACGTCGGGCCGGGTGATCAGCGCCCGGGCCAGGGCGACGCGCTGCTGCTGGCCGCCCGAGAGCTGACCGGGGCGGCGGGCGGCATGTTCGCCCAGGCCGACCCGGGCGAGCAGTTCGTGGGCCCGGGCCTTGTCCGGTCGGCGGCCGGCCAGGCGCTGCGGGAGCAGCACGTTCTGCAGGACCGTCAGCGACGGAAGGAGGTTGAACGCCTGGAAGACGAAGCCGATCCTGCTGCGCCGGAGCTTGGTCAGCGCGTCCTCCCCGAGCGAGCTGATCGGGCTCCCGGCCAGCAGCACCTGCCCCGCATCGGGCCGGTCGAGGCCGGCGGCGCACTGCAGGAAGGTGCTCTTGCCGGAGCCGGACGGGCCCATCACGGCCGTGAAGCTGCCTGCGGGGAGGGCCAGGTCGATCCCGCCGAGGGCATGCACCGCCCCGGCGCCGCGACCGTAGACCCGGCGCACGCCGCGCAGTTCGACCGCCGGCGTCCCGTCGACGGGCCGTCCGCCCGTGGCCTGCCCGCTCGCCGGCTGCCCGCCGGTGGGCCGTCCGTCCATGGGCCGTCCGTCCATGGGCCGTCCGTTTACGGGCAGGCCGGGCGTGGGCAGGCCGGGCGTGGACGTGGGCGCGGCATGGCTGGGCCAGGGCGACCCCGGTGCGGCGGCAGCGTCCGGCGTGGCGGAATGGGCGGGCCGGCCGGGCTGGGAACGGCGCAGGCGGGGCGACATGGTGAAGCCTTCCTCGGAGATGGGGCCCCAGTGGTTCTCTCTGCCGGGGCCTCACCAACGCTAGGAAAACCGCAGGTCACTCGCCATGGAGGGGGCACGAGGGTTCGAGGTGGGGTTATCCCCACCGCTGTCCGGCGGCCAACCCCCGGAAGGTTTGGGGAGATTGGGGCAGCCTCAGGAAGATGGTTCGCGACAGGATCAGATCGGGCTGGTTGCGCGCGCCGGGATCTGGTTGGTGACCGCCAGGACCTCGCCCCGGGTCAGCACCCCGAGGGTGCGCCGCAGCTCGCCCACCTCCGGGTCGGCCAGCGACATCGTGACGGTGTACGGCGCTGGGCCGGTGATGGTGTTGCCGCCGTCGGTGCGCACTGCCAGCCCGGTCGCCAGGGCCTGCGCGTCGACGCCCGGGCAGAGCGCCGCCGCTGGCAGCACGACGTGCGCGACCGCGCCGTAGTCGGAGATCAGCCAGCCGCGGCCGTCGGAGGTGTGCGGCGCGCCCTCGACTGTCGCGGGCAGTCCGTACGCGCCGGCCACCAGACCGTTCGGTCCCTCGATCTCCACCGCCACGCCCTCCGGGCCGAGCGGTCCGGACAGCACCATCGGCGTCGCGGAGCCCGAGCTGAGCCGCAGGTCGAAGGTGAACTCGCCGGGCCGGTCGGTGCCGAGGTGTCGGTAACCGTGGGCGGCCAGCAGCAACGCCGGACCTGACAACCCGTCGACGCTGAGCGAGGCGGGCGCGGCCGGGAAACGGTGGTAGCCGCGAGTCCCGCACCGGCTGCCGACGAACACCCCACCGCCCGGCAGCGCACGGTCCTGCGAGGGCGACGGGCTGCCCGGCCCTCCTGCCGGGCGGGCCAGCTGCGGGGTGTGGGCGCGCTGCGGTTCGAACAGCACCCCGCCCACCACCAGCAGGACGATCAGCAGCCCGAGCACCACCGTCCACTGCTCACCCCGGCTGAGCGAGCGGAACCGTCGCAGCCGCCCCAATCGCCGGGTGTGGTAGGGAGCTTGGGCCTGTCTTGCCCGCCGGGACCGCCGACTGCGCCGGGACGGTCGCGACCCGCCCGGCGACCAGTGGCGGCCACCCGGGTCGACCGACGGCTCATGACGCCAGCGTTCCGCCAGCATCCGGGCCCGCGCGGACGGCTCGGTCACGGTGGCGGAGCGGACGAACTCCTCGTCCAGGACCAGACCTTCGAACGGGTCCGGCGGTTCGATGGCATCGGACGGGCGATGGTCGGACATTGCGCCAGTATGCCTGCCGCCGGCGACATAGCGGGGCCATGTTTTTCGATCTTCTCTGCGGCAATCCTCATGGGCTCATCGCTCATCGGTGGGGTGCCCGGTCGGCGTAAGGGGAGGTTGGGAGTCCGGGCGGTTGTGGTGGAGGCGGACATGGTTGCTGCGGTGCGCGGTTCATGCGGTTGGCCCCTGCCGGTGACCGGGCTGGCCGGCACACAGGTCACGTGGGGTCGGCGGGTCACCCGTGTTGTCGTGGGCTGGCGTTGGTCGGTGCGATTCAAGATGTGGCGTGATACGCGTAGCCGGTCGTAGGTTGGGATGCTGGCGGGGCTGGGACCCGAACGAACTGCCGGTCCCGGAAGCCGGATTGCGAGGGAACCTGCTCCGGCTGCGGTGAGATCCGGGAGGTAACCGGACCGGCGGGGATGGACTGCTGTGTCGGACCTGCGCCAAGTCGGTCGGTCAGCACCTGCGGGCGCTGCGGCACGGTGGCTTCGAAGTTCTGCGCGAGTGTGTCTTGTTGGCTTGATGCTGGCTTCGTTCATGCGAAGTGGTTCTGGCTCACTTTCCTGGAGGGCTGACTCACCGAAAGGTCATGCGCTCGCGATGCTGGCCGGTATGACCAGCAAGGAGGGGCTGCATTGAGCCAGTGCTACGGCATAGGCGAGGAGACCGTGCGGAACCCGTCCAACGGGGCCTCCCGGCTGTTCATAAGTCAAGTGAGCGTCTACCAGACGGAAATGGGGCTGCAGTCCGGCATCGGGCCGATGCGGGCTGACGAGTGGCAGATCGACCCCGATGCGTTCAAGGAGTTCGGCGACGCCCTGCTCGCGTGGCACCGGAGAACGACCTACGAAGTCATGGCTGCCCCCTCCGAGGGCTTCGTCGTCACGATGCTGGTCCTGGCGGAAAGGGCAGGCATCGAGGTGAACTGGCAGTCAGCAGGCTCCGCCGAGGACGGCGGCCTCAAGGATGTTCAGGTGCCGGCGGCCCCGGGTTCCGCTGAGGCGGCTTGGATGGCCGCCCTTCAGCACAGGGCGCGCGAGCTGGGCCGATTCATGGCGGCCTGAGCCTGGTCTGCTCGGCGAAGTACAGGGATGCCATCAGAACGCGATGTCCTGTGAGTAGAGCAGGACGCGCTTGCGGAGGAGAGGGAAGTCGGCTCGGCCGAACCGTTGGCGCTTGAGCATCTTGATCCGGTTGACGTGCTTTTCGATGACGCCGGAGTTCCAGAGAAGGGTGAGGCCTGCGATGACGGCGGCCCGGGCTCGGTCGATTCCAGCAGCGAGTGTGTGCCGGTTGGGCAGGTCGTCCCGGCGGAACGCGTCGAGCCGTTCCGGGAGACGCTCGCCCTGGTGCTCGGCGAGTATGACGGCGAAGGTGCGGACGTGCCGGGTCAGGGCGTTGAGCTGTGGGCAGTGGGCCAGGACGGTCTTGAACTGGAGCTGTTCTGCCTCGGACAGTGCCGTGGGTCGCCGGAGAATCCAGCTGGTGACGGTCCAGGACGACGGCGGCTGGGCGGTCACGGGCTGCGGCGAGGTCCGCTTCTGCCGTAGGGAGGCGCCGATGCGCTGGTGGCAGCTGCCTTTGTGGCCGAGCGGGATGATCTACTCCTAGAGCTTCCAGGATTAGGGTGCGAGAGGAGCCCTCGCCCCAGCCGCTCATCGCGGCAGAGAGCCGGTCCCACGGCGAACACTGCGGTGTGCACGCTGGTCGCGGATGCGCGCATCAGTCAAGGTCACCACGTGCCGATTCCCCTGCGCCGGCCTTTTACAGGGCAGATGCTTCCTATTCGGGGCGGCCGTCGGCGAGCCACTGGGCGAGGCCGCGGAGCCCGACCGCCCACCGCCCGAGGTCGGTGACCTCGGCATGCCCGGTGACGACGGTGAGCAACTCGGCGACCGCCTCGTCCGGTCGCTGGGCATCGTTGAGGGTCAGAGCGCGGAAGACGCGGACGGAGTCGGAGTCGGGGAACTCCCTGCGGGCGCGGTCGAGCACCGCCAGCGACTCGTCCAACTTGCCCAGCCACCTCAGGGTGCTGGCGTACTGGCACAGGCACCGGCGCAGGACGTCGCCGTCGAGGCCGAGGGCGAGCGCGCGCTCGTAGTAGCCGCGGGCGGTCTCCTCCTCGCCCGCGGTGTCGTAGGCGCCGCCCACCTCGTACACGAGGACCGGGTGGTCCGGGTGTTCGGCAAGCAGCGCCTGGAAGTAGGCGATCGTCGGCGCCATGTTCGCCCGGTCGCGTTGGTCATAGCCACGCTGGATCGCCTCGGCCAGTTCGGGCGTCACCTCGGTCGTCATTGCTACGCCCCCCATGCGTACGAGTTCGGAGATCAACTCACCTTATCGGAGCCTCGTCCACAGGCGCCTACTTGTGGATCGGCCCGGCATTTGCGGTTCTTTCGTCCTTATTTGACGGTTTCTTCCCACTATGTCGCTGGTCAGGCGCAGTGCGCACAGCGTGTGCGCGCGAGGCGCATGCTTCTCGGCGGATGCGGATGCGGATGCGGATGCGGCTGCGGATGCGGATGCCTGCCTCGTAGGGAGTGGGCCGCTGCCGGCCTGATGGCTGTTGGCCGGCCGGCTGGAACGGTGGGGCGGCACGGACGGCGACGTACGGACGGCCGTGGGCGCGAGCCCGGGGGAGGCCAGGGACGGGCTCAGGTACGACGAGGTTCCCTGGTGGCGGTTCCGGCACTTCGATGGCCCGTGCGAGGAGATCCGCGGCCTGCTCGCCACGCTCGTGTCCGGGGACGCCGAAGCTGCCGGTGGGGCTTTGTGGCGGCTCTGGACGAGTCTTCACCAGCAGGGCGGAACGATCGCGGTGGGAGCATTGGCGCCGTTCCTGCTTCGGATTTGCGGCGACCGGGCGGCCGGAGCTTCGTGCCCGAACCCTTGGTTCGGTTGCCGAGATCGGTCGGTGTCAGCACATGGCGGACGGATCGGGGGAAGGCCTGCTCCGGGTTGCCGAGGAGCGGTTGATGGTTGAGCGCAGCACGGTGTGTCCGGTGGGCTGGACGGTCCAGGTTGGAGAGGGAAGACGATGCGGGGGGTTCGTGGGAGCCTGATCCCGGCGATCGCCCAACTTGCCTGCGAACGCCATGATGACCGCGTTCTCGGGTGGGTTCGGGGTCTGGGGTCGGGTCCCGGACGGCCGCTTGAGGGCCGCATCGGTGCCGGCCTGGTCTGACTGTGCGTGGTCACGGCTGGTGCGAGGATCGTGAGTGCCGTGGTGGGTGGTGGCGGGTCAGAGTTCGAATACCGGTCGGGTGGAGAACTCCTCGTACATGTCTTCGCCGTCGGGCCCGTACACGAACTCGGCGTAGAAGGGGTTGCGGTTGGCCGTGGCCAGCGGGAGCCATCCGAGGAGGTGGCCGTAGCCGCCGCAGGCCGACTCGCCGCCGTCGCCGCCGTGTACTGCGGTGAGGTCGCTGGTCAGTTCGGTGCGGTACGTGTCGTGGGCAATGCGGAGGCCCAGGGCGTTCGGTTGGTGCTGGGGGCCGGTGTGATCGTCGTAGGGGATGCGGTCGAGGGGGCAGTCGTTGCCCCAGCGGAACAGGGTGCTGGCGCCGGCTCCGCAGGCGTGTTCCCACTCGTCGGAGCTCGGCATTCGCAGGCCGCGGGCCGCGAGGACGGCGGGCATGTCGGTGGGTGGCTCGGTCAGGTTCTCGTCCTCGACGGCCATGAGTACCGTCGCCAGGTTGACGCGTCGGCGCGGGCTGAGCAGTTGGGCGAGGTGGGCCCGGAGGTCGGGGTCGTTGCCGAAGCCCTGCTCCAGGCTCTCCTGGTAGTCGGCGGCCTGTTCGGGCGTCGGTCGCCAGGTGTCGAGGTCGAATCCGAGCGTTACTGGGCCGCCGGGTATCAGGGCGAATTCCTGTGCGTTCCGGTTGATCAGGACGCGCTGCATTCGGGAGCCGAGATGTTCGCCGGTTTCGACGGCAATCACGCGGCCGCCGGCCAGATCAGCTGCCTGCTGCGCGATTTGGCGGGCGGTCGAGAGGTCGAACGACCGCCACTGGTCGAAGGTGAGGTCGGCGAGAGACATGCGTCGCAGTCTTTCACGCAGGCCGGACAGGGCCGTTGCCGCGGGCTGACCCGCTAGCTGTTCGCGGTTGACGGTTGGCCGGGGCCGGAGGGCGCGGTGACCAGGTGCAGACGCTGGGACCCTCCGCGGGTGAGCTGGATGCCCGTGTCGGCTGCGAGCGCGTGGGCTGCGTGGCCGATGCGCATGCCGGAGATCCTTCGGCCGTCCGCGGTCGCGACCACGGCCGGCCGGGTGCCTGACCGCAGAGCCTGCCAGACGGTGCGTGTCTGTTCGGTCAGGAGTTGGTGCATCTCGGGCCCAACCTCGGGTTCGAACCAGCGCACGGCGAGGCGACCGGCCTCGAACGCCTCGCCGCGGTGACTCGGCCTGCGCCGTGAGCACAGCAGTTGAACCACCGCAGCGCGCGGCAGCCCAGGACCGTTCGCGTGGCCGGTCAAGTCCTGGACAGCCGTGGGGGCGGCAGCCCCTCCTGGCAGGGCCAGAAAGGCCTGAACGCCGCCGCAGCACAGAGCCTCCTGGACCGTCGAGTGCACATGTACCTGGTGCAGGCCCAGTGGGCCCGGTTGGCTGCAAAGCCATCCAGCACCCGGCAGGAGCTCCCCGATCCGCTGCCCGACCAGGGCCTCGTCCTCCGGTAGCAGCCAGACATCTGTCGTCTTCGTACGGGAGCCGGGGAGTGCCATGGGGACAGCGTTGCAGCAGTTGCTGACAGGACGGCCCGGCGCCATGACGGCGGAGGCTCGGACCGAGCCGGGACCGGCCTGGATCCTGTGCCGAGTTCGATGCTCGCGTCCGGTGGGTCAGTTCGTTCGTTGGTATGGCGGCGGAACGCCGGGGATGGTGTCGGCAACGGGTCAAGTAGCTGCCGGAGCCCGCTGTGTGGTCGCTGCTCGGGCGGTGGCCGCTTCGACCTGGCGGCGGCCGGATTCGCCTCGGCTCCAGAGGAAGGCACACCAGCGGCGCGGTGCGTCGCTGCTCCAGATCCGGAACTCCTGGACCGCGACGTTGTCGGACAGTCGCCATCGGACGGTGCGGCCTGATGCTTCGGGGATGTCGGTGAGGCCGTCGAGATGCTGGGCGAGTGCGAAGCTGTCGACATTGGTGGCGACGCGGTCCCAGGTCGCGAGCGTGTCGGTGAGGGCGTGGGATTCGATGAGTGCCGGGATGGACGGGGCGACTTCGAGGAACGTTCCGCCTCCGTCGGTTACTCCGACCCGGCCGTCCGTGTGCACCAGGTAGCGGACCGGGGAGGACACGTACTCCCCGAACCAGTCGAAGTACCAGCCGTTGGCGGGGCCGGCCCACATGCCTTGGCCCAGGTCGTAGTGCCAGTCGCGGAGCGTCTCGTGGCGTTCGCCCTCGATGGTGCAGCTGCTTCGGACTTGGTAGCGGAGTCCGCCGTACCTCTGCTCGAATCCCTCCCGGCGGATGATCAGCATCATAGGCGCGGGGGTCAACTGGCCGGAGTGGTCACGGATTTGCAGGAACTCGGTGGAGAGTCGGGGTTCAGGAGTTCGTCAACAATGCAGAGCATGACCCCCCGCCCGCTGAGCCTGCTCGTGCTGGGTGGCACGCGTTTCGTGGGTCGCACCCTTGCCGAGGCCGCACTGGCCGAGGGGCACCAGGTGACGCTGTTCAACCGCGGCCGGACCGCGCCCGAGGTCTTCCCCGAGGTCGAGACCATCATTGGCGACCGCACCACCGACCTGTCCGCGCTCGGTGACCGCCGCTGGGATGCCGTGGTCGATGTCGCAGGCTACGAGCCCGAGGTGGTCCGCCGCTCGGTCACCGCCCTGGGTGAGCGCGTGGACCGGTACGTCTTCGTCTCCTCCCTGTCGGTCCTTGTCGATCAGGCGACCGTGCAGAACGAGGACGGAAATCTGCTCGTCCTCGGCGAGGATCTGCCGCCACACCAGCTCTACGGCGCACGCAAAGCCGCCTGCGAGCGGATCGTGCTGGGCGCATACGGCGAGCGTGCCAGCATTGTCCGCCCCGGCATGATCGTCGGGCCGCACGACCCGACCGACCGCTTCCCCTACTGGCCGCGGCGCTTCCAGCGCGGCGGCACGGTGCTGCTGCCGGGCGACCCGGCCGACGCGGCCCAGTTCATCGATGTCCGCGATGTCGCGGCGTGGATCCTGGGGTGCATCGCAGCACAGCGCGGCGGCATCTACAACGTCACCGGTCGCACCCTGTCGTTCGGTGGGTTCTTCGCCGGCATCTACAACGTCACCGGTCGCACCCTGTCGTTCGGTGAGTTCTTCGCCGTCTGCCGGGTACTGGTGAACCCCGGTGCGGAGCCGGTCTGGGTCAGCAGCGAGAAGCTGCTGAAAGCCGGCGTCAACCCATGGATGGGCGTCCCGATGTGGATCGGCGCCCCCGAGTGCGTGGCGATCAACCGGGTGGACATCTCCCGCGCCCTGGCCGCCGGCCTGATGTACCGTCCGCTCGCCGAGACCGTTGCCGACACACTCGCCTGGGACACCGCCCGCGGTGGACCGGCCGTCGACGAGGAGGGGCTCACCGCTGCGGAGGAGCAGCGGCTGCTGGACGAGCTGAGGTGAGTCGGCTCGGTGTGGTCCGTGAGCTGTTCAGCGGCGGTCGGTCGGCCGGTGAGGTAGGCCCGGCCTGCTCGGTGTCTGTCCATGCGGCGGCAACTGTTGGGCCGAGCAGGGTTTGTGAGGTACTTGGACGGTGTGTCAATGGCCCGGCTCGGTAGGAGCGTTTACTCGAGGGGCTGGGCCGGCACGCGGACGAAGCCCTCGGTCCAGTGGTCCTCGTCGAGGTCGTACTCCCCGACCTGGAAGCAGTCCGGCTCGTTGGCGAAGCCTGATTGAAGGCGCGCGCGGCGGATTCGTGCTTCGGCTTCGGCCTCGGAGGAGTAGATGCCGAGCAGCTTGACGTCGTCGCCGTCCAGCTCGTCGAGGAACACGATCGTGTCGTTGACGTGAATCGTTTCGCCGTTCGGGCCGGCTTCGTTCTGGTGGCCGATGTGCCACAGGGGGTAGACCTTCACGGGCGCAGGCTATCGGTCCTCCGCTGAAGATCGATTCCGCAGATGTCGGATCGGCGAGGCCGATGGTGTTCCAGCCATGTCCTTCTCCGCTGTGATCTTCGACTTCTTCGGCACGCTGACCCCGAGCACGCCCAGCGGGATCTGGGACGAACATGCGGCCCGCAGTGCGGCCCCGCTCGGGATTCCGGTGGAGCAGTGGCGTCGGGCGCTGGACGAGTCCTTTCCGGAGCGGGCCGTGGGGGCGATGACGCGCTCGGGACCTTGGAGTGGCTTCGCCGCGACGGCCTTCGGTGATTGCGCCGGTTTGGAGGAGGACGGAGCCGGTGGCCGCGGCCGGGGCCAGGGAGAGGGCGGTGTCGGTCAGTTGGGGGGAGGATCAGGCCGGTTGGGCCGCCGGTTCACGCGGGACCCGTCGGTTGTGTCGCGTGCCGGACGAGGCCGGGCCGGGGGTTCAGGCGTGGTCGGTGGCGGGCTCGGTCGCGTAGTGGCTCATTGCGTCGATGTTGGCCTGTGGCGTCAACGGGCGGCCGTCGGTGAGGACTTGCTGGAGGTCCCGGAAGTACTGCACGTACAGGTCGGGGGTGAAGGTGCTGAGCAGGACGGCGGGTTGGTCGGTCGGGTTGGCGAAGGTGTGCGGGGTGCCGGGCGGGACCATCACGAGGGTGCCCGGGGTGGCGTCGTAGTCCGCGTCCCCGACGGTGAACCGTACGGTGCCGGCCAGGATGTAGAAGCCCTCGTCGTGTAGGGCGTGGCGGTGCTGCGGCGGTCCCTGGGTGTGCGGGGCGAGGACGGACTCGGCGATTGCGAGGCGGTGGCCGGTGTGGCTGCCGTCCTCCAGGATGCGCATGCGGGTGGTGCCCAGAACGATCGTCTCGCCTTCGCCGGGGGTCACCACCGAGACGGTGTGGGCGGTCTGCGGGTCGCCGGTCTTCGTTTGCTCGGTCATGTGGACGAGTGCACCGCTGGGGGTGGGTCGGTGTCCAAGACCTGTTCTGCGGGGCTGATGCCTTGTGGGTATCGCTGCTGTGTGGGACTGCGGAGCTTGCGCGGCGAAGTCGGTGGCGCCGAGGGGTGGGCGTCCTTTCGGTGGCGGGCCGTCGGCGTACCGTCGCGGTGTATGAAACTCCTTTGATATAAGGGAAGTTGTGGTGGCGGCGGGGGTCATTTCGGCCCTGGTCGTGCCTACGGGTCTGCCGTCCGGTAGTCCTTCGTCACGTACGCGGCCACCGCCGCCGTTCTACCCAGGGAGCGCATCCATGCCTCGCACCGACATCCGTGCCGCCCTCAACGACCTCGTCTTCTCCCCGGACCTCGACCTGAACGAGGCCGCCGAGCGTCACATCACGCCCGACTACGTCCAGCGCACCGACGGCAACTCCCTTGACCGGGAAGCCTTTCTCGCCCACATCGCCCACCTCCGTGCGAGCGTGGCCTCCGGGGTGATCGAGGTGCACCAGGAGCTCTTCGACGGCGACCAGTACGCCGACCGTCACACCGCCACGATCTCGATGAAGGACGGCTCCACCCTCCTCATGGAGGTCCACCTCTTCGGCGAGTTCGCCTCGGACGGCCGCTTTCGTCGTGTCAACGAGACCACCCTGGTCCTCGAAAGCCCCGGCGACGTGCGCTGATCCTCACGGAGTGGCTCGAGGCCGGGATCGGTCAGCCGATCGGTGGGGCGAGGTATTCCAGGGCATAGCCGTCGCCGGCGGGGGTGACGCGGGCGATGCCGGGGGAGTCGAGGTGGGCGCCGGCCACGAAGTGGTGGGGGCGGGTGAGTTGTTCGAGGAGGGCCGCGCGTGCGGTGCGGGCCTGGGGCTGGTTGCCGTCGAACTCCCAGGACACCTTCGGCTGGTCGAACTGGAGCGTGGGGACGTGGACGGTGTCGCCCCAGACGAGAAGGTGGCCGGCGCTGCTCCTCATCTCGTAGACGGTGTGGCCGGGAGTGTGGCCCGGTGTCGGGATCGCGGTGGTCCAGTCGTTGATCGCGACCTTCTCCGTGACGGGGACGACCCGGTCGCGGATCGGCGCGAGGCGCCCCGTGAAGACCGAGGTGTCGCCCGCGCCGATCCAGACGCGTTCGAGTCCGGTGAACGCCTCCGAACCGTCCGGCGTGATCAGGCCGCTGACGTGGTCCTCGTGCCGGTGGGTGATGGCCACATCGGTGATCCGCGCGCGCTCGACTCCCGCCTCGTCGAGCGCGTCGTAGATCAAGCCCATGGTGGGGTCGTGCCAGACGTTGGACGCGCCGGTGTCGATGAGGACCGACCGGGTGCCGTCGGTGACGAAGAAGGCGTTGACCGACAGCCGCAGGTTCTCGCCGACCAGCGGGACGGCGGCCGGCAGCACGTCGAGCGTGCGCCCGTCCTCGTCGCGGAGGCGGGTCGGCGGCATGTCGATGTACCCGTCCCGCAGCGAGACCACCCGCAGGTTGCCGAAGTCGAACGTGGCGTGGTGCCTGCCACTTGAGACCAAGTGCATGGAGCCTCCGTCGGGTTGGGGGTGGATCGCGTTCCGTGTTCGATGGAAGGGGTCGTCTCCTTCGGGAGAACATTAGGCGGTCGCGCGGTGAGGTACCTACGGTGGTCGAGCGGGCGGATGCGGGGCCGAACCGCAGCGCGGAGGCCGAGGAGGTGGAGCGCGGCCGGTGTCGGTGGCGTCTGGGAGCGTGCCTCGGGCGCGCGGTCGGGGTGGGGAGCGGGTGGGGAGCATGGCGACGGCCATCGCGGCGACCGCGTCTCCGTCGGCGGGATCGGGGACCTGGCTGCGGGCATCCTCGATCGAGTTCCAGAAGCGCTGAGTGCGCATGACGCCCGAGCATGTCAGCGTGGTCCGACATCGGCGCGCGGGGGGAGGGGCGGCTGCGTCGGGTCGGGTGGGTTGGCGGGTCAGTAGAGTCAGCTGACCATGGGCGCCGTCGTGCCGGGAGGGTCCCGGGGCGTTGTGCGTCCGGGAGGGTGTTTGTCATGCCGCAGATCCTGATCGATCACTCGCCGGGGCTCGAGTTCGACGCCACGGCGTTTGCGAAGGAGGTTCATCAGCTGATTCCTGAGGTGATCGACACGGCGACGGGTGACTGCAAGACGCTGGTGCGGCCGGCGGTTTCGCATCTGGTCGGGGACGGGGCGTCGGGGGAGGCGGTGGTGCTGGTGGAGATCAAGATTCTGGGCGGGCGCAGTGTCGCGGCGCGTAGTGAACTGTCGGTGCGGGTGACGGATTTGCTGCGGTCGCATGTTCGGGTGCCGGCCGCGTTCTGTGTCGAGGTGAGTGAACTGGACCGGGAGACTTACGTGTTCGTGCATCACGCCGGGCACTGAGGTCGGCGGGCCGGGGTGGAAGGGGGCGCCTCGGCCTTCGGCGGTGGGGGGTGGGCGTGGGGGAATTCGGTTGTCGGGGGGTGTCGGACGGTTCGACACTGAGGTCATGCTCGGATTCGTGAGGACCGACAACGAAGCCCTCGTCGCGTACTTGGGCGACCCGCAGCGTGCCGTGGCGGCGTACTGGGAGCTGTTGCGGCGCAAGGGGGATGCGGTGGGTGTCATCAGGGCCGGCCTGTCCCATGAGAGTGCGGCTGTCCGGGAGGGCTGCTGCCGGTTGCTGGACCACCTGGTCGACACGGAGTCGATGGGGCAGCTGATCACGATGGCCGACGATCCGGACGCCCGGGTCAGGATCGCCGCGTTCCATGCTCTCGCGTGCGACCGGTGCAAGGACGACGCGTGCGCGCCGGGTGCGGACCGGGTGCTCGAACCTGCGTTGCGGCACCTGGCTTCCGACCCCGACCCGCAGGTGCGGCCGCGGGCCGCCGAGTTGGTCGGCAAGTTCGCCCGTGCCGATGCCCGGGCTGTTGCCGCTCTGCAGGTGTCGCACCGGCAGGATCCGAGTCCGGCTGTGCGGAAGAAGGCGGGCTGGTACATCCCGGGCGGGGCCGTTTACGAGCGGACGGGTCCGCGGGCGTTCAGGTGACGGGGCGGGCGGTGCCCCGGTGAGGGGCGGCAGGCCGCGCGCATGCTGTCGGACTGGATCGCCGAGGTGGCGGACGAACCGCTGGTGCTCGACTCCGGGGCCGGCGGGAGGAGTGGGACACCACAGAGTCTGCCCTGGCCCGCGTTCTCCACCGGTCGGACTGCTGCTCCCTGGCCGGCAGTTGATCGTGCGCCTACTGCTCGGAGTCGGTGCGGGCCAGCCAGAGGAACAGCGGCGGCAGGGCCAGTTCGACGATGCCCAGGGCGACCTGGAACCAGTGCGGCCAGCCGTGTACGGCGAGCGAGAGGATTCGTCCGAGGCCGCCGAGGAACAGGATGCCGGCCAGCCGGCGGACGGCGGTGGTGCGGATCGGTGACCGGCGGGCGGCCTGGATCCAGGCGACGCCGTAGCCGGCGAAGATCGCGCCGAAGAACCGGCCGAGGCTGTCGATGGTCGGGCCGGCCGAACTCTCGCCGGGGATCGCGGAGTTGCCGAGCAGGACGTGGAAGAGCCCGATCGCCACGCAGCCGTAGCCCATGGTGAGCATGAGTGCGTGCAGTGCCTTGTCCTTGGTCATGACAGCGCCGACCCCCTGTTAGTAGACACGCGTCAACCAGGAGCAGCAGGCTACGCGCCGCTAGTAGACACGTGTCAAGTAGGATGGCCGGGTGCCTCCTCGCCAGCGCCTCAGCCCCGCCGACCGCCGAGCCCAACTCCTCGCTGTCGCTGCCCAGTTCTTCGCTGCGCACACGTACGACGAGGTGCTGATGGAGGACGTCGCCGAGCGCGCGGGGGTGTCCCGGGCGCTGCTCTACCGGCACTTCCCGAGCAAGCGAGACCTGTTCGCGGCCCTCTACCGGCAGGTCGCCGAGCAGTTGCTCGCCAAGACCCGGTTCGACCCCGCCGACTCCCTGGTCGAGCAGCTCGCCGAGGGCCTGGACGCGCACATCGAGTACTTCGCGGAGAACCGCAACACCGTGCTCGCGGCGAACCGGGTGCTGGCCGGTGACCGGCTGGTCCAGACGATCATCGCCGACGAGCTCGACGCGCTGCGCGAGCGCCTGCTGAGTGCGCTCCCGCCCGCCGGCGACCGGACCAGGGAGGCCGTGTCGGGCGTACTGAAGAGCTGGCTGGTGTTCGTTCAAGTCCTGTGCGTGGACTGGCTGATCGAGCCGCACTGCACCCGCGCCGAGCTGCGCGACATCTGCATCGGCGCCGTCCTGGGCGCGATCAGGCCGCTGCTCGACGAGGATCCCGCCCCGGACTGGCCGCACTGAGCGCCCAACAGGGTCACGCGTACTTCAGGAGGAGTTCGGGCATCCGAGGGTCCTGGTGGGTGAATCCCAACCCCGGCTGGTGGCAGTCGAGTTGGGCGATGGCGGCGAGCTCGTCGGGGGACAGCTCGAAGTCGAACACGGCGATGTTCCGGCGCAGCCGCCCGGGGTCGGTGCTCTTGGCGACCAGCGGGATGCCGTGCTGGAGCAGCCAGCGCAGGGCGACTGGCGCGGCCTGCCTAGGCTGGCGGGCATGGACAACCGGGAAGAGGCCGCCGCGTTCCTGCGCTCCCGCCGCGACCGGATCACGCCCGCAGGCGGGGCTGCCGGTGCACGGACTGCGACGGGTGGCGGGGCTGCGGCGCGGCGAGGTCGCGATGCTCGCGG
This sequence comes from Kitasatospora sp. NPDC051984, assembly GCF_044593455.1. Classification (NCBI taxonomy): domain Bacteria; kingdom Bacillati; phylum Actinomycetota; class Actinomycetes; order Kitasatosporales; family Streptomycetaceae; genus Kitasatospora; species Kitasatospora sp. NPDC051984. The sequence continues at coordinate 35,736 of NZ_JBIUCB010000024.1, forward strand.
GCGTCAGCGTCGAGTACTGCACCCGGCTGGAGCGCGGCAACCTCAAGGGTGTGTCGGACAGCATCCTGGACGCCGTCGCCCGGGCGCTGCGCCTGGACGATACCGAACGCATGCACCTGTACGACCTGGCGCGGGCCGCCGGGCCGGGGTCCCGCGCACGGCGGCCCGATGCTGAGCCGACGGTGCGGCCGAGTGCGCTGCGGATCATCGAGGGGATGCCGAACCTGCCGGCGTTCGTGACGAGCGATCGGCTGGACACCTTGGCGGCCAACCCGCTCGGCCGGGCCCTGTTCGCCCCGATGTTCGACGACCCCACCAGCGGCGCGAACAGCGCCCGGTTCGCCTTCCTCACGCCCGCCGCCCGCCGGTTCTACGCCGACTGGGAACGCGTCGCGCACGACGCGGTGGGCGTGCTGCGGGTCGCGGCGGGCAAGAACCCGTACGACCCGGAGCTGACCCGGCTGATCGGCGAACTGTCCACCCACAGCGAGGAGTTCCGCACCCTGTGGGGCGGCCGCGACGTGCACGTCCACCGCAAGGGCGTCAAACGCTTCCGGCACCCGGTGGTCGGCGAACTCGAACTCGACCACGAGAGGATGGAACTCCTGGAGGGGCTCGCCGTGGTCGTGTACAGCGCGTCCGCGCACGGCGCCGCCGCGGACGCGCTGACGCTGCCGGCCAGTTGGGCCGTTACCAACACCGGCCGGGGGCAGCGGAGTTCGTGGTGACCCAGCTCACATCCGAGGGCTGTCAGCAATCGGTGCGCCGTCCCGTTCAGAGGGCACGCGAACCAGACAGGAGCACCCTCATGAGGCACCGCATCGTCGTCCTCGGCGCCGGCTACGCCGGAGCCTTCGCCGCCGGGAACCTGGCCCGCCGGCTGAACGCCGAGGACATCGAGATCACCGTCGTCAACGCCGCCCCCGACTTCGTCGAGCGGATGCGGCTGCACCAGCTCGCCAGCGGGCACAAGGTCGAATTCCGCCCGCTCGCCGACATGTTCGCGGGCACCGGGGTGCGGGTGCGGGTGGCCCGCGTCACCGGGCTCGACCCCGAGCGCCGGACCGTCGCCGTCAGCGACGCGGACGGCGACGCCGAACTCGCCTACGACACGCTGCTGTTCGCGCTCGGCAGCGCGGTGGACCGGCACGACGTCCCCGGCGTGGCGGAGCATGCGTTCGACGTCACCGGCCTGCCCTCGGCGCTGCGGCTGCGCGACCGGCTGGCCGAGCTGGGCGCGGGAGGCACCGTGCTGGTGGTGGGGGAGGGGCTGACCGGCATCGAGACCGCCGCCGAGATCGCCGAGGCCCGCCCCGACCTGGCGGTCGCGCTCGCCGCCCGGGGCGAACTCGGCGCCTGGCTCTCCCCGAAGGCCCGCCGCTACCTGCGGGCGTCCTTCGCCCGGCTCGGCATCACCGTCCACGAGCACACCGCCATCGAAGCCGTCGAGCCGGGCCGGGCGCTCGCCGCCGACGGCCGCGCCGTGCTCGCCGAAGTGACGGTCTGGGCCGCCGGGTTCGCCGTGAACCCGCTGACGGCCGCCAGCGGCCTGGAGCTCGCTGCGGACGGCCGGATCCTGGTCGACCGCAGCATGCGCTCCGTCTCGCACCCGGACGTCTACGTCGCCGGGGACAGCGCCCACGCGATCGGCGTCAACGGTCGTCCGCTGCCGATGTCCTGTGCCTCGGCCGGCCTCACCGCCACCCAGGCCACCGCCGCCATCATCGCCCGCCTGACGGGCCGGGAGACCCCGGTCTCCGCGCTGAAGTACTTCGGCAACCACATCAGCCTCGGGCAGCGGGACGCGCTCGTGCAGATGGTGGACGGCGCCGAACGCTCCAAGTCCTGGTACCTGGGCGGCCGGACCGCCGTGCGGTTCAAGACGAGCGTGCTCAAGGCCTCCGCGTGGACCATCGCGCACCCGACCTACGGCATGCCCAGGCGCAGGCGCCACCTGACGGCAGTTCCGGTGAAGAGCCCCGCACAGACCCCCCAGCAGACCCGCACGCGGAGCGCCGCCTAAGTTGTTGTGCATGGACAGCGCCGCCATCGACCGCTTCGAGGCCAGCCGGAGCCGGCTGGCCTCGCTCGCGTACCGTCTGCTCGGTTCGGCCGGCGACGCGGAGGACGCCGTGCAGGACGCCTTCCTGCGCTGGCAGGCCGCCGACCGCGACCGGATCGAGGTGCCCGAGGCATGGCTGACCAAGGTCGTCACCAACCTCTGCCTCGACCAACTCCGTTCGGCCCACGCCCGGTACGAGCGGGCCGCCGGCGACCTGCTCCCCGAACCGCTGCTCCAGGGCGACCCGATGCTCGGCCCCGCCGACACCTTCGAGCAGCGCGAGTCGGTGTCGCTGGCCGTGCTGACCGTGATGCAGCGCCTCGCGCCCGTCGAACGCGCCGCGTACGTGCTGCGCGAGGCGTTCGCCTACCCGCACGCCGAGATCGCCGGGATCCTCGACATCAGCGAGTCCGCGAGCCAGCAGCACGTCCACCGGGCGCGCCGGCGGGTGGCCGCCGAGCGGCGCGGCGGCCCCGAGACGGATCCGGCGTCCGCGAGGCGGGTGGCCGAGGAGTTCCTGATCGCCGCCACCTCCGGGCGGGTCGACCAGTTGGTGGCGATGCTCACCGCCGACGCCACCGCGGTCTCGGACGGCGCGGGCCTGGCCAAGCGGCTGCTGCGGCTCACCAGCCGCGAACAGATCGCCGCCGGCCTGCGGGCCGGCTTCCGGTCCACCCCCGCCAAACGACGGCTGGCGGGCGGCATCTCCGCGCTGCACATCGCGCAGGTCAACGGTGCCCCGGCGGTCGTCGCCGTGGTCGACGGCCGGGTCAAGGGCGCCGTGGTACTGGAACTGCGCGACGGCAAGGTCGCCGGCCTGTGCGGCGTCGCCGCCCCCGCCCGGCTCGTCCGGCTCGACGCGGCCTGGCAGCACCACGAACCCGGGGCGCCGGTGGTCGCCGAGTGGTGAGCGGAAGCGGCTTGACCTTGACCCAAGGTCAAGCCCCACGCTGGAGGGCATGACGAAGAACGCGAACACGAAGACCCGCAACGCTGCCTGGTCCGGGCTGGTCCCGGTGGAGGACACGGCGCTCGCCGTCACCGACACCGGCGGCCCCGGGCAGCCCGTGCTCTACCTCAACGGCTCCTACGCCACGCAGCGGAACTGGCGGCACGTCATCGCCGAACTCGGCGACGGCCACCGTCACATCACCTTCGACGAACGGGCCCGCGGCCGCTCGAAGCAGTCGGCCGACTACTCGTTCGCCGCCTGCCTGCGCGACATCGACGCCGTCCTGGACGCCACCGGGGTGCAGCGGCCGCTGCTGGTCGGCTGGTCCTACGGCGCCGCGCTGGCCCTGCACTGGAGCACCCGCAACCCGGACCGGACCGCCGGCGTGGTGATGGTCGACGGCGGCTACCCCTGGGACTACCTCGCCACCGTCGAGGGCGGCCGGGAGGCCGGCCGCGAGCAGATCCGCACCATGTTCCGGAAGTTCGGCTGGATCATGCCGCTGGTCCGGCCGCTGGGGATGGCCGCGCGAATGTCCGCCGAACAGCACGCCGAGATCAACATCGAACTGAACGAGATCGTCGCCGACAGTGACCCGGTGTTCGACCGAGTGACCTTTCCCATGCGTTTCCTGGTCGCCACCGGCGCCAGCCTCGGCGGCACCGCGGAAGGGCTCGCCGCGATGCGCGCCACCCTCGACCCGATCCTCGCCCGCAACCCGCACGTGCAGGTCAGCGCCACCGTCCCGAGCAAGCACACCACCATCGTGCGCAAGGACTTCCGGGCCATCGCCACCGCGGTTCGGGAGGTTGGACAGGACAGCTTGCAGTGAGGTTTTCTGACGGGATGACAGGCGGAGTGGCAGGCGGGTCGGTAGGCGGGTCGGCAGGCGGATCGGCAGGCGGATCGGCAGGCGGGATGACGGACGGGATCACCATCGGCCAGGCCGCCGCGTTCGCCGGCATCACGGTGAAGGCCGTTCGGGTCTACCACCGCACCGGTCTCGTCGCCGAACCCCGCCGCGACAGCTCCGGCTACCGGCGCTACGGCACCGCCGAACTGCTGCGCCTGGTCCAGGTCCGCACCCTGGCCGGGGCGGGCGTGCCACTGGCCGAGATCGGGCCGATCCTGGACGCCGAGGGCGAGGAATTCGCGACCGCGCTCGACCAGGTCGAGGAGAACCTCACCCGGCGGGTCGAGGAACTGACCGCCCGCCGCGCCACGCTGCGCCGCCTCGCCACCGGCGACCGGGTGCTGCTGCCCGACCGGGCCTGCGCCATTCTCGACCGGATGCCTGGATTCGGTTTCTCCGCCCAGGACATGGCCATCGCGCGCGAGGGCCTGATCCTGGTCCGGGCACTGATGCCGGAGGGCTTCGAGGACTATCTTGCGCAGATCGAGCACGGCCTGGACGACCCCCGGCACGTCGCCCTGATCAAACTCACCTGGAGCGCCGGGAGTTGGGCGGCCGACGACCCCCGGATCGAGGACCTCGCCGAGGAGATGGCCCAGCACTTCCTCGCCGACCCGTCCCTGCTGCCCACCCTGACCGGCCTTCAGCACCACGACGACGCCGTCACCCGCCACGACCTGCTCACCCACCACGGCGAGGACGACCGGCCGGGGTGGCGCCGGCTCACCGCGCTGATCCAGCAGAAGCTGCGCGCGGCCGGCACCGAACCGCCCTGACGGCGATCTGGGACGATGAGGGACGTGAACGACTCACCGAACCCCGCCGACGCCACGGTTGATCAGGTGGTGGAGTCCCAGTGGCAGTTCAAGCGCGCGGAGGCGGCCGCGATGGAGTACTCCTGGGCCGATTCGTACCGGCAGTTGATCGAGGCCGCCTACACGGAGCCGGTGCTGCGGGCCCTGTATCCCTTCACCAGCCACTGGGGACTGCGCTTCTCCACCACCACCGGGCCCCTGATGGCGGCGGTCGGCCCCGTCGTGTCGGCGAACGGCGACGGTGATTTCGGGGTGGGCACCGGGATTCTCGCGCCCAACCTCGGACGCTTCACCACCGCGGCGGAGGCGGTCGCGTGCGCCGTGCGCGAACTCCCGTCCGACATCGGGCCCGTGATTCTCGGCTCGGCGCTGCGGCCGATGGGCGCCGGGTAGGCTGCCGGGCATGTTCGAGTACCACGGCTGGGTGACCATCCGGGAACGCGCCGACGCGGAGGACGACGAGGACTTCGCGGCGGAACAGGCGCGCCTGTGGCGGCTGGTGGAGGCCATCGAGGAGGTGCACCGGATGGTGCGGGGGCAGGTGAGCGTGCACGAGGACACCCACCTGTCACCGTGCATCCCGGTGCTGGAGGACCCCTGGGTCTCCTGACGCGAGGTCAGGGGCGGCGGGCCAGGAAGACGAACTCGCGGCCCGGGCGGTCGGGTGCGTCGCGGACCTCGGAGAGGTCGAAGCCCGCCGCCTGAAGGTCGGCCGTCACCTCGGCGCGTTCGCGAAAGCGCAGGGTGGAGTCGGAGGTGAGGTGCCGGCCGTCCGAGGCGAAGACGTAGTGCGAACGGAACGTCACCAGCGGCCTGTTGACGTCCAGCAGGTCGATCCAGGACTCCACCTGGCCGACCTCCGGCAGGTCGTCGAGCTGGTGGGTGGCCTCCCGGGTCCAGCCCTCCCAGGCGCGGCGGGACGGGTCGCGGGTCTCGAAGACGAGGTGGCCGCCGGGGCGGAGTGCCGCGTGGGCGCCGCGCAGGGTCGCTAGCCAGTCGGCGGGGTCGGTGATCGCCTGGGCGACGTTGGCCGTCATGGTGACCAGGTCGACCCGCAGCAGCGGCAGCGTGGTCGCGTCGCCGCAGATCCAGCGGACGCCGTCGCCGCCCGGCTTGGCCCGGGCCACCTCGACGGAGGCCGCCGCCGGGTCCACGCCCGTCACCTCGATGCCGCGCTCGGCCAGCAGCAGGGCGAACACGCCGGTGCCGCAGCCGAGATCGAGGACGCTGCGGGCGCCGAGCTCGTCGGCCAGGGCGACATAGGAGAGCAGGTCGGAGCGGTCCGGGTCCAGCGTGTCGTAGAGCGCGGCCAGTTGGGGGTCGGTGAAGCACTCGTCGGCCATGCGGGCGAGGGTACGCCCGGGCACCTGCCGTTCGGGGAGGGCTGGAAAAACCGGTTGTCGCCGGGACGGGGTGTTGCGTACGGTGCTCGGGTGAACACCGGAACGGCCATGGGCCACGCACGGATTGGTGAACCGGTGGGCGGCTGAGGCCGCCCCGGGTGCCTTCGGGGTGCCCACCGGTCAGGGGACCGCCCGGTCCTGGGAGCACGTAACCGCCCAGACCGAGCAGGCCGGCCATGCCTGCGCCAACCCCCCGAGACCGGAAAGAGGTTCACCTACCACCATGCCTGCTGCTTTCAACCACACCATCATCCCGGCCGTGGATCGCGCGGTCTCCGCGCTCTTCTACCGCGAGCTGCTGGAAGCCGAAGAGGCCCCGTCCTGGGGGCCGTTCAGCAACCTGACGATCGCCGACGGCGTGCTGCTCCAGTTCGCCGAGCCGCCGGTGGAGATCCAGATGCACCACTACGCGTTCCTGCTCGACGACGAGCACTTCGACCGCGCCTACGCGCTGCTGTGCGAGCGCGACATCCCGCACTGGGCCGACCCGCAGATGCAGCGCCTCGGCGAGACCAACACCGAGCACGGCGGGCGCGGCGTCTACCTGCTCGACCCGGCCGGGCACGGCCTGGAGCTGATCACCCGCCCCTACCTGTAGGCGCCGTAGCTGTTCCATGGTGCGGGTGCGAGGATGACCTGATGGACGATCAGGATCTGCGCGCGGCCCTCGCGGAGCTGCAACTCACCCTCGCCCCGCACCTGGACGCCGACTGGAGCGTCCCGGCCGGCGGGCTGGAGTGGTCGTGCCAGGAGACGCTGGCGCACATCGGCCACGATCTGCTCGCCTACGCCGGGCAGCTGGCGGCCCGTCCCGACGACCGGTACCTGCCGTTCGACCTGACGGTCCGGCCGGGCACCGCCCCCGTCACCACCTTGCAGATCGCGCTGGCCTGCGGCGAGTTGCTGGCTCTCGCGCTGGCCGCCGCCGGGCCCGACCTGCGGGCCTGGCACTGGGGGCCGGCCGACCGGACCGGCTTCGCCGCGATGGGCGTCGCCGAAATCCTGCTGCACACCCACGACATCGCCACCGGCCTCGGCCTCGACCGCACCCCGCCGCCGGCGCTCTGCGCCGCCGTGCTGGCCCGGCTGTTCCAAGACGCGCCGGCCGGCGACCCGGTGCGGGTGCTGCTCTGGTGCACCGGACGCGGCGAACTGCCGGGCCTGGCGCGGCGTGAGTCGTGGGGGTGGCGAGCGGCGCTTTCGTCCTGAGCGGTGGTGTCGTCCTGGGCGGTGCTGTCGTCCTGGGCGGTGGTCAGGGCGGCGCGAGTCGTGCAGCCGGCGCGTCCTGAGCGCGGTGGTCAGGACGGCGTCGGGACCATCCGGTGCAGGCCCTTGCGGTCGTAGTAGAAGGTCATCGCGAAGCCGAAGACCAGCGCCACCACGAAGCCCACCGCGATCATCACCCAGGCCCGGGTCAGCCCGGCGTCGGCCTGCGCGTCGAAGTACAGGATCGCCCGCACCCCGCCCGCGACCTGGCGCATCGGTTCGAACGCGCCGAGGAAGTGGTAGAAGGACGGCGTGGCCTCGAGCGGGACCGTCGCGCCCGAGGACGGCAGTGCGAGCGCGATGAAGACGAACATCGCCACCAGCTGGCCGAGCGTGCCGAACGCCGCGTTGATCGCCTGCACGCCCAGGCCCACCGTGACGCAGGCGGCGAACGAGAACACCCACAGCAGCGGCAGGTGCGGGGCGTCCATGCCGAGGATGCCGATCGTCGCCAGCATGATCATCGTGGTGGTGACGACGGACAGCCCCGCGGTCATCTCCATCTTCACCACCAGCGTCTGGGTCCGGTTGATCGGCACCGTCGGCCGGCGCCAGTGCCACGGCCCGATCTCGCTGTCCGCGTAACCGAGCGACGTGTCCACCCCGTTGTGCACCAGGTTGGCGCTCAGGAACCCCGCCAGCACCAGCAGCAGCGTGTAGTAAAAGGCGCTCAGTCCGAGCCCGCTGTGCCGTCCGATCGGATGCCCCGGCTGCACACGGACGTCCACCGGGTCGGCCAGCAGCAGCCGCGCCGTCGCGGAGGCGTTCGGCGCGGCCGCCGTCAGCTGCTTGCCGAGCGCCTGCGAGGAGCGGTGCGCCGACTGCTGGGTGATCTGGCTCGCCAGCGAGGACGCCAGCGAACCGGTGCCCGGATTGGTCAGTGCGAACAGCACCGGACGCGCCGAGGCCTGGTTCGTCGTCAGCGCGGCCACGGTGCGGGAGAAGTCCTCCGGCACCACCAGCGCCCCGTACACCTGCCCCGAGGCCAGCAGCTCCTGTGCCCGCTCGCGCGACACCCGCTGCCACTGGACCTGCCCCGGTGGCGTCCCCGCCGCCACCGCGTCCGTCAACTCCACTCCCAGCGGCGCGGATTGGCCCGGCAACGGCGGTCCGGCGTCCGCGTCCACCAGCGCGATCGGCATCCGGTGCAGATGGTCCGTCGGGGTCAGGATGCCGCCCATGTACAGCAGCGACAGCACCAGCGCGACCAGCGCGCTCAGGACGCCGGGGACCAGCCACATCCGCCACCGGCGCAGCACCTGCCACGCGCGGGCCTGCCGGGCGGGTCGTTGCGGGGGAACCTCGGTCGCCATGCCACTCCACCCTGTCGACGCCAGCTGCCGTCCCCCGAAACCCCCATGACGATAGGGTCCGGGCGCCGTCCGAACGGCCGCGACACCGGCCGGGCTCACCCCAATGGGCCAGCTCCGGTTGCGCGGGGGCGTTCGCTAGGGTTGGTCCATGGACGAACAGGACTCCCTGGACGAGCAGGTGACGGCGCCGTTCGGGAACTTTCCGGACGTGCGGCGGGCGCTGGACGCCGTCGCCGAACTGGCCGGGCCGGTGGCGGCCGCGCTGAAGCACTGGGACGCCGAACTCGCCGGCGCCGTGCGGTACGTGGACACCGACCCGGAACTCGCCGACACCGCCGTGTTCTGCGCCGCGTACGACGTCCCCGCCGAGGCGTCCGCGAACTGCGTGGTGGTCGCCGCCAAGCGCGGCGGCGAGACCACGCTGGCCGCCGGGCTCGTGCTGGCCACCACCCGACTCGACGTCAACAAGGCGGTGCGCGGTCACCTCGGCGCGCGGAAGGCCTCGTTCGCGCCCATGGACACCGCCGTCGGCGAGAGCGGCATGGAGTACGGCGGCATCACCCCCGTCGGCCTGCCCGCGCACTGGCCACTGCTGATCGACGCCGCCGTCGCCGCCACCCCGTGGGTGCTGATCGGCAGCGGACGGCGCCGCGGCAAGCTGATCCTGCCTGGCGCGGCACTGGCCGCACTGCCCGGCGCGCAGGTGCTGGACGGGCTGGCCGGCTGAACCTTTCGGCAGCGGGAACACCGGGCGGACGGCCGAGGTTGGAGGGGATGGTCCCGCCGGGCAGCGCCCCGGCGGACGGGCCACGCACCGCACCAGGGGTGCGGACGTCCCACGCGAGGAGTGAGAACGAGATGACCACGGACCGGGCTGTCCTGGCCGGCGGCTGCTTCTGGGGAATGCAGGAGCTGATCCGCAACCTCCCCGGCGTCCAGTCGACCCGCACCGGCTACACCGGCGGCGAGAACGCGCACGCCACCTACCGCAACCACCCCGGCCACGCCGAGGCGCTGGAGATCGTCTACGACCCGGAGCGAATCAGCTACCGCACGCTGCTGGAGTACTTCTTCCAGATCCACGACCCGAGCACCGTGGACCGGCAGGGCAACGACATCGGCAGCAGCTACCGCTCCGCGATCTTCTACGGCGACGAGCAGCAGCGCGCCACCGCGCTCGACACCATCGCCGACGTCGACGCGAGCGGCCTGTGGCCCGGAAAGGTGGTCACCGAGGTGACGCCGGTGGGCGACTTCTGGGAGGCCGAGCCGGAGCACCAGGACTACCTCCAGCACTACCCCAACGGCTACACCTGCCACTTCCCGCGGCCGGGGTGGAAGCTGCCGGTGCGAGACGCCTGACGGCGGGTCGGCGGGCGGTGCGGGGATGATCGTCGGCCGGGTGCGGTTGATCGTGTGTCGGTCGACGGCCGGTGGTCGGTGGTCGGCGGTCGGCGGTCGGTGGTTCGGGGTGGTGTCAGCTGCGGCCGGGGTGAAGCTGCCGGTGCGTGACGGCGCCTGACGCGTAGTCGGGGGTTGGCCGCCGATCGGGTATGCCCGGTCGGCGGTCGCGTGTTTCGGGTCGAGCCGGGTCGAGCCGGGTGGGGTCAGTGCTCGGCGCGGGCGCGCAGCCGGTTTCGGGGCGGGTGGTTTCAGGGCGAGTGGTTCCGGGTGGGGTCAGTGCTTGGCGCGGGGGCGCAGCAGGTTTCGGGGCGGGTGGTTCCGGGTCGGGTCAGTGTTCGGCGCGGGCGCGCAGGAGGGTGTCCAGGGAGTCGACGATCCAGTCCCAGGACGCCTGGGGGTCGACCGGTGTGTGGGCGAAGCCGCCGGCGGCCTCGAGTTCGATGTAGCCGTGGAACGCGCCGCCGAGCAGGCGGACCGCGTGGGTCTGGTCCGGCTCCGGCAGGTGGTAGCCGCGCAGGATCGCCCTGGTCAGCTGGGCGTGGCGGGGCGCCGCGCTGCTTGCCGCAGTCTCCGGGTCCAGCCGCAGGCGGGTGGCCTGGTAGCGCCCCGGGTGCTCGACGGCGTAGCCGCGGTACGCCTCGGCGAACGCGGCCAGCGCGTCGCGGCCCGCCCGTCCGGCCACCGCGTCGGCGGCCCGGTCGGCGAGTTCGGTGAGCGCCAGCAGGGCGATCCGCACCTTCAGGTCCTGCGAGCTCTTCACGTGCGAGTACAGGCTGGCCACCTTCACATCGAAGCGCCGCGCCAGCTCCGTCACCGTGACCTGCTCGAAGCCCACCTCGTCGGCCAGCTCCGCACCCGCCCTGGTCAGGACCTCCGCCGACAGACCTGCACGCGCCAACTGGACCCGCCTCCTGCTGCTCGATCGTTCCTTCTCCGGTGATTATCCATTTGCCTAAACGACTTAGGCAAATTAACGTGGCGCTTCGTGAGAGAGCTGACCGATCCCGAGATCCGCGCCGCGTTCCTGAACTGCTCCAAGGGCGAGGCGAAACGCCTCAACCTCCCCCGCGACCTGGCCGACCTGCCCTGGTCCGACCTCGACTTCCTCGGCTGGCGCGACCCGCAGGCCCCCGACCGCGCCTACCTGGTCACCGTCCACGACGACCGCCCCCGAGCCGTCGTCCTGCGCAGCTCCGCCGCCGCCAGTTGGCAGCCCCGGCGCAGCATCTGCTCCCTCTGCGTCACCACCCACACCGGCGGCGTCTCCCTCCTCGTCGCCCCGCTCGCCGGCCCCGCCGGCCGCCAGGGCAACTCCGTCGGCGCGTACATGTGCAGCGACCTCGCCTGCTCGCTGTACGTCCGCGGCCTGCGCGAAACCGGCACCCGGATCCACGAATCGCTGACGGTGGAACAGCGGATCGATCGCGTACGAGACAATCTGGCAGGCTTCCTCGCCAAGGTGGAGGGCTCGGAAGCGAGTTGACAGGTGTCCCCGCCTCGACGAAGGCTGCGCGTTCTCGCCGAACCCTGGTGACCGCCAGCTTCGTCTCACCGAAGATTGAGCGATTCGGCTGCCAAGGGGCGAGGGTGGCGGTGGGGAAGCTCGCGGGAGCGCCGGGAGATACGACGCTCACCGGACCAGGGCCCGCCGGGAAGGCCGGAGTTTGCAGCGGCGGTCACCAATGCTCCCCGGCGATGGACCAGTTGACCGGTAGCCGACCAGGGCCTGGGTGCTCAGACCTCCCGGCGGTGTACTTAACCTCTGGTGAGACTGTTCAACCTTCGCTTCGCTGAGACAGGACAGAAGCGAGTCGACATGCCGGAGGGGGCAGGAATGAGCGGGATCGCCGAGGCGGACGTGGACGCGTTCGACGCGCTGGAGCGCCGGATCTGGGCGGGCCGGGCCACCGCCTACGCCGCGAGCGTCGCCCGGCTGTGCGCCCACCCCGTGCCCGCGCTGCTCGACGCCGCCGGCGTCGGGCCCGGCAGCGCGGTGCTGGACGTCGGTACCGGGACGGGCACCGCCGCCGCGGCGGCCTGTGCGCGCGGTGCCCGCGTCACCGCCGTGGACGCCGAACCGAGCATGCTGGCCGAAGCGAGGCGCGCCGCGCCCGAGGCCGAGCTGCACGTAGCCACGCTGCCCGAACTCCCGTTCGCGGACGGCACGTTCGACGCGGTGGTCGGCAACTTCGTGCTCAACCACGTCGGACGACCCGCCGAGGCGCTCGCCGAACTGCGCCGCGTGCTGCGCCCCGGTGGGCGACTCGCCCTCACCACCTGGGCCGCCCCCGCACCGCCCGGACAGTCCCTGCTCGGCCGCGCCTTCGAGGCCGCCGGGGCCGTCCGCCCCACCGACCTGCCCCCGCCACCTGCCGCCCTGCGGGCCGTCACCGAGGTCGACGGCTTCCTCGCGTTGCTTGCCGCAGCCGGTTTCGGCGGGGTGGACGGCCGGGTGGTGGCGTGGAACCACCGTACGGCCGTGGAGACGTGGTGGGGCGGCCCGGCCGACGGGGTCGCGTTCCTGGGGGAGCTGTTGCGCCGCCAGTCGCCGGAGGTGCGGGCCGGGGTGCGGCGCGAGTTCGATCGGCTGGCGGCCGAATTCGTGGGCGAGGACGGCGGGTTGGAGCTGCCGCATGCGGCGGTGCTGGTGGCTGCGCGGCGTTAGGCAGTGCGGTCGGCCGCTTCGCGGGCGTCCAGCAGTTCGTCCAGGTGGGTTTCGGCCCAGGTACGGGCGGTGGCCAGCAGGTCGAGGAGGCTGCGGCCGAGCGGCGTCAGCTCGTAGTCGACGCGGCGGGCGGGGCCGGGGTGGACGGTGCGGAGGACGAAGCCGTCGCGTTCCAGCGACCGTAGCGACGCGGTGAGCACCTTGGGCGTGATGGTGCGCAGCGGGACCCGGAGTTCGGAGAAGCGGCGGGGCCCGTCCGCCAGGCACTGGACGATCATGCCCGCCCACTTGTCGCCGCCCACCCGGATCGGCACCAGCTCGGACGGGCACACCGGATCGAACATCTCCGGGTCCAGGGGCTCGCGCATTGGCCCACCGTAGCGCCGCGCCCCGGTATCCGGGCGGAAACCAGAGGGGTGGCTACCGTCCGGAGGCACTACCGGCAGTGCGACAGGTCGAGGGAGCAACTCATGCGCAGGATCATCATCTTCGGTGCGGGCGGACGCGTCGGACGTGCGGCCGTCGCGGACGCCGTCCGCCGAGGGCACCACGTCACCGCCGTGGTGCGGAACCCCGACGCCCACCCGGACCTGGCGGGCCTCCATGTGGTGGCCGGTGACGTCACCGATGCCGGTGTCGTCGCCGACCTGGCGGCCGGGCACGACGCCGCCGTCATGGCCGCGTACGACGCCGGTGCCCGGCCGGACGCGTTCTTCGCCGCCGCCGCGCACGCCCTGGTCGACGGACTGGAACGGGCAGGCGTCGAACGGCTGATCACCCTCGGCCTGGCCGCCACCCTCGAACTCGCCCCCGGCACACCGCTGATGGACGCCCCCGGCTTTCCGCAGGAGTACCGCCCGTTCTCGCGCGCCCACGCCGCCGGCAGCGCCGTGTACCGCGCCGCCGGTACCGTGCTGGACTGGCTGATCGTCAGCCCCGCCGGCGACTTCGACCACACCGCCGCACCCACCGGCCACTACACCGTCACGACCGGCGACTTCGCCGCCCGCGTCACCCACGCCGACTTCGCCCGCGCCCTGCTCGACGAGATCGACACCCCGCGCCACCACCGCACCCACCTCGGCATCGCCGGGGCCTGAACGCTCAGCGCACCTCGGCATCGCCGGGGCCTGAACGCTCAGCGCACCTCGGCGGACACCTGGGTGCCGAGTTCGCGGAAGCCGAGCCGGGCGGCGACCCGGCGGGAGGCCGGGACGCGGGCGCGCCACTGGGGGAGAAGGCCGGCGGCGAGGGCGTGCCGGGCGGAGGCGGCGGCGGTGTGACCGGCGAGGCCGAGGCCGCGGTGGGCCGGGTCGGTGAGCACGCCGAGATGGGCCGTTTCGAACGGCCAGGCGCGGTAGCCGCAGGCGGCGATCGCCCGGTCGTCGGCGAGCACGGTGAAGACGGGGGAGGTGAGGTCTTCGAGTCCGGCCTCGTCGGCGTCCTGCTCTCCGGCCCGGCTCTCCAGGTCGCGCAACCGGGGGTCGGTGGGCGGGAGTTGGACTGTCGAGACGGTGGTGGGTGGTTGGGGTCGGAGCCCGTCCGGGGCGAGGTAGGAGAGCGTGGCCGGCCCCAGCAACTCGCCGATCGGGAGGAGTTCGCGCAGCCGCTCGGCATCCCCGGCCACCGCCGTCGGGTCCTTCCGCAGCGCCGCGCGCACCAGCCGCGCCCGCCGCTCGTCCGGCGCCGTCGCCAGCACCGCACCCCCGAGTGCGATCAGCCCGACCCACCCGGGTGGGCACAGACCGGAGCGCGGCACGACGGCGACGGTCACCCCGCCGGGTGGCGGTGGCGGGAAGGCTGCCCCGGCCAGGCCTTCCCAGAGACGCCAAGCGGCTTGCGGTAGCGAAGAGTTCGTCATCACCGCATCCTGCCCGGCCTGCCGCGCCCCCGGCACCTCGATTTCCGGGAAGGGCTGGGGCGGCGAGTCGAGGTGACGTCAGGTCGGTCGACCGGGGTTGGTAGCGTGAGGCCTTTCGTGGTCCGACGAGTCGGGGGTGTCGCGGTGACCACCATGGTTGTCGTCAGATACGGGGCCAGTGGCAAGCTCATGGACGTCCACCGGCCCGCGGACGCGCCGGAGCCGGTGCCCGCGGTGCTGCTCTGGCACGGCCGGGGCCCCGACGAACGGGACGTCCTCGCGCCCGTCGCCCGCGCCGCGGCGGAGCGGGGCGTCGTGGTCCTGGTGCCGGACTGGCGTCCCGACGCCCCGGACGGCGGGCGAACGCACCTGAGGGAGTCGGCCGCCTTCGCGCGGCAGCACGTGGCCGAGTTCGGCGGGGATCCCGAGCGGATCGCGCTCGCCGGCTGGTCGCTGGGCGGCAAGGCCGCCGTGGGCGTCGCCGTGAACCCCGGAGCCTTTGGCGACTGGAGGCCGCAAGCCGTGGTGGGAATCGCCGGCGCGTACGGATCGGTGGCGCCGACCACCGGTACCGTTCCGCTCGACGACCTGCGCGTGGGCGGCGACGAGGGGGCGCCGGTACCGGTGTGGCTGGTGCACGGCACCGCCGACGCGGTGGTGGACGTCGAGCGGTCACGCGAGTTGTTCACGGCTCTCACGGAACGGGGCCGGCCGGTGCTGCTCCACGAGGACGTGACCGACCACGCCGGCGTCATCATGACCGAGTTCGTCCCCGAACACGCCCGCTGCCTGCCCAGCACCGCCGACCACGCCGTGCGGGCGGGGACGCGGACCGCCGAGGTGCTGGCGCGCGCGGCGGGCGTCGCTGCGCGCAACTCCGGCCGTCGGTTGTGAGATGACGCGCTGAAGGCGGCGGCAGTGCAGCGAAGGGTTCAGCGATCGAGCCCCAGTGCGTCGGGAATGCTTCCGATCCAAGCCGCTCGTTCAGGTTCCTGTGCGGCAACGCGGTCCAGCCCCTCGATGAGCCGCCGGCGCTCCTCCGGCTCCATGCTGCCCAGCTCGTGGGCGATCTCTTCCAGGGCGTTCAGCGTGATATGCGAGTCATGGCCCACCGCGACGAGGTCGTCCAAGGCCGCGATCGCCGCCAGCAGGGCCCTGACGACTTCGTCCCCCCGAGTCACAACTTCGCCTTCCTCAGTGTGAGTTGTCGCGGTGCGCCGCCGCCACCTTCCGGATCGGTCAGTGGCCGCCGCGGGGGCGTTCGCAGCCGCCTTCGAGGTAGGCGCCGTGGACCTCGATGCGGGCGGCGGAGGAGAGGTTGCCGGTGAGGCAGCCGCCCGGGCCGGGGACGGAGAGGGTGAAGTGGATGCCGTCGCCGTAGGGGGTGAAGTTGGCGTCGGGGTAGCCGAGGCCGGTCATCAGGGTGCGGGCCTGGCTCACGTCGATGGGGGCGGACTTGACGGCGGCCGTGATGCGGGCCGCGTGGGCCTCGCCGCGGCAGCGCTGGTTGTCCGTCAGGGTGGCCATCTGCAAGTAGGCGTGGTTCTCGGCGTACTTGGAGTTCTCCGGGTCGGTCCCGGAGGTGGCGGGCGGCGGAGTGGGCACCGTGGTGGCCTTGTCCGCGCAGAGCTTCGCCACGTCGGGGAACTTCCGGTCCACTTCGGCGAGTTGCTGCTGCCAGCGCTCCTGCGCCTCCTGCTGGGCCTGGTTGACGCCGGCCGAGGTCTGCGGGGTCGGGGCCGCCTGACCGGAGTCGGTCACGTGCTTGCTGCCGCAGCCGGTCAGGGCCCCGGCGGTGGCGAACAGGGCGGCGGCGAGGACCAGGACAGGACGCTTCACGGCGAGTACTCCCAAAAGACTGTGGCGGGCCCTGGGCGGCCCGTCCCCCCGGCAGGCGATCCTTCCGTGTGCGATGGATCGTCCGACAGAGTACTCGTACTCAGGTTCGGGGCCCGAAATTCGGTGGAACGACCGAGAAGGAGCCGCCATGATCGTCGAATGGGAGCATTGGACGGCGTGGCGGCAAGAGTCGCCGACGGGGCCACCGTTGAGTTCCGGCCGAGCGGTTCGTCGATGGTGCCGCTGATTCGCAGTCGGCAGTCGGTGCTCGTCGCACCGGTGGACCCGACACTGCTGAAGGTCGGCGACATCGTGCTCGCCCGGGTCGCCGGCACCGTGTACCTCCACCTGGTGTCCGCCCTCGATCCGGCCCGGCGGCGCGTGCAGATCAGCAACAACCGGGGCCGCGTGAACGGCTGGACGGGCCACGACCGGGTCTTCGGCATCTGCGTCTCGATCGACGGCGTGGCGCGGCCCGGTGCGTCGAGCCGGACGATGCCGGTCGGGTCGGGTGATTCCGCGTGAAGGACGAACACCTGCGACACCGTTCGTCGTTCGGCGCCGCAGCCGGAGCGTACGCCGCGCACCGTCCGGACTACGCGCCGGCCGCCGTCCGGTGGGCGCTCGAACCGGCGCCCGGGCGGCGGGTGCTGGACCTCGGGGCCGGGACGGGCAAGCTCACCGGGTGCCTGCTCGCGGCGGGCGCCGAGGTCGTCGCCGTCGAACCCGACCCCGCGATGCTGTCCCAGCTGCGCCGGGAACTGCCGGAGGTGCGGGCGCTGACGGGGTGTGCGGAGTCGATTCCGTTGCCGGACGGGTCGGTTGACGCCGTGCTGTCCGGCAACGCGATGCACTGGTTCGACATGGACGCGGCCGGCCCCGAGATCGCCCGGGTGCTCGCCCCCGGCGGGGCGCTGGCCGGCCTGTGGAACCTGTTCGACGACGGAGTCGCCTGGGTCGCCGGGCTCGCCGAGGCCGGCGGGAGCGCGGCGATCGGGCCGCGCGACGTCCCCGCGAGCTGGCGCACCGGGACGGCCCGGATGCACCTGCCCCCGGCCGGCGGGCCCGCCCGGTTCGGGGCCGCCGAGCAGGCCGAATTCCCGCACGGCCAGCGCCGGACCGCCGATTCGCTGGTGGCGACGCTCGCCACCAAGGCGGGCCTGCTGGTCATGCCGGAGCCCGAACGGGAGGCGCGGCTGGCCCGGGCCCGGGACTACCTGGCGGGCCGGCCGGAGACGGCGGACGGCGAGTTCGTCCTGCCGATGCTGACGGGGGTGCTGCGGGCCCGTCGGCTGTGAACTGCGGTCAGGGCCGGTCCTCGTGGAGGGGGATGGCGTACACCGGTTCCGGGCCGAAGCTGGTGAAGCCGGACTTGCGCAGGATCGGGCCGGACGTGGCCGGGTTGGCCTTGACCAGCGCCATCGTCGCGCCGTGCGCCGCACCGTAGTTCAGCCGGGCGCCCAGCACCGCGCGGTACACCCCGCGACCCCGCCACGGCTCGGCGGTCACGCCGCCGGTGAGCCGGGCGACGCCGTCCACCACCGAGACGCCGCCGGTGCCGACGGGCTCGCCGTCCACATAGGCGACGAGCAGGCCGCCGTGGCCGGCCGGGACGGTCTCCGCGTTCTTCGCCGCGACCGCCTCGATCCGTTCGGCGGGCGGGAGTTCGCCGCGGAACCCGGCGGCCTCGATCGTCAGCCCGTCGAGGGCCGTCGTCACGTCGGTGGCCCAGCGCAGCTCGACGTCCACCGTCGGGGGCCGGAGTTCGGGCGCACCGTCGCTCAGGTCGGCGGCCAGGATCTCCAGCACGATCTTCACCTTCCCGCCGCGCGCGGACAGTTCGGCCTCCAGCCCCTCCGGGGCGCCGAGCAGCACCTGCCAGTCCAGCACCGGCGGCCCGAAGGCGCGGGCCCGCGCCATCAGGGCGTCAACGGCCTGGTCCACTGGGCGAGTCGGCGTGAAGGAGACCACCGAGAGGTCGAACGGGCAGTAGTCGGGCAGACGGAGGAAGGTGAACTCCGGGTCCTCGACGACCTCGGCGTCGTCCGGCATCCACACCCAGGCCGCACCGGCGGCGGCGACGTCAGAAACTGTCAGGCTCATGCGGGGGAGCGTAGGGGCAAGATCGGGGAGCCCGGCGGCTGTTACCTGATCATGACGTGGCGGTGACGCGGCTGGTGCCCGGGGTCGGAGCAGCGCCGCGGCCCGCGTGGCCGCCGCCGGAGCCATCGCCGCAGTCGCCTGTACCACCGTCATGGCGGGAAGCGCCGGGGCCATCGTCAACGGTGACGCGGCCAGCGAGAGCTACCCCTTCATGGCGGTGATCCCGATGGCGGCGCCGGACGCCGGTGTGCTCGACGGCAGCTGCGGCGGTTCGCTGATCGACCAGCAGTGGGTCCTGACGGCGGCCCACTGCGTGACGGGCGAGGGCATCGAACTGGACGGCATCGTGCGGGTGGGTGCCGACCAGCGGAAGTCCGGGGGAACGGTCCGGAACATCGACCGGACGTTCGTGCACCCCGGCTACGTGAACGGTGAGAACCTCGGCCCCAACAAGGACGACGTCGCGCTGATCCGCCTCGACCGGCCGGTCACCCAGCAGCCCATCAAGATCGCGAAGGAGGCGGGGCAGCCCGGCACCCCGACCCGGCTGCTCGGCTTCGGCAGCACCGTGGACGGCCAGTTCGCCTTCTCGGAGGACCTGCTGCAACTGAACACCCGGCTGGGCGCCGTCTCCGAGTGCGACCCCGGCTACGCGGACCCGACCAGGCTCTGCACGATCAGCCTGAAGGCCAAGGCCATGGCGTGCATGGGCGACTCCGGCGGCCCGCAGCTCCAGAAGGCCCGCAACGGCCGGTGGGAGCTGGTCGGCGTCACCTCCGGCCCGGGCGCCCGCGGCGTGCCGTGCTCGGGCGGGCCGGGCCTCTACAGCAGCGCACCCGCCTACGCGGGGTGGATCAAGCAGACGATGAAGGACGCGAACGGCTACGGTCAGAACTCCGGCGGCAACGGGTCGAACGAGGACGCCCAGTAGGCGAGTTCGCAGTTCGGGACGCCGGCGCGCGATTGCGCGCCGGCGATTCGCCGTGCCGGGACGGCGAACCGGCCACCGTGGGGCCCGTCGTATTGTCGTTCGTCGGCGGACGGTCGGGTGAGCGAGGAGTGGGTGAGGAGTGGGCGAGGTGCAGGGCGTGGTGGCGGTGCGGTGCGCGGAGTCGGCGGGCGTCGGGGTGCGGTTGGTCGAGCGGACGGGGCCGGAGGTGGGGGCGGTGCGGTTCGCGGTGGAGGTGTCGGCGCCCGGGCTGGCCGCGAGGGTGGAGGAAATGGTCGGCTGGGTGGGGGCGGCGGACGGGCTCGCGGGGTTCCTGGCGGGGCTGGCGGAGGAGTTCCGCGGGTGGGACGGCGAGCGGGTCTGGGCCACGTACGACCGGGACTTGACGGTCCGCGCGGTGTTCCGCTCCGGCGGGTACGTCGGGTTGACCTGGACGGTGCGGCCGTGGCGCACGGCGCAGCGCGGGTGGGAGGCGTCCGTCACGACGTGGGTGGAGGGCGGGGAGCAACTGGCCGCGCTGGCGGCGGATGTGCGGGCGTTCGTCGACGGGGGGTGAGTGTCTGGGGGAGGCCCGCCGGCCTGGGGAAACGGTCCGGTAGTGTCTGCTGCCATGTCGGCCGATCCTGGATTCATCTGCACCTGCTGCGGCGAGCGTCACGCAGAGCTTCCGATGAACTTCTCCAGCCCGGCGCCCGACTACTGGGAGCCGGGCATGGAGCAGGCGCCGGACTGCGAGCTGACGCCCGACCAGTGCGTGATCGGCGGCGAGGCGTTCTTCGTGCGCGGGCTGATCGAGCTGCCCGTCATCGGCGGGGACGAGGTGTTCTCGTGGGGCGTGTGGGTCTCGCTCAGCGAAAAGAATTTCGTGCGGGCGAGCGAGCTGTGGGAGACCCCGGGCCGTGAATCGGAACCGGCGTACTTCGGCTGGCTGTCCACCGAGCTGGTCCCGTACACGCCGTCGACGATCAACCTGAAGACGATGCTCCACACCCGCCCCGTCGGCCGGCGCCCCATCATCGAACTGGAGCCGACCGACCACCCGTTGGCGGTCGAACAGCGCACGGGCATCACGATGGAGCGGGTTCGGGAGCTCGCCGAGATGCTTCTGCATCCCGAGGTCTGACGGGCCTTCAGCGGGTGAGGGCGATGGTGAGGAGCAGGTCGATCGCGTCGGGTGGCAGGTTCGGGTGTTCGGCGGCCGTTCGTACGGCGTGCGGGTCGCCCGACCGCACCACCTGCCGGAGTTGGTCCGGTGTGGCGGCCGGGTTGGTGGCCACGGCGTCGTCCATGTCCGGGCCGGGGTGGTTGCGCAGGCAGGCGTCGAGGGCGGGCGCGGGGGCGTGGTCGTGCCAGGCGACGAGCAGGGCGACGCCGAGTGGGGTGGCGGGGTCCCGCGCGATGGCGAGCAGCAGGTCGGGCGGGCAGGCCGACCGACCGGCCAGGGCGTCGTACTTGGGCGGGCCGTAGCGGCGGGCGGCTTCGCGGTAGCGGGCGGGTCGCGGGAGCAGCAGATGGCTGCGAAGGCCACCGAGGGATCGGGGTCGTCGAGCAGGGCGGGGACGGCCCAGTCGTGAAAGATGTGGTGAACGAGGGGGAGCACGCGGACCCGGGGGTCGGGGTGGTCCAGCAACGCCTGCATGCCTTCGGTGTCGACGAGTTGGCCTCCGCCGCCGCGGCCGGTGACGGCCAGGTGGACCAGCAGGTCGATCGGGATGGTGGCGGTGTTGCTGAGGACATGGCTGCGCCAGCGGCCGTCCTCCGCCTCGAAGAGGTGGCGGATCAGTTCGGCCGGCGCCCCCCCGGTTCATTGCCACCCGGCCGGTGACGCCGGGCTCGTCCAGCGCGAGCAGCCGGTGGTAGGTCTCGGCGGACAGCCCGTTCCAGTAGCCCGCGGCGGGGGCGGCCAGCGCGGGCCAGGTGGCGTCGAGCAGGTGCTCGACCGCGTCGGCCGGGGCTCGCCAGTTCCCGATGGCGGCGTGCCGCAGTTCGTACAGGGCGGCGTCCGGATCGGGGTGGTGGGGGCATGGTGTCAGGGCTGGCGGCCCGTCGGTCGCGAGCATGGCACGGAGGAGTGGCTCGTCGCCGGTGGACGAGGCGAGCGCGATCCGGGCGCACGCCTCGGTGCGCGCGCGAGCGTGCAGGCCGTGCGGTTCGCCGAAGTCTTCCGTCAGGTCTTCCGCCACCCAGAGGATCGGGGTGGCCACCGAGCAGTCCGGGTCCTGGGTGAGCGCGAGGATCGCCGCGAGGCGGTCGTCGGTGAGCGTCTCGTTCCAGTCGTAGTGGTGCAGGACGTACTGCGCGAGGGCCCGGCGGACGTCCGCGTCCTGGCAGGTGGCGAGCCGGAGGATCGTGTCACCGGGCATGTCCGGCCGGTCGACGGCGGCCAGCAGGGCCTGGGGATCGTCCCCGGGAATCCGTTCCCGCGGCATCGCGCCGGACGTGATCAGCCGGAGGAACGCCTCCCGCCCGCCGGCGGCCAGTAGCGCGTCGAGCTGGCCGGGTGTCAGTTCCGGCTGGTCGCACAGGGCCGACAGGACGCCGGGGTCGCCGTGGGCGATCAGTGTGTCGATGTGTTCGGGAAGCAGCGCGGGATTGCCGGCCAGGCTCTGCAGGACGTCGTGCACGCCGCAGAGCCTCGCACGGTGTCGCGGCGGCCCGCCACGGAATTTGTCAGCCCCGTTCGCTTCACTCTCCGGGGACGGAAAGGGGGATGCCGGGATGGGGTCTCTGGGAGTGCTGTTCGCGCTGACCGAGCGCGAGCGGGTGCGACTGTTGGCGTGTGAGGGCGACGAAGAGGTCATGGCGCTGGTCGAGGAGGTGGAGGAGGCCTGGGACAGGCCGCGGGTGTGCGAGTTGGACAAGGCGTGGGACGCGCTGCACCGGTGCCTGACGGACGGTCGGCTGGAGTTCGAGAACGGGGGGTTCCCGCTGTCCCACGTCGTTCTGGGCGGGCGGCTGCTGCTGGAGGACGACGACTACGTGGCCTGCTACGTGGATCCGGCGCAGGTGCGGGCGGTGGCGGCCGCGTTGGAGGAGGTCGACGAGGAGTGGTTGCGGGGGCGGTACGCGGAGCTGGAGTTCGAGGAGTACGAGGGCGCGCGCGGCGAGGAGGACTTGGAGTACACGGTGTGCTTCCTGCCGGGCGTGCGGGAGTTCTACCGGCGGGCCGCGAAGGAGGGCCGGGCGGTGGTGTTCACGGTCGATCAGTGAGCGTGCCTGTCGTCGCTCTTCACGACTTTGCCATCAAATGATCATTCGTTTGCCAAGGCGATGACCACGGGCAGACCACCAGGACGGGTCGAATTCCCTTCGCACACCGACCCATTCGGCGAAAGGCGCCCCTCCGATGTCCAGCACTTCCGACCGTCCCACGCCCGACCAGCAGTTGCTCGCCGCCGCCGGACGGCTCGACCGGCGGCGGTTCCTGACCGTCACCTCGGCCGCCGCCGCGCTCGCGTTCGGCGTCAACCTGCCCGGCGCGCACGCCGAGGAGAACGAACTCGCGCCGCGCACCCTCACCGAGAACCCGTTCACCCTCGGCGTCGCCTCCGGTGACCCGCTGCCGGACGCGGTGGTGCTGTGGACCCGGCTCGCGCCGCGTCCGCTGGAGCCCGGGGTGGGGCTGCCGCCGGCGGGGAGCATCAAGGTCGGCTGGGAGATCGCCCGGGACGAGCGGTTCCGCCGCGTCGAGCGGCGCGGCAGCGCGAAGGCGCACGCCGAGTTCAACTGGTCGGTGCACGTGGACGCGACCGGCCTGGAGGCGGCCCGCGAGTACTGGTACCGGTTCACCGTCGGGCAGTGGACCAGCCCCGCCGGCCGCACCCGCACCGCACCCTCGCACGGCCGCAAGCTCGACAGCACCAAGCTCGGGCTGGTCTCCTGCCAGGCGTACGAGGACGGCTACTTCACCGCCTACCGCCACCTCGCCCAGGAGGACCTGGACGCCGTCTTCCACGTCGGCGACTACATCTACGAGTACGGCATCGACTCCGTCGGCGGCGACCGCAAGTACACCGACCGCGTCCTGCCCGCCGCCCTCAACCACGAGACCACCACGCTCGAGGACTACCGGCTGCGGTACTCGCTCTACAAGACCGACCCTGACCTGCAGGCCGCGCACGCCGCCCACCCCTGGTACGTCACCTGGGACGACCATGAGGTGGAGAACAACTACGCGGGCGGCATCCCCGAGAAGAACCAGGACCCGGCGCCGTTCGTCGCCCGCCGCGCGGCCGCCTACCGCGCCTACTGGGAGAACCAGCCGCTGCGGATGCCCAAGCCGGGCGGCACCGACCTGACCCTCTACCGCCGCTTCCAGTACGGGCAGTTGGCGCAGTTCGACATCCTCGACACCCGCCAGTACCGCGACGACCAGGCCAACGGCGACGGCTGGCAGTACCCCACCCCCGAATCCCAGGACCCGAAGCGCACCCTGATGGGCGCCACCCAGGAACGCTGGTTCGCGGACGGGCTGCGCCGCTCCAAGGCGCTGTGGAACGTCGTCCCGCAGCAGGTGGTGTTCTCCCGCCGCAAGAACACCACCGCCGCCAGCTCCAAGCTGTCCATGGACGCCTGGGACGGCTACCCCGCCGCCCGCGAGCGCTTCCTGACCGCCGTCGACCAGGCCGGCGTCAAGAACCTGGTGCTGCTCACCGGCGACGTGCACGTCGCCTACGCGCTCGACGTCAAGCGCGACTTCGACGACCCGAACTCCCGCACCGTGGGCGTCGAGTTCGTCGGCACCTCGATCAGCAGCGACGGCGACGGCGAGGCCCACCCCTCCAACTGGGCCACCCTGACCGCCGCCAACCCGCACATGAAGTTCTACGACGGCCGGCGCGGCTACACCCTGGTCACCCTCGACCGTCAGCATGCCCGCGCCGACTACCGGGCCGTCACCCACATCACCCGCCCCGACGGCACCCTGCTCACCGCCGCCTCCTTCGTCACCGAGGCCGGCAACCCGGGCATCCGGCCGGCCTGACACGAGCGGTGGCCTGCGACGGCTCGTGAGGATCCGGGCCGTCGCAGGCCGCCGGTCGGACCCGACGGGGAAGCCATCACACATCTTCACCGTCAGTTGTGGAGGAAGCCCTCCAGGGACGCCGCGAGGGCCACCGGGGTCTCGTACATCGGGTAGTGGCCGCTGCCGCCCAGCTCTTCGAGTTCGGCGTTGGGGTAGTGGGTGAGGAAGGTGCCGCGCATCACGTCGGCGGTGAGGGCGAGGTCGTGCTCGCCGACGATCACCTTGACCGGCACCGGGTTGCCGCTGATCCGGTGCTCCAGGTCGGCCGTCGCCCAGTCGCGGACGTAGCCGCCGAACGCCTCGGGGGCGGACAGGCGGAGGGACTGGTCGACCATGCGGTCCAGCCAGACCCGGCCGGCCCGTTGGCCGGTGACCAGGTCGAGGATGGCGAGGCGCTTCTCCCGGTCCTCGGCGGCGCCGTAGAACAGCGCCTCGCCCGCCTCGTCCAGCGGGTACGCCCCGGCCGGCACCGGCGCCAGGCCGACCAGCTTGCGCACCCGCAGCGGCGCCTCGGCGAGTACCTGCTGGGCCGCCTTCCCGCCCATCGAGTGGCCGACCAGGGAGAAACGGTCCCAGCCGAGTTGGTCGGCCAGGGCGAGCGCGTCGGCGGCGATCTCGGCGAGCGTGTACGTGCCGGGAACGTCCTTGCGCTGGCCGTAGCCGCGGTAGTCGAGGAAGGCGTAGCTGAAGGCGTCGCCGTCGAGGTAGTCGAGGAACGGGCCCCAGCCGGCGCTGGTGCCGAACCAGTCGTGGAGGACCAGGACATGGTGGTCGCCGGTGCCGGTCAAGCGGTGCGGAATCGTCATGCCCTCGGTCGTTCCCCGCGATCCGCCCGCCTGAACAGGCAGTTCACCCGGCATGGGCGAGGCCACCTGACGAACCGGAACCCCTGGCCCGGGCTCAGTGCGGGCGCGGCGGGCCGGCCGGTGGCCGGTCCGGGTTCGCGGTGCTCAACCGGGCGACCAGCTCGCGTTTGAGTACCTTGCCGCTGGGGCCGAGGGGGAAGGCGTCCACGAACTCCACCCGGCGCGGGTACTTGTACGGCGCCATCCGCTCCCTGCTCCAGGCGACGATCTCGGCGCCGAGGGCGGGGCCCGGCGTGCTGCCGGGGCGGGCCCGCACCACCGCGCAGACCTCCTCGCCGTGGACGGGGTGGGGGAGCCCGACGACGGCCGCCTGGGCGATCGCCGGGTGGCGGGCCAGGACGTCCTCGACCTCGCGCGGGTAGACGTTGTAGCCGCCGCGCAGCACCACGTCCTTCTTGCGGTCGACGATGGACAGGTAGCCCTCGTCGTCCTTGACGCCGAGGTCGCCCGAGCGGAACCAGCCGTCCACGATGGCCTCGGCGGTCGCCTCCGGCCGGTTCAGGTAGCCGGCCATCACGTTGTGGCCCCGGATGACGATCTCCCCGGTCTCGCCGGCGGGCAGCAGCTCGACCCTGTCCGCGACCTCCGCCCGGGCGATCTCGACCTCGACGCCCCAGATCGGCCGGCCCACCGTGCCGGGCCTGAGCGGCCACGCCTTCTGGTTGTAGGCCACCACCGGGGACGTCTCGGTCAGCCCGTACCCTTCGAGGACCGGGCAGCCGAACGCCTCGCGGAACGCGTCCAGGACCGCCACCGGCAGCGCGGCGCCGCCGGAGAACGCGCGGTCGAGCGCCGGCCTGCGCGAGTCGGCGCGGGCCGCGTCGAGGAGCGCCGTGTACATCGTCGGGACCCCCATGAACACGGTGCAGCCCTCCCGCACCATGAGCTCCAGCGCGCCCGGTCCGTCGAACCGCGGCATCAGGACCATGGTCGCCCCCGCCCGGAAGCAGGTGTTCATGCCGCAGATCTGGCCGAAGGTGTGGAACAGCGGAAGGCAGCCGAGCAGGACGTCGTCGGCGGTGAAGTCGAACGGCGACAGCATGGTCGTGTCGACGTTCATCACCACGTTGAGATGCGTGAGCAGGGCGCCCTTGGGCCTGCCGGTGGTGCCGGAGGTGTAGAGGACCAGCGCGATGTCCCTGGGGTCGCGCGGCACCTGGCGGTCGATCGGGGCGCTGCGCGCCGCGAGCGCGTCCAGCTGCCGATCGGGGGCACCCTCCCGCTCCATGACGGTGAGCAGGGGCGTGCCGGCCGTCTCCGCCGCCTTGCCGCCCTCGGCCAGCAGCGGGGCGGCACAGATCAGCGCTGCCGCCCCGGAGTCCCGAAGGACGTACGCGATCTCGTCCGCCCGGAGCAGGGCGTGGACCGGGACCGCGACCGCGCCGAGCGCGAGCACGCCGAAGTAGGCCAGCGGGAAGTGCGGGGTGCTGGGCAGCAGCAGCGCCACCTTGTCGTCGGGGCCGATGCCCCGCGCGCGCAGCACCGCCGCGTACCTGCGCGCCCCGTCCCACAGCTCGCGGTAGGTGATCTTCCGGGCGCCGGACACGATCGCCGGGTGCTCCGGCCGGCGCAGCGCGGACTCGGCGAGGATGGCCGCCACGGAGAGGGTCACGGGGGTCTCACCCGCTCGCTTCCGCGGCCAGCCGCGCCTTGTCCGGTTTGCCGACACCGGTGAGGGGCAGCTCGGAGCGGACGCGGATCCGCGCGGGGACGTGCTTGGGCGAGACGGTCGCCCGGACGTGCTCGGCCAGCTCGTCGGGGCCGGCCGTGCCCGCGTCGCGCAGCACCACGGCGGCGTGCAGGAACTCGATCCGGTCCCGGTCCCGGACGCAGAAGACGGCGGCCTGCACCACGTCGGGATGGGCCAGCAGGGCGTTCTCCACCGTCACCGGATGGATCTTGATGCCGTTGGTCTTGATCACCTCGCCGATCCGGCCGCGCAGGTGCAGGTAGCCGTCACCGTCGACGAATCCGAGGTCGCCGGTGTGCACCCAGCCGTCCCGTACGGTCCGGGCGGTGAGCTCGGGCTCGGCCACGTACGCGCTCATCGTGAAGGGCGACCGGACGCAGACCTCGCCGATCTCGCCGGGCGGCAGGTCGTGGTGGTCGTCCGGATCGGTGATCCGGACCCAGTCGGGCATCGGGCGGCCGACCGTGGCCCGCAGCCGGGGGTCGAGGTGCTCGGCTGGCGAGAGCATGCTGACGAAACCCGCCTCGCTGGTCGCGTACACCTGGAGCAGCACGTCGCCGAAGACCTTGACCGCCTCGGCCAGTCGCTCGGGAGACGCGGGGGAGCCCAGGTAGGTGACCATCTGGAGACTGGACAGGTCGGTCGAGCCCAGCTCCGGATGGTCCATCAGCAGGTACAGCTGCGGAGGGGAGAGCAGCATCCGGGTGATCCCGTGCCGCGCGACGGAGCGCAGCACGTCGCCCGGCTCGAAGCCGTCCCGCAGGACCACCGAGCCGCCGGACGCGAGCGAGTCGTCGGCCGTGGCGCCGCTGGAGTGGCTGAGCGGGAGGCAGGCCAGGTAGACGGACCGCCAGCGCATCTGGAGCCCGGCGGAGATGAAGCCGTTGCGGGCCCGGAAGTCGAAGGCGATGCCCTTCGGCTCGCCGGTCGTCCCGCTCGTGTACGTCACCACCGCGGGCCGGTCGGGGGCGATCTCGATGCCGGCCGGGTCCAGCGCGTCCGGGTCCCCGGTCGTCAGGTCCAGGACGTCGGGGCCGAGGTCGCCGAGGGCGACCAGGGTGAGCGGCGTGCCCAGCCGCTCGCGCAGTTCGCGGGCGGACGTCAGGTTCTCCGCGTCGACGGCCAGGTGTGTCGCGCCGGTGTCCCGGAGGATCTTGAGCTTGGCGCCGGCGGCCAGGTGGTCCGCCGGGTCGACCGCGTTGGTGGTGTGCAGGTGGACCACCGTGGCCCCGACCAGGTTCGCGGCGTACCGCAGGACCAGGGTCGGGCCGGTGTTGGTGACGGTCAGGATGGCGACCACGGCGCCGGCGCCGCCCCCGCCGGTCTGCCGGTGCAGGGCCTGCGCGGCCGACCGGACCAGGGCGGTCAGCTCCGCCGCGGTCAGCGTCCGGTCGCGCCAGGACAGGACCACTTTCTCCGGTTCCGCGGAGATTACCTCAAGGATCTGGCTGACATACGTTTCGTCCGACGGCATGGGAAACTCCAGTGGTGCCGCTTCGAGGAATTTCCGCACAGCCTACAACGAGCAAATCGGGTCCACCAGGGGGCGTGAATCGGAAAAGCGGATGCGCGGTGGGTTCTCAATTGTCGCACCCCGCGCCATCGAAGTGATATTTCGCTCTGAGACAATTCCCTCTACCGGTCCGGGCCCCGCATCGGCGTAGTCTTCGGAGAAAAGGGTCGTCATGAACCAATACCTGGAGCTCTTCTCGCGGCGCATGAAGGAAGGTGGATCACCGAAGGCGAAACGGGAGTTCCTGGAGATCGGCCGGCTCGCCGGGAAATTCCCGGCGGCCGAGAGCCTGCGGGACGGGGTCACCTCCGAGATCAGCGTGTGGTGCAGCAACGACTACCTGGGAATGGGCCAGCACCCGCTGGTCCTGGCGGCGACCCGCGAAGCCCTCGACGAGTACGGCGCGGGCTCGGGCGGCTCCCGGAACATCGGCGGGACCAACCACTGCCACGTGCTGCTGGAGAACGAACTGGCGGATCTGCACGGAAAAGAGGACGCCCTTCTCTTCACCTCCGGGTACACCGCCAATGACGGAGCCCTCACGGTCCTCGCCGGCCGGCTGGGGGACTGCGTCGTCTTCTCCGACGAGATGAACCACGCCTCGATCATCGATGGACTCCGCCACAGCGGCGCCGAGAAACACATTTTCCGGCACAACGACACGGCGCACCTGGAAGAGCTGATATCCGCCGCCGATCCCGACCGGCCGAAGATGATCGTCATGGAATCGGTCTACTCGATGGCGGGCGACGTCGCCCCGCTCGCCGAGATCGCCCGGATCGCCCGGAAATACGGCGCGATGACCTTCCTCGACGAGGTCCACGCGGTCGGAATGTACGGGCCGCAGGGAGCCGGTATCGCCGCGAGCCTGGGCATCGCGGACGAGTTCACCGTCATCATGGGAACGCTCGCCAAGGGATTCGGCACCACCGGCGGGTACATCGCCGGTCCCGCCGAACTGGTCGACGCGGTGCGCGGCCTGTCCCGCTCCTTCATCTTCACCACCGCCCTGCCGCCGGCGGTCGTGGCGGGCGCGCTCGCCGCGGTCCGGCACCTGCGCACTTCCGACGAGGAGCGCGACCGGCTCCACGCGAACGCGCGGCTGACGCACCGGCTGCTCACGGAGCACGGCATCCCCTTCGTCTCCGACGGCTCCCACATCGTCTCGATCTTCGTCGGGGACGACGCGCTCGCCCGGCGGATCTCCGCCCTGCTGCTGGAGCGCCACGGCATCTACGTGCAGGCGATCAACGCGCCCAGCGTGCGCGCGGGACAGGAGATCCTCCGG
This sequence comes from Kitasatospora sp. NPDC051984, assembly GCF_044593455.1. Classification (NCBI taxonomy): domain Bacteria; kingdom Bacillati; phylum Actinomycetota; class Actinomycetes; order Kitasatosporales; family Streptomycetaceae; genus Kitasatospora; species Kitasatospora sp. NPDC051984. Next base: position 65,664 of record NZ_JBIUCB010000024.1, read on the forward strand.
AGCGCGCCCGGCGCCGTCCACCAGCCCGCGCAGGTCGAGGCGTTCGTCGCGGCACTGGACGGGATCTGGCGCGAGCTCGGGGTGCCGCGCACTTAGGGCCTGTCCGGCCGACCCGCTCCACGGGGTACGCGCGCGGCCCTCCTGCCGCTCCGCGCCCCGCCCGCTCCACGGGGTACGCGCGCGGCCCTCCTGCCGCTCCGCGCCCCGCCCGCTCCACGGGGTACGCGCGCGGCCCTCCCGCCGCTCCGCGCCCCGCCCGCTCCCCGTACCCGCGTCGTGTCGCGGCCCGCGCTATCGGGCTGCTATGCGGCAGTGGGCAAGATCGACGTCGCAGGTCCGGTGGGGGTACGCGCCGGGCCTGACGAAGGCGTCCCGGTCGGCGCGCGACCCGCGAGAGCGGGCGCCCGCCACGGTTCGGCGACCGGTGGTCCCGCTCGCCGTGAAGGAGTCCGAAGACACGATGGCGCACCCCGACGGTACGGAAGCACCGCTGCTGTGGACACTGGCCGGCAGCGGCAGGGAGTCGCTGGCGGCCGGCGCGCGCGGCCTGCACGGGTACCTGGCCGGTCGTGACGACTGGAGCCCCCAGGACATCGCGCTCGCCCTCGCGCGCACCGCCTCCGAGGGGAGCCGGCGGGCGGCACTGGTCGCCGACGGCCGGGACGGGTTCCTGCGGCGGCTGGACGCGCTCGCCGACGGCAGGAGCACGCCCGGCCTGGTCGAGGGCACCGCCGCGGCGGGCCGCCGGGTCGCCTTCGTGTTTCCCGGACAGGGCGCGCAGTGGCCCCGGATGGCCGTGGACCTGCTGGACACCTCCGCGGTGTTCCGCGACCGGATGGACGCGTGCGCGCAGGCCCTCGAACCGTTCACCGACTGGTCGCCGATCGACGTGCTCCGCGACCCGGACGCGCCGGGCGCCCCCGCCGCGGACCGGGCCGACGTGGTGCAGCCCCTGCTGTTCGCCGTGACGGTGTCGCTCGCCGAGCTGTGGCGCTCCCACGGCGTGGAACCGGCCGCCGTGCTCGGGCACAGCGTCGGCGAGGTCACCGCCGCCGCGGTCAGCGGCGCGCTGTCCCTGGACGACTCCGCACGGGTGGTCGCCCTGTGGAGCCAGGCCCAGGCGACCCTGGCCGGGCAGGGCGACATGGTCTCCGTCATGGCCCCGGCCGACGCGGTCGAGCCGCGGCTGCGCCGCTGGGACGGCCGCCTCGTCGTCGCCGCGCACAACGGCCCGCGGTCCGTGATCGTCTCCGGCGACCGCGACGCCGCGGCCGAACTCCTCGCCGACCTGGCCTCGGAGGGGGTGCACGCACGGCGGATCGCGGTCGGCCTGGCCGCCCACTCCCCCCACATCGACGCGATCGTCCCCCGGATGCACGCCGACCTCGCACCGATCCGGCCCCGCACACCGCAGCTGCCCTACTACTCCGGACTGACCGGCGGACGACTGGACGCCCCGGTCCTGGACGCCGACTACTGGTGCCGCAACCTGCGCAACCCTGTCCGGTTCCACCAGGCGGCCGGCGCCCTGCTCCGGGACGGGTACGGCGTCCTGCTGGAGGTCAGCCCGCACACCGTGCTGACCTCCGCCCTCACGGACTGCGCGGAGGAACACGGCGCGCAGGCCGCCGTCCTCGGAACGCTGCGCCGGGACCAGGGCGGTCCGGGCCGGTTCCTGACCTCGCTCGGCGACCTGTACGTGCACGGTGTCACCCCGGAGCGGGAACCGGAAGCGCCGTCCGCAGGGGTACGGGAGCTGCCGGCGGCAGTCCTGGCGGCGCTCGCGGAGCCTGGCCCGGCGGACCCGGACGGTGTGGGCGGCACGGGCGGCGGCCGGGACGTCGGCGGCGCGTTGCAGGCGGAACTGGCCGGCATGGACGCCCCGGAACGGCGCGCCGCGCTGGCCCGGCTGGTGGACGAGGAGATCGCCGCGGTGACCGGGCGGTCCGAACCGGTCCCCGCCGACGTGGCCTTCCTCGACCTGGGATTCGACTCCGTCACCGCCGTGGAGCTGCGCAACCGGCTGAGCGCGGCGACCGCGCTGCGCATCCCGGCGACGGCCGTCTTCGACTGCCCGACCCCGGCGGCCCTGGTCGCGTACCTCAGCGCCCGGATCGGCGGCGACCGGCCCGACCTGCGCACGGACGCGGTCGAGCCGGTGCGGCGGCCCGCGGACGACGACCCCGTGGTGATCGTCGGCATGGGCTGCCGCTACCCCGGCGGCGTCGGCGGCCCCGACGACCTCTGGGAGCTGGTGTCGGCGGGCGCCGACGCCGTCTCCGCGCTGCCCGACGACCGCGGCTGGGACACCGCCGGACGGTACGACCCCGCACCGGGCACACCGGGCCGGTACTACCAGCGGGAGGCGGGTTCGCTCGCCGGCGCGGCCGACTTCGACGCCGAGTTCTTCGGCATCTCGCCGCGCGAGGCCCTCGCCATGGACCCGCAGCAGCGGCTGCTGCTGGAGACCACCTGGGAGGCGCTGGAGCGGGCCGGGATCGACCCGTCCACCCTGCGGCGGACCCCGACGGGCGTCTACGTCGGGGCGATGACCATGGACTACGGCCCCTCCCTCGAACAGGGCGCCGACGAGGGCGGCCACCTGCTGACCGGCAACACCGGAAGCGTCGCGTCGGGCCGCCTGGCCTACACCCTCGGCCTGGAGGGGGCGGCCGTCACCGTGGACACGGCCTGCTCGTCCTCGCTGGTGGCTCTGCACCTCGCGGTCCGGGCGCTGCGGTCCGGCGAGTGCTCGCTGGCGCTGGCCGGTGGCGCGACCGTGATGTCCACGGTCGGCATGCTCGTCGAGTTCAGCCGGCAGGGCGGCCTGGCCCCCGACGGCCGCTGCAAGGCGTTCGCGGCGGCCGCCGACGGCTTCGGCCTGGCCGAGGGCGTGGGCATGCTGCTGCTGGAGCGGTTGTCGGACGCTCGGCGTCTCGGGCATCCGGTGCTGGCGGTGGTGCGCGGTTCGGCGGTGAACCAGGACGGAGCGAGCAACGGTCTGACCGCGCCGAACGGCCCGTCGCAGCAGCGGGTGATCCGGGCGGCGCTGGCGGACGCGGGGCTGACGGCCTCGGACGTGGACGTGGTGGAGGCGCACGGTACGGGGACGCGGTTGGGTGACCCGATCGAGGCGCAGGCGCTGCTGGCCACCTACGGGCAGGGGCGGCCGGCGGACCGGCCGGTGTGGATCGGGTCGCTGAAGTCCAACATCGGCCACGCCCAGGCTGCGGCCGGTGTCGCGGGCGTCATCAAGTCGGTGCTGGCGCTGCGGTACGGCGTGATGCCCAAGACGCTGCACGTGGACGGTCCGACGCCCGAGGTGGACTGGTCGGCGGGCGCCGGCCGGCTGCTGACGGAGGCCCGTGCCTGGGACGACACGGGCCGCCCGCGCCGGGCGGGCGTGTCCTCTTTCGGCATCAGCGGGACCAACGCCCACGTGATCCTGGAGTCCGTGCCGGCCGAGGCGGTGGAGGACGCCCCGCGTCCCGGGCCGGTGGTGTGGCCGGTGTCGGCGCGCAACGCCGAGGCACTGCGCGCGCAGGCGGAGGCGCTGGCGGCGCGGGTGGCGGCGGAGCCCGGGCTCGACGTGGCGGACGTGGGCTGTTCGCTGGCGGTGGGGCGCGCGTCCTTCGAGCACCGTGCGGTGGTGGTGGGCGGGGACCGGAGCGAACTGCTCGACGGCGTGCAGGCGCTGGCGCAGGGTGCCGCGGTGTCCGGCGGCGGGCTGGTTTCCGGTCGGGTGGCGCTGGTGTTCCCGGGCCAGGGTTCGCAGTGGGTCGGGATGGCCGCCGAACTGCTGGCCGAATCGGCCGTGTTCGCGGAACGGATGGCGGAGTGCGAGCGGGCGCTGGCGCCGTACGTCGACTGGTCGTTGGCGGAGGCGCTCGGCTCGGAGTCCCTGCTGGCGCGGGTGGATGTGGTGCAGCCGGTGCTGTGGGCCGTGATGGTGTCGCTGTCCGAGGTGTGGCGCTCGTTCGGTGTGGTTCCGGACGCGGTGGTCGGTCACTCTCAGGGCGAGGTTGCCGCCGCCGTGGTGGCGGGCGGTCTGAGTCTGGAGGACGGGGCGCGGGTGGTCGCGTTGCGTTCCCTGGCGATCCGCGCGCTGGCGGGTCGGGGCGGTATGGCCTCGCTTCCGTTGCCGGTGGACGTGGTGCGGGAGCGCATCGCGGGCCGGTTGTCGGTGGCGGCGGTGAACGGCCCGTCGTCCACGGTGGTCTCGGGCGATGCTGACGCGGTCGCGGCGCTGGTGGAAGAGCTCGTGGGGGACGGGGTGCGGGCGCGGCTGATCGAGGTCGACTACGCGTCGCACTCCGCGCACGTGGAGGAGGTCCGCGAGCAGCTGCTCGCCGATCTGGACGGCATCGTGCCGCTGTCCGCTGCGGTGCCGTTCTACTCGAGCGTCACGGGCGGCCTGTTGGACACGAAGGCCCTGGACGCCGAGTACTGGTACCGCAACCTGCGGGAGACCGTCGAGTTCGAGCAGGCGACCCGCGCGCTCCTGGCGGCCGGGCACCGGTTCTTCGTCGAGTCCAGCCCGCACCCGGTGCTGTCCGTCGCGGTGGGGGAGTCGGTCGAGGCGGCGGGTGCGGATGCCGTGGTGCTGGGGACCTTGCGTCGCGGGGAGGGCGGCCCGACGCAGGTGCTGCGCGCGGTCGGACGCGGCTGGGAGCGCGGGCTGGGGGTGGACTGGTCGGGGGCGTTCCCGGGGGCGCGCCGCGTCGAGCTGCCGACGTACGCCTTCCAGCGCACCCGCTACTGGCTGACGGCCCCCGCCGCCGTCCCGGCCGCCCCCGCCGAGGACCGCTGGGACGACCTGGAACTGCAGGACCCCGCCCGGCTCGCCGAAATCCTCGGGGTCGGCCGCGCCGCCCTGGACGAAGTCCTGCCCGCGCTGGCGACCTGGCGCTCCGCCAGGAGCCGTGAGCGGAAGGCGGAATCCTGGCGCTACCACGTCGCCTGGGCACCCCTGTCGGTCACGCCGACGGACGGCCTCCCCGGTCGCTGGCTCGCCCTGCGTCCCGAAGGCGGCGACGCGGCGGCCGTCCTGGACGCCCTCCGCGAGGCCGGGGCCGACCTCCTCCCGTGCGTCGTCGCCGATCCGGGCGCGACCCGCGAACAGCTGGCCGCCCTGCTCACGGAGACCGCCGGGGAGCAGCCGATCGCCGGCGTGCTGTCCCTGCTGTCCTGGGAGGAACGCCCCCACCCCGAGCACCCCGACCTGCCCGGTGGTCCGGCGCTGACCCTCGCGCTGGCCCAGGCACTCGAGGACGCGGGCATCCAGGCCAGGCTCTGGATACTGACCAAGGGACTGGCCGTCCTGGGCGGCGCGGAGCGGCCCGGACACGTCGGTCAGGCCGCCTCCGCCGCCCTGGGCCGGACGCTGGCCCTGGAGCACCCGCACCGCCGGGGCGGTCTGGTCGACCTGCCCGAGGTGCCGGACGCACGGGCCGCCCGCCGCCTGTGCGCGGTGCTCGCGGGAGCCGCGGCCGACGAGGAACAGGTGGCGGTGCGCTCCACCGGGGTCCACGGACGCCGCCTCCGGCCCGCGCCGTCCGTGCCGCCGAAGGCCCGTGCGGGCGGCCCGGACGCCCGGTGGCGGGGCACGGTCCTCGTCACGGGCGGCACCGGCGGCGTCGGCTCGCACACGGCGCGCTGGCTCGCGGGCCAGGGCGCGGAGCGGCTGCTGCTGGTCAGCCGGCGCGGCGCCGACGCCCCCGGCACGGACGCGCTGCGGGCGGAACTGACGGCGCTGGGCACCGAAGTGGCCTTCGCGGCGTGCGACGTCGCCGACCCGGCCGCCCTGGCGGCGCTGGTCGCCGACATCCCCGCGCGGTACCCGCTGTCCGCCGTCATCCACGCGGCGGGCGTCCTCGACGACGGTGTGCTCGACGCGCTGGACCCCGCGCGGCTCGCCGTGGTGCTGCGCGCCAAGCTGACCGCCGCCCGGAACCTGCACGAGGCCACCGCGGGCCTCGACCTGTCGGCCTTCGTGGTGTTCTCGTCGGTGATGGGCGTCGTGGGCAACGCCGGGCAGGGGAACTACGCGGCCGCCAACGCGGCCGTCGACGCACTCGTCGCCGCCCGCCGGGCCGCCGGGCTGCCCGGCACGTCCGTGGCCTGGGGCGCCTGGGCCGGACCGGGCATGCTGGCGGACGAGGTCGCCGGCCGGCTCCGTGACTTCGGCATGCCGGTGATGGAGCCCGAAACGGCCGTCACCGCGATCGGCCGGGCACTGGAGGCGGACGACGCGCTGGTCGTGGTCGCCGACGTCGACTGGAAGCGCTTCACCGCGGCCATCGGCCTGCGGTCCACCGCCCTGCTCGACGGGATACCGGACCCGGCTGCCGCACGGCCCACCCAGGACACCGCCGCACCGTCGGCGGCCCGGGAGGGCGACGGCGTCGCCGACACCCTGCGGCAGCGGATCGCCGCACTGCCGCGCCACGAGGACCGGGTCGGGGCCCTCACCGAACTGGTCCGCACCCAAGCGGCGACGGTCCTGCGCCACCCCGGCGTCGACACCGTCCAGCCCGGAAAGGCGTTCTCCGCGCTCGGCTTCGACTCCCTGATGGCGGTGGAGCTGCGCAACCGGCTCGCCGCCGTCACCGGGCTGGCCCTGCCGGCCACCGTCCTCTTCGACCACCCCACCCCGTCGGCACTGGCCGACCGGCTGCTCGCGGAACTGGACCTGGACCAGGCCCTCGACCCGGGTCTGCCGGACGAGGCGAGCGACACCGCCGACCCCGTCGGCAACGAGCCGATCGCGATCGTCGGCATGGGCTGCCGCTTCCCCGGCGGGGTCGCCCGGCCCGAGGACTTCTGGCACCTGCTCTCCCAGGGCACCGACGCCGTCGGCGACTGGCCGTCGAACCGGGGCTGGGACACCGAGGGGCTGTACGACCCGGACCCCGACCACCCCGGCACCACGTACACCAGGCAGGGCGGCTTCCTGCACGACGCCGCCGAGTTCGACGCCGAGTTCTTCGGCATCTCGCCGCGCGAGGCCCTCGCCATGGACCCGCAGCAGCGGCTGCTCCTGGAGACCGCCTGGGAGGCGGTCGAGGGCGCCGGGCAGGATCCGACCGCGCTGAAGGACCGGCAGGTCGGCGTCTACATCGGCACCAACGGGCAGGACTACTCCGCGCTGCTGGAGGGCGCCGAGGGAGTGTCCGAGGGCCACCTGCTGACCGGGAACACGGCCAGCGTGCTGTCGGGCCGGCTGTCCTACGTCCTCGGCCTCCAGGGGCCCTCGCTCACCGTCGACACCGCGTGCTCCTCGTCACTGGTGGCGCTGCACCTGGCCGTCCAGGCACTGCGGCGCGGCGACTGCGAGCAGGCCCTCGCGGGCGGGGTGACCGTGATGAGCACCCCGCGGCTCTTCGTGGAGTTCAGCCGTCAGCGCGGGCTCGCCGCCGACGGACGGTGCAAGGCGTTCTCGGCGGACGCGGACGGCACGGGCTGGGGCGAGGGCGCCGGCGTGCTGCTGCTCGAGCGCCACAGCGACGCCCTGCGCCACGGCCACCCCGTCCTCGCGCTGATCAGCGGCACCGCCGTGAACCAGGACGGCGCCAGCAACGGGCTCACCGCCCCCAACGGCCCGTCCCAGCAGCAGGTCATCCGCGCCGCCCTGGCCGACGCCGCGCTGCGCGCCGAGCAGATCGACGCGATCGAGGCCCACGGCACCGGCACCAGGCTCGGCGACCCGATCGAGGCGCAGGCGCTCCAGGCCGTCCACGGACCGGAGCGCCCGGCGGACCGTCCGCTGTGGCTCGGCTCGGTGAAGTCGAACATCGGGCACACCCAGGCAGCCGCCGGGGTGGCCGGGGTGATGAAGATGGTGCTGGCCATCCGTCACGGAGAACTGCCCGGAACCCTGCACGCCGGGACGCCGAACCCGCACGTCGACTGGTCCGACGGCGGCATCCGCCTGCTCACCGCGCACACCCCGTGGCCGGAGACCGGGAACCCGCGCCGGGCGGGCGTGTCCTCGTTCGGCATCAGCGGCACCAACGCGCACCTGATCATCGAGCAGGCGCCCGCCATCGCGGCCGTGCCCGCCCTGGACCGGACCGACACCCCGGCCGCCCCCGCCACGGACACCCCGGCCGCCACCCCCGCCGCCGCCACGATGGCCCTTGCCGCGGACACCGCCACCCCCACCGCCCGCCGTACCGGCCCGCCCGTGCCGCTGCTGCTCTCGGCCAGGACACCGGAGGCCCTGCGGGCCCAGGCCGGCCGGCTGGTGGGCCGGCTCGACGCCGACCCGGACGTCGAACTGGTCGACGTCGCCTACTCGCTGGCCACCGGACGGGCCCCGCTCGAACACCGGGCCGCCGTCCTGGGACGGGACCGGGCGTCCGTCCGGCGCTCGCTCACCGCGCTCGCGCGCGGCACGACGGCGGGCCGACTGCTCACCGGCGGCGGCGTGCGCCCCGGCCGGACCGCCTTCCTGTTCCCGGGACAGGGCAGCCAGCGGGCCGGAGCCGGCGCGGAGCTCTACGGCGAGGACCCGGTGTTCGCCGACGCCCTCGATGAGGTGCTGACCGGCCTCGACCCGCACCTCGACCTGAACCTGCGCGACCTCCTGTTCGCCGAACCCGGAACCCCCGACGCGGAACTGCTCGACCGCACCCGGTACACCCAGCCCGCGCTGTTCGCCCTGGAGACGGCGCTGTTCCGGCTGGTACGGCACTGGGGCGTGCGGCCCGACCTGCTGATGGGGCACTCCATCGGCGAACTCGCCGCCGCCCACGCGGCGGGCGTGCTGGACCTGCCCGACGCCTGCGCGCTGGTGACGGCCCGGGGCCGGCTGATGGACGAACTGCCCGAGGGCGGGGCGATGGTGGCGGTCGAGGCCGGCGAGGAGGAAGTGCGCCAGGCCCTGTCGACCGAGGACCGGGACACGGTGGACATCGCCGCCGTCAACGGGCCCGCCTCCGTGGTCCTGTCCGGTGACGAGGACGCGGTACGCCGCCTGGCCGGGACGTTCCGCGACCGCGGCCGGCGCACCCGGCGCCTGAGCGTGAGCCACGCCTTCCACTCCGCCCGGATGGACGGCATGCTCGACGCGTTCCGGGACGTGGCCGAGTCGCTGACCTACCACGCGCCCGGCATCGAGATCGTCTCCAACCTGACCGGGCGCACGGCCACGGCCGCGGAACTCCGCTCCCCCGACCACTGGGTGCGGCACGCCCGGGGCACCGTGCGCTTCCTGGAAGGGGCCCGCCAACTGCGGGCCGCGGGCGCGACCACGTACCTCGAACTCGGACCGGGCGGCGTGCTGTCCGGCATGCTCCACGCCTGCCTTCCCGAAGCCGACTCCGACTCCGTCCCCGGCGGCTCCGTTCCCGCCCCCGGCGGTCCCGGGGCGGTGCCGCTGCTGCGCGGTGACCGCGGCGAGTCGGACGCGGTCCGCACCGCACTCGCCTCGCTGCACCTGCGCGGCGTGGCGGTGGACTGGTCGGCGGGCTGGAGCGGCACCGACGTGCGGCGGGTCGACCTGCCCACGTACGCCTTCCAGCACCGGCGCTTCTGGCCGGTGGCCGCGCCGGACCCGGCCCCCGCCGCCTGGCGCGGCCGCCGGGGAATCGCGGCCCCCGCCGGCCCGCACCGCTACCGCATCGGATGGGAGCCGCTCACCGCGCCCGCGGAGCCCCGCCTCTCCGGCCGCTGGCTGCTCGTCGTCCCGGACGGACCCGGCGCCGAGGACACCGCGCTCGCCTGCGAACAGGCCCTCGCCGGACACGGCGCCGACGTGGTCGTGATCCGGGTCGGGGTCGCCGTCGAACGCGCCGAACTGGCCTCGCTGCTCCCGGAGTTCGGTTCCCTGGAGGGCGCCCTGTCGCTGCTCGCCCTGGCCGAGGGGCCGCACCCCGGCCTGCGGACGCTCGACGCCTGCCTGACCGGGACCCTGATGCTGATCCAGGCCCTGGGCGAGAGCGGCATCGACGCACCCCTGTGGTGCGCCACCCGCGGCGCGGTGGCGGCCCACGGCACGGAGGAGGTCCGCCCCGAGCAGGCCCAGGTGTGGGGCCTGGGCCGGGTGGCGGCCCTCGAGCACCCGCTGCGCTGGGGCGGCCTGGTCGACCTGCCGGAGCTGCTGGACGGGCCCGCGCTGGAAGGGTTGTGCGCGGTGCTGGCCGGACTGGACGGCGAGGACCAGGTGGCCGTGCGCGTGCCGGCACCGCTGGGCCGCCGGCTCGTCCCCGCGCCGGAGCCCGCGACACCCGCACCCGCACCGTGGACGCCGCGCGGCACCGTCCTGGTCACCGGCGGCACCGGCGGCCTCGGCGCCCAGGTGGCGCGCTGGCTCGCGGAGCGCGGCGCGGACCACCTGGTCCTGCTCGGCCGGCGGGGCCCCGAGGCCCCGGGAGCCGACGCGCTGGTCGACGCCCTGGCGGCGCTCGGCGCCCGGAGCACCGTGCTGGCCTGCGACGTCGCCGACCGCACCGCGCTGGAACGGGTCCTGGAGCGGCTGCACGCCGAGGGCGACACCGTACGGGCCGTGGTGCACACCGCGGGACTCACCTCGGACACCGCGCTGATGGACTGCACGCCGGAGGAACTGGCCCTGCGGACGGCGGCCAAGACACGCGGCGCGGCCCACCTCGACGCCCTGTTCGAAGGCCGCCAACTGGACGCCTTCGTGCTGTTCTCCTCGATCTCGGCTACCTGGGGCAGCGGCGGCCAGGGCGCGTACGCGGCGGCCAACGCCTACCTGGACGGCCTCGCCGCGGCGCGGCGCGGCCGGGGCCTGCCGGCGACCTCGGTGGCCTGGGGGCCCTGGGCCGGCGCGGGCATGGCCGAGGGCGCCGTCGGCGACGGCCTGCGCCGACACGGGCTGGTGCCGATGGACCCTGCGGCGGCGCTGTCCGCGCTCGGCCTGGCGCTGGCCCTGGACGAGGGCGAAGCGGTCGTCGCCGAGTTGGACTGGAGCCGCTTCGCGCCCACCTTCGGATCGGTCCGGGAGAGCGCGCTGCTGCGCGGCCTGCCCGCCGCCGCGGGGTACCGGACGGCGGACGGCGGCCCCGCGGACACTTCTGTCGGGTCCGCACCCGGTACGGGCGGCGACCCCTCGTGGTCGCACCGGCTGCACCGGCTGTCCGGGCCCGAGGGCCGCAAACTGCTGACCGAGCTGGTCCGGAGCGAAGCGGCCGCCGTGCTGGGCCACGAGTCGGCCGTCGGCCTCGCCGCCGACCGCCCGTTCCGCGAGGCGGGCTTCGACTCGCTCACCGCCGTCGAACTCCGCAACCGGCTGGTCGCGGCCACCGCCCTGCCGCTCGCGCTCACCTCCGTCTTCGACCACCCGACGGCGGCCGCCCTCGCCGAGCACCTGTTCGCCGGGCTGAGCGGCACGGAACCGGGCGCCGACGACACGCCCGGCACGACCAGCGCGACCGCGGCGGATCCGGCGGCGGCCGACGAACCCCTGGCGATCGTCTCGATGGCCTGCCGGTTCCCGGGCGGCGTCCGCTCGCCCGAAGACCTGTGGCGGCTGGTCGCCGACGGAGTGGACGCGGTCGCCGAGCTGCCCGCCGACCGCGGCTGGCCGCTGGAGGACCTCTACGACCCGGACCCCCTGCACCCGGGCACCTTCTACACCACCGGCGGCGGATTCCTGGACGGGGCGGCCGAGTTCGACGCGGAGTTCTTCGGCATCTCGCCGCGCGAGGCCCTGGCCATGGACCCGCAGCAGCGGCTGCTGCTCGAAACCAGCTGGGAGGTCCTGGAGCGGGCCGGACTCGACCCCGCGTCGGTCCGCGGCAGCGAGGGCGGCGTCTACGTCGGCGTCGCCTCCCAGGGCTACGGCACCGGCCCGCAGGACCCGTCCGACCAGGTCGAGGGGCACCTGCTCAGCGGCACCGTCACCAGCGTCGCCTCCGGCCGGATCGCCTACACCCTCGGCCTCGGCGGCCCCGCCGTGACCGTGGAGACGGCCTGCTCCTCCTCGTTGGTGGCACTGCACCTGGCCGGCCAGGCACTGCGCGCCGGCGACTGCTCGTTCGCCCTGGTCGGCGGCGCCGCGGTGATGGCGAGCCCGGACGTCTTCGTCGAGTTCAGCCGCCAGCAGGGCCTGTCGCCCGACGGCCGCTGCCGCTCCTTCGCCGAAGGGGCGAACGGCACGGGGTGGGGCGAAGGGGTGGGCGTCCTGCTCGTGGAACGCCTCTCCGACGCGCGCCGCCTCGGGCACCCGGTCCTCGCGCTGGTACGGAGCACCGCGGTGAACCAGGACGGTGCCAGCAACGGCCTCACCGCCCCGAGCGGCCCCGCGCAGCAGCGGGTGATCCGGGCCGCGCTGGCCACGGCCGGACTGTCCGGCGCCGAGATCGACCTGGTCGAGGCGCACGGCACCGGCACCGTGCTCGGCGACCCCATCGAGGCGCAGGCCCTGCTGGCCACCTACGGCCAGGACCGGCCCGCCGACCGCCCGCTGTGGCTGGGTTCGCTGAAGTCCAACATCGGGCACACCCAGGCCGCCGCCGGAGTCGCCGGCGTCATCAAGACGGTGCTCGCCCTGCGCAACGGCGTGCTCCCCGGCACCCTGCACGCCCATGAGGCGTCCAGCCGGGTGGACTGGTCGGCCGGCGCGGTCCGGCTGCTCGCGGACGCCCGCCCCTGGGACGCCCCGGACGGGGGCCGGCCGCGCCGGGCCGGCGTCTCCGCGTTCGGCATGAGCGGCACCAACGCCCACGCCGTCCTGGAGGAAGCACCCGCCACCGACCACCGCCCGCCGGCCGAGGAGCCCGGGACCACCGTTCCCTGGCTGCTCTCCGCCATGACCCCCGCGGCCCTGCGCCGCCAGGCGCGCCGACTGGGCGAGCACCTGCGGGCCGACCCCGACGCGGGCGCCGCCGCGGCCGCCCGGGCGCTCGCCACCACCCGCCCCGCCCTGCCCTTCCGGGCGGCCGCCACCGGCCGCGACCGCGCCGCGCTGATCGGCTGGCTGGACGCCCTCGCGGCGGGCGAACCCGCCCCCGACGCGGTGCAGGACCGGGCGCGCGGCGGCCGCACGGTCTTCGTCTTCCCCGGCCAGGGATCGCAGTGGGCCGGCATGGCCGCGGCGGCGCTCGACACCTCCGCGCCGTTCGCCGCCGCCATCGCCGACTGCGAACGGGCGCTCGCCCCGCACACCGACTGGTCCCTGATCGAGGTGCTGCGCGGCGCGCCCGGCGCGCCGACGCTCGAGCGCGTGGACGTCGTCCAGCCGGTGCTCTTCGCCGTGATGGTCGCGCTGGCCGCGCACTGGCGCGACACCGGGGTCACCCCGGACGCCGTCGTCGGGCACAGCCAGGGCGAGATCGCCGCCGCCTGCGTCGCCGGAGCGCTGTCGCTCGACGACGCGGCCCTCGTGGTGGCGCTGCGCAGCCGGGCGCTGCTGAGGCTGGCGGGACGCGGCGGCATGGTGTCGGTCGCCGCCTCCGCCGAGCGGACCACGGGCCTGCTGCCCGCCGGCGGACGCGCGTGCGTGGCCGCCGTGAACGGCCCCGAAGCCGTGGTCGTCGCCGGGGAGCCCCAGGAACTGGCCGCCCTGCTCGCGGCCTGCGAGCGGGAAGGCGTCCGGGCCAAGGCGATCCCGGTGGACTACGCGGCCCACTCCGCCCAGGTCGCCGAGATCGAGGACGAACTGCGCGAAGCCCTCGGCGGGATCCGCCCCCGCGCCTCGGCCGTCCCGCTCTACTCGACGGTGACCGGCGAACCCGTCGCCGGAGAATCGCTCGACGCCGCCTACTGGTACCGCAACCTGCGCGAACCGGTCGACTTCGCCGGAGCGACCCGCACCCTGCTGGACGCCGGCCACACCCTGCTCGTCGAGGTCAGCCCGCACCCGGTGCTGCTCGCCGGGATCGAGGCGGTGGCCGCGGAGGCCGGGCGGGAGGTGTCGGCGGTCGGCACGCTGCGGCGCGGCGACGGCGGCCGGGACCGGCTGCTGGCCTCGCTGACCGAGGCGTGGGCGGCCGGCGGCGGTCCGGTGGACTGGTCGCCCTGGACCGGGACCCCCGGCCCGGCCCCCGTCCTGCTGCCGACGTACCCGTTCCAGCGCGACCGGTACTGGCTGGCCACCCCGGGCCGGACGGCCGCCGCCACCACGGCGGTGCCGGCCGAGGAGGCACCGGAGGCCGCGGGCGACGACGACGGGACCCCCGCCGAACGGCTGGCCGCCCGCCTGGCCCCGCTGGACCGGCGGGCCCGCCGGCAGGCGGTGCTCGACCTGGTCGTCCGGCACTCGGCCGCGGTCCTCGGCCATCCCGGAACCGGCCCGGTGCGCCCGGAACGCACCTTCGCCGAGGTCGGCTTCGACTCGATGCTCGCGGTGCGGTTCCGGAACGCGCTGTGCGAGGCCACCGGGCTGGCCGTCCCGCCGACGGCCGTCTTCGACCACCCGACGCCCGAGGCGCTCGCCGCCTACCTGGACGCGGAGCTGTCCGCCGCGCCCGAACCGCCCTCGCCGCTGCTGGCCGAGCTGGACCGGCTGGCCGCGCTCCTCACGGCCGCCCCGCCCGGGACGGCCGACAGCGACGGGGTCGGCGAGCGACTGGACGAACTGCTGCGCAGCTGGCGCAGGCGCGCCGGCGCACCGGGCGGCAGGTCACCGGGCGGCGGGGCAGTACCTCCCGGGGCGGTGGACGACACCGCCACGGTGACCGAAACGGCGACAGCGGACGAGCTGTTCGCCCTGATCGACAACGACTTCGGGAACGTCTGAGAGAGAGCTGGCACTGATGTCCGACGACAAGAAGCTGCTCGACTACCTCAGGCGCGCCACCGCCGACCTCGGTGACGCCCGGAGGCAGCTGCGCGAGGCCGAGCAGGCCCGCCACGAACCGATCGCCATCGTTTCCATGGCCTGCCGTTACCCCGGCGGCGCCGACACGCCCGAACTGCTGTGGGACCTGGTCGCCCGGGGCGCCGACGCGATCTCCGCCTGGCCGGTCAACCGCGGCTGGGACCTGGAGGGCCTCTACGATCCGGACCCCGAGCGGCCCGGCACCTCCTACACCCGCAACGGCGGCTTCCTGCACGACGCCGCCGAGTTCGACGCCGAGTTCTTCGGCATCTCGCCGCGCGAGGCCCTGTCGATGGACCCGCAGCAGCGGCTGGCCCTGGAGACCGCCTGGGAGGCGGTCGAGCGGGCCGCGATCGACCCCCGCGCGCTGCGGCGCACCGGCACCGGCGTCTTCCTCGGGGCCATCGGCAACGGCTACGGCGCGGGCTCGCGCCACCTCCCCGAGGTCCAGGGCCTGCTGGACACCGGAACCGCGAGCAGCGTGGTCTCCGGCCGGATCGCCTACACCCTGGGCCTGGAAGGCCCCGCGGTGACCGTGGACACGGCCTGCTCCTCCTCGCTGGTCGCCCTGCACCTGGCGATCCGCGCACTGCGGGCGGGCGACTGCACGCTCGCCCTGGCCGGCGGTGTGTCGGTGATGGCGACCCCCGACCCGTTCGTGGCGTTCAGCCGCCAGCGCGCGCTGTCGGCCGACGGCCGCTGCAAGGCGTTCTCGGCGGACGCGGACGGCACCGGCTGGTCCGAGGGAGCGGGCATTCTGCTGCTGGAGCGGCTGTCGGACGCCCGCCGCAACGGGCACCCGGTGCTGGCGGTGATACGCGGTTCGGCGACGAACCAGGACGGCGCGAGCAACGGCCTGACGGCGCCCAGCGGCCCGTCGCAGCAGCGGGTGATCCGGGCGGCGCTGGCGGACGCGGGGCTGACGGCGTCCGAGGTGGACGTGGTGGAGGCGCACGGTACGGGGACGCGCTTGGGCGACCCCATCGAGGCGCAGGCCCTGCTGGCCACCTACGGCCAGGGGCGGCCCGCCGAACGGCCGCTCTGGCTGGGCTCGTTGAAGTCGAACCTCGGCCACACCTCGGCGGCGGCCGGCGTGGGCGGCGTCATCAAGATGGTGCTGGCGATCGGGCACGGCGAACTGCCCAGGACGCTGCACGCGGACCGGCCGACCCCCATGGTGGACTGGTCGTCGGGCGCCGTGGAAGTCCTCTCCGAGGCCCGCGCCTGGGACGACACGGAACGCCCGCGCCGGGCCGGCGTGTCCGCCTTCGGAGTCAGCGGCACCAACGCCCACCTGATCCTCGAACAGGCCCCGGCGGAGGAAGCCGAACCGGCGGCCGAAACCGTGGCCGACGGCGACCCGCACCCGCTGCCCTGGGTGCTGTCGGGCCGCACCGACGAGGCGCTGCGCGCCCAGGCGGCCCGGCTGCTGGCGCACCTGGGCGCCACCCCCGGACCCCTGCGGGCCGCCGAAACCGGCCGCGCCCTCGCCCTCACCCGCACCGCCTTCGAACGGCGGGCCGTCGTGGTGGGCACCGACCCGGATCAGCTGCTCGACGGCGTGAAGGCGCTGGTGGAGGACCGCTCGGTGCCGGGCCTGGTGCGGGGCGACGGTGTGTCCTCCGGCCGTTCGGTGCTGGTGTTCCCGGGTCAGGGTTCGCAGTGGGTCGGGATGGCGGTGGAGCTGCTGGCCGGGTCGGAGGTGTTCGCCGGGCGGATGGCGGAGTGTGAGCGGGCTCTGGCGCCTTACGTGGACTGGTCGTTGGCGGAGGCGCTGGGTTCCGAGGCGCTGCTGGCGCGGGTGGATGTGGTGCAGCCGGTGCTGTGGGCGGTGATGGTGTCGCTGGCGGAGGTCTGGCGTGCGTTCGGCGTGGTTCCGGACGCGGTGGTCGGCCACTCGCAGGGCGAGATCGCCGCTGCCTGCGTGGCTGGCGGTCTGAGTCTGGAGGACGGGGCGCGGGTGGTCGCGCTGCGTTCCCTGGCGATCCGCGCGCTGGCGGGACGTGGCGGCATGGCTTCGCTGCCGCTGCCGGCGGACGTGGTGCGGGAGCGCATCGCGGGCCGGCTTTCGGTGGCGGCGGTGAACGGTCCGTCGTCGACGGTGGTGTCGGGCGATGCGGACGCGGTCGGCGCGCTGGTGGATGAGCTTGTGGGGGAGGGGGTGCGGGCGCGGCTGATCGAGGTCGACTACGCGTCGCACTCCGCACATGTGGAGGAGATCCGCGAGCGTCTGCTGGCCGATCTGGAGGGGATCGCTCCTGCCTCGGGCGAGGTGCCGTTCTTCTCGACGGTGACGGGCGGTTGGCTGGACACGAAGTCGCTGGACACCGAGTACTGGTACCGGAACCTGCGGGAGACCGTTGAGTTCGGCAAGGCCACGGAGGTGCTGCTGGAGGAGGGCTTCCGGTTCTTCGTCGAGTCCAGCCCTCACCCCGTGCTCACCTTCGGTGTCCAGCAGACCGCCGACGCGGCCGACACCGCCGGCTCCGCGCAGGGCCCGGCCGTGGTCGTGGGCACGCTGCGGCGCGGGGAGAGCGGCCTGGACCGCTTCCTGACGTCCCTGGGAGAGGCCCACGTGGGCGGCCTGCTGCCGGACTGGGAGCGGGTGTTCGCCGGACACCGCCCCGGCCGGGTGGCACTGCCCACCTACGCCTTCCAGCGCCGCCCGTACTGGCTGGAGGACACCGCCACCGCGGCGGGCGGTCCGTCCGCGGCGGGCGACGACTTCTGGGAGGCCCTGGGCGGGGGTGACCTGGACCGGTTCACCACCGCCCTCGGGGTGGCGGCCGAGGACCCGCTGAACGTGGTGCTGCCCGCGCTCGCCACCTGGCGCACCGAGCGCACCGAGCGTTCGGTGGTCGACTCCTGGCGCTACCGGGTGACCTGGCGGGCCCTGCCCGAGGGCCCGGCGGTCGCACTGGACGGCAGCTGGCTGGTGCTGTCCTCGGACGGCCAGTCCGAGGACGGGGCGCGTCGGTCGGAGGCGACCGTCCACGCCATGGAGCAGGCCGGGGCCTCGGTGGTCCACGTACGGATCACCGAGGCGGCGGCCGACCGCGCCGTGCTGGCCGACCGGATACGCGAGGCCCTCGACACGCTGCCGGGACCGGTGACGGGAGTGCTGTCGCTGCTGGGCCTCGACGAGCGCCCGCACCCGGCGCACCCCGCCGTCCCGCTGGGCACCGCGCTCAACCTGGCCCTGGTGCAGGCCCTCGGCGACGCCGGGATCGGCGCGCCCCTGTGGTGGGCGACCCGGGGCGCGGTGTCGGTCGGGGGTACGGAAACCGGGAGCGCGGTCAGCGCCGCGCAGAACCTGCTCTGGGGCCTGGGTCGGGTCGCCGCGCTGGAGTTCCCGCAGCGCTGGGGCGGTCTGGTCGACCTCCCGGAGGTCCTGGACCCGGACACCGCCCAGCGGCTGTGCCGGGTACTGGCCGGCCGGGCCCGGGACGAGGACCAGGTGGCCGTCCGGGCCACCGGCTGCCACGGCCGGCGGCTGGTCCGGTCCGCCCTGGGCGACGCCGCGCCGCGGCGGAGCTGGCGGCCCGGGGGCACCGTGCTGATCACCGGCGGCACCGGCGGGATCGGCGCGCAGATCGCGCGCTGGCTGGCCCGGCGGGGAGCCGGGCACCTGGTGCTGGTCAGCCGGCGCGGCGCGGACGCGCCGGGTGCGCGGGAGCTCGCCGAGGAACTGGCCGCGCTCGGCACCCGGGTCACCCTGGCCTCGTGCGACGTCGCCGACCTGGACGCCCTGCGCACCCTGAAGGACGGCCTCGAACAGGACGGCCACCGGCTGAGCACCGTCTTCCACGCCGCAGGGGCCGGGCTGCTGGTGCCACTGCCCGACACCGACGCGGACGAGTTCGCCGACACCCTGCACGCCAAGGTCGGCGGGGCCCGGAACCTGGACCTGCTCTTCGACCGGGACACCCTCGACGCGTTCGTGCTGTTCTCCTCCATCTCCGGGGTGTGGGGCAGCGCCGTCCACGGCGCCTACGCCGCCGCCAACGCCTACCTCGACGGCCTCGCCGAGGACCGCCGGAGCCGCGGCCTCGCCGCGACCTCCGTGGTGTGGGGGATCTGGAGCCCCGAGGACGGGGCCGGCGGGATGGCGGCCGAACTGGCGGAGGAGACCCTGCGCGGCCACGGCGTGCTCTTCATGCCGCCCGCGGTCGCGATCACCGGGCTCCAGCAGGTCCTGGACCACGACGAGACGGTGGTCGTGGTCGCCGACATCGACTGGGACCGCTTCGCGACGGTCTTCACCTCGGCCCGCCCAAGCCCGCTGATCGGGGAACTCCCCGAGGTGCGCGCCGCGCTGGCCGCCGAACCCGAGACCGGCGAGGCCGGCGCCGGGGCGGCCCCCTCGGCGCTGCGCGACCGGCTGGCGCCGCTCCCGGCGGCCGAGCGGACCCGCGTGCTGGTCGACCTGGTCCGGACCCACGCGGCCGCCGTCCTCGGCCACGACTCGCCGGACGCGATCGCCCCCGGCCGCGCCTTCCGCGAGCTGGGCTTCGACTCCCTGACCGCCGTGGACATGCGCAACCGGCTGAACGCCGCCACCGGCCTGCGGCTCCCGGTCACCGTCGTCTTCGACTACTCGTCGGCGACCGCCCTCGCCGGACGCCTGGAGACCGGACTGCTGGGCGCCGCCGGGGAGCCCGCCACCGTCCGGCAGCCCCCGACGGCGGCACCCGCCGCCGACGACGACCCCATCGTGATCGTCGCCATGAGCTGCCGCTACCCCGGCGGCGTCCGCACCCCCGAGGACCTGTGGCGCCTGGTCGCGGACGGACGCGACGCCGTCTCCGGGCTGCCGTCCGACCGGGGCTGGGACCTCGACGCGCTGTACGACGCGGACCCCGACCGGCCCGGCCGGAGCTACGCCGCCGCAGGCGGATTCGTCAGGGACGCGGACCGCTTCGACCCCGGGTTCTTCGGGATCTCCCCCCGCGAGGCCCTCGCCATGGACCCGCAGCAGCGCCTGCTGCTCGAAACCTCCTGGGAGGCGATCGAGCGCGCCGGCATCGACCCGTCCACCCTGCGCGGCACCCCGACCGGCGTCTTCGCCGGCGCCTCCTACCAGGGCTACGGCGGCAACCTGCGCGACATCCCCGAGGAACTCGAGGGCCTGTTCATCGCGGGCATCTCCACCAGCGTCCTGTCCGGGCGGGTCGCTTACCAACTCGGCCTCCAGGGGCCCGCCGTGACCGTGGACACGGCCTGCTCCTCGTCGCTGGTGGCGGTCCACCTCGCCGCGCAGTCGCTGCGCTCGGGCGAGTGCGCGCTGGCCCTGGCGGGCGGCGCCACGGTGATGGGCACGCCGCTGTCGTTCACCGGCTTCAGCCGGCAGCGCGGCCTCGCCGAGGACGGGCGCTGCAAGTCCTTCGCCGCCTCGGCGGACGGCTTCGGCATGGCCGAGGGCGTGGGCCTGCTGCTCCTGGAACGCCTCTCCGACGCCCGCCGCAACGGCCACCCGGTACTCGCGGTGCTGCGCGGCTCCGCGATCAACCAGGACGGCGCGAGCAACGGCCTGACCGCACCCAGCGGCCTGGCCCAGCAGCGGGTGATCCGCGACGCGCTGGCGAACGCCCGGCTGACGGCCGCCGACGTGGACGCCGTCGAGGCGCACGGCACCGGCACCCGGCTGGGCGATCCGATCGAGGCCGACGCGCTGCTCGCCACCTACGGCCAGGACCGGCCGGCCGACCGGCCGGTGTGGCTCGGGTCGCTGAAGTCGAACATCGGGCACACCCAGGCCGCCGCCGGCGTCGGCGGCATCATCAAGATGGTGCTGGCCATGGGGCACGGCGAACTGCCGCGCACCCTGCACATCGACGCGCCGACCCCGAACGTCGACTGGACGGCGGGCGCCGTCGCCCTGCTGACCGAGGCCACCCCCTGGCCGGAGACCGGCCGGCCGCGCCGCGCCGGAGTGTCCTCGTTCGGCCTGAGCGGCACCAACGCCCACGTCGTCATCGAACAGCCGCCCGCCGAGCCCGCGTCGGCCGAGCCCGCGTCCGCCGAGCCCGCGTCTGCCGAGCCCGCGTCCGCCGAGCCCGTGCCCGCCGACCCCGCGTCCGCCGCGCCCGTGCCCTCGTCGTCCGCCGTCCCGTGGGTGCTGTCCGGGCGGACCGCCGAGGCGGTGAAGGACCAGGCGGAGCGGCTGCACGCGTACCTGACGGAGCGGCCGGAGCTGCCGTCCGCCGACGTCGGCTACTCCCTGGCCACCACCAGGACCGCCTTCGAGCACCGCGCGGCCGTCGTCGGCGGCGACCGGGAGACCCTGCTGGGCGGCCTGGCCGCGCTGGCCGCGGGAGAGCGCGCACCCGGCCTGGTCCGGGGCACCGTCGCCCGGTCGGCCAGGACCGTCTTCGTCTTCCCCGGCCAGGGATCCCAGTGGGCCGGCATGGCCCGGGAACTGCTCGACCACGCCCCGGCCTTCGCCGACCGCGTCGCGGCCTGCGAACGCGCCCTCGCCCCGTACCTGGACTGGTCGCTGCTCGCCGTCCTGCGCGACGAGCCCGACGCGCCCCCGCTGGACCGGGTGGACGTGGTGCAGCCGGTGCTGTGGGCGGTGATGGTGTCGCTGGCCGAGCTGTGGCGGGCGCACGGGATCGTCCCCGACGCCGTGGTCGGCCACTCCCAGGGCGAGATCGCCGCCGCTTGCGTGGCGGGTGGTCTGAGCCTGGAGGACGGGGCCCGGATCGTCGCCCTGCGCAGCCGGGCCCTGCTGGCCCTGACCGGACGCGGCGGCATGCTGTTCGTGCCGCAGCCGGTCGAAGCCGTGCGCGAGGCACTGTCCGCCCACGACGGGGCACTCGACGTCGCCGCGGTCAACGGGCCGACGTCGGTGACGGTCTCCGGCGACCCGGCGGCCCTGGAACGCCTCCGCGAGCAGTACGCCGAGGCGGGCGTCCTGGCCTGGCCGGTCCCCGGCGTGGACTTCGCCGGACACTCGCCCCAGGTGGAGGAGCTCCGCGAGGAACTGCTCGCCCTCCTCGACGGCACCGCGCCGCGGACCTCCGCCGTCCCGTTCTACTCGACGGTCAGCGGCGGCCCCGTGGACACCCTCAGCCTGGACGCCGCGTACTGGTACGAGAACCTGCGCCGACCGGTGGAGTTCGGCCGGGCGCTCGACGCGCTCGTCGCGGACGGGCACCACACCTTCGTCGAGTGCAGCACCCACCCCGCGCTGACCGTTTGGATCCAGGAGGCCGTCGAGGCCGCCGGGGTCGGCGACGGCGCCGTCGTCGGCACCCTGCGCCGCACCGAGGGCGGCCCCGGCCGCTTCCTCGCCGCGCTCGCCGAGGTCCAGGTCCGCGGACTGCCGGTGGACTGGGACGCGGTGTTCGCCGGAACCGGTGCGCGCAGGCGGCCCCTGCCCACCTACGCCTTCCAGCAGCAGCGCTACTGGCTGGAGGCCACCCCCGGCCGCCCCGCCGACGCCGCGACCGGCACTGCCGCCGCGACCGGCACCGGCCCGGCCGACTCCGGCTTCTGGGCGGCCGTCGACCACGGCGACCTGGACGCCCTCGCCACCACCCTGCGGGTCGAGGACGGGGAACTGCGGGCCTCCCTCGCCTCCCTGGTGCCCACCCTCGCCGAGTGGGCGCGCGGCAGGTCCGACGACCGGACCGCCGACAGCTGGCGCTACCGGGTCACCTGGAAGCCCCTGCCCGCACCCGAGCCGCCCCGGCTCACCGGCAGCTGGCTCCTCGTCGCCCCGGCCGGCGCCGCCGCCGACCCGGCCGTCGCGTTCGCCGCGGACGCCCTGCGCGGACACGGCGCCACCCCCGTCCTGGTCGAGGCGGGCC
Organism: Kitasatospora sp. NPDC051984; assembly: GCF_044593455.1. Classification (NCBI taxonomy): domain Bacteria; kingdom Bacillati; phylum Actinomycetota; class Actinomycetes; order Kitasatosporales; family Streptomycetaceae; genus Kitasatospora; species Kitasatospora sp. NPDC051984. The sequence goes on from NZ_JBIUCB010000024.1 coordinate 88,266, forward strand.
CCGACGCGACCGACCGGACCCGGTTCGCCGCACTGCTCCGCGACGCCCACGACCGCGCCGACGGGCCGCCCGCCGGAATCCTGTCGCTGCTCGCCCTGGACGAGGAACCGCACGGCGACGGATCGGCGCTCCCCCTCGGCCTCACCCTGACCGTCGCGCTCCTCCAGGCCCTCGGCGACCTCGGCACCGACGCCCCGCTCTGGAGCGCCACCCGGGGCGCGGTATCGGTCGGCCGCTCCGACCGGATCGACAGCACCCTCCAGGCCCTCGCCTGGGGCCTCGGCGGGGTCGCCGGCGTCGAATACCCGCAGCGCTGGGCCGGCCTGATCGACCTGCCACGACGGCTCGACGACCGGGCCGCGACCCGGCTCGCCGAAGCCCTGACCAACCCCGACGGCGAGGACCAGCTGGCGGTGCGTGCCACCGGCCTCTACGCCCGCAGGGTCGTCCACGCCGGACTCGGCGACACCGCCCCCGCACGCGACTGGACACCCGAAGGCACGGTCCTGATCACCGGCGGCACCGGCGGCCTCGGCGCCCAGATCGCCCGCTGGCTCGCCCGCACCGGCACCGCGCACCTGCTGCTCACCAGCCGGCGTGGCGCCCAGGCCCCGGGAGCCGACGCCCTGCTCGCCGAACTGCGCGGACTCGGCGCCGACGCCACCGCCGTGGCCTGCGACGTCGCCGACCACGACGCACTGGCGGAACTCCTCGCCGGCATCCCGGCCGAGCGCCCGCTGCGCGCCGTCCTGCACACCGCGGGCGTCCTCGACGACGGGGTCATCGACTCGATCACCCCCGAACGCGCCGCCGGCGTCCTGCGCCCCAAGCTCGACGGCGCACGCAACCTCGACGCGCTCACCCGCGGACTCGACCTGACCGCCTTCGTGCTGTTCTCCTCGCTGGCCGGCACCCTCGGCGGCACCGGCCAGGGCAGCTACGCCGCCGCCAACGCCTACCTCGACGCCCTGGCCCGGCAGCGCCGCGACCTCGGACTGCCCGGCACCTCGGTGGCCTGGGGCCTGTGGGGCGGCGAGAGCCTCGCCTCCGGAGCGGTCGCCGAACGGCTGATCCGCGACGGCCTGCCCGCCATGGACCCCGCCACCGCCACCACCGCGCTGCGCCAGGCCCTCGACCACGACGACACGGCCGTCCTGGTCGCCGACTTCGCCTGGGACCGCTTCACCCGGGCGTACACCGCGCTCCGGCCCAGCGCCGCCCTCGGGGACCTGCCCGAGGTGCGGGACGCGCTCGCCGCCGCGGCCGGGGCCCGGGGCACGGCCGACGGCGCCGAGCCGCCGGCCCTGCGGCTGGCCGCCCTGCCCCCGGCGGAACGCGACCGGGCCCTGCTGGACCTGGTCCGCCGCGAGGTCGCCGCCGTGCTCGGCCACCCCGGGCCCGAGGCGGTCGGACCCGACCAGGCGTTCAAGGACATCGGCTTCGACTCGCTGACCGCCGTCGAACTGCGCAACCGGCTCGCGGCGGCCACCGGCCTGCGCCTGTCGGTGACCCTGGCCTTCGACTACCCCACGGCCACCACCCTGGCCGGACACCTGCGCGCCGAACTGCCGGGAGCGCCCGCCACCGAGGCGCCCGACGCCGCCGGGCAGCCGCCCGCGGCCGCCGCGGTGCCCGAGGACGAGGCGATCGCCGTGGTCGGCATGAGCTGCCGCTACCCCGGCGGGGTCAGCACCCCCGAGGAGCTGTGGGAGCTCGTCGCGTCCGGAGGGGACGCGATCACCGGCTTCCCCACCGGACGGGGCTGGGACCTGGACGGCCTCTACGACCCGGACCCGGACCGGGTCGGCAGCACCTACGCGCGGGAGGGCGGCTTCCTGCACGACGCGGACCGCTTCGACCCGGCCTTCTTCGGGATCTCCCCGCGCGAGGCGCTGACCATCGACCCCCAGCAGCGGCTGCTGCTCGAACTCTCCTGGGAGGCGTTCGAGCGGGCCGGTATCGACCCGCTCTCCCTCAAGGGCAGCGCGAGCGGCGTCTTCGTCGGCTGCAGCCACCACGACTACGGGTCGCGCGTCACCGCGCCCTCCGAGGAATTCGAGGGCTACCTCGGCATCGGCAGCGCGGGCAGCGTGGCGTCCGGGCGGATCTCCTACAGCCTCGGCCTCGAAGGGCCCGCGGTGACCGTCGACACGGCGTGCTCCTCCTCGCTGGTCGCGGTCCACCTCGCGGCCCGGTCGCTGCGGGCCGGCGAATGCTCGCTGGCGCTGGCCGGCGGCGTGACCGTGATGTCGACCCCGGGCGCGTTCGTGGAGTTCAGCCGGCAGCGGGTGCTCGCCGAGGACGGCCGCTGCAAGCCGTTCGCCGCCGCCGCCGACGGCACCTCCTGGGCCGAGGGCGCCGGACTGCTCGTCCTGGAACGCCTCTCGGACGCCCGGCGCAACGGCCACCCCGTGCTCGCCATCGTCCGAGGCTCCGCCGTCAACCAGGACGGCGCCAGCAACGGCCTGACCGCCCCCAACGGGCCCTCCCAGCAGCGGGTCATCCGGGCGGCCCTCGCCGACGCCGGACTGACCGCCGCCGAGGTCGACGCGGTGGAGGCGCACGGCACCGGCACCAAGCTCGGCGACCCGATCGAGGCCCAGGCGCTGCTGGCCACGTACGGCCGGGAACGCGGCGAGCGGGAGCCGCTGTGGCTCGGGTCGCTGAAGTCGAACATCGGGCACAGCCAGGCCGCCGCCGGAGTCGCCGGCATCATCAAGATGGTGCAGGCCATGCGGCACGGGACACTGCCGCGCACCCTGCACGTCGACGAGCCGACCCCGCACGTCGACTGGTCGGCCGGCGCGGTCCGGCTGCTCACCGACGACACCCCGTGGCCGGAGACCGGCCGCCCCCGGCGGGCCGCGGTGTCCTCGTTCGGGGTCAGCGGCACCAACGCCCACACCATCCTCGAACAGCCCACCGAACCGGCCCCGGCGTCCACCGCTGACGCGGCTGCCGCCCCCGCCCTGCCCTGGCTGCTCTCCGGCCGCAGCGCGGACGCGCTGCGCGAGCAGGCGGCCCGGCTGCTCCGGCACGTCGAGCAGGACCCGGACCTCGCCGTCGCGGACCTGGGCCGCTCCCTGGCGCTGCGCCGCAGCGCCTTCGAACACCGGGCGGCCCTCACCGGCACGGACCGGCAGGCCCTGCTCCAGGCGCTCGCCGCCCTCGCCGCCGGCGAGCCGTCGGCGGACCTGGTGCGCGGGGTCACCGGCCCGGCCGCGAAGACCGCCTTCCTGTTCCCCGGCCAGGGCAGCCAGCGCACCGGCATGGGCGCCGGACTGTACGCGCGGTTCCCGGTCTTCGCCGACGCCTTCGACGCGGTCTGCGCGGAGCTCGACCCGCTGCTCGACCGCCCGCTGCGGGAGGTGATCGACGCGGCCCCCGGCGACCCCGGCCACGGCCTGCTGGACCGCACCGAGTACGCCCAGCCCGCCCTGTTCGCCCTCGGCGTCGCCCTGTTCCGGCTCGTCGAGCACTGGGGCGTGCGCCCCGACCGGCTGCTCGGCCACTCCGTGGGAGAGCTGGCCGCCGCCCACGTCGCCGGGGTGTTCACACTGCCCGACGCCGCGGCGCTGGTGGTCGCGCGGGGACGGCTGATGCAGGCCCTCCCGGCGGGCGGCGCGATGGTCGCCCTCGCCGCCGCGGAGGAGGAGGTGCTGCCGCTGCTCGCCGGCCGCGAGGGCCAGGCCGGCCTCGCCGCGGTCAACGGCCCGGCCTCGACCGTGGTCTCCGGCGACGCGGCGGTGGTGGACGAGATCGCCGCCCAGCTCGCCGCGCGCGGCCGCAAGACCCGGCGGCTGCGGGTCTCCCACGCCTTCCACTCGCCCCTCATGGAGCCGATGCTCGCCGAGTTCCGCGAGGTCGTCGCCCGGATCGTCCCGGGGGAGGCCGCCATCCCGGTGATCTCCGACCTGACGGGCGAGCCGGCCACCGCCGAGCAGCTCGGCTCGCCGGACTACTGGGTGCAGCACGTGCGCGGCACCGTCCGCTTCCAGGACGGCGTGCGCCACCTGGAACGCGACGGCGTCACCGCGTTCCTCGAACTCGGACCCGACGGCGCGCTCACCGCGATGGGCCAGGACTGCCTGACCGGCGCCACCGGCAGCCCGGTGCTGGTGCCCCTGCTGCGCAAGGACCGGCCCGAAGCGCCCGCGGCGACGGCCGCCCTGGCCCGGCTGCACGTCACGGGCGTCCCCGTGGACTGGGACGCCGTCCACGCCGTCCATTCCGGCGGCCCGGCCGGCCCGGCCGCCGACCTGCCGACCTACGCCTTCCAGCGCGGCAGCTACTGGCTGCAGGCCGGCCCGGCCGCGGCCGGACTGCCCGCGGCCGGACTGCAGGCGGTCGACCACCCGCTGCTCGGCGCCGGAACGGAGCTCGCCGACTCCGACGGCTTCCTCTTCACCGCCAGGTTCTCGGTCCGCAGCCACCCCTGGCTGGCCGACCACGGCGTCTACGAGGGCGTGCTGTTCCCCGCCACCGCGTTCCTGGAACTCGCGGTCCGCGCGGGCGACCAGGTCGGCTGCGACCAGGTCGAGGAACTGACCCTGGAGGCACCGCTGGTGCTCCCGCCGGGCGGAGCCGTCGCACTCCAGCTCACCGTCGGCAGCCCGGACGCCGCCGGCACCCGCCCGCTGAGCGTCCACGCCCGGGCCGCCGACGACGGCCCCGACGCCCCCTGGACCCGGCACGCGAGCGGCCTGCTCAGCGCCGCCGGAGCCGCGGACCCGGCCGACCCGGCGGATCCCGAGGCCTGGCCGCCGGCCGGAGCCGTCCCCCTCGACACGGAGGGCCTGTACGACCGCTTCGCGGGCGGCGGGTTCGCCTACGGCCCCGCGTTCCAGGGCCTGCGCGCGGCCTGGCGGCTCGGCGACGAGGTGTACGCCCTCGCGAGCCTGCCGCAGGAGCAGCGGCCGGACGCCGCCGCGTTCGGCCTGCACCCGGCCCTGCTGGACGCCGCCCTGCACTCACTGGTGTTCGACGTCCTGGAGGGGCCCGCGCAGGGCTGGCTGCCGTTCTCCTGGAACGGGGTGCGCCTGCACGCCTCCGGGGCCGCCGAACTCCGGCTGCGGCTGACCCCGACCGGCCGCGACGCCGTCGCCGTACGGGCGACCGACGCCACCGGCCGGCCGGTGCTCTCGGCCCGGTCCCTCGTCCTGCGGCCCGTCTCGCCCGACCGCTTCAAGGCCACCCGCGCCGGACACCACGAGGAACTGTTCCGCCCCGAGTGGCAGGCCCTGCCCGAGCGCGCCGCGGGCACCGCCCTCGACCCGGAGTCCTGGACCGTGCTCGGCACCGGGACGCCCACGCTCCCCGGCCGCCCGGTCGCCGACCTCGCCGCGCTGTCCGCACTGCTCGACGCGGGCACCCCGGCGCCCCGGCTGGTGCTGGCCGCCTGCCCGCCCGCCCCGGCCGGCGCCCTCCGCGACGCGGTCCACGACGGACTCGGCACGCTCCTCGCCCTGCTGCGCGACTGGCTGGCCGAGGAGCGGCTGGCCGGCGCCAAGCTGGTCCTGGTCACCTCGGGCGCCGTCGCGGTGACCGGCGACGACGTCCCCGACCCGGCGCCGGCCGCGCTCTGGGGTCTGGTCCGCTCGGCGCAGACCGAGAACCCCGACCGCTTCGTCCTGCTGGACCTGGACGACCCGGAGACCCCGCCCGCCCTGCTCGCCGAAGCCCTCGCGTCCGGGGAACCCCAGCTCGCGATCCGGGCCGGAGCCGTCCACGTCGCCCGGCTGGCCCGGGTACCGCTGGCCGCCACCGGGCGCACCCCCGGCTGGGACGGCGAAGGAACCGTCCTGATCACCGGCGGCACCGGCGCCATCGGCGCCCACGTCGCCCGCCACCTGGCTGCCGAACACGGCGTCCGGCACCTGCTGCTGACCAGCCGCAGCGGCCCCGCCGCCGACGGCGCGGCGGAACTCCTCGCCGAACTCGCCGCCCTCGGCGCGCACGCCGAGATCGCCGCCTGCGACGCCGCCGACCGCGACGCCCTCGCGGCCCTGCTGGCCGCCCTGCCCCCCGCGCACCCGCTGACCGGGGTGGTGCACGCCGCGGGCGTCCTGGCCGACGGCGTCGTCGCCACCATGACGCCCGAACAGCTGGACCAGGTCCTGCGCCCCAAGGTGGACGCGGCGATCAACCTGCACGAACTCACCGCCGGCCTGGAGCTGACCGAGTTCGTCCTGTTCTCGTCCATCGCCGGCATCTTCGGCGGCATGGGCCAGGGCAACTACGCCGCCGCCAACGCCTTCCTCGACGCCCTGGCCCACCGGCGCCGCGCCGACGGGCTGCCCGGCCGCTCCCTCGCCTGGGGCCTGTGGGCCAACAGCACCGGGATGACCGGCGGACTCACCGAGGCCGACCTGCGACGGATCGCCCGGGGCGGGATCGTCGCCTTCGACCCGGCCCAGGGACTGGCGCTCTTCGACACGGCCGGCACCCTCGACGAGCCGGTCGTCCTCCCGCTGCGGCTCGACACCGCGGCCGTCCGCGCCCAGGCCGGCACCGGCGGCGTCCCCGCCCTGCTGCGCGGCCTGGTGCGCCCCGCCGCCCGGCGCGGCACCGCGGGCCCCGCGGCCGGCACCGGCCCCGACGGGCCCGAGGCCCTGAAGCAGCGCCTCGGCTCCCTCAACGAGACCCAGCGCGGCCGGGTCCTGCTCGACCTGGTCCGCTCGCACGCCGCCCTGGTGCTCGGCCACAGCGGCCCGGCCGCGGTCGAGCCCGGACGCGGCCTGCTGGAGGTCGGCTTCGACTCGCTGACCGCCGTGGAACTGCGCAACCGGCTGCGCGCCGCCACCGGCCACCCGCTGCCGGCCACGCTGCTCTTCGACCACCCCACCCCGGCCGCGATCGCCGCACTCCTCGCCGCCGAACTGCTCCCCGACGCCGGACCCGGCCCGCTCCCCGGCCTGGCCGAACTGGACCGCCTGGCGGACGCCCTCGACGGCGTCCCCGACGACCCGGCCGACCGCGAACGGCTCGCCGACCGGCTCCGGGAGTTCCTGCGCCGCCTCGACCCGGCCGCCAACCCGGCCGACGGCGACGGCACGGCCACCGCCTCCATCGAGGACCGGATGGACGGCGCCAGCGACGACGAACTCTTCGACCTCATCGACAACGAACTCGGCCTGTCATGACACCGACCCGACACCCGAACCAGGACGGCGGCCCCCGATGGTGAACGACGACAAGCTGAGGGACTACCTCAAGCGCGTGACAGCGGACCTGCACCACACCCGCCGACGCCTGACCGAAGCCGAGGAGGCGAGCCGCGAACCGATCGCGGTCGTCGCGATGAGCTGCCGCTACCCCGGCGGCGTACGGTCCCCCGAGGACCTGTGGCGCCTGGTCACCGACGGCACCGACGCCATCACCGGCTTCCCCGCCGACCGGGGCTGGGACCTCGACCACCTCGACGACCCGGAGCAGCTGCGCGAAGGCACCAGCCACACCTCCCTGGGCGGCTTCCTCGACGAGGTCGGGCACTTCGACCCCGGCTTCTTCGGGATCTCCCCGCGCGAAGCGCTCGCCATGGACCCGCAGCAGCGGCTCCTCCTGGAGACCACCTGGGAGGCGTTCGAACGGGCCGGCATCGACCCCGCGACCCTGCGGGGCAGCCGGACCGGCGTCTTCGCCGGAGTGATGTACCAGGACTACGCGGTACGGCTGCGCCACGTCCCCGACGACGTGGCCGGCTACATCGGCAACGGCAGCTCCGACAGCGTCGCCTCGGGCCGCGTCGCCTACACCTTCGGCCTGGAGGGCCCGGCGGTCAGCATCGACACCGCCTGCTCCTCCTCACTGGTCGCCATCCACCTCGCCGCCCAGGCCCTGCGGGCCGGCGACTGCACCCTGGCCCTGGCCGGCGGCGCGATGGTCATGTCGACACCCGTCCCGTTCGTCGAGATGAGCCGCCAGGGCGGCCTGGCCCGCGACGGCCGCTGCAAGTCCTTCTCCGCCGCCGCCGACGGCACCGGCTGGGGCGAGGGCGTCGGCATGCTCCTGCTCGAGCGCCTCTCCGACGCCCGCCGGGGCGGCCACCCGGTGCTCGCCCTGATCCGCGGCACCGCCGTCAACCAGGACGGCGCCAGCAGCCGGCTCACCGCCCCCAACGGCCCCGCCCAGCAGCGTGTCATCCGGCACGCCCTCGCCAACGCCGGACTCACCCCCGCCGACGTGGACGTGGTCGAGGCGCACGGCACCGGCACCCCGCTGGGCGACCCGATCGAGGCCCAGGCCCTGCTGGCCACCTACGGGCAGGACCGCGCGGACGGGCAACCGCTGCTGCTCGGCTCGCTGAAGTCGAACATCGGGCACACCCAGGCGGCGGCCGGCGTCGGCGGCGTCATCAAGACCGTCCTCGCCATGCGCCACGGCACCGTCCCGCCCACCCTGCACGCGCAGGACCCGTCCCCGCAGATCGACTGGACCGCGGGCGCGGTACGCCTGGTCACCGCGAACACCCCCTGGCCCGAGACCGGACGGCCGCGCCGGGCCGCGGTCTCCTCCTTCGGCGTCAGCGGCACCAACGGACACGTCGTCCTGGAACAGGCGGATGAGCCCGTCCCGGAACCGGCCGCCCCCTCGGAAGGACCCGCCGCCCCCGCCGTCCTCCCCTGGGTGCTCTCCGGACGCACCGCCCAAGCGCTGCGCGCCCAGGCCGCCCGGCTCCGCGACCACCTCGACGCCCACCCCGGACCCGGCCCGGCCGAGGTCGGCCACGCCCTCGCGACGACCCGCGCCGCGCACGAGCACCGGGCGGTCCTGATCGGCACCCGCCCCGACGAGTTCCGGGCCGGCCTCGACGCCCTGGTAGCCGGCCTCGACGCCCCCGGCCTGGTCCTCGGCACCGCCGGAACCGGCGGCGAAGTCGCCCTGGTGTTCCCCGGACAGGGATCCCAGTGGGCCGGCATGGCCGTCGAACTCCTCGACTCCGCCCCCGCCTTCGCCGCCCGCATCGCGGACTGCGAACGCGCCCTGGCCCCCTTCGTCGACTGGTCGCTGGAAGCCGTCCTGCGCGGCGCCCCCGGCACCCCGCCGGCCGACCGCGTCGACGTGGTGCAGCCCGCGCTGTGGGCCGTCATGGTCTCCCTCGCCGAACTCTGGCGCGCCCACGGCATCACCCCCGGCGCCGTCATCGGCCACTCCCAGGGCGAGATCGCGGCGGCCGTGGTGGCGGGAGCGCTGAGCCTGGAGGACGGGGCGAAGGTCGTCGCCCTGCGCAGCCGGGCGATCCGCGCGCTGTCCGGCCGCGGCGGCATGGCCTCGGTGGCCCTGCCCGCCGCACAGGTCGCCGGACACCTCGCACCCTGGGACGGCCGGCTCTCCGTCGCCGCCGTCAACGGACCCGAATCCACCGTGGTCTCCGGCGACACCGACGCGCTCGACGCGTTCCTCGACCGGACGGAGGCCCTGGGCGTCCGCAGCCGGCGCATCCCCGTCGACTACGCCTCGCACAGCGTCCACGTCGAGGACATCCGCACCGAACTGCTCGCCCGGCTCGACGGACTGACCCCCCGCACCGCCGCCGTCCCCTTCTACTCCACCCTCACCGGCGGCCTGCTCGAGGACACCACCGTCCTGGACGCCGACTACTGGTACCGCAACCTCCGCGGGACCGTCCTGTTCGAGCAGGCGACCCGCGCCCTGCTCGCCGACGGCTACCAGGTCCTCCTGGAGAGCAGCCCGCACCCCGTCCTCACCGTCGGCGTCCTGGAGACCGCCGAGGACGCGGGCGCCGACGCCACCGCCGTGGGCACCCTGCGCCGCGACGACGGCGGCCCGCGCCGGTTCACCGAGTCGCTGGCCGAACTCCACCTGCGCGGAGTCTCCCCGGACTGGGACGCCGTCTTCGCCGGCCGCCGCCCCGGCCGGGTCGAACTGCCCACCTACGCCTTCCAGCGCGACCCGTACTGGCTCGAGGACGGCGCCGCACCCGCCGCCGACGTCGGCTCCGCCGGACTGACCCCCGCGGACCACCCGCTGCTGGGCGCCGTCGTGGTCCTCGCCGACAGCGACGGCCTGCTCCTCACCGGCCGCCTGTCGGCCCGCACCCACCCGTGGCTCGCCGACCACGCCGTCGGCGGCCGGGCCCTGCTCCCGGGCACCGCCTTCCTGGAACTCGCGCTCCAGGCCGGAGCCCGCGTCGGCTGCCCCCGGGTCGAGGAACTCACCCTCCAGGCCCCCCTGGTGCTGCCCGAACACGGCGGCACCGTGCTGCGCCTCACCGTCGGCGCCCCCGACACCCGGGGCCGGCGCCCGCTCAGCCTGCACTCCCGGCCGGACGCACCCGCCGACGGCGACCTCGACGAGGAGTGGACCAAGCACGCCGAAGGCCTCCTGGCCGAGGACGGGGCGGACGACACCGCCGGGCCGATGCCCTGGCCGCCGCCCGGCGCCGAACCCCTCGCCCTCGACGGGCTGTACGACCGCTTCGCGGCGGGCGGATTCGCCTACGGCCCCGCCTTCCAGGGCCTGCGCGCGGCCTGGCGGCGCGGCGACGAACTGTTCGTCGAAGCCGTCGTGCCCGCCGGGCCGGTCGGGACCGCACCCGACGCCGCCCGTTTCGGCCTGCACCCGGCGCTGCTGGACGCGGCCCTGCACGCCACCGGCGTCCCCGGCACCCCCGGCGCGGACGCCCACCCCGAGGGCCGGCTGCCGTTCTCCTGGAACGGCGTGACCCTGCACGCCACCGGCGCCGGGGCGATCCGCGTCCGGCTCACCCCCGCCGGACCCGACGCGGTGGCGCTCGCCGTCGCCGACGCGACCGGCGCCCCCGTGGCGACCGTGGACGCGCTGGTCCTGCGGCCCGCAGGCACTATCGGCGCCGCCCCTGTCCCCAGCGGCCGCCACCACCAGGACCTCTACGCGACGGAGTGGGTCACCGCACCCCCGCGCGGCAGCGGCGCACCCGTCCACCGCACCGCGGACCTGGCCACGCTGCTGGCCGCCGTCGACGCCGGAGCCCCGGTGCCCGAAACGGTCCTGCTCGTCCGCGCCGAGCCCGAGCCCGCGGCCGACCCGGCCGCGGCGGTCCGCGCGGCCGTCCACCAGGCCCTCGCCGACGTCCGGACCTGGCTCGCCGACGACCGCTTCGCCGACTCGCGCCTGGTGTTCGCCACCCGCGGCGCGGTCGCCGCCCGCGAGGGCGAGGACGTCCGCAACCCCGCGCACAGCGCGCTCTGGGGCCTGGTCCGCTCGGCCGGCTCCGAACACCCCGGGCGCTTCGCCCTGCTCGACCTCGACGCCGACGACGAACACGGCACCGCCGCGGCCGTCGCCGCCGCCCTCGCCTCGGGAGAACCGCAGGCCGCGGTCCGCGGCGACGAGGTCCGCGTCCCCCGACTGGCCCGGGTCCCCTCGGACGGTGCGGCCGGGCCGCACCGGGCCTTCGACCCGGACGGCACGGTCCTCGTCACCGGCGGCACCGGCCTGCTCGGCTCCCACGTCGCCCGCCGCCTGGTCACCGGGCACGGCGTCCGGCACCTGCTGCTGCTCTCCCGCAGTGGCCCGGCCGCCGCCGGGGCCCAGGAACTGCGGGACGAACTCGCCGCGCTGGGTGCCGAGACCGCCATCGTCGCCTGCGACGCCGCCGACCGGGCCGCCCTGGCCGCCGTCCTCGCGGACCTGCCGCCCGCACACCCGCTGACCGCCGTGGTCCACACCGCCGGCGCCCTCGACGACGGCGTCGTCACCGCACTCACCCCCGAGCGGGTGGACGCCGTGCTGCGCCCCAAGGCCGACGCCGCCCTCCACCTGCACGAACTGACCCGCGACCTCGACCTCACGCACTTCGTGCTCTTCTCCTCCGCCGCGGGCACCTTCGGCGGCCCCGGACAGGCCAACTACGCCGCCGCCAACGCCTTCCTCGACGCCCTGGCCGTCCGGCGCCGGGCGGCGGGGCTGGCCGGCCAGTCCCTGGCCTGGACCCTGTGGGAGCAGCCCAGCGCCCTCACCGGACACCTGGGCGAGGACGAGGTACGACGCCTCGCCCGGTCCGGGATGCCGCCGCTCTCCACCGAGCGGGGACTCGCACTCTTCGACACCGCCCTCACCGTGGACCGGGCCGCCCTGGTCCCGATGCGCCTCGACGCCGCCGCTCTGCGCTCCGCGGCGGCGGACGGCACCCTGCCGCCGCTGCTGCGCGGCCTGGTGCGCACACCGCCGCGCACGGCCGCCGCGGCCACCTCGGCAGAGGCCGACGACAACGCCCTGCGCCTGCGCCTCGCGGCCCTCGACGGCACCGGACGGACCCGGCTGCTCGTCGAACTCGTCCGCACCCACGCGGCGGCCGTCCTCGGCCACGCCACCCCGGACACCCTCGACGCCGGACGAGCGTTCCGTGAACTGGGATTCGACTCGCTCGCCTCGGTGCAACTGCGCAACCGCCTGAACGCCGCCACCGGCCTGCGGCTCCCCGCCAGCCTGGTGTTCGACCACCCCACCCCGGCCGCGCTCGCGGCCTTCCTGCGCGCCGGACTCACCGACACGGCCCCGGCCGCCACGCCCGCCGTACCTGCTGTGCCCGCCGGCCGGGACCGGGACGCGGACGACGACCTGATCGCGATCGTCTCCGCGGCCTGCCGCCTCCCCGGCGGCGTCAGCTCTCCCGAGGAGCTGTGGCGGATGCTGGCCGAGGGCCGCGACGGCATCTCCGAATTCCCCACCGACCGGGGCTGGAACCCCGACGCGCTCTACGACCCCGACCCCGACCGCGTCGGCACCTCCATCACCCGGCACGGCGGCTTCCTGCACGACGCCGCCGACTTCGACGCCGAGTTCTTCGGCATCTCGCCGCGCGAGGCCCTCGCCATGGACCCGCAGCAGCGGCTGCTGCTGGAGACCACCTGGGAGCTCTTCGAGCGCGCGGCCATCGACCCGTCCACCCTGCGCGGCGCCGCGGTCGGCACGTACGTCGGCCTGATGCAGCAGGACTACGCCGCCCGGCTGCTGCCCTACATCCCCGAGGACGTCGAGGGATTCCTCGGCACCGGAAACTCGGGAAGCATCGTCTCCGGACGCCTGGCCTACTTCTTCGGCCTGGAAGGCCCCGCCGTCACCATCGACACGGCCTGCTCGTCCTCGCTGGTGGCCCTGCACCTCGCGGTCCGGGCGCTGCGCTCCGGTGAGTGCTCGCTGGCCCTGGCCGGCGGCGTCAACGTGATGTGCAGCCCCGAACTGTTCGTCGAGTTCAGCCGGCAGGGCGGACTCGCCCCCGACGGCCGCTGCAAGTCTTTCGCCGCAGCCGCCGACGGGACCGCCTTCGGCGAAGGCACCGGCATGCTGCTGCTGGAGCGGTTGTCGGACGCGCGGCGTCTCGGGCATCCGGTGCTGGCGGTGGTGCGTGGTTCGGCGGTGAACCAGGACGGTGCGAGCAATGGTCTGACGGCGCCGAACGGTCCGTCGCAGCAGCGGGTGATCCGGGCGGCGCTGGCGGACGCGGGGCTGACGGCCTCGGACGTGGACGTGGTGGAGGCGCACGGTACGGGGACGCGGTTGGGCGACCCGATCGAGGCGCAGGCCCTGCTGGCCACCTACGGGCAGGGGCGGCCGGCGGACCGGCCGGTGTGGATCGGCTCGCTGAAGTCCAACATCGGCCACGCCTCGGCAGCCGCCGGTGTCGCGGGCGTCATCAAGTCGGTGCTCGCGCTGCGGCACGGCGTGATGCCCAAGACGCTGCACGTGGACGGTCCGACGCCCGAGGTGGACTGGTCGGCGGGTGCCGGACGGTTGCTGATGGAGGCCCGGGAGTGGGACGCCACGGGCCGCCCGCGCCGGGCGGGCGTGTCCTCCTTCGGCGTCAGTGGCACCAACGCCCACGTCATCCTCGAACAGGCCCCGGCCGACCCGACGGCTTCCGCTGACACGCTCGTCGGCGAGCCCGGGACACCGGAGGCCGTCCCCCTGCTCCTCTCGGCGCGCACGCCCGAGGCGCTGCACGCCCAGGCCGCAGCGCTGGCGGCCCGGATCGCAGACGGGTCGGGCGTCCGCGCCGCAGACGTGGCCTTCTCCCTCGCCACCGGCCGCAGCGCGCTGGGACACCGCGCGGTGCTGGTGGGTACCGAGGACAACCTCGCCGAGCATCTGACCGCGCTGGCGCAGGGCGCCGCAGGGGCGGGCGGCGGGTTGGTTTCCGGTCGGGTGGCGTTGGTGTTCCCGGGTCAGGGTTCGCAGTGGGTCGGAATGGCTGTCGAGTTGCTGGCCGGGTCGGAGGTGTTCGCCGGGCGGATGGCGGAGTGTGAGCGGGCGCTGGCGCCTTACGTGGACTGGTCGTTGACGGAGGCGCTGGGCTCGGAGGCCCTGCTGGCGCGGGTGGACGTGGTGCAGCCGGCGCTGTGGGCGGTGATGGTGTCGCTGGCGGAGGTCTGGCGTGCGTTCGGCGTGGTTCCGGACGCGGTGGTCGGCCACTCGCAGGGCGAGATCGCCGCTGCCTGCGTGGCTGGCGGTCTGAGTCTGGAGGACGGGGCGCGGGTGGTCGCGTTGCGTTCCCTGGCGATCCGCGCGCTGGCGGGTCGGGGCGGTATGGCCTCGCTGCCGCTGCCGGTCGAGGTGGTCCGTGAGCGCATCGCGGGCCGGCTTTCGGTGGCGGCGGTGAACGGTCCGTCGTCGACGGTGGTGTCGGGTGACGCGGATGCGGTCGGCGCGCTGGTGGATGAGCTGGTGGGGGAGGGGGTGCGGGCGCGTCTGATCGAGGTGGACTACGCGTCGCACTCCGCGCATGTGGAGGAGGTCCGCGAGCAGCTGCTGGCCGATCTGGAGGGGATCGCTCCTGTCTCCGCTGCGGTGCCGTTCTTTTCGACGGTGACGGGTGGCTGGTTGGACACGAAGTCGCTGGACGCCGAGTACTGGTACCGGAATCTGCGGGAGACCGTCGAGTTCGGCAGGGCCACGGAGGTGCTGCTGGGGGAGGGTTTCCGGTTCTTCGTCGAGTCCAGTCCGCATGCGGTGCTGGGCGTGGCGGTGGGGGAGTCGGTGGAGGCCGCGGGCGCGGACGCCGTGGTGCTGGGGACCTTGCGTCGCGGGGAGGGCGGCCCGGCCCAGCTGCTGCGCGCGGTGGGCCGTGCGTGGGAGCGCGGGTTGGAGGTGGACTGGTCGGGGGCGTTCCCGGGGGCGCGGCGCGTCGAACTGCCGACGTACGCCTTCCAGCGCACCCGCTACTGGCTCGACGTGCCGACCACGAGCCAGGACGTCGCCTCGGCCGGTCTCGCCACGACCGGGCACCCGCTGCTCGGTGCGGCGATGCAGGTCGCGGACTCCGGTGAGCTGCTGCTCAGCGGCCGGATCTCGCTGCGCACCCACCCCTGGCTCGCCGACCACGCCGTGTCGGGCGTCGTGCTCCTCCCCGGTACGGCCTTCCTCGAACTCGCGCTGCGCGCCGGGGCGGAGGCGGGCTGCCCGGTGGTCGAGGAGCTCACCCTCGGATCGGCTCTGGTGCTCCCGGAGGAGGAGGCCACCCATCTGCAGCTCCGGGTCGCCGGGCCCGACGGCGACGGCCGGCGGAGGCTCAGCGTGTTCGCCCGGACGGCACGGGACGCCGATGCGTCCTGGACCGAGCACGCCACCGGCACCCTGGCACCCGGGGCCCCGGCCGGAACTGCGGCCGGCCTGCTGAGCTGGCCGCCGTCCGGTGCCGAACCCGTGGACACCGGCGACCTCTACGAGCGCTTCGCCGAGGCCGGCTACCACTACGGGCCCGCCTTCCGCGGCATCCGGGCCGCGTGGCTCCGCGGCGGCGAGGTGTTCGCCGAGGTGGTGCTGCCGGAGCAGCAGCACGCCGACGCCGCCGGATGCGTGCTGCACCCCGCGCTGCTGGACGCGGCCCTGCAGACCGCCGCGCTGCTGCCCGACCAGGACGGCGGGGCCCGGCTGCCCTTCAGCTGGACCGGTGTGACCAGCAGGATCACCGGGGCCACCATGCTGCGCGTGCGGCTCGCCGTCGACGCGCCGGACTCGGTGAGCCTGCACGCCCACGACCTGTCCGGGCGCCAGGTGATCGGCGTCGAGGGCCTGCTGCTGCGGCCGCCGGCCGCGGGCGGGCCGCTCGCCGGGAGTGCTCACGCCGACCTGCTGTACCGCCTCGACTGGACCCCGGCGACCCACCCGGCCAACGGCGCCGTGCCGACCTGGGCCGCCCTCGGCGGCGCCGTCCCCGGTGCCGCCGTGTCCTGGCCGGACCTCGACACCCTGGGCGCCGCCCTCGAAGCGGGCTCCGCACTCCCCGAGGTGATCGTGGCGGCCGTCGCCACCGCCGAGCTGCCCGACTCCGCCGACCGGGTCCGCGCCACCGCGCACCAGGGCCTCGCGCTCGTGCAGCAGTGGCTGGCCGACGAGCGGTTCGCCGCGGCCAGGCTGGCCCTGCTCACCAGGGACGCGGTCCGCACCGGACCGGTCGACCGTCCCGTCGATCCCGCCCAGGCCGCGCTGTGGGGCCTGGTGCGCAGCGCGCGGGCCGAACACCCCGGGCGCTTCGTCCTCGTCGACGCGGCCACGGCCGCCGAGCCGGCGGACGCCCTGCCCGCGGCGCTCGCCGCCGGGGAACCCGAGCTGGCGTTGCGGACCGGCCCGCCGCTGCTGCCGCGGCTGGTCCGCGGCGGACGGCCGGACGGCACGCTGTCGCTGCCGGACGGCGCCGCCTGGCGGCTCACCAGCGACGGCCAGGGCTCGCCGGAGGACATCGTGGCGGAGCCCGCTCCTGCGGCCCTCGCCCCGCTGGGCCGGGGCGAGGTGCGGATCGCGGTGCGCGCCGCCGGGCTGAACTTCCACGACGTCATCGCCGCGCTCGGCCTGGACCCCGACCCCGAACACCAGGGCCTGGGCAGCGAGGGCGCCGGCACCGTCATCGAGGTGGGCCTGGGCGTGGACGACCTGGCGCCCGGGGACCGGGTGATGGGGATCTTCGGGGGCGCGTTCGGCCCGACCGCCGTCGCCGACCGCCGCACCGTCGCCCGGATACCGGCGGGCTGGTCCTTCGCCCGCGCCGCATCCGTGCCGGTGGTGTACCTCACCGCCTACTACGGCCTGTTCGACCTCGGCGGACTGGCGTCCGGGGAGTCGGTCCTGGTCCACGCCGCGGCCGGCGGGGTCGGCACGGCGGCGGTGCAACTCGCCCGGCACGCCGGTGCGCGGGTGTTCGCGACGGCCTCCCCCGCCAAGTGGGACGCCCTGCGGGCCGGCGGACTGGATGACGGGCACATCGCTTCGTCCCGCACCACCGACTTCGCCGAGACCTTCCTGACGGCCACCGGCGGGCGTGGCGTCGACCTCGTGCTCGACAGCCTGGCGCGGGAGTTCGTCGACGCCGGTCTGCGGCTGCTGCCGAACGGCGGCCGGTTCGTGGAGATGGGCAAGACCGACGTCCGCGACCCCGAGGCGGTCGCCCGGCAGCACCCCGGGGTGCGCTACCGGGCGTTCGACCTGATGGAGGCCGGTCCGCAGCGCATCGGCGAGATGCTCGCCGAGATCCTGGACCTGTTCGAGCGGGGGGTGCTGCGTCCCCTGCCCGTCACCGGCTGGGACGTCCGGCAGGCCCCGGCCGCGCTGCGCTCGCTCAGCCAGGCCCGGGGCGTCGGCAAGAACGTCCTGCTGCTGCCCGCTGCGCCGGACCCCGAGGGGACCGTCCTGGTCACCGGGGCCACCGGCACCCTGGGACGGCTGCTGGCCCGGCACCTGGTCGTCGCGCACGGCACCCGGCACCTGCTGCTGGCGGGCCGCCGGGGCGGGTCCGCCGACGGAATGCCGGAGCTGGTGCGGGAGTTGACCGGGCTCGGCGCGTCGGTGACCGTCGCGGCCTGCGACGTCGCCGACCGGGACGCGCTCGCCGCCCTGCTCGGGTCGGTGCCCGCCGCGCATCCGCTGACCGCCGTCGTCCACGCGGCCGGCGTCCTGGACGACGCCACGATCGCCGGGCTGACCCCGGACCGGCTCGACCGCGTCCTGCGGCCCAAGGCGGACGCGGCGCTGGCCCTGCACGAACTCACCCGGGACCTCGACCTCACGCACTTCGTGCTCTTCTCCTCGGGCGCCGCCCAGTTCGGCGCGGCCGGGCAGGCGAACTACGCCGCCGCCAACGCCGTCCTCGACGCCCTCGCCGCCGAACGCCGGGTCGAGGGGCTGCCCGGCCTGTCCATCGGCTGGGGCCTGTGGGAGGAACGCAGCGAGATGACCGCGGCGGTCACCTCGGGCCGGGGTGCCGGGGCGGGCGCGCTGACCTCGGCGGAGGGCCTCGCCCTGTTCGACGCGGCGCTGCACTCCCCTTATGCCTACCGGCTCGCGGCCAGGATCGCCCCGTCCGTGCTGCGGGCGGACGACCGGCTGCCCGCCGTGCTCCGCGGCCTGGTCCGCCCCGCCCGGAGCGGCGCCGCCCCGGCGCAGGCGCCGACCCGCTCGATGGCGGCGCAGCTCGCCGAGCTGCCCGAGGCCGAGCTGCACCGGACCCTGCTCGACCTGGTGCGCGGCACCGCCGCCGCGGTGCTCGGCCACAGTTCGCCGAACCTGATCCGCCCGGCCCGCCCGTTCAAGGACGTCGGCTTCGACTCCCTCACCGGCGTCGAACTGCGCAACCGGCTGGCGTCCTCGACCGGGCTGCGGCTGCCGGCCGCGCTCGTCTTCGACCACCCCACCCCGGAGGCACTCGCCCGCCACCTCGCCGAGCGGGCCGGCGCCGCCCGTCCGACCGGCGACGCGGCGGTCCGGGCCGGCCTCGACGCCCTGGAGACCCTGCTCGACGCCCTGCCGCCGGACGGCGTCAGCGAGGAACTCGCCGGCCGGATCCGGGACGTGCTGTCCCGCCCGCTGCCCGGCGGGGCACCGGCCGCCGCCCGCCCCGCGGGCGACCCGGACGACCTGGACGATCTGGCTCCTGACCTGATCGAGGCGGCCAGCGACGACGAGATGTTCGAGTACCTCGACCGGCAGCTGGGGTCCTCATGACACCGGCCCGCGCCTCCCGCGCCTCCCGCGCCTCCCGCGCCCCCCGCGTCCTTCGGGACGAGACCCGAGCAGCCCGAGACGAAAGCAGCGGTGTCCAGTGAGCGACCAGAGGATGCGCGACTACCTCAACCGGGTGACCATCGACCTGCGCGACACCCGGCAGCGGCTCCGGGAGGCCGAGGCCCGCACCAGCGAGCCGATCGCGATCGTGGCGATGAGCTGCCGCTTCCCCGGCGGGGTCCGCACCCCGGAGGAGCTGTGGGAACTGCTCGCCGAGGGCCGCGACACCAGCGCGCCCGTCCCCGGCGACCGGGGCTGGGAGCGCGCCTGGCCGTCCGGCGGCACCGTCCCTGGGCGGGGGGCGTTCCTGGACGGCGCGGCCGACTTCGACCCGGAGTTCTTCGGCATCTCGCCCCGTGAGGCGGTCGCCATGGACCCGCAGCAGCGGATGCTGCTGATGACGTCCTGGGAGGCCGTCGAGCAGGCCGGCATCGACCCGCTCACCCTGCGGGGCAGCCGCACCGGGGTGTACGCCGCGGCCATCGACCAGGGGTACGCGACGCTGGGCTCCGCCGCCGCCGAAGCCGTCCAGGGGTTCCTGATGACGGGGAACTCGATGAGCGTGATGTCCGGGCGGGTGTCCTACGCGCTCGGCCTCGAGGGCCCCGCCGTCACCGTGGACACCGCCTGCTCGTCCTCGCTGGTGGCCCTGCACCTCGCGGCGCGGGCGCTGCGGGCCGGCGAGTGCTCGCTCGCCCTCGCCGGCGGGGTCAGCGTGATGGCGCTGCCGGCGGTGTTCGTCGAGTTCAGCCGGCAGGGCGCGATGTCCTCCGACGGCCGCTGCAAGCCGTTCGCGGCGGCCGCGGACGGCACCGGCTGGGGCGAGGGCGTGGGCATGCTGCTGCTGGAGCGACTGTCGGACGCCCGCCGCAACGGCCGCACGGTGCTGGCCGTGCTGCGCGGTTCGGCGATCAACCAGGACGGCGCCAGCAACGGCCTGACGGCGCCGAACGGCCCCTCGCAGCAGCGGGTGATCCGGGCGGCGCTGGCGGACGCGGGGCTGACGGCCGCCGACGTGGACGCGGTGGAGGCGCACGGCACCGGCACCACTCTCGGCGACCCGATCGAGGCCGACGCACTGCTGGCCACGTACGGTCAGGACCGGCCCGCCGGGCGTCCGCTGTGGCTGGGGTCGCTGAAGTCGAACATCGGGCACACCCAGGCCGCCGCCGGGGTGGCCGGGGTCATCAAGACGGTCCTCGCGCTGCGGCACGGCGTCCTGCCGCGCACCCTGCACGTGGACGCGCCCACCCCGCACGCAGACTGGTCCTCGGGCGCCGTCGAACTCCTCACCGAGGCCCGCGACTGGCCCGCCGTCGACCGGCCGCGCCGGGCCGGGGTGTCCTCGTTCGGCATGAGCGGCACCAACGCGCACGTCGTCCTCGAACAGGCACCGGAGCCGGAACCGGCCGACGCGTCGGAGGCGGCGCCCGGGGCCGTGCTGCCCTGGGTGCTGTCCGGCCGTACCGCGGCCGCGCTCGGGGAGCAGGCGGCCCGGCTGCGCGCCCGGCTCGCCGCGGACGCGCCCGCACGGCCGGCCGACATCGGGTTCTCGCTGGCGACCACCCGGTCCGCCTTCGAACACCGGGCCGTGGTGATCGGCGACGGGCAGCACGCACTGCTGGACGGCCTCGCCGCCCTGTCCGGCCCGGCTCCGGCCGCGTCCGCCGACGTCGTCGCGGGCACCGGCCGGGTCGTCGAGGGCCGGACCGCCCTGGTGTTCCCCGGCCAGGGCTCCCAGTGGGACGGCATGGCCCGGGACCTGCTCGCCACCAGCCCCGCCTTCCGGGACCGCCTCGCCGCCTGCGACGCCGCCCTCTCCGCCCACGTCGGGTGGTGTCTCCCCGACGTCCTGGCGGGCGCGCCCGGCGCACCCTCCCTGGAGCGGGTGGACGTGGTGCAGCCGGTGCTGTGGGCGGTGATGGTGGCACTGGCCGCGCACTGGGAGTCCTGGGGCGTCCGGCCCGACGCCGTCGTCGGACACAGCCAGGGCGAGATCGCCGCCGCCGTGGTGGCGGGAGCGCTGAGCCTGGAGGACGGGGCGAAGGTCGTCGCCCTGCGCAGCCGGGCCATCCGGGCGCTGGCCGGACTCGGCGGCATGGTCGCGGTGTCCCTGCCCGAGGACCGGGTCCGCGCCGAAATCGCCCCCTGGGCCGAGAAGCTGTCGGTGGCCGCCGTCAACGGGCCCGCCGCCGTGGTGGTCTCGGGGGAGACCGGGGCCCTGGCCGAACTGCTCGCCCACTGCGACGCACAGGGCGTACGGGCCCGGTCCGTGCCGGTGGACTACGCCTCGCACTCGGCCCAGGTCGAACGGATCAGGTCCGAGGTGCTGGCCGCACTGGCCGGCGTACGCCCGCTCCCGGCCCGGATCCCGCTGTTCTCCACCGTCACCGGCGACCGGCTCGACACCACGGCCATGGACGCCGACTACTGGTACCGCAACCTCCGCGGGACCGTCCGCTTCGACGCGGCCGTCCGCTCCCTGGCCGAGCAGGGCCACGAGGTCTTCGTCGAGGTGTCGCCGCACCCGGTGCTGACCATGGCCATCCAGGACACCGTCGAGGCCACCGGCGCCGCCGAGCCGCCCGTGGTCGTCGGCACCCTGCGCCGCGACGACGGCGGACTGCGCCGGGCCCTGCGCTCGGCCGCCGAACTGTGGGTGGCGGGCGCGGCCGTCGACTGGTCCGCGGTGTACGCCGGCACCGGCGCCCGCCCGACCGCCCTGCCCGGATACCCCTTCCAGCTGCGGCGCTACTGGCTGGAGCCGGAGGCGCTGCCCGACGCCGGACCGGCCGCCGACCCGCACGACACGGCCTTCTGGCACATGGTCGACCACGAGGCCCCGGCCGAGATCGCCGCCCACCTCGCCGTCGACGAGGACGCCCTCGCCCCCGTCCTGCCGGCCCTGCGCGGCTGGCGCAAACAGCGGCGCGACGAGAGCGTCATCGACTCCTGGCGCTACCGCATCGGCTGGCAGCCCCTGCCCGACCCGCCGGCCGCCGCCCCCGCCGCCGGCACCTGGCTCGTCGTCCTGCCCGCCGGACACGAGGACGACGCACGGGTAACCGGCCCGCTGCTCGCTCTCACCGAAGCGGGCGCCACCGTCGTCACGGCCGAGCTCACCGCCGACGCCGTCCGCCGCACGGACCTCGCGGACACGCTCACCACCGCCCTCGGCGACCGCGTCCCGACCGGCGTGCTGTCGCTGCTGGCCGCCGCCGACCGGCCCCACCCCGACCACCCGGCCCTGCCCAACGGGACGGCACTCACCGTCGCCCTGGTGCAGGCCCTCGGCGACCTCGCCCTCACCGCACCCCTCTGGTGCGCCACCACCGGGGCCGTGTCCACGGGCCCGGACGACCCGGTCACCCACCCCCGCCAGGCACTGGTCTGGGGCACCGGACTGGTGGCCGCGCTCGAACTGTCCGCCCGCTGGGGCGGACTCATCGACCTGCCGCCGGACCTCGACGCCCGCGCCCGGACCCGGCTCGCCGCCGTACTGGCGGCCTCCGGTGCGGACGGCGCCGGTCGCGAGGACCAGCTCGCGCTGCGCCCCACCGGCCTACTGGCCCGCCGCCTCCGGCGCGCCCCCCGCAGCGAGGGCCGCACGGAGCACTGGAAGCCCCGCGGCACCGTCCTGCTGACCGGCGGGACCGGAGCAGTCGGCCCGCACCTCGCCCGCTGGCTGGCCCGCAGCGGCGCCACCCACCTCGTCCTCCCCGGCCGCCGCGGCCCCCAGGCACCCGGCGCGGCCGAACTCGCCGCGGAACTGGCCGCCCTCGGCGCACGACTGACCCTGCCCGTCTGCGACCTGGCGGACCGTCAGGCCGTGGCGGAACTGCTCACCGGCCTGGAGACGGCGGGCGACCCCGTCACCGCGGTCGTCCACGCGGCCGCCTTCGTCGCGCTCGCCCCCCTGGACGGCACGCCGATGTCCGCGTTCGAACAGATCGTCGCCGCCAAGGCCGCCGGTGCCGAACACCTCGACGCCCTGCTCGACCGCGAACTCGACGCCTTCGTCCTGTTCTCCTCGATCGCCGGAGTCTGGGGCAGCGGCGACCACGGCGCCTACGCCGCGGCCAACGCCTACCTCGACGCCCTGGCCCAGCACCGCCGGGCCCGCGGCCTCACCGCCACCAGCGTCGACTGGGGCATCTGGCAGGCCGAGAACCCCCACCTGGACCGCGTCGCCGGAGAGGACGCCGACCTGTTCAAACTGGAGGAGCACGGCCTGCCCCGGATCGCCCCCGACCTCGCGCTGCACGCCCTGCGCCAGGCCCTGGACGACGACGAGACCGTACTCGCCGTCGCCGACGTCGACTGGGAGCGGTTCGCCGCCGTCTTCACCTCCACCCGCCCCAGCCCGCTGCTGACCGGCGTCCCCGAAGCCCGCCGCGCCCTGGAGACCACGACCGGCGACACGGAGGCACCCGCCGCCGCACAACTGCGCGAACGGCTCGCCGCCCTCGGCGAATCCGAGCAGCACCGCCTGCTGCTCGACCTGGTCCGCACCCACGCGGCGGCCGTCCTCGGCCATGCCGGGGTGGACGCCATCCGGCCCGGCACGGCCTTCCAGGACATGGGCTTCGCCTCGCTCACCGCGGTCGAACTCCGCAACCGGCTCAACACCGCCACCGGACTGCGGCTGCCGTCCACCCTGATCTTCGACCACCCGTCGTCCACCGCGCTCGCCCGCGAGATCCGCGCCGAACTGCTCGGCCGGCAGGCCGCCGGCCCGGCCCCCGCGGACACCGCCGCGCACCCGGCCGCGCCCGACGACGAGCCGATCGCGATCGTGTCCATGGCCTGCCGCTTCCCCGGCGGCATCGGCACCCCCGAAGACCTGTGGCGCCTGCTCGCCGACGGCGGCGACGCCGTCTCGGACTTCCCCACCGACCGCGGCTGGGACCTCGAGGCCCTCTACGACCCCGACCCCGACCGCCCCGGCACCTCGACCACCCGGCGCGGCGGCTTCCTGCACGACGCCGCCGACTTCGACGCCGAGTTCTTCGGCATCTCGCCGCGCGAGGCCCTCGCCATGGACCCGCAGCAGCGGCTGC
>NZ_JBIUCB010000025.1:0-8988 GCF_044593455.1 Kitasatospora sp. NPDC051984
CGACGACGATCTTGGCGGAGGTGGTGGCGCGGCTGGGGGCGGCCGCGTTAGAGCTTGCGAAGTCCACTGAGGACCCTTTCGAGCAGCGTGACGTCAGGCGTACCGCCCGACTCGCCCGCCGCGGCGGGCTGGTGGATGGCGACCAGACCGGCTTCCGCCAGGTCTGCAACGAGGATGCGGGCGACACCGAGCGGGACTCCCGCCAGCGCGGAGATCTCGGCGACCGACTTGACCTCACGGCACAGCGCCACGATGCGGGCGTGCTCGGGCAGCAACGCGCCGGGCGGGTTGGTGCCCGTGGTCGAGATCAGCGCCTCGATGGCCAGCTGGTAGCGCGGCCTGGTACGTCCGCCGGTCATGGCGTACGGGCGGACCAGCGGCTGCTGCTCGTAGCCGTCCGACTGCTGGCCGCCGTAGCCGTTTCCGTACCCGTTGCCGTACGAGCCGGCGGGTGTCGGGGGCATTGCGTCCTCCTTGTGCTGCGGTCGTTCGCCGTCGGAGCCCCGGGCCTGCAGGCTGACCGGCTGTCAGCCGCCGAGCGGCGAAGACTTGGGGGTGGGTGTGCCGGACCCGGTTTCGAGCGGGTCCGGCACAGTGAGGGTGGTGCTGAGGAGCCGAAGGGACCGGACCGGCCGTCAGTGCAGCAGGCTGCCCTGGAGCTCGGCCCGCAGAGCGGGAGTGAGGACCGCGCCGGCCCGGTCGACCAGCAGGGCCATCTCGTAGCCCACCAGGCCGATGTCGGAGTCCGGCGAGGCGAGCACCGCGAGCGCGGAGCCGTCGCTGACCGCCATCAGGAACAGGAAGCCCCGCTCCATCTCCACGACGGTCTGGTTGACCTCACCGCCTTCGAAGATGCGGCTGGCGCCGGAGGTCAGCGAGGTCAGCCCGGAGGCGACCGCGGCGAGCTGGTCGGCGCGGTCCCGGGGGAACCCCTCGGACATGCACAGCAGCAGACCGTCGGCGGAGACCACCACCGTGTGCGACACCCCGGGGGTGTTGTCCACGAAGTTGGTGATCAGCCAGTTCAGGTTCTGTGCGGCCTGGCTCATCATCTGACTCAACTCAACGCTCCTGGTGCTCGGGGCCGAAGCCGTTGTTGCCATCGGCGTCGAACTGGGCTCCCCGGTGGCCCTCGGACGTGCCGCCGAAGTCGAAGCCCGGCCGCTGCTGCGGCGCGGGACGGCCGGGGCCCGGCTGCTGCGAACCGGCCTGGCGGCCCTGCTGGATGCCGCGGCGCAGGTTGGTCAACCGGCCGCGCACCTCCTCCGGGCTGCGCGAGACCTGCGGACCCGTCAGCGGGCTGGCCTCGGCGCTGCCGGAGACCAGGTTGGCCTGCGGGGTGCGACGCGGCAGCCCCGAGATGGTCAGGCCGTCGGTCTGCGGCTCGCGCATCTGCTCGGCCCGCCGCCAGCGCTCGTCGTTCGCGGACGGGCGCCACGGGGCGTCCGGACCGGGACCGGCCGGCTGCTGCTGCGGGGCCTGCGGCTGCGGTGCCTGCGGCTGCGGTGCCTGCGGGGCCGGCCGCTCCGCCGCCGGACGCTGCGGGGCACCCGGCGTCGGACGCTGCGGCATGCCCTGCGGACGCTGCTGCTGGAACGGGTCGGCCTGCTGCTGCGGCTGCTGCGGCCGTGCGGCCGGAGCCTGCCGGGCCGGGGCCTGCGGAGCCTGGGCCTGCGGGGCCGGCCGGGTCGGCTGCTGGTCGAACTCGGGCGCAGTGGTACCGGGCCGCTGCGGCTGGTACCCCCGGGCACGGACCTGCTCACGGGCCGGCACCGGGGCTGCGGCCGAATCGCCGGCGGCCGGCAGCGCCATCGGCTGCGGCCGCTCCGCGAACTGCTGCGGGACCGCCCGCTCCTGCGGCACCGGGGGCATGCCCTGGCCCACCGGGTCCGGCAGCACCGGCTCCACCAGGCCCAGGCCCAGCGGGTCGCGCGGGTCGATGTCGGACGCCTCGAAGCGCGGCCGGGCGAACGCGCCCGTCTGGTCCGCCGGAGCGGCTTCCAGCGGGGCGGCCGGCTGCTGCTGCGGCAGCGGACGGCGCGGCGGCTGCTGCTCGGCGCGGCCGTGCTGGGTCGGTTCCCCGCCCGGACGGCGCTCCAGGCCGGGACGGCCGTCGGCGGGACGGGTCCGCTCCGGACCGCCCTGCGGACCCTGCGGGCCCTGCGGACGACGCGGACCGCCCTGCGGCCCCTGCGGAGCCTGCGGGCCCTGCGGACGGCGCGGCGGAAGCCCGCCCTGGCCGCCCGGCCCGCCCTGCAGGCCCGGCGCACCGGACGCACCCGGCACCCGCCGCGGCGGCAGCCCACCACCGGCCGGCGCACCCGCGCCCGGACCGGCCGGCGCACCGGCACCCGCGCCCGGACCGGCCGGGGCCGACGCACCCGGCGCCGGGTTGTCACGCAGCGACTGGCCGACCGAACGGGTCGGCAGACCACCGGTGCGGCCGCCCTGGGCCGAGCCGGTGCCGAACGCGCCGCCGGGGCCGAAGCCGCCCTGCGCGGGCGCCTCGCCCGGCCCGCGCCGGCCACCCGCACCCGCCGGGCCCGAGGGCGCGGCCGGAGCGGACGGACCGGACGGAGCGCCCGGGGAGAACATGTCGGGGCTGCCGCCCATCGGGCCCTGGCCGAGCTGCGGACGGCCACCCGGGCCGCCCTGCCCGCCGGCCGCCGGAGCCTGGCCGAGCGCGGTGCGCGCGCCGGGCAGGTCGCCCGCGGGGCGGCCCTGCTGACGCGGCGTCGGCGCGACCCCGCGCTGCTGCCGGCCGCCCTGGCCGGGCGCGCCGCCCGGACCGGGCCGGTTGCCGCGCCGCTCGGCGGAGTTGGTGACGTCCACCGGCAGCATGACCAGTGCGGTGGTGCCGCCGGAGTCGGACGGGCGGAGCTGGATGCGGATGCCGTGTCGCAGGGACAGGCGGCCGACCACGAACAGACCCATGCGGCGGGACACCGAGACGTCCACGACCGGCGGGTTGGCCAGGCGTTCGTTGATGTCGGCGAGGTCGTCGGGGGAGAGGCCGATGCCGGTGTCGTGGATCTCGATCAGCACCCGGCCGTCGGGCAGGGCGTGACCGGTGACCCGGACGCGGGTCTGCGGGGAGGAGAACGAGGTGGCGTTCTCCAGCAGCTCGGCGAGCAGGTGGACGAGGTCGTTGACGACGCGGCCGGCGACCTCGGCGGTGGGCACCGAGGCGAGTTCGATGCGCTCGTACTGCTCCACCTCGGAGGCGGCGGCGCGGAGCACGTCGACCAGCGGGACGGGGCGGGTCCACCGGCGGCCCGGGTCCTCACCCGCGAGGACGAGGAGGTTTTCACCGTTGCGGCGCATGCGGGTGGCGAGGTGGTCGAGCTTGAACAGCGAGGCCAGCTGGTCCGGGTCGGCCTCGCGGCTCTCCAGTTCGGAGATCAGCGACAGCTGGCGCTGGATCAGGCTCTGGCTGCGGCGCGACAGGTTGGTGAACATCGCGTTGATGTTGCCTCGGAGCAGCGCCTGCTCGGCGGCCAGTCGGACCGCCTCGCGGTGCACCATGTCGAAGGCGTGCGCCACGTGGCCGATCTCATCGGCGGAGTCGACGCCGACCGGCTCGACGGTGACGTCGACGTCGTGCGGGTCGCTCTCGGAGAGCGTCTTGACCAGTTCCGGCAGGCGGCGCTCGGCGACGTCCTCGGCGGAGGCCTGCAGACGGGTCAGCGAGCGCACCATCGAGCGGGCCACCAGGGCGGCGCCGGCGATGGCGACGACGAGCACCAGGGCGACCACGGCGGCGTTGATGACCGACTCGGTGTCGATGTCCGACTGCAGCGCCTGGGCCTTGCCGTCGAGGACGTTGAGCAGGTTGTTCTCGATGGTCTTCTCGGCGGTGACCTTGGAGGTCGACTTGTCGAACCAGTCCTTGTAGGACGGGTTGTCGGTCTGCCGGATGCCGTTGGTGTTCAGCGCCTGCTTGGCGAACCGGTCGGCCTCGGCGACGACCTGGTTGTAGCTCATCGCCGCGCGCAGCGTGCGGGCCTCGGCCTCGCCGTAGATGGCGGTGAAGTTGGCGAGGGCGTTGTCCTCGGAGCTCATCAGCCGGACGCCGAAGGTTTCGTCCGAGGCCGACAGGTGCGGGCCCTTGGGGTTGGCGAGCGCGGCGCTGATCAGCGCGCGCTGCATGGAGGTGTACTCCTTGGCCGTGGAGAACTGGAACAGCGCCCGGGTGGTCTTGATCAGCTCGGTGGAGTTCGAGGTGATCGCGATGTCCTGGGTGGCGCCGATCAGGTCCTTGATGATCACGTCGTAGTTGGTGATCGTGGCCTGGATGTTCTCGGGGTCCTTGAACGCGCCGCTCCGGGCCCGGGGCAGCGTGTTGAGGTCCTTGCGGACCTGCAGCAGCAGGGTCTTGGAGCCGGCCAGGTCGAGGTTGTCGAACTTGTCGGCGCTGGCGTTGAACGTCTTCGACAGCGTGTTGGTCTGCTTGTACGCGTCGGCGATCTCGGGGTCGTTGTCGGCGCTGCCGCCGGTGGCCAGCGGACCGGCCGAGATGTCGCGCTCGTACTGCAGGGCGTTGGCCAGTGCGGTGGCGTTGCGGGCGAGCTCGGCCAGGTCGCTCATCTGGGACAGCTGGCGGGAGTTCGCCATCGACTCCTGCACCCGCAGGCCGCCCAGCACCAGCGAGACGATCACGGGCAGGAACAGCAGCGCGATCAGACGGGTGCGGATTCGCCAGTTGCGCATGGCGAAGCGGCTCGCGCCGGTGGCACGACGGCGGTTGAGCGTGCCGCGCAGCCTGGCGCGGCGGCTCTGCTTGTCGGCCGGCTCGCTGCCGTCCTGCTGCTGGGGCGCGCTCGCGGCGCCCGGGGCACTGCCGGTGGCGGCGGCCTCGGCGAGGGCGCCGAACGGCCGCTCACCCTGGCCTGTCGGCGGTGCCGCCTGGTGGGCGCCGGCCACGGGCTCCCGCGACTCCGGCTCACCCGCGGCGCCGTTGCCCCTCTTGAAACGTCCCTGCACTGGCGTCGCAACCTCTGGACCGGGCGCCCTTCCCCGCCGGGCGGAGATAGAGCGGTGTCGAGTTTTTCCGTGGCATTCCAGCACAGCGGGGGAAGTCCAACAAGGGCCGTTACGACTCGGCGCCCAGGGCTACCCAGTGCGTGCGGCAACTCACGGTACGTGTTGCTTCGGGTTCGGAATACGGTCCTTTTCGGACACTCGCCCTGGCCATGTCAACAAAGAGGAAGATCGGCTTGTGCGGCAAATGTCCGCAATATACCGGAATGGTGGATTTTGCCATTGGTCCGGAATCACCACTTCCACACACTTTGAACCGGTAATTGTGAGCAAACTCACAGCTCGATGTATAGCTTTGGTCACGGCCGCTGTGGAATGGGCTACCTAACCTGGCAGGGTTGAGCGGAGCCTGCCCAGCGGCGGGCTCGCGCAAAAGTCCGTTCGAGTGAAACAAGGTGCAGACGCAAATGTCCGAGACGACCACGACGGCCACCCGTTCCACGGCCAACCCGCGCCGCACCACCCTGGCCTCCGTCGCGGACTTCTCCGAGCTCCCCGGCTTCGGCGCCCGCACGCCCCGCACGTACGCCACCTCGCTGCCCGCCGTCACCGCCAACCCGCGCCGCACCGTCCTGATGGCCGTCCCGGCCACCCGCCTGCCGCGGGCCTGACCCCTGCGCCGATAACCTGGTGGCACAGCCGGGCCCGGCACTGCGGGCTCGGCAACCGCCCGGGAGCGTCCGGGCGGCCGACGAACCGAGAGGTTGCAGGGCTGTGCGTATCGCCAGGTTCTCCGTCCGTGAAGGGAGCCCCGCGGCGGGCTCGGTCTCCTTCGGAATCATCGAGGGGGACGCCGCACAACCCGATTCGCTGGTGGTGCACACCCTCGCGGGGCACCCCTTCGGCGCCCCCCAGCCGACCGGCGAGACCCACCGGCTGCAGGACGTCCGGCTGCTGGCCCCGATGCTGCCCAGCAAGATCGTGGCGGTCGGCCGCAACTACGCCGACCACGCCGCCGAGTTGGGCAACGAGATCCCGGCCGTGCCGCTGACCTTCTTCAAGCCCTCCACCGCCGTCATCGGCCCCACCGAGTCCATCGCGTACCCGCCGTTCTCCTCGGACGTCCAGTACGAGGCCGAACTCGCCGTGGTGATCGGCCGGATGTGCCGCGAGGTGCCGCTCGACCGGGTCCCCGAAGTGATCTTCGGCTACACCTGCGCCAACGACGTCACCGCCCGCGACGTGCAGCAGCGCGAGGGCCAGTGGGCCCGCGCCAAGGGCTTCGACACCTCCTGCCCGCTCGGCCCGTGGATCGAGACCGACCTCGACCCCGCCGACCTGGCCGTCACCTGCACCGTCAACGGCGAACTGCGCCAAGCCGGCCGCACCTCCCAGATGGCCCGCTCGGTCGCCGAACTGGTCGCGCACATCTCCGAGGCGATGACGCTGCTCCCGGGCGACGTCATCCTCACCGGCACCCCCGCGGGTGTCGGCCCCCTGAACATCGGCGACGAGGTCGCCGTCTCCGTCGAAGGCATCGGCACCCTCGCCAACAAGGTCGTCAAGCGATGAAGGATGCAGTAACCGTGGCTGACAAGAACCCCGACGTCCGGGTCCGCTTCTGCCCCTCCCCGACCGGTAACCCGCACGTCGGCCTGGTCCGCACGGCCCTCTTCAACTGGGCCTACGCCCGCCACAACGGCGGCACCCTGGTGTTCCGGATCGAGGACACCGACGCCGCCCGCGACTCCGAGGAGTCCTACAACCAGCTGCTCGACGCGATGCGCTGGCTCGGCTTCGACTGGGACGAGGGCCCCGAGGTCGGCGGCCCGCACGCCCCCTACCGCCAGTCGCAGCGGATGGACATCTACGCCGACGTCGCGAACCGCCTCCGCGAGGCCGGCCACGCCTACCCCTGCTACTGCACCACCGAGGAACTGGACGCCCGCCGCGAGGCCGCCCGCGCCGCCGGCAAGCCCTCCGGCTACGACGGCCACTGCCGCGACCTGACGGCCGACCAGATCGCCGTCTACGAGCAGGAGGGCCGCCCGTCGATCCTCCGCTTCCGGATGCCCGACACCACCCTCACCTTCGACGACCTGGTCCGCGGCCCGATCTCCTTCGACCCCAAGGACGTCCCCGACTACGGCATCGTCCGGGCCAACGGCGCCCCGCTGTACACCCTGGTCAACCCCGTCGACGACGCCCTGATGGAGATCACCCACGTGCTCCGCGGCGAGGACCTGCTGTCCTCGACGCCGCGCCAGATCGCCCTCTACGCCGCCCTCGCGGACATCGGCGTCGGCAACGGCACCACCCCCCGCTTCGGCCACCTGCCGTACGTGATGGGCGAGGGCAACAAGAAGCTCTCCAAGCGCGACCCGCAGGCCTCCCTCAACCTGTACCGCGAGCGCGGCTTCCTCCCCGAGGGCCTGCTCAACTACCTGGCCCTGCTGGGCTGGTCGCTCACCGACGACCGCGACATCTTCGACATCGACGAGATGGTCGCCGCCTTCGACATCGACGACGTCAACGGCAACCCGGCCCGCTTCGACCTCAAGAAGGCCGAGCACCTCAACGCCGAGCACGTCCGCCGCCTCGCCCCCGAAGAGTTCGTCAACCGCCTGGTCCCCTACCTCCAGACCGCCGAACTCCTCCCCGCGGAGCCCACCGCCGAGCAGCTCGACCTGCTCGCCAAGGTCGCGCCGCTCACCCAGGAGCGGATGGTCGTCCTCTCCGAGATCGTCGCCATGGCCGGCTTCCTGTTCGTCGCCCCCGCCGACTTCACCGTCGACCCCGAGGACGCCGCGAAGGTGCTCACCGCCGACGCCCGCCCCGTCATCGAAGCCTCCGTCAAGGCACTCACCGAACTGACGGACTTCACCCCCGACCCGATCCAGGCCACGCTGCGCGAGGCCCTGGTCGACGGCCTCGGCATCAAGCCCAAGTTCGCCTTCACCCCGCTCCGCGTCGCCGTGACCGGACGTCGGGTCTCGCCGCCGCTGTTCGAGTCCATGGAGCTGCTGGGCCGTGAGGAGACGCTGCGCCGCCTCCTCGCCACCCTGGAGCTGCTCCCGGCCTCCTGAGCCCCCCTGCGGCCACTGAGGCCGCCTCCGGCACCCCTGCGGGCCAGGTCGCTGACCTGGCCCGCAGGTGTCCTGCGCACGGCCTGCGGTTATCGATTTTGGAGCCGGGCCGGGCGTCGGGTAATGTTCTTTCTGCGCCGCCCGGGCAGGGAGGCGCAAGACACCGAGGAAGGCCCCGCAGGGGTTGAACTCTGGTGGGGTATGGTGTAATTGGCAGCACGACTGATTCTGGTTCAGTTAGTCTAGGTTCGAGTCCTGGTACCCCAGCGCAGCACGCAAGTGATGCATTGCCCCCGTTGTGTAGCGGCCTAGCACGCCGCCCTCTCAAGGCGGTAGCGCCGGTTCGAATCCGGTCGGGGGTACGCAATTCTTGACAATTGCAAAATGAATGAGACAAGCCCCCGTTGTGTAGCGGCCTAGCACGCCGCCCTCTCAAGGCGGTAGCGCCGGTTCGAATCCGGTCGGGGGTACTCTCATTCAAGCTAGGGCCCCCGTTGTGTAGCGGCCTAGCACGCCGCCCTCTCAAGGCGGTAGCGCCGGTTCGAATCCGGTCGGGGGTACTTTTGGGGTATGGTGTAATTGGCAGCACGAGTGATTCTGGTTCATTTAGTCTAGGTTCGAGTCCTGGTACCCCAGCCAAGATTTTCCAAGCTCCGGGCAACCGGGGCTTTTTTGCGTTCCCGCCCACGTGCACCACGGCGACTCGCCTTTCCGGCCCCGGCCCACCCACCCGCCCGCGCACCCACCAACTCAGGTGCACCCCACGGTCCCATGGCGGACGCTGCCGCTACCGGCCGGCATCGCCTGGCCCGCCGCCCTCGGCGTTCCGCCGGCTCAGGTGCACCACGGCTCCGCAGCGGCTGCTGCCACAACTGGCCGGTGTTGCCTGGCTCGGCGCCCTCGGCGTTCCGTCAGGTCAGGT
>NZ_JBIUCB010000025.1:9084-44876 GCF_044593455.1 Kitasatospora sp. NPDC051984
AGGTGCACCCCACGGTCCCATGGCGGCTGCTGCCGCTACCGGCCGGCATCGCCTGGCCCGCCGCCCTCGGCGTTCCGCCGACTCACGTGCACCACGGCTCCGCAGCGGCTGCTGCCACAACTGGCCGGTGTTGCCTGGCTCGGCGCCCTCGGCGTTCCGTCAGGTCAGGTGCACCCCACGGTCCCATGGCGGCTGCTGCCGCTACCGGCCGGCATCGCCTGGCCCGCCGCCCTCGGCGTTCCGCCGACTCACGTGCACCACCGTCCCACAGGGGCGCTTCCGCGGCTCACCGGCCCGGATCACCACCGCGGACACACCGCACTCGCAGGCAAACCACCCGCCAGCCGCGTCCCCAACCTCACAGGACAGAACATCCAGTCGCCCACCCCGTGCACCCGCCAGCCAGGCGCACCGCGCCTCCGCAGCGGACGCTGCCGCTACTGGCCGGTGTTGCCCGTCCCGGCGCCTTCGGCGTTCCGCCGGCTCACGTGCACGACCGTCCCACCGGGGCGCTTCCGCAGCTCACCGGCCCGGTCCAGCCGCCCACTCGTGCACCCGCCAGCCAGGTGCACCGCGGCTCCGCAGCGGACGCTGCCGCTACCGGCCGGTGTCGCCCGGCCCGGCGCCCTCGGTGTTCCGCCGACTCACGGGCACCACCGTCCCACAGGGGCGCTTCCGTAGCTCACCGGCCCGGTCCAGCCGCCCACTCGTGCACCCGCCAGCCAGGTGCACCGCGGCTCCGCAGCGGCTGCTGCCGCTACCGGCCGGTGTCGCCCGGCCCGGCGCCCTCGGTGTTCCGCCAGCTCAGGTGCACCCCACGCTCCCATGGCGGACGCTGCCGCTACCGGCCGGTGTTGCCCGTCCCGGCGCCCTCGGCGTTCCGCCGACTCACGTGCACCACCGTCCCACAGGGGCGCTTCCGTAGCTCACCGGCCCGGTCCAGCCGCCCACTCGTGCACCCGCCAGCCAGGTGCACCGCGACTCCGCGGCGGCTGCCACGGCTACCGGCTGCCGGCCCGTCACCCTCGGCGTTCCGCCGGCTCACGTGCACCGCTGCCGCTCAGAGACGCTGCCGCAGCTCGTACGGCCCGCGGTTCTTGTTGCCAGCACTCTGGCGCCCACCGTGCTACGCCGGTCAGCCCGTTGCTCGCGCACCATCCAACTGGGCGCGCCACCGGCCTGCACCGGCTGTGCAGGCTGTCGGCCCGGTCCGGCCTGCGGGCGGTGCTCCGCCAACTCGCATGCGCCACCGCCCCGTAGAGGCGCTGCTGCTCGCCGGCCGGGCTGTCTTCAGCGCCCTGGCGACCGCTCGTCGGGTCGTTGCTCCCGCGCCATCCAGCTCTGCGCGCCCCCGGCCTGCGGGCCGTGCTCCGCCAACTCGCATGCGCCACCGGCCCGCAGAGGCCCCGCCGCAGCTCACCGGCCTGGTCCTGGTGGTCCGAACGCCCTGGCATCCGCCGTGCTTCGTCGGCTCGGGGTTCCACCGGTCCGGTGCGTCGCCCTGTGCCTCCGCTGTACCGGCGGTCCGCCCGTCACTCGTGGCCTGTGGGGGTTCGCCAACTCGGGTGCCCGGCTGTCCCGCTGAGGGCAATTGCTCTATGTGTCCCGGTGTTCCCGGGCGTGGAAACGCGTGTGCCCCCGCCGGGTGGGCGGGGGCACGGGCGGTGGGGGGGGGTGTCAGCTGCGGCGGAGGGCCTCGGTGAGGCGGTTGGCGGCTTCGATGATGGCCTGGGCGTGGAGGCGGCCAGGGTGGCGGGTGAGTCGTTCGATGGGGCCGGAGACCGAGACGGCGGCGACGACGCGGTTGGAGGGGCCGCGGACGGGGGCGGAGACGGAGGCGACGCCGGGCTCGCGTTCGCCGATGGACTGGGCCCAGCCGCGGCGGCGGACGCCGCTGAGTGCGGTGGCGGTGAACCGGGCGCCCTGGAGGCCGCGGTGGAGGCGCTCGGGCTCTTCCCAGGCGAGCAGGACCTGGGCGGCGGAGCCGGCCTTCATCGGGAGGGTGGAGCCGACGGGCACGGTGTCGCGGAGGCCGGAGAGGCGCTCGGCGGCGGCCACGCAGATGCGCATCTCGCCCTGGCGGCGGTAGAGCTGGGCGCTCTCGCCCGTCACGTCGCGCAGGTGTGTGAGCACCGGGCCGGCCGCGGCGAGGAGCCGGTCTTCGCCTGCGGCTGCGGAGAGTTCGGCGAGCCGGGGGCCGAGGATGAATCGGCCCTGCATGTCCCTGGTGACCAGGCGGTGGTGTTCGAGTGCGACGGCGAGTCGGTGGGCCGTGGGGCGTGCCAGGCCGGTGGCGGCGACCAGCCCCGCCAACGTGGCGGGGCCCGACTCCAGTGCGCTCAGCACCAGAGCGGCCTTGTCGAGAACGCCGACGCCGCTAGTGTTGTCCATGTCTCGATACTGCAGTCTCAATCAGCGAGACGCAAGTTCAATCTTCCGAGAAAAGCGCCACTCTGGAGTCAGCAGCCAGGGAGAACACCCAGCGCGGAGCCGTACCACGGTGTCCGCATGCTGGACGGTCCGGCGTGCAGGTCACGATGCCGAGCGAGCCTCACAGGGCGGCACGGGACAAGACCTCGACGATCACGAGAAGGCCGGCAGAGCGGCCGGCTGGAGGGAATCCGATGGGACGGACACTCGCAGAGAAGGTCTGGGACGACCACGTCGTCCGGCGCGCCGAAGGCGAGCCCGACCTGCTCTACATCGATCTGCACCTGCTGCACGAGGTGACCAGCCCGCAGGCGTTCGACGGCCTCCGGCTGGCCGGTCGCCCGGTTCGCCGTACCGATCTGACGATCGCCACCGAGGACCACAACACCCCGACCCTGGACATCGACAAGCCGATCGCCGACCCGGTCTCCCGGGTGCAGTTGGAGACGCTGCGCAAGAACGCCGAGGAGTTCGGCGTGCGCATCCACTCGCTGGGCGACGTCGAGCAGGGCGTGGTGCACGTGGTCGGCCCGCAGCTGGGTCTGACCCAGCCGGGCATGACCGTGGTGTGCGGCGACTCCCACACCTCGACCCACGGTGCTTTCGGCGCACTGGCGTTCGGCATCGGCACCAGCCAGGTCGAGCACGTGCTGGCCACCCAGACGCTGCCGCTGGCGCCGTTCCGGACGATGGCGATCACCGTTGAGGGTGAACTGCCCGAGGGCGTCACCGCGAAGGACCTGATCCTGGCCGTGATCGCCAAGATCGGTACCGGCGGCGGCCAGGGCTACGTCCTGGAGTACCGCGGTTCGGCGATCCGCAGCCTCTCCATGGAGGCCCGGATGACCGTCTGCAACATGTCCATCGAGGCGGGCGCCCGGGCCGGCATGATCGCACCGGACCGCACCACCTTCGACTATCTGCAGGGCCGTCCGCACGCCCCGCAGGGCGCGGACTGGGATGCCGCGGTCGCCTACTGGGAGACCCTGGCCACCGACGAGGACGCGGTGTTCGACGCCGAGGTGTTCATCGACGCCGCCGAGTTGACCCCGTTCGTCACCTGGGGCACCAACCCGGGCCAGGGCGCGCCGCTGGGTGCCAACGTGCCGAACCCGGCCGACTTCGAGGACCCGCAGGAGCGGATCGCCGCCGAGAACGCCCTGAAGTACATGGGCCTGGAGGCCGGTACCCCGCTGCGCGAGGTCAAGGTCGACGCGGTGTTCGTCGGCTCCTGCACCAACGGCCGGATCGAGGACCTGCGGGCCGCCGCCGCGGTGCTGGAAGGTCGTCAAATCGCCGACGGAGTAAGGATGCTGGTCGTTCCGGGCTCGGTCCGGGTCGCCCTGCAGGCGGTCGAGGAAGGCCTGGACAAGGTGTTCACCGCCGCGGGTGCCGAGTGGCGGCACGCCGGCTGCTCGATGTGCCTGGGCATGAACCCCGACCAGCTGGCCCCGGGCGAGCGTTGCGCGTCCACCTCGAACCGCAACTTCGAGGGCCGGCAGGGCAAGGGCGGCCGTACCCACCTGGTGTCGCCCCAGGTTGCCGCCGCCACCGCGCTGCTGGGCCGCCTGGCAGCCCCTTCCGACCTGCCGCACAATGTCGCCGTGGAGGCCTGAGCCATGGAGAAGTTCACCACCCACACCGGCCGCGCCGTCCCGCTGCGCCGCTCGAACGTGGACACCGACCAGATCATCCCGGCCCATTGGCTGAAGAAGGTCACCCGTTCCGGTTTCGAGGACGGCCTGTTCGAGGCGTGGCGCAAGGACGACGCGTTCGTGCTCAACCTCCCTGAGCGGCAGGGCGCGACGGTCCTGGTGGCCGGCCCCGAGTTCGGCACCGGCTCGTCCCGCGAGCACGCCGTCTGGGCCCTGCAGAACTACGGTTTCCAGGCCGTCATCTCCTCCCGGTTCGCCGACATCTTCCGCGGCAACTCGCTGAAGAACGGCCTGCTGACGGTGGTGCTGCCGCAGGAGACCGTGGACCGGCTCTGGGAGTTGACCGAGGCCGACCCGACCGCGGAGATCACCGTCGACCTGGAGGCCCGCGAGGTTCGCGCGGCCGGTGTGACGGCCTCGTTCGAGCTCGACGACAACGTTCGTTGGCGTCTGCTGAACGGCCTGGACGACATCAGCATCACGCTGCAGAACGAGGCAGATGTGGCCGCGTTCGAAGCGAAGCGGCCGTCGTTCAAGCCGCGTACTCTCCCGGCTGCCTGAGTCACCGCTTTCTGACGCTCGGACAACAAGACCCGCCCCCCTCCGGGGCGGGTCTTCGTTGTTCGCAGGGGAGTTCGTCACCCGTGAATAGACCCTGGTTCTGCGCAACTGCGTACAGATGGCACAATCGTTGCATGCACCACAACCCCGAACCGCCGTACCCGGGTGGCGAACCCGCGTCTGCGGAGGGTCGGGACGGTGATGCCGACTCGGAAGTCACCCTGCTCCACGCACTGGTGGCCGAGCGGTTGAAGCAAGCCCACGCCCGCGTTCACGCGCTGAACGTGTCGACGGACGCAAAGACCGCTCTCACCCGACAACTGCTGATCGTCACGGAGACCGCCAAGCGTGATCTCCCGGAGGCGGCACGGCGGTTGAGTCGCTTTGTGCAGGACCTCGACGAGGGGCGGATGCCGCCCCGGTGAGCACCTCCATGCGCAAATATGTTGCGACACTAGGGTGATTCACGCGTTTGGTAATTGAAAGTCCGCAGATACATACCTAACGTGCGAAAAGAACGGATGGAATCATCCGGCGCCCGTTTCCGAAGGGGAAGACGTGAACAAGGCTCAGCTTGTCGAAGCGGTGGCCGAGCAGCTGGGCGGTCGCAAGGCTGCCGCAGAGGCCGTCGACGCAGTGCTCGACACCATGGTGCGTGCCGTCGTGGCGGGTGACCGGGTGTCGGTCACCGGCTTCGGCACCTTCGAGAAGGTGGAGCGCTCGGCGCGCTTCGCCCGCAACCCGCAGACCGGCGAGCGGGTCAAGGTCAAGAAGACCGCCGTTCCGCGGTTCCGCCCCGGTCAGGGCTTCAAGGACCTGGTCTCCGGCAGCAAGAAGCTGCCGAAGGAGGGCCCGTCCGTCAAGAAGGCCCCCAAGGGCTCGCTGACCCCGGGCAAGTCCGGTGTGGCCGCCACCCCGGCCGCCAAGCGCGCCGCGACCAAGCGGGCCGCCGCTGCCGCCGCCCCGGCGACCAAGAAGACCGCCGCCAAGAAGACCGCCACCACCGCGGCCAAGAAGGCCACGGCGGTCAAGAAGGCCACCACCACGAAGACCACCGCGGCGAAGACCACCGCCAAGGCCACCTCCGCCAAGACCACCGCGGCGAAGAAGACCACCGCGGCCGCCACCAAGAAGGCCGCCGCCGCCAAGAAGACCGCTCCGGCGAAGAAGACCACCGCGCGCAAGACCACGGCGCGCAAGTCCACCGCCAAGTAAGTCGCACCGAGCCTGGTGCCGGAACAGCCGGCGCCGGGGCGGTCAGGCCGTGACGGCCCCACGCCAGGGGAAACCCGGGACCGGGGGCCGTCGCGGCCTTTTCGCGCCCCCGGACGGGGCGTTGGGGCGCCCGGACGGGCTGTCGGGACGGGCTGTCGGGACACCCGGGCGAGCAGGCGTCCTCGGGCCCGGGCGGGCAAGTCTTCGGCCCGGGCGGGCAAAGGGCCGCGGCGGGCCGGGAAATACCGCAGGCCGCGCGGAATTACTTCGGCTGTTCCACCGCGAGGTCGTAGATGATCTCCCAGCGGGAATCCGGAATCACCAGATCAGCGGTCTCCACCGGCCGGTCGGAGTCGTCCAGATACGTGCGCTCGATCAGCAGCACCGGATCTCCGGTGCTGATCCCCAGCAGATTCGCCTGCTCCGCCGTCGCCCGCCCGGGACGCGGCCGTTCCTCCGCGCGCACCACCCGCACGCCGATCGAGGCCATCCGCTCCACCACGCCGTGTCCGGCCAGCGGGCCCAACTCCGGTAGCAGTACGGGAGTTCCGCCGGTGATCGCCATCGGCTCCCAGGATTCGGCGAGTTGGACCGGCTTGTGCTCCAGCGTGAACTCGTAGCGGGTGTGGACGGTCAACTCGCCCGGCTCGATGCCCAGTCGGCGGGCCACCGCGGGCGGCGCCTCCACCCGGGCCTCGCTGTGGGACTCCCAACTCCCGTCCGGCACAGCGGACATCGGGAACGCGGCGACCGTGCGGGCGCGTCGCACCGGCAGTCGCTCCACCGGCTCGCGCAGATACGTCCCGGAACCCGCCCGGCCCTCCAACAGGCCTTCCGCGATGAGGACTTCCTGCGCTCGCTGGAGCACGTTGGCCCCGACGCCGTAGCTGAGCGCGAGCTGCGCACGGGACGGCAGCCGCTCACCGATCGCCCACTCCCCGTCCGCGACCCGGCGGCGCAGATGGTCAGCGATGCGGAGGTACGGAGGGTCCTGTGACGGCATCTGGCATCTCCCGGCGGAAGGCGAGACCTGCCGGATCGCGACAGGACGGGTGATTCAGCTTGACAATCTAATGCATCAGGAGGAATCTAATGGCTTAGATTCACTTTGCGTGATCGGCCGACTGCGGGGGAGAGGCGTGGCGTGCGAACCACCAGGGTGTTCGACCTTGCATCCAGGCTCACCGCCGCCACCGGAGCCGAAGCCCGTATCCGACGCCTCCCCGGCGGCGGTTACCGGGTGGAGGCCACCCTCCCCGGAAACCCGGACGCCGAGGCCCATTTGGTGCTCCTCGACGTGCTCGCCGAGGCCGACCGCTACGGACATCGCCACACCGCCCGGTCCCACACCATCTGGGCCGAACTCGACCCGCCACAGGAGCCGCCGTGAAGGGCCCGCAGTCCGGATACGCCGTCAGTATCGAAGGCATCACCGAATCGGCCTCGTTCGCCTCGCTCGCCGACGCGCTCGCCTCGCTCTGGGGCACTCTGCGGACGCTCCCGCTCGGTTGGACGCAGTACGAGGCCTACCGCTACTTCTTCGGCCCGGGCGCCGCGCAGCGCACCGAGGGATTCCTGGCCCGTGACGGCCACCTGCTGCTGAGCTTCGTCCTGCTCGGCCACAACCGGGCGATCCGGGTGCTCCCCACCACCACCGGCCCGCTGCAACTCGCCCCGAAGCGGCTGGAGTTGCTCAACACCCCGGCCGTTGTGGCGCTCTGCCTGCACGACGCGCCCGCGTACCCCGACCCGGGGAGCCCCCTCCCGCGCAGCGCCTGACCGAAGTCCGGTCGCCGGGGCGGTCGTTGGGCGACGCGTCAGGCCGACTCGGGGTCCGGGAAGGTGGGGAGGGTGAGGAAGGTGACGCGGCGGTCGGCGCCCTCGCCGGTGGTGCGGATCCGCAGGCGCTGGCCCGGGCGGAGGAGCCGGAGGCCACCGGCGTCGAAGGCAGGCGCGTCGAAGGGGAGGGGCGTGCCGTCGTCGAGCAGGACCGAGCCGGAGCGGGTCGTGGGGTCGAAGGTGAACGCGGTGGCCTGCATGGGAAGCAGCATAGAGCTTCGGAGCAGGGCACCGGTGGCCGGGCCGAGGCCCAGCCGATGGGCGACGGCCAGGTCCTCGGGGGTGTCGACGTCGCGCCGGACGGACGGTACGTCGGGGAGGTGGAGTTCGGTCGCCCCGCCGGCCGCGTGGCGTTCCCGGGAGCCGGGCCCGAAGGCCGGGCGGAGCGGGGTGCCGGGCGGTCCGGCGAGCAGCACCGTCCCGGTGCCGGGGGCGTCCGCGAGGAAGGCCCGGCGCTGCGCGGGTACGGCGGCGAGGACGCGGGCGAGCTCGGCGGGCCGCAGCGCCGGCAGGTCCGCGGAGAGCGTGGCGACGGGGGAGCCGGGGTGCAGCCGGTGTGCGGCGCTACTGCCGTGCGAGAGCGCCGGGTTGAGCCCGTCGCCGGGTTCGTCGTCGAGGACGGTCGCCCCCAGCGCACGCAGCGCACTCGCGGCGCGCGGATCCCGTCCGACCACCAACACCCGTTCGACCACCGGGCAGGCGAGCGCCGCGGCGACGGTGTCCAGGGCGAAGGCGAGGGCGAGCCGAGGCCGCAGCTCCCCGAGCGCCGCGAGGCGGCTCTTCGCCTCGGCGAGCGGCTTGACGGGGACGATCAGCGTCCAGCCGGTGCCGTCCGGTCGCCGCCCGGATCCGCTGCCCGGGACGGACGGGCGGACGGTGCCTGGGCGTACGGTGTCCTCTGTCATCGGCGTCATTGTGACGTCGGCCGGGGCGGCCTGGCCAGCGGTTCCGGGGCGTCCGGGCCGTCGGCGGGGCGCCTGTGGGCCGGTGGCGGCGGTGGCTGCTCGACACGGACTTCCCTCGCGGGTGAGACTGGTCGGCGCCTCGGAGCCGTGCCCGGCCCCCGGCGAGGGAGAGAGATCAGCGGCACCGCTCGGGCGGCTCGCCGCGCGAATGAGGAGGAGCTGGGGTGGCCCGCCGCTCTAACGCCAGGTTCGGAAACGCCGACTACGGGATTTGGTACCGCCTGGCGGCGGCGCTCGTGAAGCCGGTGACAAACGCCCTGGCGAAGACGGACTGGCGGGGCTGGGAGCACCTGCCCGAGAAGGGCGGCTTCATCGCCGTCGTGAACCACAACTCGGTGATCGACCCGGTGTTCTACGGGCACTGGCAGTACAACTCGGGCCGCCCGCCCCGGATACTCGGCAAGTCCTCACTGTTCCAGGTGCCGTTCATCGGATTCATGCTGCGCAAGACCGGCCAGATCCCGGTGTTCCGGGACTCCACCGACGCCGCCGACGCGTTCCGGGCCGCGATCGCCGCGGTCAAGAACGGCCAGTGCGTGCAGTTCTACCCGGAGGGCACGCTCACCCGCGACCCTGACATGTGGCCGATGACGGGCAAGAGCGGCGCCGCCCGGGTCGCGCTGATGACGGGCGCGCCGGTGATCCCGGTCGCGCACTGGGGCGCGCAGGAGATCATCCCGCCGTACGGCAAGGGCGGAAAGGGCAAGTACCACCTGTTCCCGCGGCACAAGGTGACGGTCGCGGCCGGCCCGGCGGTCGACCTGAGCAAGTACCAGGGCCAGGAGATCACCGCCCAGGTGCTGCGCGACGCCACCGACGACATCATGGCGGCGATCACCGCCGTGCTGGAGGGGATCCGCGGCGAGCAGGCTCCTGCCGAGCGCTACGACATGCGCAAGGCCGCCAAGGACCGCGCCACGGCCGCCGAGGCCAAGCGCGAGCGCGCCGCCAAGGAGGGTGACCGATGACCCGCTGCGCCGTGATGGGGACGGGCTCCTGGGGCACCGCCTTCGCGATGATCCTGGCCGACGCCGGCTGCGAGGTGACCCTGTGGGGCCGCCGCCAGGAACTGGCCGACGCCATCAACAAGGAGCACGTCAACCGGGACTACCTGCCCGGCCTGACGCTCCCGGACACGATCCGGGCGACCACCGACGCCGCCGCCGCACTGACCGGCGCGGACTTCGCGGTGCTCTCGGTGCCGTCCCAGACGCTGCGCGACAACCTCGCGCACTGGGCACCGATGCTGGCCCCGGACACCGTGCTGGTCAGCCTGATGAAGGGCATCGAACTCGGCACCGCGAAGCGGATGAGCGAGGTGATCGAGGAGGTCGCGCAGGTCGGCCCGGAGCGCGTCGTGGTGGTGTCCGGCCCCAACCTGGCCGGCGAGATCGCCAACCGGCAGCCCGCCGCCACCGTGGTCGCCTGCACCGACGAGGAGGTCGCCAAGCGCTTCCAGAAGGCCTGCCACACCCCGTACTTCCGCCCGTACACCAACACCGACGTGGTGGGCTGCGAGCTCGGCGGCGCGGTGAAGAACGTGATCGGCCTGGCGGTCGGCATGGCCAACGGCATGGGCCTGGGCGACAACACCAAGGCCACCCTGATCACCCGCGGCCTGGCCGAGACCACCCGCCTGGGCCTGCGGCTGGGCGCCGACGCGCACACCTTCGCGGGCCTGGCCGGCATGGGCGACCTGGTGGCGACCTGCTCCTCGCCGCTGTCCCGGAACAACACCTTCGGCACCAACCTGGGCCGCGGCATGACGGTCGCCGAGACCATCGCGGCGACCAGCCAGACCGCGGAGGGCGTGAAGTCCTGCGAGTCGGTGCTCGACCTGGCCCGGCGCAACGGCGTGGAGATGCCGATCGTCGAAGCCGTGGTCGACGTGGTGCACAACGGCCGGCCGACCCAGGAAGTGCTGAAGGGCTTGATGGCCCGTTCGGCCAAGCCGGA
The DNA here is from genome assembly GCF_044593455.1 of Kitasatospora sp. NPDC051984. Lineage (NCBI taxonomy): Bacteria > Bacillati > Actinomycetota > Actinomycetes > Kitasatosporales > Streptomycetaceae > Kitasatospora > Kitasatospora sp. NPDC051984. Next base: position 19,706 of record NZ_JBIUCB010000025.1, read on the forward strand.
GCGCCGGTGACCGGAATCGGACGGTAGTCTCAACGCCGATATGAGCATCGAACAGACCTCCCCGAACCAGTCGGCCAAGCCGCGCGTCGCGATCGTCTTCGGCGGCCGGAGCTCCGAGCACGGCGTGTCCGTGGTCACCGCCGCCAGCGTGCTGCGCTCGATCGACCGCAGCAAGTACGAGGTGCTGCCGATCGGCATCACCCACGAGGGCCGCTGGGCCCTGGTCGGCGACGAACCCGCCCGGATGGCGATCACCGACGGCCGGATGCCCGACGTCGACCAGGTCGCCGAGTCCACCGAGGGCCAGGTGGCGCTGCCCCTTGCCCCCGGCAACCGCGACGTGGTGTGGAGCGAGCCCGGCTCCACCCCCAAGGTGCTCGGCGAGGTCGACGTGGTGCTGCCGCTGCTGCACGGCCCCTGGGGCGAGGACGGCACCCTGCAGGGCCTGCTGGAGCTCTCCGGGGTGCCGTACGTCGGCTCCGGCGTGCTGGCCAGCTCGGTCGGCATGGACAAGGAGTTCACCAAGCGGATCATCGAGTCGCTCGGCCTGTACGCGGGCGAGTACACGGTGGTCAAGCCGCGCGAATGGCAGACCGAGACCGGCCGGGCCGCCGCCCGCGAGCGGATCGCCGCGCTCGGCCTGCCGCTGTTCGTCAAGCCCTGCCGGGCCGGCTCCTCGATCGGCATCACCAAGGTCAAGGACCTCGCCGACCTGGACGCCGCGATCGACGAGGCCCGCCGCCACGACCCCAAGGTGATCGTCGAGAAGGGCGTCGAGGGCCGCGAGATCGAGTGCGGCGTGCTGGAGTTCGAGGACGGCCCGCGCGCCTCGGTGCCCGCCGAGGTGCTGGTCGACGCCGACTTCGAGTTCTACGACTTCGAGGCCAAGTACATCGACTCCTCCGAGGTCGAGATCCCCGCGAAGCTCACCGACGCCGAGCGCACCGAACTCCAGCGGCAGGCCGTCGAGGTGTTCGACGGCCTCGGCTGCGAGGGCCTCGCCCGGGTCGACTTCTTCCTGCTGAACGACGGCCGGTGGATGGTCAACGAGATCAACACCATGCCCGGCTTCACGCCGATCTCCGCCTACCCCAAGATGTGGGAGGCCACCGGCGTGCCCTACGCCGAGCTGATCGACCGCCTGCTGGCCGCCGCGCTGCGCCGCTCCACCGGCCTGCGCTAGGCCTGCGCTAGTTCCTAGGCGCCGTCGCCGAAGCAGTCCGAGTCGGCCGTCCCGTTGATCGTCGGGATGGTCGACCGGATGGCTTCGGTGTACGAGCTCAGCGGGTCCGCGTAGTTGGTGTACGCGCCCGCCGGGACGTGCACCTCCACGTACGCCTTGCGCAGCCCGGTGGCGAACCAGTAGCCGCCCTCCCCGTCCTTGTCCATGCCCCAGCTGACCTCGTCGATGCACGGGCCCTTCCGGTCGAAAGCGCTCATGTAATCCGGCCGGTCCCCGCCGCAGGTCAGCACGGTGCGCGGCGAGGACGCCCAGGCGGCGGTGTACGGCGAGGCCGGGGACGGGTCCTTGCGCGGGTGGCCGAGCACGTCCGCGGGCAGCTTGGCGTCCAGCGCCTCGCAGTACTGCGCGACCTGAGCCTCCGGCGTCGGCGGTTTGACGTCCGGGTCGCCGCTCCAGACGAAGGCCAGCAGCGCGGTGCAGGACAGCAGGACGGCCGGCGGAGCGAGCCAGCGGACCGGTGCGGGAAGGCGGTTCAGGAGCTCACGTGAACGCATCCGTCGATGGTAAGCGCCCCTACAGGCGGACCACCGGACAGGTCAGGGTGCGGGTGATGCCCTCCACCTGCTGCACCTTCGCCACCACAAGACGGCCCAGGTCATCGATGGATTCGGCCTCGGCCCGGACGATCACGTCGTACGGACCGGTGACGTCCTCGGCCGTGATCACGCCGGGGATCTTGGAGATGGACTCGGCGACCGCGGTGGCCTTGCCCACCTCGGTCTGGATCAGGATGTAGGCCTGCACCACAGTGGACCTCCAGGCGGCTGGGTGGGGGGAGTTGCTGACCGGCAGTCTGATCACCACGCTACCGCGCGACAGCGGCACAGGGGAGACCTCGGGACCCCTTGAGGGCGTACGCTGCCGCGCGGGGGGCGCACCCCAGACGGATCACGTGAAGAACGCGGGAGGACGGGCTGATGCAGGGGACCGTGGGCGAGCTCGGCGAGTTCGGGCTCATCCGGGAGCTGACCGCACGGCTGCCGATGACGCCGGCGGTGGAACTCGGGCCCGGCGACGACGCCGCCGTGGTCAAGGCCCCCGACGGACGGGTGGTGGCCACCACCGACGTACTCATCGAGGGCCGGCACTTCCGCCGCGACTGGTCCACCGCGTACGACGTGGGCCGCAAGTGCGCCGCGCAGAACCTCGCCGACATCGCCGCGATGGGCGCCGTCCCCACCGCCCTGCTGCTCGGCCTGGTTGCCCCCGCCGACCTGCCCACCACCTGGGCCACCGAACTGATGGACGGCCTGCGCGACGAGTGCCAGGTGGCCGGCGCCACCGTGGTCGGCGGCGACGTGGTCCGCGGCGACACCATCACCCTCGCCATCACCGCCCTCGGCGACCTGCAGGGCCGCCGCCCCGTGGTGCGTTCCGGCGCCCAGGTCGGCGACGTGGTCGCCGTCACCGGCTGGCTCGGCTGGTCCGCGGCCGGCCTCACCGTCCTCCAGCGCGGCTTCCGCTCCCCGCGCGCCTTCGTCGAGGCGCACCGCCGCCCCGAACCGCCGTACCACGCCGGCCCCGCCGCCAGCGACCTCGGCGCCACCGCCATGGTCGACGTCTCCGACGGGCTGGTCGCCGACCTCGGCCACGTCGCCCGGGCCAGCGGCGTGGACATCGACCTGCGGGCCGCGGACTTCGACGTCCCCGCGCAGATGGCCGACATCGGCCAGGCCGTCGGTGTCGACCCGCTGGTGTGGGTGCTGTCCGGCGGCGAGGACCACGCGATCGTCGCGACCTTCCCCAAGAGCGCCGGCCTCCCGGCCCGCTGGCGGCAGATCGGCGAGGTGGTCCGCCCCGCCCGGCCCGGCCGCGGGGGAGTGGTCACCGTCGACGGCGCCCCCTGGGACCGCACCGCCGGCTGGGACCACTTCGCCGAGGGCTAGTGCCGCGTCAGGCAACCTTCGCCCCGTCGCGACGCGCCCCCAGCCCTTGAGGGCTGGGAGGTACCCCCCAGGCACGCACTCTCGCCGCACCGGTCGAAAACCCAAGTACATCCAGTACGAGGGCTTCCGTCCGGCACGCCGATAGCACGCACCGGACGCCGCTCCTTGACGGGCAAAGGCTGCCTGACGCGGCACTAGGCCGCCCGTGGCTACCCCTCGGTAAGCCCGTGAACGCGTAGGGTGGCGGCTGTTGGGCGGGCCGGCGATGGCGGCGGTCCGGTCTCCACCTACGCGGGGGCCCCGCGCCCCCGGGAGCAGGAGAACACAGCCACCATGCGCATCGGCGTTCTCACCAGCGGCGGCGACTGCCCCGGACTCAACGCGGTGATCCGCTCCGTCGTCCACCGCGGCACCGACGTCCACGGCGACGAGATCCTCGGCATCGAGGACGGCTTCCTCGGCCTGATCGAGGGCCGCGCCCGCCCGATCTCGCACGACGACGTCACCGGCCTGCTCACCCTCGGTGGCACCATCCTCGGCTCCGCCCGGGTGCAGCGCGAACGGATCCGCTGGGCGGTCGAGAACTCCGCCGAACTCGCCGCCGAACTCGGCATCGACGCACTGATCGCGATCGGCGGCGAAGGCACCCTGACCGCCGCCGAACTGTTCAGCGACGCCGGACTGCCGGTGGTCGGCGTCCCCAAGACCATCGACAACGACATCGACGCCACCGACGTCACCTTCGGCTTCGACACCGCCGTGCATGTCGCCACCGAGGCCATCGACCGGCTGAAGACCACCGCCGAATCCCACCAGCGCGTCATGGTGGTCGAGCTCATGGGCCGGCACACCGGCTGGATCACCCTCACCGCGGGCATGGCCGGCGGCGCCCACGGCATCCTCATCCCCGAGAAGCCCTTCGACATCGAGGCCGTCGCCAGGATGATCGAGGACCGCTTCCGGCGCGGCAAGAAATTCGCCATCGTCGCCGTCGCCGAAGGCGCCCAGCCGCTGCCCGGCACCCTGCGCTTCGAACACGGCCAGGTCGACCGGTTCGGCCACCAGACCTTCGGCGGCATCGGCACCCGGCTCGCCATGGAACTGGAGAACCTGCTCGGCAAGGAGGCCACGCCGGTCATCCTCGGCCACACCCAGCGCGGCGGCACCCCCACCGCACTCGACCGGGTCCTCGCCACCCGCTTCGGCTGGCACGCCGTCGAAGCCGTCCACCAGGGCGCCTTCGGCCACTTCACCGCCCTGCGCAACACCGGGATCCGGCTCACCCCGATGTCCGACGGCGTCGCCCGGCTCAAGACCGTTCCGCCGGACCGCTGGACCGAATCCGAGGCCGTGCTCTGACACGTTTCCCCCGGTGGATAGGTTGGGGCGCATGACCACCAACACCGCCCCGCCCCGGGTGCTCACCGTCGCCGGCTCCGACAGCGGCGGCGGTGCCGGCATCCAGGCCGACCTCAAGACGATGCTCGCCCTCGGCGTCCACGGCATGAGCGTCATCACCGCCGTCACCGCGCAGAACTCGCTCGGCGTCCAGGGCTACTGGGAACTGCCCGCCGAAGCCGTCCGCGCCCAGTACCGCAGCGTCGTCGACGACATCGGCGTCCAGGCGATCAAAACCGGCATGCTCGCCTCGATCGAACTCGTCGAAACCGTCTCCGCACTCCTCACCGACGCCCCCGCCCCCGTGGTCGTCGACCCCGTCGGAGTCTCCAAGCACGGCGACGCGCTACTCGCCGCGGAGGCCGTCGCCACTGTCCGCGAGCGCCTCCTGCCGGTCGCCACCCTGGTCACCCCCAACCTGCACGAAGTGACCCAACTCACCGGCCTCGAGGTCACCGACGAGAGCCGGATGCTCGACGCCGCGAAGGCACTCCGCGACCTCGGCCCCCGCTGGACCCTCATCAAGGGCGGCCACCTCGAAGGCGAAGCCGCCGACCTCCTGCTCGGCCCCACCGGCGAAACCCACTGGTACCGCGCCCCCCGCCACGACAACCGCCACACCCACGGCACCGGCTGCACCCTCGCCAGCGCGATCGCTTCGCAGCTGGCGAAGGGCGAGCCGATGCCCGCGGCTGTCGCGAACGCCAAGTCGTATGTGACGGGCGCCATCGAGCACGGCTTCGCACTGGGTTCCGGCATCGGGCCGGTGGACCACTTCTGGCGCCAGAGATAGGCAGAGGGGGAACCACCAGGGGCCCGGGGAACGGCGGGGCCGAGCTGCGGGTGGTCGGAGACAGCAGAGGGTCGAGGCTGCGGCGGGTCAGAGACGGGGACCAGAAACGGCGGAACGCTCAGAGCCCAGTTGATCCTCCGCAGACTCGGCCCCGCCGTTCCCCGGGCCCCTACGGGGCTTTCTCCCGGAATGTAAAAACAGCGAAAGCCGACCATGACCCCCGAAGGGGATGGTCGGCTTTCGCCACAGCAAGAAGGTGACCGGCGGACCGGTCAGCGCGTCAGCGCGAGACCTTACCGGCCTTGATGCACGAGGTGCAGACGTTGAGCCGCTTCGGCGTGCGCCCAACCACAGCGCGCACCGTCTGGATGTTGGGGTTCCAACGACGGGGGGTGCGGCGGTGCGAGTGGGAGATGCTGTTGCCGAAGCCCGGGCCCTTGCCGCAGACGTCGCAGTTGGCTGCCACAGGAGTCACTCCAAGACTTCAGATTCACGAACTTGAAAGCCCGGGTTGTTCCAGGCAACCGGGAGAGCATACAACGGTGACTCCCGCTCAACGAAACTACCACGATCGCGGAGGTGATCGTTCCCGCGACCTGCGGTGGAGGGTGCCGCAGGCGTCGTCGTGGGGGCCGATAACCTGCCAGCATCGCCCCTCGCCACCGCGTCCCGTCGCGTTCTCGTGGCGTTCACCCGGAGGAGACCTGGTGCTGGACACCCTCGACGCCCCGGCCGTCCGTACCTGGTGCCGGCTCGCGCTGGCGGCCCTCGGCCAGGCCCGCGAGGAGATCGACGCGCTGAACGTCTACCCGGTCCCGGACGGCGACACCGGCACCAACCTGTATCTGACCGTGGAGTCCGCCGCCGAGGCGCTGGACGCGCTGTTCGCGGAAGCCGTCGAGGAGCAGCCCGCGCTGGCGGCCGCCGCCACCGCCGCGGCCCGGGGGGCGCTGATCGGGGCGCGCGGCAATTCGGGTGTGATCCTCGCGCAGTGGCTGCGCGGTCTCGCCGAGGTGCTGGCGGAGGGCGGCGAGCTGGGGGAGGCCCTCGACAACGGTGCGCGCTCGGCGTACCTGGCGGTCGCGGAGCCGGTCGAGGGGACCCTGCTGACCGTCGCCGCGGCCGCCGCCGGTGCCGCGCGGGCCGCGGACGGCCTGACCGGTCAGGCGAAGGAGGCGTACCGGGCGGCCCGGCAGGCGCTGCTGCTCACCCCGGACCAGCTGTCGGTGCTCGCCGAGGCGGGGGTGGTGGACGCCGGCGGTCGTGGCCTGGTCGCGGTGCTGGGCGCGCTGGTGGACGCGGTGTCCGGGCAGCAGCCGATGGGGCCGGTGGCGCTGCGGCGGGAGGTGGACCCGGTGGTGGTGGCCGGCTGCGAGGGGCACGAGCGTCCGCCGGGGCCCGGCCATCCCGCGTTCGAGGTGATCTACCTGCTGGAGGCCGAGGACGGGCAACTGCCGCGGCTGCGCGAGCGGCTGGGGCAGCTCGGCGACTCGCTGGTGATCGGCGGCGGCGACGGCCTGTGGAACGTCCATGTGCACGTGAACGACGCGGGCGCTGCCGTGGAGGCGGGCGTCGAGGCGGGCCGGCCGTACCGGATCCGGATCACGCACTTCGCCGAGGCGGCGGCCCGCGCGGGCGAGCGCGAGGAGACCGTCTCGCACGGGCGGGCGGTGCTGAGCGTGGTGTCCGGCAGCGGGCTGGCCCAACTGTGCGAGCAGGCCGGTTCGGTGGTGCTCGCCGCCGACCCGGACCGGGCCCCCGCCAGCGCCGAACTGGTCGCCGCCGTGCACCGCTGCGCGGCCCGCGAGGTGATCCTGCTGCTCAACGACCCCGAACTGCGGGCCGCCGCGGGCGCCGCCGCCGACCAGTTGCGCGAGGAGGGCGTGCGGATCGCCGTGCTGCCCACCCGTTCGCCGGTGCAGGGCCTGGCCGCGCTGGCCGTGCACGACGCCGGCCGCCGCTTCGACGAGGACGTGGTCGCCATGACGTCCGCCGCCGGCGCCACCCGGTACGCCGAACTCGCCGTCGCCGAGGGCGAGTCCTGGACGATGGCCGGGGTCTGCCAGGCCGGTGACGTGCTCGGCCTGATCGACGGCGACGTCGCGGTGATCGGCCACGACCTCACCGAGACCGCGCTCACCGTGCTGGACCGGATGATCGCCGCGTCCGGCGAACTCGTCACCCTGGTACTCGGCGAGGACGCCCCCGCCGAGCTCGCCGACCGGCTGATCGCGCACGCCAGGCGCACCCGTCCCGAGGTCGACACCGTCGCCTACCAGGGCGGCCAGGAGGCCGCGCCGCTGCTGATCGGCGTCGAGTGAGCCGCGACGTCGGTCCCGTGGTGTGAAATGGGATCCGATGGGCGCTCTCGATGAACCACTGAAGGACCTGGTCGGCGACCGCACCGCGAAGGTGCTGGCCGACTCCCTCAAGCTGCGCACGGTCGGCGACCTGCTGCACCACTATCCGCGCCGGTACGTCGAGCGCGGCCAACTCACCAGCCTGGACGAGCTGGACGTGGACGAGCACGTCACCGTGCTGGCCCGGATCGAGAAGGTCACGCTGATCCCGTTCCGCGGCCGCAAGGGCGACCGGCTGGAGGTGGTGGTCACCGACGGCCGCTCCCGGCTCTCCCTGGTGTTCTTCAACCAGGGCTGGCGGCAGAAGGAACTCAAGCCCGGCCAGCAGGGCCTGTTCGCCGGCAAGGTCGGCATGTTCAACCGCACCCGCCAACTCGCCTCGCCCGACTACCAGTTGATCGACGACGAGGAAGGGTCCTCGGCGGCGAAGCAGTTCGCCGGCCGGCTCATCCCGGTCTACCCGGCCAGCGCCCAACTGCCCAGCTGGAAGCTGTCGCTCTGCGTCGAACTCGCCCTCACCAAGCACCTGGCGGACGTCGGCGAACCGCTGCCCGCCGAACTGCGCGCCGAGCACGACCTGATCCCGCTGCCCGAGGCGCTCGAACTGATCCACCGCCCGCGCAACCAGGCGGAGAAGGAACGCGCCCAGAACCGGCTGCGCTGGGACGAGGCGTTCGTCCTCCAGGTCGCGCTCGCCCAGCGCCGGGCCGCCGACTCCGCGCTGCCCGCCGTCCCGCGCCGCGCCGTCCCCGGCCGGGTGCTGGACGCGTTCGACGCCCGGCTGCCGTTCACACTGACCGACGGCCAGCAGAAGGTGTGCGCCGAGATCTTCGCCGACCTCGCCACCGAACACCCCATGCACCGCCTGCTGCAGGGCGAGGTCGGCTCCGGCAAGGCCCAGCCGTTGGATTCCCTGGTGCTGACGCCTGACGGATTCAGGCCGATGGGCGACATGCGAGTCGGCGACCTGGTGGTCACGCCCTCGGGTGAGCTCGCTCCCGTCGAGGGCGTCTTCCCTCAGGGCGAGCGTGATGTCTGGCGGCTCGTCCTGTCGGACGGCAGCTCCGTCGAGTGCGATGACGAGCACCTCTGGATCGTCGCAACCAGCTGCGCATGGCATCGCGGTGATCAGCCCAAGATCCTCACCACGCGGGAAATCCGGAACGACACCTGGAAGCGCAACGGAAGCTCCAAGTGGTACCTGCCGCAGGCCACGCCTGTTGATCTCGGGCAGGGGGACGAACAGCCGCTCGATCCCTACCTGATGGGCGTGCTCCTGGGTGACGGGACGTTCCGACACCAGTTGGGATTCTCAACAGCTGATCCCGAGATTCTCCATGCGGTCAAGGCCGCCGTTCCGCCGGACTGCGTGGTCACCCGAAGGTCCGGCCAGGCCATCGATCACCATATCCAGCTGCGCGGCCCACGCGGAGGGACGCGGCGGAATCCGGTGAACCAGGTGCTGCGGGAGCTTGGCCTCTGGCACCTGACCTCCCACGGGAAGTTCGTCCCCGAGGTGTACAAGAACGCCTCGATCAAGCAGCGGCTCGCGCTTCTGCAAGGGCTGATGGATACGGACGGCACCGTGGGACGCGACGGCTACGACGTCTCGTTCTGCAGTGTCTCGCGGCGCCTGGCGGATGACGTCGCCTGGCTGGTGCGGTCCCTCGGCGGCCGTGCGAGGGTACTTCCGAAGAAGGCCGCATTCGTGGTGTCGGTCGGGTTGCCCAGCGAGTTCCCGCCGTTCCGGCTGTCCCGGAAGGCCGAACGGGTCGCGGATCGGCCCAAGTACAACACTTTCCGGCGAGGAATCCGGCAGGTCGAGTACGTCGGTCGCAAACCGGCGCAGTGCATTCGAGTCGGGCACCCGGATTCCGCCTACGTCACGGACAATTTCACCGTTACCCACAACACTCTGGTCGCGCTGCGCGCCATGCTCGCCGTGGTCGACACCGGCGGCCAGGCCGTACTGCTCGCACCCACCGAGGTGCTCGCCCAGCAGCACCACCGCTCCATCGTCGAGATGATGGGCGACCTCGCCGAGGCCGGGATGATCGGCGGCTCCGAGATCGGCACCCGGGTCGCCCTGCTCACCGGCTCGATGGGCACCGCCGCCCGCCGCGGCGCGATGCTCGACATGGCCTCGGGCAAGGCCGGCATCACCATCGGCACGCACGCCCTGATCGAGGACAAGGTGCAGTTCGCCGACCTCGGCCTGGTGGTCGTCGACGAGCAGCACCGGTTCGGCGTCGAACAGCGCGACGCGCTGCGCGCCAAGGGCGAACAGCCCCCGCACCTGCTCGTGATGACCGCCACCCCGATCCCGCGCACCGTCGCGATGACCGTCTTCGGCGACCTGGAGACCTCCGTCCTCGACCAGCTGCCGTCCGGCCGCTCGCCGATCTCCACCCACGTCGTCCCCGCCCTGGAGAAGCCCAACTTCCTCACCCGCGCCTGGGAACGCGTCCGCGAGGAGGTCGGCAAGGGCCACCAGGCGTACGTGGTCTGCCCGCGGATCGGCGACGAGGACGAGGCGCCGAAGGGCAAGAAGAAGCGCAAGGAGGACCCGGAGGAGGTCGACGCGGGCGGCGCGGACAGCGAGGAGCGCCGGCCCCCGCTCGCCGTGGTCGAGACCGCCGACAAGCTCGCCAAGGGACCGCTCGCCGGACTGCGGGTGGAGATCCTGCACGGCCGGCTCGCCCCCGACGCCAAGGACGACGTGATGCGCCGCTTCGCCGCCGGCGAGGTCGACGTGCTGGTCGCCACCACCGTCATCGAGGTCGGCGTCAACGTCCCCAACTCCACCGTCATGGTGATCATGGACGCGGACCGGTTCGGCGTCTCCCAGCTCCACCAGCTCCGCGGCCGGGTCGGCCGGGGATCCGCCGCAGGGCTCTGCCTGCTGGTCAGCGACATGCCCGCGGCCAGCGCCGCCCGCGCCCGGCTCGACGCGGTGGCCGGCACCCTGGACGGCTTCGCGCTCTCCCGGATCGACCTCGAACAGCGCCGCGAGGGCGACGTCCTGGGCCAGGCCCAGTCCGGCGTGAAGTCCTCGCTCAAGGTGCTCTCCGTGCTCGACGACGAGGACGTCATCGCCACCGCCCGCGCCGAGGCCACCCGACTGGTCGCCGCCGACCCCGAACTCGCCGCCCACCCCGAACTGCGCACGGCGCTGGAGAGCCTGCTCGACGAGGACCGCGCGGAGTACCTGGAGAAGGGCTGACAGGCGGTGTGATCAGGTCGGATTGTCAGTGCCCCGAGAGAGAATGTAGTTGTTCGGGGCGCTCCTCAAGTCGCGCTCCCGGCACGAGATTTGGGGGTCATTGCATGGCATTCCGTCACCTCAACGAGCTCCCGCTCGGCGACAAGGTCTTCCGGATCGAGGTCGCCAGCGAAGACGACCGCGAAGTCACCCTCACCCTGACCGGCTGGCGCGAGGGCAACTCCGCCAACCCGGTCGCCTCCGGCAAGCTCCGCCTCCCGGTGGAGGACGTCGCCTCACTGCGCATCGCGCTCAACCGCGCCCTGCGCGCGCTGGCGATCGTCGCCGACATCTCCGAGCCCATCCCCGACCGCGACGTGCTGCGCGAGCTCTACCCCGGCCACGGCTCCCCCTGGGTGCCGCAGCACGAGGAAGAACTGGTCCGGCGCTTCCACGACGGCGACACCATCGCCCGGATCGCCGCCCGCTACGGCCGCACGCCCGACTCCGTCCGCACCAAGCTGCGCGAACTCGGCCACGACCCGCGCCGCCCGGAGTACTGCCCGCCGGACGGCTGCCTGTCCTGGTCGCGCTACGCCTCGCCGACCCTGTTGGGCGCGGCGTCCAACGAGTAGGCGCTGACGTGAGCGACTGCGCGCCCGGCCATGCACGATTTGTCAGCTATGGTCGGGCGCGCAGTCCCTCCCACCTAAGGAACGTCATGCCCCGCGTCATCGCCGGTGTTGCCGGAGGCCGCCCCCTCGCCGCGCCGCCCGGCCGGAACACCCGTCCGACCTCCGACAAGGCGCGGGAGGCGATGTTCTCCACCGTCGAGGCGCTGTTCGGGCCGATCGCCGGGGCGCGGATGCTGGACCTGTTCGCGGGCAGTGGCGCGGTCGGGCTGGAGGCGCTGTCCCGGGGCGCGGCGCACGCGCTGCTGGTGGAGGCCGACGCGGGCGCGGTGAAGACGGTGCGGGAGAACGTCCGGACGCTGGGGCTGCCGGGCGCGGAGGTGCGGGCGGACAAGGCGGAGAAGGTGATCGCGGGCGCCCCGCCGGCCGAGCCGTACGACCTGGTGTTCCTGGACCCGCCGTACGCGGTGGAGGACGCCGTACTGCGGGAGATGCTGGTCACACTCCGCTCGGGGGGCTGGCTGTCCGAGCATGTTCTCGTCACCGTGGAACGCAGCACCCGAGGGGGCGAGTTCGGCTGGCCGGACGGCTTCGAAGGGCTGCGCTCGCGCCGTTACGGCGAGGGCACGCTCTGGTACGGTCGCGCCGCTACCGGGGCTGACCAAGACTCGTAGCAGAACATCCCGCCCCACAAGGGAGCACACCCATGCGCCGCGCCGTCTGTCCGGGGTCCTTCGACCCCATCACCAACGGACACCTCGACATCATCGAGCGGGCCTCGAAGCTGTACGACGTGGTGCACGTGGCGGTGGCGGTGAACCGCAGCAAGCAGGGGATGTTCACGATCGAGGAGCGGCTCGCCCTGATCGAGGAGACCACCGCGCACCTGGGCAACATCCAGGCGGAGTCGCACAGCGGCCTGCTGGTGGACTTCTGCACGCAGCGCGGCATCCCGGCGATCATCAAGGGCCTGCGTGCGGTCAGCGACTTCGACTACGAGCTGCAGATGGCGCAGATGAACCACGGCCTGACCGGCGTGGAGACGCTGTTCGTGCCGACCTCGCCGACGTACAGCTTCCTGTCCTCCAGCCTGGTCAAGGAAGTCGCCTCGCTGGGTGGTGACGTCTCCCACCTGCTGCCCGAGGTGGTGAACCGGCGGCTGGTCGAGAGGATCGCCGAACGCCGCAAGTGACCCGGGGTCCGTCCGGCCGGTCTTGCCGGGCGCCGAGACCGGCCGGACGGACCCTGGCCGTTGTGAGCGGCGGGGTGGGTGGCCGTACAGTCTGTACTCCCGGCCCCGGGGGCGCAGTCCGCGACCTCGTGGCACTGCCTCCGCCGCACCTCGGCGGCACACGGAAAGACTGAAGACGCCCGTGGACGTGCAGCAGAAACTCGACCAGATCATCGCCATGGTCGAGAAGGCCAAGGCGATGCCGATGTCGGCCTCCTGCGTGGTCAACCGCGCCGAACTGACCGGCCTGCTGCGCGAACTGCGCGACGCCATGCCCGCCGAACTCGCCAAGGCGCAGTCGGTGGTGGCGGACCATCAACAAATGGTCGCCGACGCCCAGGCGCAGGCCGACCAGATCATCCGCGGCGCGCACGACGAGCGCGGCTCGCTCATCTCCGACACCGAGGTGGTGCGCAAGGCCCAGGCCGAGGCGGACCGGATCCTCAACGAGGCCCGCTCCGAGGAACACACCAAGCGCGCCGAGGCGGACGACTACGTCGACTCCAAGCTCGCCAACTTCGAGGTGGTGCTCACCAAGACGCTCGGCGCGGTCGGCCGCGGCCGGCAGAAGCTGCGCGGCGAGGCCGGGGTGTACCAGCCGGAGGGCGAGGGCACCGAGGACGGCGAGGAGTTCCAGCCGCAGCGGATCAGCCTCAGCCCGGAGGCCGACGAGTACGTCGATGTGAAGCTCGCCACCCTGGAGGCGGTGCTCTCGGCGACCCTGGAGGCGGTCGGCAAGGGCCGCGACAAGCTGCTCGGCAAGGCCCCGATCGACGAGCTGGGCGCCTACCTGGCCGCCGCCGACGAGGCCCAGCAGCTCAAGAACCGCGCCGAGGCGGTGGCGGCCGGCTTCGCCACCACCGACGGCGAGCAGTCCTGGTACGCGGAGGTCCCGCAGCACCAGAGCTGGCCCGAGTCGACCCCGGCCGCCGCAGGCTGGCAGAACCCCGCCGAGGACCAGTACGGCCAGCCGCAGGCCCCGCAGTACGCCGAGGTCTACGGGGGCGGCTACGACCCGGCGGCGGCCCCGCAGACCGACCCGTACGGGCAGCCCTACGGCTACCAGCAGCCGGTCGACCCGTCGTACTACCAGCAGCAGCAGTACCAGCAGCCGGGCTACGACCAGTGGGGCAACCCGCTGCCCGCCGAGCCGCAGGCGCTGCCCGCCGACCCGCACGGCTACCAGCAGCAGCCGCAGCAGGCCGGGCTGCCGCAGCAGCAGGCCGGACTGGACGAGACCAGCTTCTTCGACACCAGCATGATCGACATGACCCGGCTGCGGGAGCTCGGCGGCCGGTGAACGGCGACGAGTTGGGTTCGGCCCGGACTCTCGGGTAGTCTGACCACTCCGGCCTGCTCGTGCCGGGTTCGCCGCGTGCCCGCAGCCGGGCCGCGCACCGCAGGAACCAAAGTCCGCGCCACGCAGGAATGCGTGTGCCGCCGTCAGGAAGTCAGGAAGCCTTGAACCGCCTCGACCACCGCGACCCGCTCGTGTTCGACACGCATGAGCTCGGCCGTCGCCCCGGCTCGCTGCGCAAGGTGTCCCGGACCCTGGAGGCCCCGGCGGACCTCGGTGTCGCGGATGTGATCGGCGTCCCCGAGAAGAGCGAGATCAAGCTGGAGCTCCGCCTGGAGTCCGTGGTCGAGGGCGTGCTGGTCACCGGCACCGCCGAGGCCCACGTGACCGGCGAGTGCTCCCGCTGCCTGGAGCCGCTGGAGGACGACCTGGAGGTCGACTTCCAGGAGCTGTACTACTACCCGGAGTCCGAGGAGCGTCACCGCGCGATCGCGGGAGACGACTACGACGAGGAGTCCGAGGACGAGACTTACCGCCTGGAGGGCGACCTGTTCGACCTCCAGCCGGTGCTGCGTGACGCGGTGGTGCTCGCACTGCCGCTGCAGCCGGTGTGCCAGGAAGACTGCTTGGGTCTGTGCTCCGAATGCGGGGCCCGCCTGAGCGACGACCCGTCGCACCACCACGATGCCGCCGACCCCCGGTGGGCGGCTCTGCAGGGACTCTCCGCCGCCCCCGGCGACGAGGGTGACGAGGAATAAGACACAGCGCTACCCGTGAGGGTCTCGCCGTAGAACCAGGAGATTTACCGTGGCTGTTCCGAAGCGGAAGATGTCGCGCAGCAACACGCGTCACCGGCGTTCCAACTGGAAGGCCGTCGTGCCCGCGCTCGTCGCGTGCGACCGCTGCCACGAGCCGAAGCTTGCGCACATCGCGTGCCCGAGCTGCGGCACGTACAACCGTCGCCAGGTCCTCTCGGTCTGATCGGCGGGGTGCACGGATCGATGTCGGACGGCAGCAATTCTTCTCGCAAGCCGAACCCCAATTCCAACGGGGGCAAGGGCGGCGGGCCGGCTTCGACCGAATACGACGTCCTGGAAGGGCGCCTCGGGTACTCACTTGAGCGCGCCCTTCTGGTACGTGCCCTGACCCACCGCTCGTACGCGTACGAGAACGGCGGGCTGCCCACCAACGAGCGCCTGGAATTCCTCGGCGACTCGGTGCTGGGCCTGGTGGTGACCGACACCCTCTACCGCCTCCACCCGGAGGTCGCCGAGGGGACGCTCGCCAAACTCCGTGCCGCGGTGGTCAATTCCCGCGCGCTCGCCGAGGTCGGCCGCGGCCTGGACCTCGGAGCCTTCATCCGGCTCGGCAAGGGTGAGGAAGGAACCGGCGGCCGCGACAAGTCGTCGATCCTCGCCGACACCGTCGAGGCCGTGATCGGCGCCATCTACCTCGACCAGGGTCTGGGTTCGGCCACGGACTTCGTCCACCGGCTGTTCGACCCGCTGATCGCGGAATCCGCGCTGCTCGGCGCCGGCCTCGACTGGAAGACCAGCCTCCAGGAACTCACCGCCGCCGTCGGCATCGGTGTTCCCGAGTACGTGGTCACCGAGTCCGGACCGGACCACGAGAAGACCTTCACGGCCGCCGCCCGGGTGGCCGGCCAGGACTACGGCTCCGGGAGCGGACGCTCCAAGAAGGAAGCCGAGCAGAAGGCCGCCGAATCCGCCTGGCGCGCGATCAAGGCCAAGCAGGACGGCGGCACCGACGGCGACCAGCCGACCGCGGCCGTCTGACCGGTGCCCGAACTCCCCGAAGTCGAGGTCGTCCGCCGCGGCCTGGCCCGCTGGGCCGCCGGCCGGACCGTCAGCGACATCGAGGTGCTCCACCCGCGCGCCGTCCGCCGACAGGCAGGCGGCGCCGAGGAGTTCACCGCGCTGCTGCGCGGCCGCACCTTCGGCGAACCGCAGCGCCGCGGCAAGTACCTGTGGGTGCCGCTCGACGACGGCCTGGCGATGATCGGCCACCTCGGCATGAGCGGCCAACTGCTCGTCCAGGAAGCCGACATGGCCGACTCGGTGCACCTGCGGGTACGCCTCCGGTTCGCCGACGGCGGCACCGAACTGCGCTTCGTCGACCAGCGCACCTTCGGCGGCCTCGCCGTCGAGGAGACCGAGCCGGACGACCCCGAGTCCACCCCGCTCTCGCTCGCCCACATCGCCCGCGACCCGCTCGACGCACGCTTCGACGACGCGGCGTTCGCCACCGCGCTGAAGGCCAAGCGCACCACCGTGAAGCGGGCCCTGCTCGACCAGACGCTGATCAGCGGCGTCGGCAACATCTACGCCGACGAGGCACTGTGGCGCAGCCGCCTGCACTACGAACGCCCCACCGCCACCCTCACCCGCCCCGCCGCGCTCGAACTGCTCGGCCACGCCCGGGACGTGATGACGGCGGCACTGGCCGTCGGCGGCACCAGCTTCGACTCGCTGTACGTCAACGTCAACGGCGAGAGCGGCTACTTCTCCCGCGACCTCGACGCCTACGGCCGCGAGGGCGAGCCGTGCCGCCGCTGCGGGACGGCGATGCGGCGGGACGCCTGGATGAACCGCTCCAGCTACTACTGCCCGAAGTGCCAGCGCCGGCCGCGCTGATCAGCTGTACGCGATCCGCTCGATCTCCTGGAGCCGGTGGGCGCCGAGGAATTGCGGGTCGAGGGTGAGCAGCCACTCCGGCAGCACCGGCCGTGCGTCGAACTCCTCGTGGAAGCCGAAGCGCACCTCCAACCGGCGTTCCAGCCAGCGGTCGACCGCCGCCGAGAGCTGCTCCTCGGCGTACCCGGTGCCCACCTGCGCCCACCGCTCCAGCCACGGGACGAGCGTGCCGGTCAGCGGGACGGCCAGCTCCAGCGCGTCGATCGGGCGCACGCCGGACGGCTGCCGCAGGACGGCCTCCCACCAGGCCGACAGGAACCGCTCGACGGCCACGCGCTCGGGCCACTCGCGCCAGCCCGCCGCCAGCAGCCGGGAGGCGACCACGGCCGGCCCGGCTCCCCCGCCGTTGAGTGCCAGGGAGCGCAGGATGCGTGGGGTCAGGCGGCGGTAGAGACCGGGGAAGTCGTCCCAGTGGTCGGGGACTTCGGCGGCCACGGCGTCCACCAGCCGGTCGGGTATCCCGGCCACCGGGCCGGAGAGGAGCGCGAGGTCGGCTTCGCCGTAGCAGTACGTGCAACCGTCGACGGGCTGTTCGGCGTACGGGGCGAAGACGGCGTCCACCCGGTCGAGGGCGTCGAGCAGGTGCTGGTCCGGGTCGGTCATGGGAACCACCGGGAAGGCCATCAGCTCGACTTCCCGGCGGAGGTCTTCTCCTCCTCGGCGGCCGCCTGGATCGCCCCGCCGTCCTCGCCGAAGTAGGCGACGCCGACGGCGCTGACCACGGCCAGCAGGAAGCCGAGGACGGCCAGCCAGGCGAGGCCCGGGCGGGAGGAGTCGCCGAGCCAGAGCACGCCGACCGCGCCGGGGACGACGGTCTCGCCGACCACCAGGGCGGCGGTCGCGCCGTTGACGGAGCCGACCTGGAGGGCGACGGTGTGCAGGTACATGCCGCCGATGCCGCCGATCAGGATGGCGTACAGCGCCGGGTCGGCGAGCAGCGCGGTGATCGAGAACGGCTCGATGCCGTCCAGGATGCGCACGCCGATGCCCAGCGCGCCGAAGCCGAGACCGGACAGCAGACCGGCCACGATCGCCCCGTTGGAGCCCATCCGCCGGACGATCAGCGAACCGCCGGCGATCAGCACCGCGGAGCCGATCAGCAGCCCCCAGTGGAACGCCCGCGCGGCGTGGTGACCGCCCTCCGGCCCGGCGGCGACCGCCAGCAGCACCAGGGCGCCGCACAGGATGCCGATGGACAGCCACTCCAGCTGACGCAGCCTCAGCCCGAGCAGCTTGATCGACAGCAGCGCGGTGATCACCAGGTTGGCGCTGATGATGGTCTGCGACAGGAACAGCGGCAGCAGCCGTGCGGCCAGCGCGCCGAGCCCGAAGCCGATGAAGTCCAGCACCGTGCCGAGGATGAACTCCCAGGTGACGGCGGCCTTCGCGGTGGAGGCGAGGCTCGGCCCGCCGTGCTCGGTGACGGTGCCGTCGGCCGCCTCCTGCCGGGCCGACCGGCGGGCGCCGACGGCTTGCAGCACGGACCCGGTGCCGTAACAGACGGACGCGGCGACGGCGGTGACGAGGCCGAGGATCACGCTGGGGGCTCCTGTCGGGAGGAGGGAAGATCGTCACCACTATGCCTGCTCCCGACCGGGCCGAGGCCGGGCGGGGCCCAACTCCGGCCGGTCGGCGGGGGTCGGGGCCGGTGGGCTCGTCCCCGGGTAGGGGAAGAAGTCAGGGTCGGACCGTCCGGAGGTAGGGCGTGGATCCTTACTTCGGACCGGTACGGTCTTGGTATGAGAACTGTGCTTCGACGTTCCCGAGCCACCGGGCCGGCCGCCGTGCTGGCAGCTCTGCTCGGCCTGTTGATGGTCCTCGGCCTGTCCGCGCCCGCCCAGGCGGCCGGACTGAGCGACGCGACCGACTCGCTGAAGAAGACTCAGGTCTACGTCGACCCGGCGATGACCAGCCGGTTCTCCCCGGACCAGGCCGACGCGCTGGCGAAGAAGCTGAAGAAGGCCGACAAGCCGATCTTCGTCGCGGTGCTGCCGGACAGCCAGGCCTACGCCCCCAAGACCCTGATGAACGACCTGCGAACCAAGGTCGGCATCGTCGGCGTCTACGCGGTGTGGCGCGGCAACGGGTTCGACGCCAAGGCCGACTCCAAGGCGCTGTCGTCGAACTCCGCCAGCAAGATCGCCGGTTCGTCCTTCCGCTCGCACAACGGCGACATCAACGGCACCGTCAACGACTTCGTCGACCAGGCCGTAGGCCAGACCAAGGGCGAGGGCCCGCAGCACAGCACCTCCGCGGCCTGGATCATCGTCCCGATCGTGCTGGTGGTGCTGGCCGGCGGCGGCGTGTTCCTGCTGTTCCGCCGCGCCAAGAAGCGCAAGGAGGAGAAGGCCCGCGCCGAACTCGCCCAGCTGCGCACCGTGGTGGACGAGGACATCACCGCGTTCGGCGAGGAGCTCGACCGGCTCGACTTCAACCCCGGCGCCCCCGGCTCGGACGACACCCAGCGCGCCGACTACACCCGTGCGCTGGACTCCTACGACCGCGCCAAGCGGACCATGGACGAGGCCAAGAAGCCCGACGACGTCCGCCCGGTCACCGAGGCGCTGGAGGACGGCCGGTTCGCGCTGGCCACCCTCGCCGCCCGCCGCGACGGCCGGCCGCTGCCCGAGCGCCGCGTCCCGTGCTTCTTCGACCCGAGGCACGGGCCCTCCACCACCGATGTCCAGTGGGCGCCCGCCGGCGGCGCGCCGCGCTCCGTCCCGGCCTGCGCCGACGACGCGCACCGCCTGGCCACCGGCCAGGACCCGTACATCCGCACCGTGGAGACCGAGCACGGCCACCAGCCGTACTGGAACGCCGGCCCGGCCTACAGCCCGTGGGCGGGCGGCTACTTCGGCGGCGGCATGCTCTCCGGCCTGCTGGTCGGCACCATGCTCGGCTCGGTGATCTCCAGCCCCGGCTACGCCTACGCGGGCGGCCACCACGACTACCACGGCGGTGGCGGCGGCGCCGACTACACCGGCGGCGCGGACGCCGGTGAGTACTCGGGCGCGGCCTTCAACAACTCCGACTTCTCCGGTGCCGACTTCGGTGGCGGCGGCGGGGACTTCGGCAGTGGCTTCGGCGACTTCGGTGGCGGCGACTTCGGCGGCGGGGACTTCGGCGACTGACGCCCGGTCATCCACTGCCCGGCCCCCGGTCCCGTTCGCGGACCGGGGGCCGCTGTCATGCCCGGGCGGGGGAGGGGGCTCCGGCGGCCTCGACGGCGGCGGGGTCGGCCGGCTCCCGGCGGCCCAGGACGAGCAGGGTCAGCGCACAGGACGCCAACTGCCAGGCCGCACCGAAGCCCAGCACGGAGCCGGTGCCGACCCGGTCCGCGATCGGCCCGGCCAGCGCCAGCCCGACCGGCCCGAAGGCGAACGCGCCGAGCGTCCCGTACGCACTGACCCGGCCCAGCGCCTCCGCCGGAACGTGGCGCTGCGTCAGCGTGGCGAACAAGGTCATGCAGACGATCGAGGTCACCCCCGCGCCGACCGCCGCGACCGCCACCAGCGGCAGCGGCCAGCCCAGCGCCAGCGCGCCCGAGGGCAGCGCCCAGCCCGCCGTCGCCGCGATCGCCAGGCGCAGCGGACGAGTGGGCCGGCGTCCGAGCAGCACCAGCCCGCCGAGCACCGCGCCGGCCCCGTACGCGCCCATCACCAGGCCCCAGCCGCCCGCCCCGCCGAGGCGCGCGTCCGCCACCACCGGGCCGAGGATCAGGAACGG
The DNA here is from genome assembly GCF_044593455.1 of Kitasatospora sp. NPDC051984. Lineage (NCBI taxonomy): Bacteria > Bacillati > Actinomycetota > Actinomycetes > Kitasatosporales > Streptomycetaceae > Kitasatospora > Kitasatospora sp. NPDC051984. The sequence continues at coordinate 40,188 of NZ_JBIUCB010000025.1, forward strand.
CGCCCACACCAGCAGGTTGAACAGGCAGGCCTGCAGGGTGCTCACCCACTGCCACCGCCGGGAGCTGAACTCGCTCCAGCCGGCCCGCAGTTCGGACAGCAGCGAGGCCTCGCCGGACGGCTGCCGGGCGGCCCTGGGCAGCCGGAGCAGGGCCAGTGCCACGCCGCCGACCGCGTACGAGAGGGCGTCCACCAGCAGCACCCAGCCGGGACCCGCGACGGCGGTCAGCCCGCCCGCGAGGGCCGGGCCGGCCACCGCGACGCCGTTCCGGGCGATCCCCAACAGGGCGTTCGCGTCGGAGAGTTCACCGGCCGGGACGAGCCTGGGCAGCAGCGCGTCCAGGGCCGGCATGAACACCGCCTCGGCCAGGCCCCAGAACACCATCAGCACGGCCATCGCCCACACCCGGTCGTGCGCGGTGAACATCAGCACCGCCATCACCGCCTGGGTCGCGAACCGCAGCCCGTCCGAGCCGAGCATCACCGGTCGCGGCCCCAGCCGGTCCGCGGCCGCGCCGCCGAGCACCAGCAGCAGCACGATCGGCAGGATCCGCGCGGTCATCACCACGCCGAGCCCGGAGCCGCCGCCCCCGCTGTCGAGCACGGCGAACGCCACGGCCACCGAGGCCATCGAGGATCCGAACAGGGAGACGGCGAAGCCGATGAAGAAGAGGCGGAACTCCCGCCCGCGCAGGACGGCGAGCCGCCGTGAGGTCAGCACCATGACCGGCAGACTGCCCCGCCGCCGAGGCGTCCGGCAAGGGCTTCCGGCGAAATACTTGAGCGTTGTGGTGTCAATTTTCGGAAGCCTCGGAATTGCCGCAGTAAATCGCTTGTTTACCGCAGTCGGAGGCGATGTTGACGGCGCATCGGGTTGGCGATTTACTGCGGATATGACACCTGTGGAGTTCGCCGTCGCGGCCGAGTGCTACCTGACGGAGGCCCGGCTCTCGGACGGCTCCCGGCGGGTCTACCGGATCGCCCTGCACACCTGGGCCTGGCTGCTGGTCGGCCGCACCCCGCCGACCGGCGCCGAGCGGCGGCGGGCCGCGCCGCCGGTGCTGCCGCTCGCCCTGCTGGACGGGCCGGACGCGCCCCGGCGGGTGGCCGAGGCGTTCGCCGCCCGGGCCGGGGCGGTCGGCGCGCGCACCGCGAACCGCGAACTGTCCGCGCTGCGGGCCGCCGTCCGCTGGTGGTGCGGGCAGGGCTGGCTGGCCGCAGACCCCGCCGAGAGCCTGCGCCCGCTGCCCGCCGCCGCGTCCGAACCCGCGCTCACCGACGCCCAGGCGCGGGCCGTGCTCGCGCTGCGGGTGCCGCTGCGCGAGAAGGTGCTGTGGCACCTGGTGCGGGAGACCGGCGCACCCATCGAACGACTGCTCGCGCTGGACGTGGACCAGCTCGACCCGGCCGACCGGCAGACCCGCCCCGCCGCCGCCGGCGAGCGCCCGCTGCGCTGGCGCGGCGGCACCGCCCGGCTGCTGCCACTGCTGATCGCCGGGCGCAGCGCGGGCCCGCTGTTCCTCACCGACCGGCGCGCCCCGGCCGGCACCCCGGAGGCCGACCGCTGCCCGTTCACCGGCCGGGCCCGGCTCTCCTACCGCCGGGCCGCCGAACTGTTCACCGCCGCCACCGCCCCGCTCGGCCCGGCCGGCCGCGGCTGGACGCTGCACCGGCTGGCCGAGCCGCGCCACTGAGAGAACGGTGCGGCTCGGTCGGGAGGTGCCGCTCGGTCAAGAGCGGATGCCGACGCTGTGAATGCGCGCGGGCCGGTGAGGAGGCACGGTAGAAGGGGCGTGAAGTCCGTTCCGTACGCCCCTGAAGTGCCCGACTATGGTCGACGCATGCAAGGTCACGACAGTCACCGTTCCGTCCGCGCCACCATCTGGGTGCGTGGGCGCGTCCAGCAAGTGGGGTTCCGCTGGTGGACCAGGGCCAGGGCCCTGGAGATCGGGCTGACGGGCTATACGAGCAACCTCGGGGACGGCCGTGTCCAGGTGGTCGCCGAGGGGTCGCGCGCGGACTGCGAGCGGCTGCTCGCCGCGCTGCGCGGGCCCGGAACGCCAGGTCGGGTCAGTGGAGTCACCGAAATCTGGAGCGCCGTGGGCAACGGATACGAGGGCTTCGCGATCCGATGAACGCACCGCGGTTGCCGGCCGGAGGAGAGCCGCCGGCAACTGCCGGTGTCATACGGTTGCCATCCGGGCAGACTCGTGGTTGACTCCGCAAGCGAAGTGATCCACTACCCCGGCCGATGGCGTGACCACCCCGCCATGCAGGTGACAGGGGCGCGGTAGCGTGCGGTGATCGTGTTGACCCGTACGGTCTTTGGTGAGACGCTGGAAACCCGCGCACAGGTCTGAGTTTACCGGCGAAGCTCCGCCGTGTGAGCATGCCACTCACCAGCGGCTGTTTCGTAGTGCCCAGCCAGCACGTCCGGCGCGCAGGCGCGTGCGTACCCCTTCCCCCAAGACCCACACCGTAAACGGTTCGGTCACTCAGCGTGGAGGACCACACATCATGGCAAAGGCGCTTCTCGGGTACGTCGGCGGCCCCGACCCGCGAATGCTCTCCGAGATGCGACGGCTTCAGCAGCGCGTCCAGGACCTGGAGAACGAGCTCGTGAAGCTCCAGGCCGAAAACGATGCCCTGATCGCCGTCGCTGACGAGCATTCGCTGCTCAACAGCATCGACCTGGACCAGCGCGAGCCGGTCCTTACCTGATCGGCAGAACGGCCTGATTCACATGACGGCCTGATCGTTCGTGGTCCTCACGATCGACGCTGTGACGCACTGAGCTTCCCCGCCAGGGGATGGCAGCCTGCAAGGGACGTCCGAGGTGGACGTCCCTTCGTCGTGTCCGTGGCGTTCTTGTGCCCTAACGTGCCCAGCCTGCGGCGTGGCCAAACCGCCACCTGGGGGCAGGTCGGCGGCCCGGCCGGATACAGTCGCCAGCGGAGCCGGACAGCGGGGTCGCGGCAGGGCGAGGAGGACGGGCGGGTGCACCTGAAGAGCCTGACCCTGCGTGGGTTCAAGTCCTTCGCGTCGGCGACCACCCTGCGCTTCGAACCCGGCATCACCTGCGTGGTCGGCCCCAACGGCTCCGGCAAGTCCAACGTCGTCGACGCGCTGTCCTGGGTGATGGGCGAACAGGGCGCCAAGTCGCTGCGCGGCGGCAAGATGGAGGACGTGATCTTCGCCGGTACCAGCGGGCGCCCCCCGCTCGGCCGCGCCGAAGTCAGCCTCACCATCGACAACACCGACGGCGCGCTGCCCATCGACTACACCGAAGTCACCATCACCCGGACGATGTTCCGCAACGGCGGCAGCGAGTACGCGCTCAACGGCACCGGCTGCCGGCTCCTCGACATCCAGGAACTGCTCTCCGACTCCGGCATCGGCCGCGAGATGCACGTCATCGTCGGCCAGGGCCAGCTCGACTCCGTGCTGCACGCCGACCCGATGGGGCGACGCGCCTTCATCGAGGAGGCGGCCGGCGTCCTCAAGCACCGCAAGCGCAAGGAAAAGGCGCTGCGGAAGATCGACTCGATGCAGGCCAACCTGAACCGCGTTCAGGACCTGGTCGCCGAACTGCGCCGCCAGCTCGGCCCGTTGGGGCGGCAGGCGAAGATCGCCCGGCGGGCCGCCGGCATCCAGGCCGAACTGCGCGACGCCCGGCTGCGGCTGCTCGCCGACGACGTACTCACCCTGCGGCAGGCCGTCGAGGCCGAGATCGCCGACGAGTTGGCGCTGAAACTGCGCCGCACCACCGTCGAACAGCAACTCGCCGCCGCCGTCCAGCGCGAAGCCGTCCTGCAGGCGCAGGTCGAACAGCTCGGGCCCGCGCTGGAAGCCGCCCGGCAGACCTGGTACCGGCTCTCCGCGCTCGCCGAACGCACCCGCGGCACCATCGGACTCGCCGAAGCCAGGGTCCGGTCCGCCGTCACCGCAGGGCAGTTGGAGGAACGGCGCGGCCGCGACCCCGAGGACCTGGAACGGGAGGCCGCCCGGGTCCGCGAGGAGGAAGCCGCCCTCGAAGAAGCCCTGGAACAGGCCCAGTACGCGCTCGCCGAAACCGTAGAGGAACGCGCCGAACTCGAACGCGCCCTCGCCACCGAGGAGTTGCGGCTCAAGGCGGCCGCCCGGGCGATCGCCGACCGGCGCGAGGGCCTGGCCCGGCTGCAGGGCCAGGCCGCCGCCGCCCGCTCCCGCGTCACCGCCGCCGAGGCCGAGATCGAACGGCTTGCCGTCGCCCGCGACGAAGCCCAACTGCGCGCCGAGGCCGCCCAGTCCGAGTACGAGGAACTCCGGGAACGCGGCGAGCAGGACGCGGCCGGGGACGAGGAGACCGACAGCCGCCACGACCGGGCCCGCGCCGCGCTGGCCGACGCCGAACGCGCCGCCGGCGCCGCCCGCGAGGCACTCGCCGTCGCCGAGAAGGAACGCGCCGCGCTCACCGCCCGGCACGACACACTCGCCCTCGCCCTGCGCCGCAAGGACGGCAGCGCCACCCTGCTCGGCCGCCCCGGCGTACTCGGCCCCGCCGCCGAACTGCTGCATGTCGAGCCCGGGTTCGAACTCGCCGTCGCCGCCGGACTGGGCGCCGCCGCGGACGCCGTCGCCGTCGAGGACGTGGCCACCGCCGCCGCCGCACTCACCCGGCTCCGGGCCGAGGACGGCGGCCGGGCCGCAC
>NZ_JBIUCB010000025.1:44974-103336 GCF_044593455.1 Kitasatospora sp. NPDC051984
ACTGCTGATCGCCGCCGATGGCACGGACGTTGACGACCGGCTGCCCGAAGGTGCCCGCCCGGCAGGGGAGTTGGTCGACGGACCGATGGCCGCCGCCGCGGACGCCGTCGCCGTCGAGGACGTGGCCACCGCCGCCGCCGCACTCACCCGGCTCCGGGCCGAGGACGGCGGCCGGGCCGCACTGCTGATCGCCGCCGATGGCACGGACGTTGACGACCGGCTGCCCGAAGGTGCCCGCCCGGCAGGGGAGTTGGTCGACGGACCGATGGCCGCCGCTGCCCGAAACCTGCTGCGCCGCACCGCCGTCGTCGAAGACCTCGACGCCGCACAGCAGTTGATCGACCGGCAGCCGTACTGGACGGCCGTCACCCGGGACGGCGACCTGCTCTCCGCCACCCTCGCGCACGGCGGCTCGGCCGGCGCGCCCAGCCCGCTGGAGACCCAGGCCGCCGTCGCCGAGGCCGCCCGCGGTATCGAAGAACTCGACGCCCGCTGCGAAGAGTTGACCCACCGACTGGCCGAGACGCAGGAACACCACCGCGAACTCGGCGCCGAAGTCGAACAGTTGGCCGCACTGCGTCGGCAGGGCGAGAAGCAGCGCGCCGAACTCGCCGGAGCACTCGGGCGATCGGGCGGCGCCGCGCGCGCCGCCGCCGGCGAAGCCGAACGCGCCACCACCGCCGCCGCCAAGGCCGAGAGCGGCCTCGCCGAAGCCCGCGCCGCCGCCGAAGAACTCGCCGAACGCCTCGCCACCGCCGAAGAGTTGGCCGACAGCGGCGAGGACGAACCCAACAGCGCCGAACGTGACCGGCTGGCTGCCGCCGGTACCGCCGCCCGGCAGACGGAGCTGGAATCCCGGCTCGCCGTCCGCACCCACGAAGAACGGGTCCGCGGACTGGCCGGCCGCGCCGACCAGTTGGACCGCGCCGCCCGCGCCGAACGCGAAACCCGGGCCCGCGCCGCCGAACGCCGCGCCCGCGCCCGCCGGGAATCCGCCGTCGCCGGAGCCGTCGCCACCGGCGCCCGCCACCTGCTCGGCCGGATCGAGGAGACCCTCGCCGCCGCCGAGACCGAACGCGCCGCCGTCGAGGCCGACCGGGCCGCCCGCGAGGGCGAACTGCGCCAGTTCCGCGAACACGGCCGCGAACTCCAGGCCGAACTCGACCGGTTGGTCGACGCCGGCCACCGCGACGAGGTGCTGCGAGCCGAGAAGCGGCTGCGGATCGAGCAGCTGGAGGCCAAGGCGCTGGAGGAGTTCGGCATCGAGGCCGCCGAACTGCTCACCGGCTACGGCCCCGACCTGCCCGTCCCCGCGCCGCCCGCCGAGGACGGCGAGAGCGCCGGCGAGGAGCGCCCCTACGTCCGGGCCGAGGTCGAGAAGCGGCTCAAGGCCGCCGAACGCGCCTACCAGCAGCTCGGCAAGGTCAACCCGCTCGCGCTGGAGGAGTTCGCCGCCCTGGAGGCCCGCCACCAGTTCCTCGGCGAACAGCTGGACGACCTGCGCAAGAGCCGCCGCGACCTGCTCGACATCGTCCGCGACGTCGACGCCCGGGTCGAGCAGCTGTTCACCGCCGCCTACCACGACACCGCCGCCCAGTTCGAAGGCGTCTTCGCCCGGCTGTTCCCCGGCGGCGAGGGCCGGCTCGTCCTCACCGACCCCGAGAACATGCTCACCACCGGTGTCGAGGTCGAGGCCCGCCCGCCCGGCAAGAAGGTCAAGCGGCTCTCCCTGCTCTCCGGCGGCGAACGCTCGCTGACCGCCGTGGCACTGCTGGTGTCGATCTTCAAGGCCCGGCCCAGCCCGTTCTACGTCATGGACGAGGTCGAGGCCGCGCTCGACGAAACCAATCTGCGCCGACTGATCGCGATCATGGAAGAACTTCGGGAAAGCTCCCAACTGATCGTCATCACCCACCAGAAACTCACCATGGAATCCGCCGACGCCCTGTACGGCGTGACCATGAAGGGGGACGGCATCTCCCAGGTGATCAGCCAGCGCCTGCGGATGCCCGAGAGACCGCCACAGCACAGGACGAAAAGGCTGGAGCCCGCACAACCCGGGCCGGCATAGGCGCTAAGTGATACTGGACGGGTTATGGAATACGTGATCCTTGCCGTTGTCATCGCGGTGGTCGCCATCGGCGCGATCACCGGACTCGTCGTTTCCGGCAGACGACGCAAAGAGCTCGACAAGCCGAGCCAGACCCCCACGATCACCGCGCCGCCCACTGCGGACACCAAGAGCGCGCCCACCAAGCCGGCCGAGACCGCCGCGCCGCCGACCGTCGAGAAGCCCGCGGTAGCGAAGCCCGCGGCGGAGAAGCCGGCGGTCGAGGAACCGGCGGCGGAGAAGCCCGCGGTCGAGGAACCGGCGGTCGAGAAGCCCGCCGAGGAGGTGCGGATCGAGGAGGCGGAGGCCGCCCCCGCGATCGAGGTCCCCGAACCCACCGCCGGACGCCTGGTGCGCCTGCGCTCGCGGCTCTCCCGCTCGCAGTCCACGCTCGGCAAGGGCCTGCTCACCCTGCTCTCCCGCGACCGCCTCGACGAGGACACCTGGGAGGAGATCGAGGAGACCCTCCTCACCGCGGACGTCGGCGTCGGCGCCACCCAGGAACTCGTCGACAACCTGCGCACCCGGGTCAAGGTGCTCGGCACCCGCACCCCCGACGAGCTGCGCGGACTGCTCCGCGACGAGCTGATCAAGCTGATCAACCCCGAGCTGGACCGCACCGTCCACTCCGTCAAGACCGACGGCGGCCCCGCCGTGGTCCTGGTGGTCGGCGTCAACGGCGTCGGCAAGACCACCACCACCGGCAAGCTCGCCCGCGTCCTGGTCGCCGACGGCCGCAAGGTCGTGCTCGGCGCCGCCGACACCTTCCGCGCCGCCGCCGCCGACCAGCTCCAGACCTGGGGCGAACGGGTCGGCGCGCACACCGTCCGCGGCCCCGAGGGCGGCGACCCCGCCTCCGTCGCGTTCGACGCGGTCAAGCAGGGCATCACCGACGGCGTCGACACCGTCCTGGTCGACACCGCCGGCCGCCTGCACACCAAGACCGGCCTGATGGACGAACTCGGCAAGGTCAAGCGGGTCGTCGAGAAGCACGGGCCGGTGGACGAGGTCCTGCTGGTGCTCGACGCCACCACCGGCCAGAACGGCCTGGTGCAGGCCCGGGTGTTCGCCGAGGTCGTGGACATCACCGGCATCGTCCTCACCAAGCTGGACGGCACCGCGAAGGGCGGCATCGTGATCTCGGTGCAGCGCGAACTCGGCGTGCCCGTCAAGCTCATCGGCCTCGGCGAAGGCGCGGACGACCTCGCGCCGTTCGAGCCCGGCGCATTCGTGGACGCGCTCCTGGGCTAGCCGCCCGGGTGGGTGCGAGAACAGGGGCGCGGGGGACTGCGCGAGGCACCCGGCAGCAAGGTCCGTTCGAGGAGGGATGTTCTCTCCTGGGACGGACCTTGCTGTGTGTTCAACCCGCCAGCGAGGTTTCCCGATCGCGGGTGCGGTGGCACGCGTACGCCAGGGTGCCCAGCAGCAGGCGGGCCTCCGGCGGGGGGTTGTCCGCGGTGGGGCGGCGCAGCCATCGCATGGGGCCGAGCGGGCCTAGGGCGACCGGTGGGGCGGCCAGGTAGGAGCCGAGGCCGTGGCAGGCGAGGTCGAGGGAGGCGTCGTCCCAGCCCATGCGGTAGAGCAGGTCGGGCAGGCGCTCGGCGGTGCGCGGGGCGACGAAGAGCAGCAGTCGGCCAGTGGGGGAGGCGAGGACGGGGCCGATCTGGGTGCCCATCCGTTCGAGCCGGAGCAGGGCCTGGAGGCCGGGCTGGGCCGGTACGTCCAGGACGTCGAACTGGTGGCCGGTGGGGAGCAGGAGCGGCGCGTCCGCCGGACAGCTCGCGGCGAGTTCGGCGGCGCCGGTGCCGGGGGCGATGAGCGGGCCGACCCGCTGGTGCAGGTTGGGCGCGGCGCAGAGCGGGACGGCGCATTCGCAGCGGGCCGAGGTGTGTGCGGGCGGGCTGCCGGCGGCGAGCGTCCAACCCCAGCGCTCGGAGTACTCGGTGGCGGCCTGGAGCGCGGTGGGCCGGGTGCGGCGGCGGGCGCCGAGGGGCGCGCGTCGCAGGGTGCCGAACAGCTTGTCCATACCTCCCCCAACAGCTTCCGGTTGCCGGTGGTTACGGGATTGTGACGGTGCGTCGCCCGGTGGGCGTGTGATGCGTGGTGCGCCGGAGGCGCGCGCGGACCGGCGCACACCGATTCGCGCGGCTCGGGCGAGCAAGCGCCTTGTACGGGTGGTTCGGATGCCGGATCGTCGTTGCCGCACGCGTGCCTCCGTCGGGTCCGGGCATGTGCCGGGGTCATGCCGGGCTGACACATAGTGAAGCGCGGCTCCACGCCCGGTAGTTCACTCGTGGGGGTGGCGAAGGGTGGCGTTTCAGCGGCGTCGCTCCCTCGGATGGCGGAGGGACGCTACGTTCTGGATACGGAATGCAGCGGACCGGTCACTGCGGTCGGCGAAATGACGAGTCGTCAAGGCGAGCGGGAGCCCCGGGCCGGGGCGGGATGGGGACTTCCCATGGGTGAGAAGCAGCCGAACGAGAAGCTGGGCTCCTGGTTCGCGCGCAGTGGCTGGTCGAAGGGCGAGCTGGCCCGCCAAGTGAACCGCCGGGCCCGTCAGATCGGTGCGCACCACGTCTCCACGGACACCTCCCGGGTACGTCGCTGGCTGGACGGCGAGCAGCCGCGCGAGCCGATCCCGAAGATCATGTCCGAGCTGTTCTCCGAGCGCTTCGGCTCGGTGGTGGCGATCGAGGACCTCGGCCTGCGCGCCGCCATCCCGGTGACCACCGTCGGCGGCGGGGTGGACCTGCCGTGGAGCCCGCAGCAGACCGTGCAGGCGATCAGCGAGTACTCCCGCAGCGACCTGATGCTCAACCGCCGTGGATTTCTCGGCACTTCGCTTGCGCTGACGGCCGGCGCGGCGCTGATCGAACCGATGCAGCGCTGGCTCACGCCGGGTCCGAACGGCGAGCCCACGCCGATCCTGGCGGCGGCCAACGGCGGCGAGCAGTTCTCCGGGCGGCTGTCCGAGCCGGAGATGCAACTGCTGGAGCAGACCACCGAGATGTTCCGGAAGTGGGACGCCCAGAACGGCGGCGGCCTGCGCCGCAAGGCCGTGGTGGGCCAACTCCACGAGGTCACCGACCTGCTGCAGGAGACCTACCCGGAGGCCACCACCAAGCGGCTGTTCCGACTCACCGCCGAACTCGCCCACCTGGCCGGCTTCATGTCCTACGACGTGGGCATGCACCCGAGCGCGCAGAAGTACTACGTGCTGGCGCTGCACGCCGCCAAGGAGGCCGGGGACCGGCCGTTCGGCGCGCACGTGCTGACCGACATGTGCCGGCAGATGATCCACCTGAACCGCGGCGAGGACGCGCTGGAGCTGATCCACCTGGCCCAGTACGGCAGTCGGGACACCGCGAGCACCCGCCAGCAGTCGCTGCTGTACGCGATGGAGGCCCGCGCGTACGCCACCATCGGCGAGGTCAACCGCTGCGCCCGGGCGATCCGGCTCTCGGAGGACACCTTCACCGACATCAACGCCGGTGACGAGACGCCGAATTGGCTGCGGTTCTTCTCGGCCGCCGAGCTCAACGCGGAGAACGGGCACTCCTACCGGGACTTGGCGTACACCTCGGACCGGAGCGCCGCGATGGCCAAGGCCGCCGAGCCGATGATCACCAAGGCGGTCGACCTGTTCCGGAAGGACGGCGACCACGTCCGCACCTACGCGTTCAACCTGGTCGGCATGGCCTCCGTCCGGCTGCTGCAGCGCGAGCCGGAGGAGGCGGCGGAGTACTGCGAGGCGGCGGTGGACATCGCCCGCAAGGTCCGTTCGGAGCGGCTGAACACCCGGGTCAGGAAGACCTCCGAGGCCGCCACCCGGGACTTTCGCGGCGTGGCCGGCGTGGACCGGCTCGCCGAGCGGGTGGTCCAGGACATCCCGGAGTTCGTCTCGGTCGTCTAACCTGCCGCCGCGCCCGGTTCACGCGCCCGTAACGGGCGCGTCGACCACGTCACCGCGGTGAAACACCGGGCCGCATCGGCGGAAACCCGCCTTCGGCACGCTCCTCCCATCGCCGCCGTTCCGGGACAGGCACACGTCCCGGCACGGAGCGGCTTCCAGCTGGGAGGAGACGCCGATGCCGGAGGGCTTCAGCGCGGGCGACACCGCCTTCGTGTTCATCAGTGCGGCCCTGGTCATGGTGATGACCCCGGGTCTGGCCTTCTTCTACGGGGGCATGGTCAGGGTCCGGAGCACCCTCAACATGCTCGCCATGAGCTTCATCTCGCTCTCGATCGTCAGCGTGCTCTGGGTGCTCTACGGGTACTCGCTGGCCTTCGGGCCGGACGCCGGCGCCGGGCTGGTCGGCAACCTCGACTTCGTCGGGCTGCGCGGCATCGACCTGAACGCGCTCACCGGCAGCATCCCGGTCACCGCGTTCGCCGCGTTCCAGCTGATGTTCGCGGTCATCACGCCGGCGCTGATCAGCGGCGCGATCGCGGACCGGGCCAGGTTCGCGTCCTGGAGCCTGTTCGTGGCGCTCTGGGTGACGATCGTCTACTTCCCGGTCGCGCACTGGGTGTTCTTCTTCGACGGCGGCCACGGCGGCTGGCTCGGCGACCGGGCCGGCGTGATCGACTTCGCCGGCGGCACCGCCGTGCACATCAACGCCGGTGCGGCGGGCCTGGCCCTGGTGCTGGTGCTGGGCCCGCGGATCGGCTTCCGGAAGGACCCGATGCGCCCGCACAGCCTGCCGCTGGTGATGCTCGGCTCCGGCCTGCTGTGGTTCGGCTGGTTCGGCTTCAACGCGGGCTCGGCGCTGGCCGCCAACGGCGTCGCCGGGATGGCGTTCGTGAACACCCAGGTCGCCACCGCCGCCGCGATGCTCGGCTGGCTGGCGTACGAGCGGCTGCGGCACGGCGCGTTCACCACCCTCGGCGCGGCGTCCGGCGCGGTGGCCGGACTGGTCGCCATCACCCCGGCCTGCGGTTCGGTGTCGCCGCTCGGCGCGATCGCCGTCGGGTTGATCGCGGGTGCGGTGTGCGCCGCCGCGATCGGCCTCAAGTACCGCTTCGGGCTGGACGATTCGCTCGACGTGGTCGGCGTCCACCTCGTCGGCGGGGTGATCGGCTCGCTGCTGGTCGGCCTGTTCGCCACCGGCCACGTCGGACAGTCCGCGGCCGGCCTGTTCTACGGCGGCGGGTTCGGCCAACTCGGCAAGCAGGCCCTCGGCGTGGCCGCCGTGCTGGCGTACTCGTTCGTGCTCTCCTGGCTGCTGGGCACGGCGATCCAGCGGACGATCGGCTTCCGGGTCGCCGCGGACGTCGAGGTCTCCGGCATCGACCAGGCCGAACACGCCGAGTCCGCCTACGACTTCACCGCCCTCGGGGCCGGCTCGGCCCGCACCGCCACCACCTTCACCACCGCCGGAAAGACCGAGGTCGACGCCCGATGAAGCTCATCACCGCCGTCATCAAGCCGCACCGCCTGGACGAGGTCAAGGAGGCCCTGCAGGCGTTCGGGGTGCACGGGCTGACCGTCACCGAGGCCAGCGGGTACGGCCGGCAGCGCGGCCACACCGAGGTCTACCGGGGCGCCGAGTACACCGTCGACCTGGTGCCCAAGCTCCGGGTCGAAATACTCGTCGAGGACGAGGACGCCGAGCAGTTGATCGACGTGGTGGTCCGGGCCGCCCGCACCGGGAAGATCGGCGACGGCAAGGTCTGGTCGGTCCCGGTGGAGACCGTGGTGCGGGTCCGGACCGGCGAACGCGGCCCCGACGCGCTCTGACCGTGACGACCGACCCCGGCGACCACCTCGCCGAACGCGCCCGGCTGCTGGCGGATCCCGAGCTCCCCGCCCGCAGCCGGCGCACCGCGCTGGCCCGGCTCGCCGACGACTGGCTGACCGGCCTCCACCGGACGGCCGGCGCACCCGCCGGCACCGCCCTGGTCGCGGTCGGCGGCTACGGCCGCGGCGAACTCTCCCCGCGCAGCGACCTGGACGTGCTGCTGCTGCACGACGGCCCGCTCGACCCCGGGGTCGCCGAACGGATCTGGTACCCCGTCTGGGACAGCGGCATCGCCCTCGACCACGCCGTCCGCACCCCCGCCGAGGCCCGCAAGGTCGCCGCCGAGGACCTCAAGGCAGCCCTCGGCCTGCTGGACGCCCGCCACCTGGCCGGTGACGCGCGGCTGACCGCCGAACTGCGCGCCCGGGTGCTCGCCGACTGGCGCGCCACCGCCCCCGCCCGGCTGCCCGAACTGCGCGCCCTCGGCCGGGCCCGGGCCGAACGCCACGGCGAACTGTCCTTCCTGCTGGAACCCGACCTCAAGGAGGCCCGCGGCGGCCTGCGCGACCTCGCCGCACTCGACGCGATCGCCGCCAGCTGGCTCGCCGACGCCCCCCGCGACGGCCTGGACGCCGCCGCCCGCACCCTCGCCGACGTCCGCGACGCCCTGCACCTGAGCACCGGCCGCGCCACCGACCGGCTCGCCCTGCAGGACCACGACCAGGTCGCCGAACAGCTCGGCGTGCCCGACGCCGACACCCTGCTGCGGCAGGTCTACGCGGCCGCCCGCACCGTCGCGTACGCCTCCGACGTCACCTGGCGGGCCGTCGACCGGGTGCTCGCCCGCCGGGGTCGGCCCTTCCGAGCGGCCCGCCGGGCCGCGCCCGCCGAACGCCGCCCGCTGGCCGAAGGCGTGGTCGAGCAGGACGGCGAAGCGGTGCTCGCGCAGACCGCCCGGCCCGCCACCGACCCGGCGCTGCCGCTGCGCGCCGCCGCCGCGGCCGCCCAGGCCGGACTGCCTCTCGCCCATGCCACGGTGCGCCGGCTGGCCGCCGAGACCGGACCGCTGCCGGTGCCCTGGCCCGCCGAGGCCCGCGACCGCCTGGTCGGCCTGCTCGGCGCCGGCGAGGCCTGCCTGCCGGTGTGGGAGGCGCTGGACGCCGAAGGGCTGATCGTCCGGCTGCTGCCCGACTGGGAACGCGTCCGCTGCCGCCCGCAGCGCAACGCCGTGCACCGCTGGACTGTCGACCGGCACCTGATCGAGACCGCGGTACGGGCCGCCGCGCTGACCCGCCGCACCACCCGCCCCGACCTGCTGCTGGTCGCCGCCCTGCTGCACGACCTCGGCAAGGGCCTGCCCGGCGACCACTCCGCGGCCGGCGAGGCGATCGTCCGCCGGCTGGCCGCCCGGATGGGCTTCGACCGGCCGGACACCGACACCTTGGCGCTGCTGGTGCGCCACCACCTGACGCTGGTGGACACCGCCACCCGCCGCGACCCCGACGACCCCGCCACCGCCGACCTGATCGCCAGGGCCGTCGGCGACCGGACCCACCTGGAGCTGCTGCACGCGCTCACCGAGGCCGACGCCACCGCCACCGGCCCCGCCGCCTGGTCCGCCTGGCGCGCCTCGCTGGTCGACCAGCTGGTCGCCCGCACCGCCGCCCGGCTGGCCGGCACGCGTCCGCCCACCACCGACGCCCCGACCGCCGAACAGGAGCGCCTCGCCGTCGAGGCCGCCCGCACCGGCGGCCCCGCCCTGGCCCTGCGCGCCGAACTCGCCGCCGACGGCACCGAATCCGTCGGCATCGAACTCACCCTCGCCGTCCCCGACCGCCCCGGCCTGCTCGGCACCGTGGCCGGCCTGCTCGCCCTGCACCGCCTGACCGTCCGCAAGGCCGGCCTGCGCGAACTCGACCCGGCCGGCGCCGGCCCGGTCCTGCTGCTCGGCTGGACGGTGGCCGCCGAGTACGGCGACGTCCCCGAGACGGCCCGGCTGCGGGCCGACCTGCGCCGCGCGCTGGACGGCTCGCTGGACGTGGCCCGCAGACTCGCCGAGCGCGACGCCGCCGCCCCGCGCCGGCCCGGCATCCGCACCCCGCCGCCGGTGGTCACCGTCGCCCCCGGCACCGCGTCCCGTTCGGCGACCGTCCTGGAGGTGCGCGCCCACGACGCGCCCGGCCTGCTGCACCGCATCGGCCGGGCCCTGGACACCGCGGGCGCACGGGTCCGCACCGCGCACGTGTCCACCCTGGGCGCGGAGGCCGTGGACGCGTTCTACCTGACCACCGAGGCCGGCCGTCCGCTGGCACCGGAGCGCGCACAGCAGGTGGCGCAGGCCGTGCGGGACGCCCTGAAGACCCGCTGAGAGCCCGTTCACGCAGGGGCGCAGACCGTCCACCGGGCGTACGGCTACCCTTGGGGGCGACGACAGTACCCGTACTCGATGCCGCAAGGGACCCGCGACCGACGTGTTCGACACTCTCTCCGACCGCCTCGCAGCGACGTTCAAGAACCTCCGGGGCAAGGGCCGTCTCAGCGAGGCGGACATCGACGCCACCGCGCGCGAGATCCGGATCGCCCTGCTGGAGGCGGACGTCGCGCTCCCCGTGGTCCGCGCCTTCATCAAGCAGGTCAAGGAACGCGCCCTCGGCTCCGAGGTCTCCGGCGCGCTGAACCCCGCCCAGCAGATCATCAAGATCGTCAACGAGGAGCTGATCGGCATCCTCGGTGGCGAGACCCGCCGCCTGAAGTACGCCAAGACCGGCCCGACGGTGATCATGCTCGCCGGTCTCCAGGGTGCCGGTAAGACCACCCTGGCCGGAAAGCTCGGCCACTGGCTCAAGGCCCAGAAGCACACCCCGCTGCTGGTCGCCTGCGACCTCCAGCGCCCCAACGCCGTCACCCAGCTCGGTGTCGTGGCGGAGCGGGCCGGCGTCGCCTTCTACGGCCCGCAGCCCGGCAACGGCGTCGGCGACCCGGTGCAGGTCGCCCGCGACTCCATCGAGTACGCGAAGCAGAAGCAGTACGACGTCGTGATCGTCGACACCGCCGGCCGCCTCGGCATCGACGCCGAACTGATGCAACAGGCCGCGGACATCCGCGCCGCCGTCAACCCGGACGAGGTCCTGTTCGTGGTCGACGCCATGGTCGGCCAGGACGCGGTCACCACCGCGCAGGCCTTCCTCGAAGGTGTCGACTTCACCGGCGTCGTGCTCTCCAAGCTCGACGGCGACGCCCGCGGCGGTGCCGCGCTCTCCGTCGCGCACGTCACCGGCCGCCAGATCATGTTCGCCTCCAACGGCGAGAAGGTCGACGACTTCGACGCCTTCCACCCCGACCGGATGGCCTCGCGCATCCTCGGCATGGGTGACGTCCTCTCGCTGATCGAGAAGGCCGAGCAGACCTTCTCGCAGGCCGAGGCCGAGAAGATGGCCGCCAAGCTGCAGGGCGGCGGCAAGGAATTCACGCTCGACGACTTCCTGTCGCAGCTCGAGCAGGTCCAGAAGATGGGCTCCATCTCCAAGCTGCTCGGCATGCTCCCCGGCATGGGCCAGATCCGGGACCAGATCAACAACATCGACGACAAGGACGTCAACCGCGTCGGCGCGATCATCAAGTCGATGACCCCGGCCGAGCGCACCGACCCCAAGCTCATCAACGGCTCGCGCCGCCTGCGCATCGCCAAGGGCGCCGGCGTCCAGGTCGGCGAGGTCTCCAGCCTGGTCGAGCGGTTCTTCGACGCCCGCAAGATGATGGCCGCGATGGCCTCCGGCAAGGGCATCCCGGGCATGCCCGGCATCCCCGGCATGGGCGGCGGCGGCAAGCGCTCCGGCAAGAAGGCCCCCGTCGCCAAGGGCAAGCGCAAGAGCGGCAACCCGCTCAAGCGGGCCCAGGAGGAGGCGGCGGCCGCCGAGCGCAAGGCCCTCGGGCCGGGCCAGGCCGACGGCAACGCGTTCGGCCTCCCGCCGGGCAAGGGGCCGTCGGACTTCGAGCTGCCCAAGGAGTTCAAGGACCTGCTGTAGGAGTGGGTACCAGGGGCGCGGGGAGTCCTGCGCGAGTGATTGGGCGCGAAAACAGGGGCGCGGGGAACTGCGCGAAGCGGAAGGCACCCACACCGCAAGATCGCGACGCAGGACAATGACTTGCACTTGATCGCGACCTTGCGGACGTGGTGAGCGCTGGTCGCGCAGTTCCCCGCGCCCCTGGGTTCGCGCCTGTCCGCTTTCGCGGTATGCGCCATGATGACTCGCATGCGCGTAACGATCCGAGCCCCCCGCCCAGATGACGTCGTTCCCTATGCCGATGCGGTGCGGCGTTCCGCCGAACACATCGGGCGGTGGAACCCGGTGGAGCCCGACGGGTTGCCGGATCTGCTGAGTCGTCAGGGTGCCGGGCTCCGGACGTTCCTGATTTTCGATCAGGAGACCGGTGGCCTGGTGGGCAAGTGCAACGTGGCGAACATCGTGATGGCGCGGTTCCGCAACGGCGTGCTGGGCTACGACTCGTACGTGCCGTTCGTCGGGACGGGACGGATGTCGGAGGGCATGCGGCTGGTGGTGGAGCGGTGCTTCACGCCGGCCGAGCAGGGCGGGCTGGGGTTGCACCGGCTGGAGATCAACGTGCAGCCGGACAACGAGCGTTCGGTGGCGATGGCGCGCCGATTGGGCTTCCGGCATGAGGGGTTCACGCCGCGGATGCTGTTCCTGCAGGACGCCTGGCGTGATCACGAGCGGTTCGCGCTGACGGCGGAGGAGTGGCCGACCCCCGTGCGCTGACCGGCGTCGCGGCGTTGCGCGCCGACCGGTGGTCGGAATGTCCGTATCGTCCGGCTGGTGAGCAACCCTGTGCCGCCGCGTCAGACTCCCGACCAGCCCTGGCGGTCCGAGGGGGCGCCGCCCCCTCCGCCGCCGAAGCGGAAGATGCCGGGCGGCTGGACGGGCCTGATCCTCACCGCGCTGGTGGTGTTCCTGCTGTCCGACCTGCTGCTGAGCTTCTTCGGTGGTGGCGGCTCCACCACCATCTCGTACACCGAGTTCAGCAAGCAGCTCAACAGCGGCAACATCACCAAGATCTACTCCAAGGGCGACTCCATCGAGGGCACCTTGAAGAACAAGCAGCCCAAGCCGGACGGCGGTAAGGGCGACTACACCGAATTCACCACCCAGCGCCCGGCGTTCGCCACCGACAACCTGTGGGGCACCCTCCAGGCGCAGAACGTCGAGGTGATTGCCCGGCCGGTGGTGCAGCAGCGCAGTTTCCTGGCCAACCTGCTGATCTCGCTCGCCCCGATGCTGCTGCTGATCGCGGTCTGGGTGTTCCTGGCCCGCCGGATGGCCGGCGGTCTGGGCGGCGGCGCGCTCGGTCGCAAGGCCCCGCCGAAGCCGGTGGACACCAGTCAGGGCCGGCGCAGCACCTTCCAGGACGTGGCCGGCATCGACGAGGTGGAGGCCGAACTCAGCGAGGTCGTCGACTTCCTGAAGAACCCGCAGGCGTACCGCCGACTCGGCGCGAAGATGCCGCGCGGCGTCCTGCTGTCCGGCCCGCCCGGCACCGGCAAGACGCTGCTCGCCCGCGCGGTCGCGGGGGAGGCGGACGTCCCGTTCTTCTCCGCCTCGGCGTCCGAGTTCATCGAGATGATCGTCGGCGTCGGCGCCAGCCGGGTCCGCGACCTGTTCGCCGAGGCCCGCAAGGTCGCCCCCGCGATCATCTTCATCGACGAGATCGACACCATCGGCCGCCAGCGCGGCGGCGGTGGCGGCATGGGCGGCCACGACGAACGCGAACAGACGCTCAACCAGATCCTCACCGAGATGGACGGCTTCTCCGGCTCCGAGGGCGTCATCGTGATCGCCGCGACCAACCGGGCCGAGATCCTCGACCCCGCGCTGCTGCGTCCCGGCCGCTTCGACCGGCGGATCACCGTCAGCCCGCCCGACCGGGCCGGCCGCGAACAGATCCTGCGGATCCACGCCCGCGAAGTCCCGCTGGCCAAGGGCACCGACCTGGACGTCGTCGCCCGCACCACCCCCGGCATGACCGGCGCCGACCTGGCCAACCTGGTCAACGAGGCCGCGCTGCTGGCGGTCAAGAACCAGCAGGACGCGGTCAACCAGGAGAACCTGTCAGAGGCCCTGGAGAAGGTCCAACTCGGCGCGGTGCGCCCGCTGGTGATGCCCCAGCAGGAACGCGAACGCACCGCCTACCACGAGTCCGGGCACGCCCTGCTCGGCATGCTCCAGACCGGCGCCGACCCGGTCCGCAAGGTCACCATCGTGCCGCGCGGCCGCGCCCTCGGCGTCACCCTCTCCACCCCCGACACCGACCGCTACTCCTACACCGAGCCCTACCTGCGCGGCCGGATCATCGGCGCGCTCGGCGGGATGGCCGCCGAGCAGGTGGTGTACGGCGTGGTCACCACCGGCGCCGAGAGCGACCTCGAACAGCTCACCACCATCGCCCGCTCGATGGCCGGCCGCTGGGGCATGAGCAGCCTGGTCGGCCGGGTCACCGCCGTCCCCAACGACGGCCAGTCCCCGTACGGCCTGTCCGCCGCGCCCACCACGCTGGACGCGGTCGACGAGGAGGCCCGCCGGATCGTCGCCGAATGCTGGGAGGAGGCGATCGTGCTGCTGAACCGCCACCGCCACCGCCTCGACGCCCTCGCCGCCGCCCTGCTGGAGGCCGAAACGCTGGACGAGGACGCCGCCTACGCCGCCGCCGGGATCACCCGCGAGTAGCGTCCTCCGGCCGGAGGCCCGCCACCCAGCGGTACTCGTTCACCATCCGCACCGAGCCGTCCGGGAGCCGGTACGGGTGCAGCGCCTCCTCCAGTTCCTTGGCCACCAGCGCCGCCCCGGCCTGCTGCTCCGCCCGGTCGAACAGGCCGGTGGCCAGCAGCCCGCGGACCGCCGAGTCCAGGTCCGCGTACGCGAACGGGCAGACCACCCGGCCGGCGGTGGACGGGCGCAGACCGGCGGAGACCAGTAGCGACTCCAGCGCCGCCGGAGCGGGCTCCGGCCGGTCCTCCGGCGGGGCGTGCCGGTGCGCCACCTCCAGCACCGCCGTGCTCTCGCAGCGCGCCGCCGGGCCCCGGTCCGCGAGCACCAGCAGCCCGCCGGGGAGCGTGCGCTGCGCCGACCAGGCGACCAGCGCGGGCGTCGGCGACTGCTCGAAAACCGTCACCAGGGAGTGCGCCGGCCGGGGGACGGGGTGCGCCGAACGGGCGAGGCTCCCACCGGGCGCCACCTGCAGCCCGCGGGCCGCCGCCAGCTCGCGCAGCTCGTCGTCCCACTCCACCCCCGAGACCTGCGCGCCGCGTCCCTCGGCGAGCAGCAGCGCCAGCCCGGACCGGCACCCCACCCCGAGCAGGCTGGTCGCCGGGCCGACCTCGAGCCGCCGGTAAACGTCCTGGTAGAGGGGGACGAGCATGCGTTCCTGGATCTCCGCCCAGTCCCGCGCCCGGCCGCACCGCTCCGCCGGACCGTCCGCCCGGACCCGGTCCACGGTGCTGCCGGTCACTCGCGCTGAAGCCATCGCGGCCTCCCAATCGGTCCACGTCGGTCCTCGGAATCGGCTGCGTGTGCCGCAGCCCGGCACCCCCCGGCCCCTCCCAGCGAACAGCGGGTCGCCGCCGTCGTCCAGAGGGGTGCGAGCAGGACTCCGCGCGCCGCAGGTGTGCGCCCCGGGGTGTGCGCGGGCGCGCCCCCCGCCCCGTCCGAGGGCCGGGGCGGGGAAACGGATTCACGGTCCGGCCGCCGCTCCCCGTACCATTCGGCCCATGGCTAAGGCACCCGTTCTCACCCCCCAGGCGGAAGACTTCCCGCGCTGGTACCAGGACCTCATCAACAAGGCAGAGCTGGCCGACAACGGTCCGGTGCGGGGCACCATGGTCATCCGACCGTACGGCTACGGCCTGTGGGAGCGGATGCAGCAGGAGATGGACGCGCGGATCAAGAAGGCCGGCGCCCAGAACGCGTACTTCCCGATGTTCATCCCGCAGTCCTACCTGACCAAGGAAGCCGAGCACGTGGAGGGCTTCGCCCCCGAGCTCGCGGTGGTCACCCACGGCGGCGGCAAGGAGCTCGAGGAGCCGGTGGTCGTCCGGCCCACCTCCGAGACGATCATCAACGAGTACTTCTCCAAGTGGGTGCAGAGCCACCGCGACCTGCCGCTGCTGATCAACCAGTGGGCCAACGTGGTCCGTTGGGAGCTGCGCCCGCGCGTCTTCCTGCGCACCACCGAGTTCCTCTGGCAGGAGGGCCACACCGCCCACGCCACCTACGAGGACGCCCGTGACTACGCCTCGCGGATCCACACGGACGTCTACGGCGACTTCATGACCAACGTGCTCGGCATCGACGTGGTGCTCGGTCGCAAGACCGCCCGCGAGCGTTTCGCCGGCGCCATCAACACCCTCACGCTCGAAGGCATGATGCGTGACGGCAAGGCCCTGCAGATGGGCACCAGCCACGAGCTGGGCCAGAACTTCGCCAAGGCCTTCAACACCACCTACCAGCTCCAGGGCGCCGAGCGCGAGTTCGTCTGGCAGACCTCCTGGGGCGTCTCGACCCGCATGGTCGGTGGCCTGATCATGTCCCACGGCGACGACAACGGTCTGCGGGTTCCGCCGCGGCTGGCCGCCGTCCAGGTCGTGGTGCTCGCCATCAAGGGCGAGGACGCGGTGCTGGCCAAGGTCCGCGAGATCGGCGCCCAGCTGGAGGCCGCCGGCGTCCGGGTGGTCGTCGACGACCGCACCGACACCCCGTTCGGCCGCCGCGCCGTCGACTGGGAGCTCAAGGGCGTGCCGCTGCGCATCGAGGTCGGCCCGCGCGACCTGGAGGCCGGCACCGCGATGCTGGCCCGCCGGATCGCCGGCGGCAAGGCCCCGGTCCAGGTCGACTCCCTGGCCGCGATCGTCCCCGGCATCCTGGAGGAGGACCAGGCGCAGCTGCTGCGCGAGTCCCGGGAGCGCCGTGAGGCCCGCACCGTGGACGTCAAGACCATCGACGAGGCCGTCGAGGCCGCCGCCACCGGCTGGGGCCGGATCTCCTGGGCCGACCTCGGCCCCGAGGGCGAGGCCAAGTTGGCCGAGCAGGGTGTGTCGGTGCGCTGCATCGTCGCTGCGGACGGCACCGTGCCGGCCACCGACGACCAGGAGGGCAACCTCGCCCTGGTGGCCCGCGCGTACTGATCCGACCGCCGACGGCGTCCCCGGGCTCCGGCCCGGGGGCCCTGTGCGGAGCGTGATCACCGGGATGAGCTGCGGCTGTCCGGGCCGGCCGTCGCCGAACCCGAACCCCGGTTCGTGTGTTGGTAGTTGAGACTACTCACCAGTCAACTCCCGGGAGTACCTGACAAGCGGTACGGTATACGGCCCGTGGCCCTGTCAATTTTCGGACAGGTCGCGGGCCGTCCGTCGTGGGGATGTTGGGCTCCGCGACGGGTGCCGAGAGCCCGGCGAAGGCGCCGGGTCCAAACGTGCAGGGGGTTGGTCTTGCGTCAGTTCGGAACCGCGCAATTCGCGTGCGGAAGTGCATTCCTGAGAGTTCGCTGGGAATTCCCGAACCACGGGGTCCAGCGGAACATCGGCTCTCTCCCCATCGTTGGTACAGCGTGAGCACGACACAGCCCCTCGTCCTTGCGGCCGAACTGGCCGCCGCCTGGAGCGACATCCAGGCCCACCACCGGGACCTGCCCGACCTGGCGTCTCCCGAGGCGCTGATCGGCGAGTCCTCGTCGGCCTGCGGCACCCGCCTCAACTTCGAGCGGCTGCTGCACGAGGCCGCGCACGGCCTGGCCGCCGCGCGGGAGATCCGCGACACCTCGCGGGCCGGGCGCTACCACAACCGCCGCTTCCTGCTGCTCGCCTCCGAGCTGGGCCTGGCCCACCCGGTCGAGCCGCACGCCAGCAGCGGCTTCTCCCAGGTCACGATGGGCCACGAGACCCGCGAACGCTACGCCGAGACCATCGAGCGTCTCGACCGCGCGCTCGGGGCGCACCAGCTCGCCGTCGCCGGCGAGGGCAACCACCGCGCCTTCCGCGGACCGGCCGCCCGGCACGGTTCCTCGGGCGGCGGCGTGCGGGTCAAGGCGGTGTGCGGCTGCGGTCGCAACGTCCGCGTCGTCCCGTCCGTGCTGGCGCAGGCCTCGATCGTCTGCGGCGCCTGCCAGCAGCCGTTCAAGATCGCTTGACAGCTGTTGAAGAACGCTTGATCCGGGCCGCGGGCGGGGTGTCCGCGGACCGGCCATGAGTCGGCCGACCCCTCCGGGGGCGGTCGACGCAACTTTTTCCGGCCCTGTTTGTTGTGGCGCTGTCGTGGTGCCGCCTGCCTTGTCGCTCGCCGGTCGCCGCTTGCCGCTTGTCGCTCGCCGCTTGTCGCTCGCCGCTCGCCGCGTGCCGGGGTCGGTCGGGCCGGTGGTGCCTGGAGGGCCTGCCGGGCCGTGCGGGGGCGCGGTCCGGGGGGTCTCGGCAATGTGGCAGAATGGACAGCTGAGTACTCGGCAGCCAGGCAGGACCCTCTCTCCTAACGGCTGGCGTGTCCCTTGAACGGCATCTCGCGCCGCAGCCCCACGCGGCGGAGCGCTGCTCACCCACGTCAAGACCAGGAGAATCCACCCGTGGCTGTCAAGATCAAGCTGAAGCGTCTGGGCAAGATCCGCTCCCCGCACTACCGCATCGTCGTCGCCGACTCGCGCACCAAGCGTGACGGCCGCGCCATCGAGGAGATCGGCATCTACCAGCCGACCTACAACCCCTCGAAGATCGAGGTCGACGGCGACCGCGCCCAGTACTGGCTGTCCGTCGGCGCCCAGCCGACCGAGCCGGTTCTCGCCATCCTCAAGCTGACCGGCGACTGGCAGAAGTTCAAGGGCCTGCCGGCTCCGGAGCCGCTGAAGGTTGCCGAGCCCAAGGTCGAGGACTTCTCGCACCTGTTCGCCAAGGCCGTCGCCGGCTTCGAGGACGCCACCACCGGTGTCGCCATCACCCCGAAGGCCAAGAAGTCGGACAAGGCTGACGAGGCCGAGGCCGCTTCCACCGAGGCCTGAGCATGATCGAGGAAGCCCTCGACCACCTGGTGAAGGGCATCGTCGAGCACCCGGACGAGGTGCAGGTCCGCTCGCGGAACCTGCGCCGCGGCCACACCATCGAGGTGCGGGTGCACCCTGACGACCTCGGCAAGGTGATCGGCCGGGGCGGCCGCACGGCACGCGCACTGCGCACCGTGGTCGGCGCCCTCGGCGGTCGCAACGTCCGGGTCGACCTGGTCGACGTGGACAGCATTCGCTGACCTCCTCGATCGACCGGCAACGTCAACCGACAGGTCGACCACCGGGTTTCCGGACCGGCCGGGACGCATCCGTCCCGGCCGGTCCTTCCCGTTTTCCGGCCCCTTCCGGGCGGCTCCGTTCGGGTAACCCCGGTCGGACAACTCCGTTCGGGTGGCCCGTTCCTCTCGGGGCCGTTCGCTTCATGTTCCGCACCACCTCGCTCGCCTCACCCAGGCTCATCTCAGGAGAACGATCACCGTGCAGCTCGTCGTCGGCAAGATCGGCCGCGCCCACGGCATCCGAGGGGACGTCAGCGTCGAGGTCCGCACCGACGAGCCGGAACTGCGGCTCGGACCCGGCGCGGTCCTCATGACCGACCCGGCAGGCATCGGACCGCTGACCGTCGAGTCCGGCAAGGTGCACAGCGGACGCCTGCTGCTGCGCTTCGCCGGCGTCAAGGACCGCACCGCCGCCGAGGCGCTGCGCGGCACCTTCCTGATCGCCGAGGTCGACCCGGACGAGACCCCCGAGGACCCCGACGAGTACTACGACCACCAGCTGATCGGCCTGGACGTCGTCCTCACCGACGGCACCCTGATCGGCGAACTCACCGAGGTGGTCCACCTCCCGTACCAGGACCTGCTCACCGTCCAGCGCCCCGACGGCACCGAGGTGCTCATCCCGTTCGTCGAACAGATCGTCCCCGTCATCGACCTGGACGAGCAGCGCGCCGTGATCACCCCGCCGCCCGGCCTGATCGACCCCGCCGACGCGGTGGTCGTCTCGTCCCGGGACGACGCGGACGCGGACGCGGACGACGACGCGGACGCGGAGGCCGGCGCTGAAGAGTCGGCCGACTCTGCCGATTCTGCCGACTCCGAGGGCTCCGAGAGCTCCGAGAGCTCCGACGGCTCGACCGGGGGTGCGGCGTGACCGACATGCGGATCGACGTCGTCACGATCTTCCCCGAGTACCTGGAGCCGCTGAACGTCTCGCTGGTCGGCAAGGCCCGGGCCCGCGGTCAGCTCGACGTGCACCTGCACGACCTGCGGCAGTGGACCACCGACATCCACCGCACCGTGGACGACACCCCCTATGGCGGTGGCCCCGGCATGGTGATGAAGCCCGAGCCCTGGGGCGCGGCGCTGGACGCCGTCCTCGCGGCCGGGCCCGAGGGCGAGGTGCCGACCCTGGTGGTGCCCACCCCCAGCGGCCGGCCGTTCACCCAGGAACTCGCGCAGGACCTGGCTGCCCGCAACTGGCTGGCCTTCGCGCCCGCCCGTTACGAGGGCATCGACCGCCGGGTCATCGAGGAAGCCGCGACCCGGATGCCCGTGGTCGAAGCCTCCATCGGCGACTACGTGCTGGCCGGCGGCGAGGTCGCCGTCCTGGTGATGGTCGAGGCGATCGCCCGGCTGCTGCCCGGCGTGCTCGGCAACGCCGAGTCGCACCGGGACGACTCCTTCGCCCCCGGCGCCATGGCCGACCTGCTGGAGGGCCCGGTGTACACCAAGCCCGCCGAGTGGCGCGGCCGCGAGGTGCCGGAGATCCTGCTCAGCGGCCACCACGGGAAGATCGCCCAGTGGCGGCGCGAGCAGGCGTTCGCCCGCACCCTTGCCAACCGGCCCGACCTGGTCGCCCGTTGGCAGCGCGACGCGTTCACCAAGAAGGAACGCGAAGCACTCAGCGTCCTCGGCCTGGCCTGGGACGACGCCGCAGGCCGATTTCGGTCTGCGGTAGAGCCTGTGGAAGAATAGGCGACTGCTGTCTGTCGCCGGGCTCCCCTCGTGGGGGCCAGTGGACCGGTGCCCCCGCCACGGGGGGTTCATCGCCAACCGAAGCGGCCCGCAGCACCACCCAGTTGAGACGATTTTCCGTGGGCGGCCCGTGGCGCCTGCGATGGAGAGCAACGATGAGCAACAAGCTCGCTGCTGTCGACGCGGCCTCGCTGCGCACCGACATCCCCGCCTTCCGCCCCGGCGACACCCTGAAGGTGCACGTCCGAGTCATCGAAGGCAACCGCTCGCGCGTCCAGGTCTTCCAGGGCGTTGTCATCCGTCGTCACGGCGCCGGCATCGGTGAGACCTTCACCGTTCGCAAGGTCAGCTTCAACGTCGGTGTCGAGCGCACCTTCCCGGTGCACACCCCGGTCGTCGAGAAGATCGAGGTCGTGACCCGCGGTGCGGTTCGCCGCGCCAAGCTGTACTACCTGCGTGACCTCCGCGGCAAGGCCGCGAAGATCAAGGAGAAGCGCGACGCGTGATCGCGCAGGCTCGACGGGGGAAGGCCCTCCGACCGGTTTAGACCGGGAGGATAGGCTCACCCCCGATGAGCACGCACGAGCCACCGACGGACCGCGACGGCAGTCCCGTACCCACGGGTGCGGACACGCCGGCGCGGTCCGTTGCCGTTTCCGGGCCCGTGATCGGCATCGGGGCCGTGACCGACGGTGGAA
The DNA here is from genome assembly GCF_044593455.1 of Kitasatospora sp. NPDC051984. Taxonomy (NCBI): domain Bacteria; kingdom Bacillati; phylum Actinomycetota; class Actinomycetes; order Kitasatosporales; family Streptomycetaceae; genus Kitasatospora; species Kitasatospora sp. NPDC051984. Next base: position 66,552 of record NZ_JBIUCB010000025.1, read on the forward strand.
CCGAGGGCGACGCTGCGGGTGGGCGCCGGGCCAGTGAACCGGACGCTGGAGACGACGCCGAGGACGACGCCGGACACGATGCCGAGGACGGTGCCGGGCGGCGGTGGTCGCGGGACTTGCTGTGGATCGGTGCGGTGTGCGTGGCCGCGCTGCTGCTGGTGAACGCCTTCGTGGCCCGGCCCTTCGCGGTGCCGTCCGGCTCCATGGAGGGGACCTTGCAACCGGGGGACCGGGTGCTGGTCAACCAACTCGCCTACGCCTTCGGCGAGCACCCGCAGCGTGGCGATGTGGTGGTCTTCGACGGCATCGGCTCCTTTCTGCCATACCAGGACGAACCGTCCGGGGTGAAGCGACTGCTGACCAGGGCCGGGCTGGCCCCGGCCGGCAACACGGTCTACGTGAAGCGAGTGATCGGTGTCGGCGGCGACCGGATCACCTGCTGCGGCTCCGACGGCCGTCTCCGGGTCAACGGGGTGCCGCTGGACGAGAGCGGCTATCTGCTCCCCGGCGACGCACCGTCGGCAGTGCCGTTCGACATCGTGGTTCCTTCCGGCAAGTTGTGGGTGATGGGTGACCACCGCAGCACGTCCCGCGACTCCCGGGACCACCTTGGCGAGCCCGGCGGCGGCACCGTTCCCGTGGACCGGGTGATCGGACGCGCCGACTGGCTGCTGTTCCCCCTCGGCCGGACGACCTCGCTCGACCGGCCGGCGGCATTCGCCGCGATAGAGGGGACCGGTGGCCATGGGGAGCAGAGGTAGACCCAGGGCCGCCATCGACGGAGCGGACGGTGCTGACCAGGCCGATGGCGCCGAGGCTGCCGACACGGCCGGGGGAGCGGGGGCTGGGGGAACCGAGGAGGCCGGGGGAGCCGAGGGAACTGGGGGAGCCGAGGAGGCCGAGGGGGCGGCCGACGGCGGTGGGGGCGGTGCCGGGGGCAGCCAGGCCGTGAGGGGCCGCGCCGAGCAGCGGCGGGCCGCAAAACGGGCTGGGCGTCGCGGACGGCGCTCCTTTCTGCGTGAACTGCCGGTGATCGTGCTGGTGGCGCTGGTCATTGCCATGGTGCTGAAGACCTTCCTGGTCCAGGTGTTCGTCATTCCCTCCGGTTCGATGGAGCCGACCCTGCAGGTCGGCGATCGGGTCGTGGTGGACAAGCTCACCCCGTGGTTCGGTTCGGAGCCGGAGCGCGGCGAGGTGGTGGTCTTCAAGGACCCCGGCGGCTGGCTGGAGAACGACCACAAGCCGGCTGCGGACGGATCCGTGCTGCACAAGGCCACGTCGGTGTTCTCCGCGGTGGGGCTCCTTCCTTCCGACGACGAGCGGGACTTGATCAAGCGGGTGATCGGTGTCGCGGGCGACACCGTGGAGTGCTGCGACGCCCAGGGCCGGCTGAGCGTGAACGGCACCCCGCTGGACGAGCCGTACATTGCGCCCGGCAACGTGCCCTCGCGGATCACCTTCAAAGTGACAGTCCCTCAGGGGCGGTTGTGGGTGATGGGGGACCATCGCGACCTGTCCGCGGACTCCCGCTACCACATGGGCAATCCGGGCGCCGGGACCGTCCCGGTGGCGAATGTGGTGGGTCGTGCGTTCGTGGTCGCGTGGCCGCTCTCCCACTTCGGTCAACTGGGTGTTCCCAATTCACTCTCCGCTGTGCCGGTGCAAGTGGCAGGATCATCGGCCGTTGGACCGATTCCTGCGGAACCCCCGCTCGTTATGGGTGTGTTGGGCGTCCTCCCGGTCGTTGTCGGGCGGTGGAGAGTGCACCGGCGGGTCGGGCCAACGGCCGACTGACGGTTCGGTCGGCGCGTGGGAACACGGGCTGGCTGACCGGGAGTGATAGAGAAGTGCTGAAGTGCTCGGTTCCGGCCTGGTGTCGGGCGTGCCCGGGTAGGGCAAGCCAGAGGCGGGTTGTCGGTCGATCGCAGAGTGTGGTGCCCGCTGTGCGGCACTGGTGAGCGCGGACGCGCAGGCGTCCGCACAGCAGGGAGGAGATGTCGTGGGGGATCTGGTGATCGGTGCCCGCTCAGGTGCTCCGGAGCCCGACGGGGAGCCTTCGGGCAACTCCGATGGGCGACACGCGGAGGACGGTGACGCCCTGCGGGCGGCCGAGTCCGATGCGGCCGAGGAGAGCGATTCGGCGGCGCCGCCGGGGGCCAAGAAGGCTCCCACGCAGCGTTCCTTCTGGAAGGAACTGCCGATCCTGGTCGGCATCGCCCTGATCCTGGCCCTGGTGATCAAGACCTTCTTCGTCCAGGCGTTCTCGATTCCGTCGGGTTCGATGGAGAACACGCTCCAGGTCGGTGACCGCGTGCTGGTCGACAAGCTCACCCCGTGGTTCGGTTCGGAGCCGGAGCGCGGCGAGGTGGTGGTCTTCAAGGACCCGGGTGGCTGGCTGAACGACGAGCCCGCCCAGCGCAGCAGCAACTCCTTCGTGCGTGGCGTCCAGGACGTCTTCAGCTTCATCGGGCTGATGCCGTCCAGCGACGAGAAGGACCTGATCAAGCGTGTCATCGCGGTCGGCGGCGACACCGTCGAGTGCCAGGGCACCGGCCCGGTCAAGGTGAACGGCATCGCACTCGACGAGCCGTACATCTTCCCCGGCAACACCCCGTGCGGGGAGAAGCCGTTCGGTCCGGTGAAGGTGCCGGACGGCCGGATCTGGGTGATGGGTGACCACCGCGCCAACTCCCTGGACTCCCGGTTCCACATGGACCAGCCGGGCGGCGGCACCGTGCCGGTCGGGAACGTCGTCGGCCGCGCGTTCGTGGTGGCCTGGCCGATCGGTGACTGGGCGACGCTGCCCGTGCCCGACACCTTCGACCAGAAGGGTCTGGCCGCCGGCGGGCCGCTCGCGCCGCCGCTGGCCGGCGCGGCCCTGGTTGCCCCCGCCGTGTGGTGGGTGCGCAAGCGCCGTCGCTGACCGGTCGCAGACCGTCCGCGACTGACTCTTGCGCGGGCCGTGGTACTCGTGAGTAATCTGCTCGCACGTGCCACGGCCCGCAGTGCTGTCCAGCCCAGGACGGCGAGGCCCAGGCAGGTAGCGAGCGCTCGCCCGGAGCGCGTGAGCGCCAGGAGAGGGCGAAGCCGATGAGCAGCGTCGTGGAGCAGACACCGCCCACCGAGGCCCAACCGGCCCGCCGCCGGAACCCGGCGTCGATCGCACAGGGCGTGGTGATCGCAATCGGATTCGTGATGCTGGTCGGAGGCTTCGCGATGCTTGCCATCCAGTACCGGCCCTTCAAGATCCCCACCGGATCGATGAGCCCCACTCTGGAGGTCGGCGATACCGTCCTCGCGCACACCGCTGACGGGAAGTCGATCGGACGCGGCGACATCGTGGTCTTCCAGGACGCGGATTGGGGCAACGCCACCCTGGTCAAGCGGGTGGCCGCCGTCGGTGGCGACACCGTCTCCGGCGATCGCGAGGGGCGGATCACCGTCAACGGCCACCAGGTGGACGAGCCCTACTTGGCGAAGGCCACAGCGCCCGCCACCGCGTTCTCGGTGACGGTGCCCGAGGGGCGGCTGTTCCTGCTCGGTGACTTCCGGGGGAACTCGATGGACTCGCGCAGCCACCTGGATGTGGCCTTCGGCTCCGTTCCTGCCTCCGGAGTGAAGGCGAGGGTCGAGGCGGTGATCCTGCCGCTGTCCCGGGCAGGGTTGGAGGGGCGCACCGCAGCCTTCGACGAACTGGGCGCGCCGCGTGCTCACCAGGCGGGCGTGCTGGTGCCGGCCAGCTGGACGGCGGTCGGCGGGGCGGTCCTGATCGTGCTCGCCTCCGCGGCGGGCTGGGCGGTCTCTCTGAGCCGCAAGCTGCAGGGGCGGCGGAAGGCCTGAATCGGGGGCCGACGGCATCTCGGGGCCGGCCCGGAAACGGGCGCAGAATCTCAGGACGGAGCTGAACCAGGTGGCGGTCGAACGTCGCAGAGCCGTCCGCGTGCTGCTGCTGGACCCGGACGGGCGCGTCCTGCTGCTGCAGGGGACCGATCCGGCCGCGCCGGGCATCGACTGGTGGATCACCCCCGGTGGCGGCATCGAGCCGGGCGAGAGCCCGGCCGAGGCGGCCCGGCGTGAACTGGCCGAGGAGATCGGGCTGACCGAGGTGGAGTGGGGACCGCTGGTCGCGTACGGCACGGTGGAGTTCTCCTTCCAGGGCAGGGACTACGAACAGGAGCAGTGGTTCCACCTGGCCCACATCGGTCGGAGCGAGGTGGTACTGCGGCAGAGCGGGGCGGAGGAGCACGCGCTGCTGCTCTCCGTCCGCTGGTGGACGGTGGGGGAGTTGAGGACCACCGAGGAGACCGTCTACCCGCGCGGACTGGCCGCGCTGATGGAGCAGGTTCTGACTGAAGGGCCGCCAGAACCGCCAGTACGGCTCTGAGCACGGGCCCGGTGGTCCACAATGGGGTGGACGTGACGAGTGAGGGGACGCTTGGAATGAGTGCCGAAGACCTCGAGAAGTACGAGACCGAGATGGAGCTCAAGCTCTACCGGGAGTACCGGGATGTCGTCGGCCTGTTCAAGTACGTGATCGAGACCGAGCGGCGTTTCTATCTGACGAACGACTACGACCTCCAGGTGCATTCGGTGCAGGGCGAGGTGTTCTTCGAGGTGTCGATGGCGGATGCGTGGGTCTGGGACATGTACCGACCGGCCCGGTTCGTTCGAAAGGTCCGCGTGCTGACTTTCAAGGACGTGAATATCGAGGAGCTGGCCAAGAGCGATCTCGAGCTGCCCTCGGACGACTCCGCGTTCGGGAACTGACCGCTCTGCGGCTGAACGGCCGGCCCGGGAGTGCCCCGGGCCCGACAGCCCAGGGTGGGCGGGGAACGGCGCGGCCGACCGAGCCCTTCCACCGGAGCGGCCGCACCACGATGGCCTGCGGCGACGCCCGGGCCACCGAGACTGGTCGTTGAAATCGTCGGATGTCCAGCGCATTTTGGATTTGCCACTCGAACGAGTGAGCTAAGTTATCCACAGGCCCGAGTTATCCACAGGCTCGACGATTTCGCTGGCCCATCTCCCGGCTGTGACGGCAACCTTCCGGCCGGAGGTGATTGCCGTGCAGAATCCCAACAAGATTTCCACCAACGGCCTCGGACGCTACGGCGAGGAGGTCGCCGCCCGCCGGCTCACGGAGGGCGGGCTGTGCATCCTGGAGCGCAACTGGCGCTGCGCCGAGGGCGAGCTCGACATCGTCGCGCTGGACGGGGACACCCTCGCGGTGTGCGAGGTGAAGACCAGGTCCGAGCGGGGCTTCCAACAGCCGTCCGAAGCGATCGACCAGAGCAAGGCCGATCGGTTGCGCCACCTTGCCGAACGGTGGCTCGTCGAACGCTGGCCCGTGCACTTCTCCCGACTGGTGCTCGCTGCCGAGCGGGTCGACGGCGGCGAACCGACGGACGAAGCCTCGGTCGGCGGACCGGCGCCCCCACCGCCGGGCGGAGTCCGCATCGACCTGGTCGCCGTGGTCAACCCCCGCAAGGGCGCCGCCGCGGTCGAGCACCTGCGGGGGGCGGTGTGAGATGGCCTTCGCCCGCACCTGCTCGGTCGCCCTGGTCGGGGTGGACGGCGTCGTGGTCGAGGTCCAGGCCGACCTCGAACCCGGACTCGCAGCCTTCAGCCTGGTGGGCCTCGCCGATAAGGCCCTCCTCGAAGCCCGCGACCGGGTCCGCGCAGCCGTCTCCAACAGCGGCGAGAAATGGCCGCTGCGAAAACTCACCGTGGGCCTCACCCCGGCCTCCGTACCGAAGAGCGGCAGCGGGTACGACCTGGCAGTGGCCTGTGCCGTACTGGCGGCCGCCGAACGGCTCGACCCCGCATCGATCGACGGCCTGCTGATCATCGGCGAACTCGGACTGGACGGCCGGGTGCGCCCGGTGCGCGGCGTCCTGCCCGCAGTACTCGCTGCGGCGGACGCCGGCTACCGCCAGATCGTGGTCGCCGAACAGACCGCCGCCGAAGCCGAGTTGGTTCCAGGTGTCTCCGTCCTCGGCGTGCGAAGCCTGCGTCAACTCATCGCCATCCTCACCAACGCCCCCATCCCCGACGAACCACCCGATCCGTCCATCGGCCGTCCGGACTCCTCGTTCGCCGGACTGATGCTCCCCGGGCTCGGCGTCCGCGATTTCAGCTCGGACCAGGCCTGCCGACCCGACCTCGCCGACGTGGCCGGGCAGTCCGAAGCCAGGCAGGCCCTGGAGATCGCCGCAGCGGGCGGCCACCACCTGTACCTCAAAGGGCCGCCCGGAGCCGGCAAAACCATGCTGGCGGAACGGCTCCCCGCCCTGCTCCCACCACTCACCCAGGCCGAAGCCCTCGAAGTGACCGCGATCCATTCCGTGGCCGGCCTGCTCCCACCCGACCGTCCGCTTATCAACACCCCGCCGTACTGCGCACCGCACCACTCGACCACCATGCCCGCCATCGTGGGCGGCGGAACGGGACTGCCCAGACCCGGTGCCGTCTCCCTGGCCCACCGCGGCGTGCTCTTCCTCGACGAGGCACCCGAATTCCCGGTCCGGGTCCTCGACGCCCTTCGACAACCCCTGGAATCGGGGGAGGTGATGATCGCCAGAGCCGCGGGTTCGATGCGGCTACCCGCCCGATTCCTGCTCTGTCTGGCCGCCAACCCCTGTCCCTGCGGCCGCTATTCGTTGAGAGGAGAAGGCTGCGAATGCACACCCGTCATGGTCAACCGCTATCAGGCCAGACTGTCCGGGCCGCTGCTCGATCGAGTAGACCTCCAAGTACAGGTGGCCGGGGTCAGCAGAGCCGAGTTGCTGCAGCAGGGCGGAAAAGTCGAGAGCACAGCTACGGTCGCCGAACGCGTAAGGGAGGCCCGCGAGCGGGCCGCCGCTCGCCTCGCCGACACCCCGTGGCGGACGAACGCCGAAGTGCCTGGGCACGAACTGCGCACGCGCTGGCAACTCGCGCCCGGCTCGCTCATCGACGCCGAGCGTGACCTCGACCGGGGGTTGCTCACCGCACGAGGCCTCGACCGAATTCTCCGCGTCGCCTGGACGGTCGCCGACCTCGCCCACCGTCCCCGCCCCACCCGTACCGACGTCCAGACCGCGCTCACCCTCCGCACCGGAGTCCAGCGCGTCACCCGCCCGAACGACCGCAGATCCGACCCGTACTACGACGTGGATGCCGACCTGGGCGCCGAGTCCTGACCAGGCATCACTGTGCTGCGGCTGGCAAGTCCGCAGGCCGGCAGGCCCGCAGACCCGCAGCACAAGGCGCCACGCAGCGCACCAGACCGTGAAGCGGCCCGTGCGCCAACTCCCCCGCCGGACAAGCCATCGCAGGAGGACCTTCCCGTGACCGCAGCACTTCCCGCACCCCAGCAGCATGCCGACTCCGCCGCCCCACCGACGCTCACCTCGGTGCCCAACAGCCCGGCCCGCGACCGCGAGACCGTGGGCCCGCATGGCGGCCCGGCCCACGCCGGGCGAGCCCAGCGCGGCAGACGTCACATCGTTGGCGAGCCCACCTTGCCGGGTCCACCTGACAGCCCCTGTCCGCCCCATCCGCCCGACGACCGTACGGCGGGTGACGGCCACGACCGGTTGCGCCACCTGATCCGCGGAGCCGGCCCACCCGCCGTCCATCGAGCGGGCTCGGACACAGTCGATTCCCGGCTTGCGGTCCCGGACTGTGCGGTGACCACAGGCCATGCCGCACAAAGTGCCGCGACGAGTCGGCACTGTACGGCCGAACCGGGCGCCGCAGGCCACTCCGCACACCGGGTCATCCGTCCCGTCGGGTGGGCCGCAGCAGTGATCACGCCGGACCCGCCCGAGCCCGAGCGGGTCGCCAGAGCGGCGCTCACCCGGCTGATCGAACCGGGCGATGCGGCCATCGGCCGGGCGATTCAGCGCCTCGGTGTGGTCGGCCTGGTGCAGGGCTTCTACCGCGGCGCATCGCCGAGCCGACTTGGGCTCGGAGCGGACCGGATCACCGCCTACCAGGAGAGGCTGCGAAAGTTCAACCCGGCCACCGACCTTGAACGAATCGCCAAGCTCGGTGGGAAGTTCATCATTCCGGGCGACACGGAGTGGCCCTCTCAGCTGGACGACCTCGGCGACAGCCGCCCAGTCGGACTGTGGATCCGCGGCCGGCCGCGGACGCGGCTCCCCTCGTTGCGCCTGCTGGCGCTCAGGTCGGTCGCCATTGTCGGATCCCGGGCCTGCACCGCCTATGGGCGGCACATCGCCGGCCAGCTCGGCTCGGAACTGGCCGAGCGCGGCTGGGTGGTGGTCTCCGGAGCCGCGTACGGCGTCGACACGGCCGCCCATCAGGGTGCGCTGGCCGTCAACGGGATGACGATTGCGGTCCTGGCCAGTGGGGTCGACATCTGCTACCCGCGCGGGAACGAGTCACTGATCGAGCGGATCGGAGATGCCGGGTTGCTGGTGAGTGAATTGGCGCTCGGGATGAACCCGACCAGGTTCAGATTCGTGCTGCGCAACCGGGTGATAGCGGCGCTCACCAGAGGCACGGTCGTGGTCGAGGCGGCACCTCGCAGCGGCGCGCTCAGCACCGCACGTCGTGCGATGGATCTCAACAGGCACACGATGGGTGTTCCCGGCCAGGTGACGTCCGAACTCTCGGCGGGAGTCCACGCGTTGATCAGAAGCGGAGCCGCAACTCTGGTCACCAACGGTGCCGAAGTGGGCGAGCTGATCGGCTCCATCGGCAACGATCTGGCACCGGAGCGGGTCGGTCCGATCCTGCCGAGAGACGCGCTGGTGCCATCGGTGGCAAGGGTTCTGGAAGCGGTGCCGGCGAGTGCGGACGGCGCGCCGGTGCAGCGACTCGCCCAGTACGCCGCGCTCTCCCCGCAGGAGACCGTGCACCACCTGCACGAGCTGAGCTCGCTGGGCTTCGTCGAGAGGCACGGAGCGCACTGGAGGTTGGTACGACGCAAGTGATCGGATCTGCGCAATAGCGGACATGGAAGGTCGACCGAACGGAGCATCCCGTCAACAGGAAGGAACCCCAGGTGAGTTGAGAGCGACGCTGAGACGGGTGAGCCCGGGAGGGCGACAGCGGCGAGCGGGAGTGACGCAAAGATTCCGACGTGTTGAGGGAGGTCTGTGCTGGTCGGCGGCTCGGCGGAGGTGGGGTGCCCGGCAGCCGGCCGGGCCCCGACCCGCGACGCGCCGGTGGAGCCCGTTGCTGCCACCGGATCGGGCGACGCCCGAGTGGCGGTAGCACTGTGCAGCGACTTGGTCACGCTACGCTCCCTTATGGCGTCCCTATCAGCACATGACTCGGCAGAACGGCGCAGACCAACGCATGCCCACTCACATTCCCGGACACAGGGTGACCGGTGACGGTCGGTCCCCGGACGGGACCGGGGCCGAGACCCGCAACGCCGCGGAGCTGCGGGCCAGGCCCTCGGGAGTCGTGGGAATGGCGAGGCCGGGCAATCCCCCGACCGCGACCCCACAGTCCCAGGCCCGTCCCGCTTCGCCCTCGCCCCTTCCCCGTCCTCCCGTCCCGCTGGGGCCGTCGGACCGGCAGTCCCCAGCGCGCCCGTCCATCGAACGGCCCGGCCAGTTGCTGCCCTGCCCACAAGCAGTGCCGTCCAGTGTGGCCAAACCGAGGCCGCGCGGGGAGGAGACCACCAGCACCCCGCCGGGTGGGCTGGCGCCGGTCGGTGGGGGGAGTGCCGATCAGCCGGGCACCGATCAGCCGGGCGCCGATCAGCCGGGCGCCGACCAGCCGGGCGGCAGTCAGCTCGGCGAAGGCCAGGGCGACGATGGGCCGACGCCCGGGCGGGCTGCGGCCGAAGCGCAGGCGGCGGGTGCCTCCTTCGTCGACGCGTCGCCCGCGAACGCCAGGCCGGTGCGGGGCCAGTCCAGGCGCGGCGCGCGTTCGAAGGTGAAGCCGGGGGAGCTTCCCGCCCGGAGTTCGCAGGTTCGCCGACAGACGGGCGGGCCGGAGGCGGAACGTTCCTCGGATGCGGCAGCCGCCGAGTCGGCAACGGCGCCGGAGCCTGGGCAGGGCGAGTCGCAGCCTCAGCCCCAGCTTCTGGCCGAGCCGCCGCCGGTCGGTCTGCGGCCGGTCGCGCTGCCCGGGCCGGCCTCGGCGTCGACGTCCAGGCCTGCGCCCGTGTCCGCGACTCCCGTGTCCGAGACGCCGGCGACTGCGACGCCGGCGACTGCGGCACCCGCGTCCGCGGCACCCGCGTCCGCGGACGGCGAGGGCTTGGCGAATGCGGAGGCCGGGCCGGGCGCGCGTGTTGGCGCGGTGGTGCCTGCGCCGGCGGCGGCGCCCACGGTGGGTGGTGCCGGGCCCGAGGGTGCGGAGGCTGAGGGGAAGACAGCGGCGGCGAGTCGGGGTAGCACAAAGGGCGGGGCGGACCAGTCGGCGCTCCAGATGCTGTGGCGTTCGTACAAGGAGACGGGCGCCCAGGGGCTGCGCGACCAGCTGATCCTGCACTACTCGCCGCTGGTGAAGTACGTCGCGGGCCGGGTCGGGGTCGGACTGCCGGCCAATGTGGAGCAGGCGGACTTCGTGTCCTCGGGGGTCTTCGGGCTGATCGACGCCATCGAGAAGTTCGACATCGATCGGGCGATCAAGTTCGAGACCTACGCGATCAGCCGGATCCGCGGCGCGATCATCGACGAGCTGCGGGCGCTGGACTGGATCCCGCGGTCGGTGCGGCAGAAGGCGAAGGCGGTCGAGCGGGCCTACGCCACCTTGGAGGCCCGGCTGCGGCGGACGCCGCACGACCCCGAGGTGGCGGCGGAGATGGGCATCGCGCTGGACGAGCTGCACACCATCTTCAGTCAGCTGTCGCTGGCCAACGTGGTGGCGCTCGACGAACTGCTGCACTCGGCGGGCGAGAGCGGTGACCGGCTGACTCTGATGGAGACGCTGCCGGACCACGGTGCCGACAACCCGGTCGAGATCGCCGAGGACCGCGAGCTGCGCCGCCTGCTGGCCTCGGCGGTCAACACCCTGCCCGAACGAGAGAAGACGGTGGTGACGCTCTACTACTACGAGGGCCTGACGCTCGCCGAGATCGGCCAGGTGCTCGGGGTGACCGAGAGCCGGGTCAGCCAGATCCACACCAAGTCGGTGCTGCAACTGCGGGCGAAGATGTCCGACGCCCGCTGAGACGAGGATGCGAAGGCGGGGACGGCTCGCGAGGTCGGCGGATCGGCGGGTACGCGGTGTGCGCCCCCGTCGGCCGTTGGCGTCCGTAGAGTTGGTGCGTGCCGAAAATCCGGGCGGCCACGGTGGCCGAGCATCGACAGTTGCAGCAGGCAGCACTGTTGGACGCCGCGCGCGTCCTGTTGGCGGAGGGCGGCAGGGAGGCGCTGAGCTTCGGTGCCCTCGCCGCGCGGGCCGGCCTGGCCAGGTCCTCGGTGTACGAGTACTTCCGGTCCAAGTCGGAGCTGGTGGAAGCCCTGTGCGCGGTGGACCTCCCGCTGTGGGCCGCCGAGATCGAAGCCGGCATGGCGGCCTGCGACGGTCCGGCCGAGCGGATCGAGGCGTACGTCCGGGGGCAGGTCGCGCTGGCCACCGATCCGGTGCACCGCGCCCTGGTGGCTGTCGCCGAGTACGAACTCGACGACGCGGCGCGGGCGCGGATCAGGGCCGCGCACACCGGCCTGACCGCGCTGGTGGTGCGCACCTTGGAGGAACTCGGCCACACCGGACCGGCCGTCGCGGCTTCGCTGCTGCAGGGCGTGGTGGAGGCGGCGGTCCGCCAGATCGAGCGGGCCCGGGAGGCTGCCGAGGTGCCGGAGATCGCCGACGCCGCGGTGCGGTTCGCTCTGGACGGCCTCCGGTCCGGTGCCGCGGGAACCGCCGGGGTCGACGCGGACTCCGGTTCGGGCGCGGGCTGATCCGGCCTCGGGGGAGTCGAGCGGCAGCAAGCGGGCCCGGCCGGTGCCGAGCAGGGCGAGTGGATCGAGGTAGCGGGTGCCGCGGAGCAGGCCCCAGTGCAGGCAGTCGACGGGGCAGTGCCCGGAGTCGGCGGTCAGTTCGCCGATCGGTTCGCCCGCCGCGACCGCAGCGCCGACCGGGACGGACCCGGCCACCGGGAGGTAGGTGGTCCGCAGCGGGGGAGCGCCCGAGCCGGTGTGGGTGACCACCACGATCGGGCGGCCGGCCACCTGCCCGGAGAACGTCACCACGCCGGGCGCGGCCGCCCGCACCGCCGTACCGGCCGCGGCTGCCAGGTCGACGCCGCGATGCCCGGCCGCCCAGCGCACCGGAGGCGGATCGAACCGCCGCAGCAACCCGGACCGACCACCCACCGGCCACACCCTCCCCGGCCCCGGCCCGGCCGTCCCGAGCCGTACCGCCCCCGGCCCCGCCGCCGCGGAGAACCCCATCGGGACCACCGCCACCGGGCTCCCCGACCCGTTCCCACCGGTGATCGCGGACGCAAGACCCGCCATCACCAGCACCACACCGACGCGAACCGCCACCCGCCTGAACGAACCCCGCCCGCACCCCACGCCAACCTCCCTCAACGCGACGAAACCGGCACAGCGCCAGCACCCGGCGCAAACCACGACAAGCCCGCTCAGCAGGCGCGACCCCACCATGGAGGTCGGAGCGTCGGCGTCGCCCGCCGATTCCGGAGGCTGTGGACAAACCGGGGGCTGTGGACAACTGCCGTCCCCCACAGGGGTGAACGGTGGGCGTCGGGCCGCCCGTAGCGGTGCTGAACAGGGCGGCGGGACCGCACGGAGTCGCCCGCCGCTCGGGGCTTCCCGTACACTTCACACGCGACCCGGTCTGCCGGGTCGACTTCGCACGCCCCGCCACCGACGGCCCGCCCCTCCGGGGAACGGTCGAAAGGTGCGAGTGCCGCTCGGTCCGCCGAGCCTGCCGAGGCCGCAAGCCCCGAGTAGGCCAAGCGGCTTGGCACGTCGGGGCGTCAGGCGTGACGGTCGCCCGACCGGCACGGACAAACCGAGAGCCCCGGCACCCCGCAGAGCGCACCTGCCTCGCGGCGCGCCGGGAAACACAGAGGAGTACGGCACATGGCCGTCGTCACGATGCGGGAGCTGCTGGAGAGCGGCGTCCACTTCGGTCACCAGACCCGTCGTTGGAACCCGAAGATGAAGCGCTTCATCTTCACGGAGCGCAACGGCATCTACATCATCGACCTCCTGCAGTCGCTGAACTACATCGACCGCGCCTTCGAGTTCGTCAAGGAGACCGTTGCCCACGGCGGCAGCGTCCTCTTCGTCGGCACCAAGAAGCAGGCCCAGGAGGCCATCGCCGAGCAGGCGACCCGCGTGGGCATGCCGTACGTCAACCAGCGCTGGCTGGGTGGCATGCTGACCAACTTCTCGACCGTCTACAAGCGTCTGCAGCGCCTCAAGGAGCTCGGCGAGATCGACTTCACGGATGTGGCCGGCTCTGGCCTCACCAAGAAGGAGCTCCTGGTCCTCCAGCGCGAGTACGACAAGCTGGAGAAGACCCTCGGCGGTATCCGCGACATGCAGCGCGTTCCCAGCGCTGTCTGGATCGTGGACACCAAGAAGGAGCACATCGCGGTCGGCGAGGCCCGGAAGCTCAACATCCCGGTCGTCGCCATCCTCGACACCAACTGTGACCCGGACGAGGTCGACTACAAGATCCCGGGCAACGACGACGCGATCCGCTCCGTCACCCTGCTGACCCGCGTGATCGCCGACGCCGTCGCCGAGGGCCTGAAGTCCCGCGCCGGTGTCGCCAAGGGCGACGCGAAGGCCGAGCCGGGCGCCGACCAGCCGCTGGCCGCCTGGGAGAAGGAGATCCTCGAGGGCGAGAAGGCCGCCGAGGCCCCCGCCGCCGAGGCTGCTGCCGAGGCCCCGGCCGAGGCTGAGGCTCCGGCCGCCGAGGCCGAGCAGGCCTGACGTACCACCAGGGTGAGGGGCACCGGCCGGGCTGAGCCGGTGGGTGCCCCTCTCTCCCGTGCCGGGGTACCGCACCCCGGGCCCCGGCACTTTCCCACGCAGACACGCGAGACGTGAGAAGAGATCACACGATGGCGAACTTCACCGCCGCGGACGTCAAGAAGCTCCGTGAGCTCACCGGCGCCGGCATGATGGACTGCAAGAAGGCTCTGGACGAGGCCGAGGGCGACGTTCAGAAGGCCGTCGAGCTCCTGCGCATCAAGGGCCAGAAGGGCGTTGCGAAGCGCGAGGGCCGTGACGCCTCCAACGGCGCCGTCGCCGCGCTGATCGCCGAGGACAAGAAGTCCGGCGTTCTGGTCGAGCTGAACTGCGAGACCGACTTCGTCGCCAAGGGTGGCAAGTTCGTCGAGGTCGCCGACGCGATCGCCGCGCACGTTGCCGCCACCTCCCCGGCCGACCTGGAGGCCGCGCTGGCTTCCGAGATCAACCCGGGCCAGACCGTCCAGCAGTTCGTGGACGAGGCCAACGCGACCCTGGGCGAGAAGATCGTCTTCCGTCGCTTCGCGCAGTTCGACAACGACGGCTTCGTCGGCGTCTACATGCACAAGTCGGACCCGGACCTGCCGCCGACCATCGGTGTCCTCGTCGAGCTCGACCAGGAGAACGCCGAGACCGCCAAGGACGTCGCGCAGCACATCGCCGCGTTCGCGCCGAAGTACCTCTCCCGCGAGGAGATCCCGGCCGAGGAGCTCGAGAACGAGCGCCGCGTCGCCGAGGCCACCGCGCGCGAGGAGGGCAAGCCCGAGGCTGCCCTGCCGAAGATCGTCGAAGGCCGCGTGACCGGCTTCGTCAAGGAGAACGCCGTCCTGGAGCAGGCGTTCGCCAAGGACAACAAGAAGTCCGTCGCCAAGGTCCTCGAAGAGGCCGGCGTCACCCTCAAGCGCTTCGTTCGCTTCCGCGTCGGCGCCTGAGACCGTTCCGCGCAGTTCCTCCCCGCCAGGACCGGCCCCGGGCCGGACATAAGGTAGGAGGACACGCCCGTCCGTAAGGACGGAGGAACGCGCCGACCGCGCCCTCCAGCACCCCGTGGGGGCGGCGTCGGCACCATGAACGACGAGGAGGCCATTGCCGTGCAGGAGACCGTACCGGTTCCCGCGGCAGTGGCCTCCTCGCGTATACACGGCACCGGGCCCGCACGCCCGGCGTCGTGAGTAGCACTTGCAGATCTGCTGACCAGCAGGCGGAGAAGGGAAAGTCCATGCAGGAGACGCAGGAGACCGCACCGGACGGCACCCGCCGCCGGGTACTGCTCAAGCTGTCCGGCGAGGCGTTCGCCGGCGGAGGCGGCCTCGGCGTCGACCCGGACGTGGTGCACGCCATCGCCCGTGAGATCGCCACGGTGGTGCGCGCGGGAACGGAGGTCGCCATCGTGATCGGCGGCGGCAACTTCTTCCGCGGCGCCGAACTCCAGCAGCGCGGCATGGACCGGGCCCGTTCCGACTACATGGGCATGCTGGGCACCGTGATGAACTGCCTCGCGCTCCAGGACTTCCTGATCAAGGAGGGCATGGAGACCCGCGTGCAGACCGCCATCACGATGGGCCAGGTCGCCGAGCCGTACCTGCCGCTGCGCGCCATCCGGCACCTGGAGAAGGGCCGCGTGGTGATCTTCGGCGCGGGCATGGGCATGCCCTACTTCTCCACCGACACCACCGCCGTGCAGCGCGCCCTGGAGATCCACGCCGACGTCCTGCTGATGGGCAAGAACGGCGTCGACGGGGTCTACGACTCCGACCCGCGCACCAACCCCGCCGCGGTCCGGTTCGACGCGCTGGACTACACCGAGGTGATCTCCCGCGACCTCAAGGTCGCCGACCTGACCGCGATCACCCTGTGCAAGGACAACCGCCTGCCGATCCTGGTCTTCGAGCTGCTCGCCGAAGGCAATATCGCCCGTGCGGTCAAGGGTGAGAAGATCGGCACACTCATCAGCGAGGACTCCGCCCAGGCCTAGCCGCCGGGGGCACTGAGTAGCAACAGCCGTCCGGGGCACCGGTACGGAACAACAGCAGATGAACCGGACAGGGAGCACACAGTGATTGACGAGACCCTCCTCGAGGCCGAGGAAAAGATGGAGAAGGCCGTCGGGGTCGCCAAGGACGACCTTGCCGCCATCCGTACCGGCCGTGCACACCCGGCGATGTTCGCCAAGATCGTCGCGGAGTACTACGGCGCCCTGACGCCGATCAACCAGCTGGCCTCGTTCTCCGTCCCGGAGCCGCGGATGGCCATGGTCACCCCGTTCGACAAGACCGCGCTGAAGGCCATCGAGACCGCGATCCGCGACTCGGACCTGGGCGTCAACCCGTCGAACGACGGCTCCGTCATCCGGGTGGTGCTCCCGCAGCTCACCGAGGAGCGCCGCCGCGAGTACATCAAGCAGGCCCGCGGCAAGGGCGAGGACGCCAAGGTCTCGGTCCGTTCCATCCGCCGCAAGGCGAAGGACGCGATCGACAAGCTGGTCAAGGACAAGGAGATCGGCGAGGACGACGGCCGCCGCGGCGAGAAGGAGCTCGACGACCTGACCGCCAAGTTCGTGGCGCAGATCGACGAGCTGCTCAAGCACAAGGAAGCCGAGCTGCTGGAGGTCTGACCCCAGACCCCGCGCGTACGCCCCGGTCCGGCGGCTCTGTCCGCCCGGCCCGGGGCGCGGCTCGACCCGGGCCGGCACCAAACGGGTCACTCGCGGCGGCCTCCGGTATGGCACAGGGGGCGGCGCGGCACAGACTCAGTTCATGCCCCCCGCCCAGGAGACCTCCGTGGCCCAAACCGACCAGCAGCCCCGCAAGCCGCGCGGCGGCCGCAACCTGCCCGCCGCGATAGGTGTGGGAGTCGGCCTCGGGGCGGTGATCGCGGCCTCGCTGTTCGTGGTCAAGGCGGTCTTCATGGTGGTGGTGGCCGCCGCCGTCGCCGTCGGCATCTGGGAGCTCACCAGCCGGCTCGCCGAACGCAAGGACATCCACGTCCCGCAGATCCCGCTGCTGGTCGGCGGCGTCGGCATGGTGGTGACCGGCTACTTCGAGGGCGGCCAGTGGGCCGCCGCGATCCTGGCGCTGACCGGCCTGGCGATGATGGTCGCCCGGATGTCCACGCCGCCGGAGAACTACCTGCGCGACATAACGGCAGGTGTGTTCACCGCGTTCTACGTGCCCTTCCTGGCGACCTTCGTCGCGCTGATGCTGTCCGCCGAGGACGGCGCCTGGCGGATCCTGCTGTTCCTGGTCGTCACGATCTGTTCGGACACCGGCGCGTACGCCGTCGGCTACAAGTTCGGGCGGACCAAGCTCGCCCCGACCATCAGCCCCGGCAAGACCCGCGAGGGCCTGGCGGGCGGCATCGGCCTGTCGATGATCGCCGGCGCGCTGCTGATGCACTTCCTGATCGACGGCGGCGCCTGGTGGCAGGGCCTGATCCTGGGCGGCTGCGCGGCCGTCACCGCGACCCTCGGCGACCTCGCCGAGTCCATGATCAAGCGCGACCTCGGCATCAAGGACATGGGCACCCTGCTCCCCGGCCACGGCGGCATCATGGACCGCCTGGACTCGCTGCTCCCGACCGCCCCGGTGGTCTGGCTGCTGCTCACGGTCTTCGTCGGCAACTGACGCGCGCGCGACCGCTACGGCCTCCGGTTTCCGGGGGCCGTTTTTCGGTTGAGCGCGGGCCGTCGGCCCGCTACCGTCCGCTGTGGCATAGGGGGTGCGATGAGCAGACGGCGGTACGTGGCACGCGGCGTCCCGGGCGGGTACCGGATCTGGGACAACCGGTCGCGGCGGTGGTGGGGAGACCTGTACGAGCTGTGCCCGGACGATCTGGTGGCGGGCCTGAACGCGGGAGTCGACCATCCGACGCTGACGGCGCTGCTCAAGCGGTACCGGGCGGCGAAGAGGTAGCGACGGGGCAGGGTCCGCGGTCTGCGACACTGGATGAACCATGCCTAAGCCCGGAGAACTGACCTTTGTCGCGCCGCGTGGCGCCAAGCCCCCGCGACACCTTGCCGACCTCAGCCCTGCCGAGCGCAAGGAGGCCGTCGCCGAGCTGGGCGAACAGCCGTTCCGCGCGAAGCAGCTGTCGAACCACTACTTCGGCCGGATGTCGAACGACCCGGAGAGCTGGACGGACATTCCGGCGGCCAGCCGGGGCAAGCTGACCGAAGCGCTGCTGCCCGAGCTGATGTCGGTGGTGCGGCACGTG
Organism: Kitasatospora sp. NPDC051984; assembly: GCF_044593455.1. Lineage (NCBI taxonomy): Bacteria > Bacillati > Actinomycetota > Actinomycetes > Kitasatosporales > Streptomycetaceae > Kitasatospora > Kitasatospora sp. NPDC051984. Next base: position 84,686 of record NZ_JBIUCB010000025.1, read on the forward strand.
TCGTGCGACGACGACGCGACCCGCAAGACGCTGTGGAAGCTGTTCGACGGCACGCTGGTCGAGTCGGTGCTGATGCGGTACCCGGACCGGGTGACGATGTGCATCAGCTCGCAGGCCGGCTGCGGCATGAACTGCCCGTTCTGCGCGACCGGCCAGGCCGGGCTGACCCGGAACCTGTCGACGGCCGAGATCGTCGAGCAGATCGCCGCCGGCATGCGCGACCTGAAGACCGGGACGGTTCCCGGCGGCGAGGCCCGGCTGTCCAACGTGGTGTTCATGGGCATGGGCGAGCCGCTGGCGAACTACAACCGGGTGCTGTCGGCGATCCGTCGCCTCACCGACCCGGCGCCGGACGGCTTCGGGCTCTCCCAGCGCGGCATCACGGTCTCCACGGTCGGCCTGGTCCCGGCCATGCACCGGTTCGCGGACGAGGGCCTGAGCTGCCGTCTCGCGCTGTCGCTGCACGCCCCCGACGACGAGCTGCGGGACGAGCTGGTCCCGGTGAACACCCGGTGGAAGGTCGCCGAGGTGCTGGACGCCGCGTGGAACTACGCGGAGAAGTCCGGTCGCCGGGTGTCGATCGAGTACGCGCTGATCAAGGACATCAACGACCAGGCGTGGCGGGCGGACCTGCTCGGCCGGCTGATCAAGAACCAGCGGGTGCACGTGAACCTGATCCCGCTCAACCCGACGCCGGGTTCGAAGTGGACGGCCTCCCGCCCGGAGGACGAGCGCGAGTTCGTCCGCCGGCTGCAGGCGCACGGCGTGCCGACCACCGTCCGCGACACCCGCGGCCAGGAGATCGACGGCGCCTGCGGTCAGCTGGCCGCGGCGGGCTGAGGCCGCAGCAGCACGAACGCCCCGGTGGAAACCACCGGGGCGTTCCGCGTTCGTGGGTGCTACCTCAGCGGGCAGAGCGCCAGCGTCAGTCCGCCGGTCACCAGCAGGACGGTGCCGGCGGCGAGGGCGCGCAGGGCGAGGGTGCCGGTGAGCAGGCCGGGCGGGGTGCCGAGCCGGTCCAGGGTGGCGAGGGTGGTGCGGCGGTCGGCGCGCAGTTCCAGCAGCCGGGCGGCGAGCGCGGCGACGGCGCAGGCCAGGATCAGCAGCCCCTCGACCAGGGTGAGGGTGGGGACGTCGGCGTCGGCGCGGGCCCACTCGCGGCCGGCCACCAGCAGCAGCGCCGCGATCGCGGTGAGCACGGCCAGCGGCGTGCCGAGGCGGGGTGCCTGGGCGGTGAGCGCGCGGCCGGCCAGCAGGCGCATCGGCGCGGGCCGGCGGATCACCATCAGCCGTCCGGCGAGGGCGAGCAGCGGGCCGGTCCACAGGGCGAGCGCGAGGGCGGCGAGCGTCCAGCCGGCCAGCAGGGCGGGGCTGGTGGCGGGCAGGCCGCCGGGCAGGTCGAGGGTCTTTTCGGCGTCGGTGGCGCCGGGCCGCAGTCCGTACAGTTCGAGGCCGATGCCGGCGAGCAGCAGCGGGCCCGGCAGGGCGAGCCTCCGGGCGCTCCAGCGAGCCGGGGCGGGTTCGGCGGGGCGGCCGGGCAGGGTGTCGGGGAACCGGACGGCGCAGGCCGCGGAGACTCCGGCGACCAGCGCGGGGACGGCGAGCAGGGTGACGGGTGCGGCGGTGGGCAGCGGGATGCCCAGGCCGATGTCGGAGGCGAGCGAGGGCCCGGCGATGTCGTTGCGCAGCACCAGGAAGAGCAGCAGGGTGAGCCCGGAGCCGAGGGCGTAGGCGAGGGCGATATCGCCGGCGATCAGCAGCCGGATCCGGCGGGGGCCGGCGCCGGCGGCGGTGAGGCCGGTGATCCGCTCGGGGTGCTGGGCGGGGACGGCGCGGGCGGCGACGGCGGCGAACCAGGCGACGGCGGCCAGCGGGGGCAGGCACCACAGCAGCCGGTCGGCGCCGCCGGAGGGTTCGGCCAGGGCCCGGCCGAGGGCGCGCAGCAGGAAGGCGGCGACCACGGCGGCGGCGGTGGCGGTGAGCAGCCAGCGGACCAGGTCGGGGGCGCGGTAGCCGCGGGCGAGTCCGAGATAGTACACGTCGGCCTCTCAGCGCCCGGCGGGGACGGCGGCGGCTTCGGTCGCGATCCGGCCGTCGATCAGGTGGACGGTGCGGTCGGCGTAGCGGGCGAGTTCCGGGTCGTGGGTGGCGAGTACCAGCGTCAGGTGGTGGGAGCGGGCGGCGCTGGTCAGTATCCGCAGGACCTGCTCGCGGGCGTCGCGGTGCAGCGGCGCGGTGGGGTCGTCGGCGAAGACCACGGGCGGCTCGGCGGCGAGGGCGCGGGCGACGGCGATCCGCTGGCGGCGGTCCTGCGGGAGGTCGGCGGGCCGGAGCTTGGCGCAGTCGGCGACGTCGAGGCGGTCGAGCCATTCGGTGGCGGCCCGGTGGGCGGCCCGGTGGCCGGCGCCGGCCAGCAGCAGGGGCAGGGCGACGTTCTCACGGGCGGTCAGTTCCGGTACCAGGTGCGGTTCGGGGCCGACGTAGCCGAAGCGTTCGCGGCGCAGCCGTTCGCGTCCGGCCCGGCCGAGGGTGTGCACGGGGGAGCTGTGGAACCAGACCTCGCCCTCGTCGACCGGGAGTTGCGCGGACAGGCAGCCGAGCAGGGTGGACTTGCCGGAGCCGCGCGGGCCGGTGACGGCGAGCATCTCGCCCTCGCGGACGCGGAGGGAGACGCCGCGCAGTGCGGGGGTGCCGTAGTGGGACTTGACGATCCCTCGGGCCCAGAGCACGTCGTTGTCGGGCGGGGCCGCTGACATGTGATCCATCCAGGTGCCGACGGGGATATGACAGTCGTCAGATTAGAACGATCGGACGGTGGTGCGGGTGCGCCGCACTGGCCCGAACGGGGGCGAATTGCCGCGAAAGCGGCGTGTTGCCCGCAGATTTGCTTCCGGATACGCCGAAGGGCGGTCCCGACGTGAGGAGTCGGGGCCGCCCTTCGGTGGAGGGTGGGGAAGAAAGCTCAGGTGATCAGATCTTCGCCCACGCGTCGGTCAGGCTGGTCCGCAGGATCTGCTCGATCTCGTCGAAGGTCGACTGGTCGGAGATCAGCGGCGGGGCCAGCTGGATGACCGGGTCGCCACGGTCATCGGCACGGCAGTACAGGCCGTTGTCGAACAGCGCCTTCGACAGGAAGCCGTACAGAACGCGCTCGACCTCTTCGTCGTTGAACGACTCCTTGGTGACCTTGTCCTTGACGAGCTCGATGCCGTAGAAGTAGCCGTTACCGCGAACGTCGCCGACGATCGGCAGGTCGCGCAGCTTGTTCAGGGTGCCGAGGAACTTCGACTCGTTGTCGAGGACGTGCTGGTTCAGGCCCTCACGCTCGAAGATGTCGAGGTTGGCCAGCGCCACCGCGGAGGACACCGGGTGACCACCGAAGGTGTAGCCGTGCAGGAAGGTGTTGTCACCCTTGTAGAACGGCTCGGCCAGGCGGTCCGAGATGATCGTGGCGCCGATCGGGGAGTAACCCGAGGTCATGCCCTTGGCGCAGGTGATCATGTCGGGCATGTAGTTGAACTTCTCGGCGCCGAACATGGTGCCCAGGCGGCCGAAGGCGCAGATGACCTCGTCCGAGACCAGCAGCACGTCGTGGCGGTCGCAGATCTCGCGCAGGCGCTGGAAGTACCCGGGCGGCGGCGGGAAGCAGCCACCGGCGTTCTGCACCGGCTCGACGAAGACGGCGGCGACGGTCTCGGCGCCCTCGTTGAGGATGGCCACCTCGATCTCGTCGGCGCACCAGCGGCCGTAGGCCTCGGGGTCGACCGTGCCGTCGGGGCCCTCGAGGAAGGCCGGGGCGCGGTAGATGTTGGTGTTCGGGGCCTTGTGGGTGCCCGGAACCAGCGGCTCGAACGGGGCCTTCAGGCCCGGCAGGCCGGTGATCGACAGGGCGCCCTGCGGGGTGCCGTGGTAGGCGACCGCGCGGGAGATGACCTTGTACTTGGTCGGCTTGCCGGTCAGCTTGAAGTACTGCTTGGCGAGCTTCCACGCGGTCTCGACGGCCTCGCCGCCACCGGTGGAGAAGAAGACCTTGTTCAGGTCGCCCGGGGCGTAGTTGGCCAGGCGCTCGGCCAGCTCGACGGCCTTCGGGTGGGCGTAGCTCCACACCGGGAAGAAGGCGAGCTCCTTGGCCTGCTTGGCAGCGGCCTCGGCCAGCTCCTCGCGGCCGTGGCCGGCCTGGACGACGAACAGGCCGGCGAGCCCGTCGAGGTACTTGCGCCCCTTGTCGTCCCAGACGTAGGTGCCCTCGCCCCGGACAATCGTCGGCACGGGGGAGTTCTCGTACGACGACATGCGGGTGAAGTGCATCCACAGGTGGTCGTAGGCGGTCTTGGAAAGGTCCTTCTGCGCCGGCTCGGCTGTCATCGGGTGCCCCAGGTGTAGGTCTGTTTCCGGAGCTTCAGGTAAACGAAGCTCTCGGTGCTCCGCACGCCGGGAAGCGAGCGGATGCGCTTGTTGATCAGTTCGAGGAGGTGTTCGTCGTCCTCGCACACCAGCTCTGCGAGGAGGTCGAACGAGCCCGCGGTGCAGACCACGTAGTCGACCTCGTCGAACGCGGCCAGCGCGTCCGCGACCGGCTCGATGTCGCCCTCGACCCGGATGCCCACCATCGCCTGGCGGGTGAAGCCGACGGTGAGGGGATCGGTCACGGCGACGATCTGCATCACGCCCTGGTCGAGCAGCTTCTGGACGCGCTGTCGAACGGCCGCCTCGGACAGGCCTACAGCCTTGCCGATGGCGGCGTACGGACGGCGCCCGTCCTCCTGGAGTTGCTCGATGATCGCCTTGGAGGCGGCGTCGAGGGGAACGCTGGCGTTCCGGTCACGGTTGGCCACGCCGACACTGTGCCCGACATGGCAAGGATTCGCAAGCGGTGATGCTGCTGATTTCGTCGTCCATTCGATGATCAAGAACGAAATGCGTGGCGCTCCGGGCGGGTCCCTGTCGATTCCGGCAGTGCCGGAGGTAGTCTGACGACGTACACGCGCGAGCGTGCACACCGCCGATCGTGGCTTGTCGCTGACATGCTGTGTCTGCGCCGGTCCGGAGTAATCTGGCGCCCGGGGATGCAACGAGGCAGGCCCAGACCGAGGAGAGACCCGTGAGCGAGCTTCGTACGCTGCGCAACTACATCAACGGTGAGTTCGTCGACGCGGCGGACGGCCGCACCCTCGACATCGTCGACCCGACCACGGGTGAGGTGTACGCGACCTCCCCGCTGTCCGGTGCCGCCGACGTGGACGCCGCGATGGAGGCCGCGGCCGCCGCGTTCCCGATCTGGCGGGACTCCACCCCGTCCACCCGGCAGAAGCTGCTGCTCAAGATCGCCGACGCGGTCGAGGCCCGGGCCGACGAGATCGTCGACGCCGAGGTCCGCAACACCGGCAAGCCGCGCGCGCTGACCCTCTCCGAGGAGATCGGCCCGATGGTCGACCAGCTGCGCTTCTTCGCCGGCGCCGCCCGCCTGCTGGAGGGCAAGGCCGCGGGCGAGTACATGGACGGGATGACCTCGATCATCCGGCGCGAGCCGGTCGGCGTCTGCGCGCAGGTCGCGCCGTGGAACTACCCGATGATGATGGCCGTGTGGAAGTTCGCCCCGGCGATTGCCGCGGGCAACGCCGTGGTGCTCAAGCCGTCCGACACCACCCCCGCCTCCACCGTGCTGCTGGCCGAGATCATCGGCGGCGTGCTGAAGGAGATGGAGCTGCCGGCCGGCATCTTCAACGTGATCTGCGGCGACCGTGAGACCGGCCGCCTGATGGTCGAGCACCACACCCCGGCGATGGCCTCCATCACCGGCTCGGTCCGGGCCGGCATGCAGGTCGCCGAGTCCGCCGCGAAGGACGTCAAGCGCGTCCACCTGGAGCTCGGCGGCAAGGCCCCCGTGGTGGTCTTCGACGACGCCGACATCGCCGAGGCCGTCGAGGGCATCTCGGTCGCCGGCTACTTCAACGCCGGCCAGGACTGCACCGCCGCCACCCGCGTGCTGGTGCACGAGTCGATCCACGACGCGTTCGTCGAGGCGCTCGCCAAGGCCGCCAAGGACATCAAGACCGGTGGCGTGGACGACGAGGACGTGCTCTACGGCCCGCTCAACAACGCCAACCAGCTGAAGCAGGTCACCGGCTTCATCGAGCGCCTGCCCGAGCACGCCAAGGTCGAGGCCGGCGGTCACCGGGTCGGCGAGGTCGGCTACTTCTACGCGCCGACCGTGGTCTCCGGCCTGAAGCAGGACGACGAGATCATCCAGAACGAGGTCTTCGGCCCGGTCATCACCGTGCAGAAGTTCACCGACGAGGAGCAGGCCGTCAACTACGCCAACGGCGTCGAGTTCGCGCTCGCCTCCTCGGTGTGGACCAAGGACCACGCCCGCGCGATGCGGATGTCCCGCCGCCTGGACTTCGGCGCGGTGTGGATCAACACCCACATCCCGCTGGTCGCCGAGATGCCGCACGGTGGCTTCAAGAAGTCCGGCTACGGCAAGGACCTGTCGTCCTACGGCTTCGAGGACTACACCCGGATCAAGCACGTCATGACCGCGATCTGACGCGGTAGCGGACGGAAGAGGGGCGCGAGGAACTGGGCCACCGATCATCGCTCTACGTGAGTGCATGGTCGGGCGCGCAGTTCCTCGCGCCCCTTCACGTTGTCAGGGTGCGACACGAGCTCCGTGACACGATGCAGCTGCCCCGGGAGGAGCCGGCTCCCTACGCTGGGCGCATGAGCACTCCCACCGCTGACTCGGTCGCCGGGCAGGCCGTCAAGGCCGCCGATCGTGCGCACGTCTTCCACTCGTGGTCCGCCCAAGCACTGATCGACCCCCTCGCGGTGGCCGGTGCCGAGGGCTCCTACTTCTGGGACTACGACGGCAACCGCTACCTGGACTTCTCCTCGCAGCTGGTGAACACCAACATCGGTCACCAGCACCCGAAGGTGGTCGCCGCGATCCAGGCGAAGGCCGCCCAGCTGTGCACCATCGCCCCGGGCTTCGCCGAGGAGTCGCGCAGCGAGGCCGCGCGGCTGATCGCCGAGCGCACCCCCGGCGACCTGGACAAGATCTTCTTCACCAACGGCGGCGCCGAGGCGAACGAGAACGCGATCCGGATGGCCCGGCTGCACACCGGCCGGCACAAGGTGCTTTCCACCTACCGCTCGTACCACGGCGCCACCGCCAACGCGATCGCCCTGACCGGCGACCCGCGCCGCTGGGCGAACGAGGCCGGCGTCTCCGGCATCGTGCACTTCTGGGGCCCGTACGCCTACCGCTCGAACTTCCACGCCGAGAACGAGGCGCAGGAGTGCGAGCGTGCGCTCGCGCACCTGGAGCAGACCCTCGCGTTCGAGGGCCCCGGTACCGTCGCGGCGATCATCCTGGAGACCGTGGTCGGCACCGCGGGCATCCTGGTGCCGCCGGCCGGCTACCTGGCGGGCGTGCGGGAGATCTGCGACAAGTACGGGATCGTGTTCATCCTGGACGAGGTGATGGCCGGGTTCGGCCGCACCGGCGAGTGGTTCGCCGCCGACCACTGGGGCATCACCCCCGACCTGCTGACCTTCGCCAAGGGCGTCAACTCCGGCTACCTGCCGCTCGGCGGCGTGGCGATCTCCGGGGCGATCGCCGAGACCTTCGCGCAGAAGGCGTTCCCGGGCGGCCTCACCTACTCCGGCCACCCGCTGGCCTGCGCCTCCGCCGTGGCCACGATCAACACGATGGCCGAGGAGGGCATCGTGGAGAACGCCAAGCACATCGGCGAGAACGTGCTCGGCCCCGGCCTGCGCGAGCTGGCGGAGCGGCACCCCTCGATCGGCGAGGTCCGCGGCCTCGGCGTGTTCTGGGCGCTCGACCTGGTGAAGAACCGTGAGACCCGCGAGCCGCTGGTGCCCTACAACGCGGCCGGCGCCGACAACGCGCCGATGGCGCAGCTCGCCGCGGCCTGCAAGCAGCGCGGCCTGTGGCCGTTCACCAACATGAACCGCTTCCACGTGGTCCCGCCGTGCAACATCAGCGAGGAGGACGCCAAGACCGGCCTGGCCGTCCTCGACGAGGTGCTCACCCTCACGGACGCGCACGTGATCTGACGACATGTTGGCAACGAAGGGGCCCCGGGCGACCGCCCGGGGCCCCTTCGTGCTGAAGTCAGCACACGACGCGCAGATATGTATGATGATCGGCTTAAACTTGGCACGATCTTGGGGGAATCATGGGGGGACAGGGCTTTCAGGTTCATCCGGAACAGTTGGAGAGGTACGGGCAACTGATCCACGATCAGATTGCTCGGGTCGAAGCGGTGCGCTCCAGGCTCGCGGGCTTCCCGCTGGCCCCGGAGGACTTCGGCAAGCTGCCCGGCTCCGGATCGCTGCACCAGGCGTACCTGGAGCACGCGCAGGCCGAGGGGCAGAACTTCACCGACCTGACGGAACTGCTCGACGGCGCTGGGGAGGCGCTGCACGGGGTGGCCGGGCACTATCGGGACACCGACGAGGAACTCGCAGTCGGACTGGGGGGCCAGCCGTGAGCAGGCTCGCGATCAACGACTTCGGCCAGGTCGGCGAGGCCTACAAGTGGACCCGGGACCGGGTCGACGTGATCACCGCGCCATTGCCAGACCTGAGCAACCCGGTCAGCGAGGGGCTGGACGCCGGTCTCGACCACATCGTCAAGGCCGCGCTCGACGCCACCGGCCTCATGGGCATGCTGGAGAAGGTCACCGGCAACCTGGCCGAACTGACCGCCGCCGCCCAGGAGTGGCAGGCCCAGGCCAAGGAGATGCGCGCCATTGCCGCAGATCTGCGGGCCGGCGCCGCACCGCTGGCCGAGGACTGGCGCGGCGGCGCCTCCGTATCCTTTGCCGGATACATGGGCGAGGTGGTCGAGAGCATCGACGCGACCGCGGCCGACATGGAGCAGGTCGCACAGATCATCGGGCAGGGCGCGGCCCAGTGCCAGCTCGCCGAGAACCTGGTGATCGGCATCATCCGGGAGGCGATCGAGACCCTGATCGTCAGCCTGGCCGTCATGGTGGTCATCGACATCGTCACGGTCGGCCTGGCCACCATCGTGGAGGCCTTGGTCGCCGAGGCCGAGATCGCGATCTTCATCGCTCGGGTCGAGAAGGTCTCGGTCGACCTCGCCAAGGCGCTGAGGACGCTTCAGAAGGCTGTCAAGGACCTGCGCACCATCGACCGCAACCGTAAGGGCCTGCAGAAGGCGACGGAGGCGGCCAAGGCGGTCCGCAAGATGGGCAAGAAGCCCTTGAAGGCCGGCTGGGGTGTGATCAAGAACGCCGATGACCTGCCGCTGGAGGAGCGCCTGTTGAAGGCGGGCGTGCAGATCGGAGTCAAGCAGGTGTTCTCCCCGATCAAGGGCGGCACCAAGGCGGTGATCGGCGCCGGTGTCGGTGCGGGCGACTACGGCGGCCTGCTCGGGGACACCTTCCGCGACGACCGCAACGTCGACACGGTCACCGGCGCCCTCGACGGTCCCGGCAAGCATCAGCCCTACCGGGTTCCGAAGAACCGCATCGAGGAGGCTTTCGGATGAACCATCTCCCGTACGACACCCCGCCGACGTACGGCACCGTCCAGTACGGCGGACAGCACCTGTCGGAGATCGTCCACCTGCTCGCCCCCGGCGAGCAGGTGCGCGGCATCGTGGACGCCGACCTCTGCGACCTGATCCGCCGCCCCCCGCGCCGCTACCGTAAGGAGCGCTTCGGGCGGGGCGCCGAGGCCGGGGTCGGCTGCCTGTCCGTGGTGCTCGACTTCGGAGGGTTCCTCTCCGACCTGGTCGAGGACTGCACCTGGGGCCTGATCCGCACCTTCCGCCGGCTCTTCCGCGGCCGCGGTCTTACCCGCGGCTGGCAGAGTCAAGCCGGACAGTTCGTCATCGCGGTGCGTTCCGCCCATGGCGACTTCGACAACGACGACGTGCTGATGGTCTTCACCGACCGGCGGATTCTACTGGCCGCCACCGCGGTCAACAGCCGCACCATGTACGCCCTCGGCGACCTGCCCTACGCCCACCTGGTCCGGGTCGAGCCCCGGCACACCTGGCTCTCCAACCGCGCCGACCTGCACCTCGCGGACGGCTCGCTGGCCGCGCTGGAGATCTACGAGGAGGAACTCGCCGGGCTGGTCGCCCTCGGACCGCGCTGATTCCAGGGTGCGTCGCTGACATCGTGTCAGCGGCGCACCGCGTCCAGCGCCAGCAGTGCGACGTGCAGGGAGAGGCAGGACTCCACCTGGTCCAGGTCGACGCCGAGGATGCGTTCGACCTTGTGGAGGCGGTCGTAGAAGGACGGGCGGGACAGGTGGGCGGCGTCCGCGGCGGCGGACTTGTTGCGGCCCTGTTCCAGGTAGATGCGCAGCATCTGCACCAACTGGCCGCCGTGTTCGGCGTCGTGGGCGAGGAGGGGGCCGAGCTCGCGTTCCACGTAGGTCTGCAGGCGCTCGTCGTCGCGCAGCAGGTGCAGGAGGCCGCGCAGGCGGACGTCGGGGAGGCGGTAGTAGGCGGCCCGGCTGCCGGGGGCGTCGTGCAGGGCGGCGTCGGCGACCTGGGTGGCTTCCAGCAGGGCGCGGCGGGCGTCGCGGACCGAGCCCACCGAGGAGCCGACCGCTATGACCGGTTCGGCGGCCGCGCCGTCCCGGCCGGCCTCGGTGGACAGCCGGCGCAGCGCCGCGGCGAAGGCCTCCAGCGAGGTGTGTTCGTCCTGCTGCGAGCCGAGCGCGATCAGGACGCCCACGCCCTCGTCGTCCAGCGCGCCGACCAGGGCGGAGAGCCGGGCGGAGCGGATCGCGGTGGCGGCCAGTTCGGTGAAGTCGCGCAGGCGGGCCTGCGCCTCCAGGGCGGCGGGGAGCGGACCCTGACGCTGCCTCAGCACCACGCCGACCAGGCGGCGGCCCTCCAGCGGGACGCCGAGCGCCTGGGCGCGCAGCGACACCTCGGAGACGGTGAGGGCGTGGGTGAGGATGCCCGACAGCAGGGTGCGGTGGGTCTGCCGCTCCAGCGACTCGCGGTCGCGGACCACCAGCCGGTTCAGCGCGAGGGTGGCCGCGCCGCGCTCCAGCAGCATCGCGTGCTTGTGCGGCATGTCCCGGGGGAGCGGCGCGGGCTCGTCGACCAGTACCAGTCGGCCCCAGTCCTGGCCGCGCGCGCCGACCGTGGTGACCAGCCAGCCCGAGCGCGGGTCGTAGCCGGTGCGGCCGGGCGGGTGGACGCCGCGCGAGCGGTGCTCCCAGTTCTCCAGCAGCTCCTGCTCGCCTCGGCCCGCCGTGTCGTGCGCCAGCACCTGGTGGGCCAGGTTCTCCAGCACCACCGGCGCGCCCGCCATCCGGCCGACCTGCCGGACCACCTCGGAGGGCTCCGCGCCCTCGGTGGCCAGCTCGTTGAACACCTGGTGCACCGCCTCGGACACCCGCAGCTGCTCCAGCTGCGCGTTCACCACCAGCGCGTGCACCGCCTCGGTCACCGCGACGAACTTCAGCTCGCGGCGCAGCACCACCAGCGGCAGGTTGTGACGCTCGGCGGCCGCCACCAGCGCGCGTGGCAGCGAGTCGAAGTAGCGCCGGCCGAACTCGATCACCAGCCCGGCCACCCCGACCTCGGCCAGCTCCCGCACGTACCGGGCCAGCCCCTCCCGGTCCTCCGGGAGCGCGATGCCGGTGGACAGCACCAGCTCACCGCCGTGCAGCAGCCCCGCCAGGTCCGGCAGCTCGCTGACGTGCACCCAGCGCACCGGCCGCTCCAGCGCGGAGGCGCCGGCCACCACCTGGGGCAGGCCGCGCCGCATCACGTCGAGATCGAGCACGCGGGCGACGGTGGGGAGCATCGCGGGTACCTCCAGGGGTTTCAGGGTGTCAAGTGAATCATGCTCGTGAGCAACGCCCTGTCGCCCAGGTGCGGGCCTTGCAGCGTGTAAGGAGGGTCGGGAGGGCCGTTGCTGAGTGACGCTTGCCCCGGCCACCCGAATCGAGGCATCGTCGGCCGGGTCGAGTAGGCAATGGAGGCAACTCATGGACCTGACCAGCTTCAACGACGGCGCGCAGTACATCGCGGGCCGCTTGACCCGAGCCTCCGGCGGTGAGCCGTTCAGCGTGGTCAACCCCGCCGACGGCAGCACCGTCCAGCAGGTCGAGCTCGCCACCACCGCCGATGTCGACGCCGCGGTCGCCGCCGCCCGCGCCGCGTTGCCCGAGTGGTCCGGCGCCACCCCCGGCGCCCGCTCGGAGGCGCTGAACCGGCTGGCCGGCATCCTCGGCGAGCGGGCCGGCCAGTTCGCCCGGGTGGAGACCGCGCAGACCGGCAAGCCGATCAAGCTGTCCACCGAGTTCGACGTCCCCGGCACCATCGACAACACCGCGTTCTTCGCCGGCGCCGCCCGCAACCTCGAAGGCAAGGCCGCCGGCGAGTACAGCGGCGACCACACCTCGTACGTGCGCCGCGAGGCGATCGGCGTGGTCGGCAGCATCGCGCCGTGGAACTACCCGCTGCAGATGGCCGCCTGGAAGATCCTCCCGGCCATCGCGGCCGGCAACACCATCGTCCTCAAGCCCGCCGAGCTCACCCCGCTCACCTCGCTGATGTTCGCCCGGGCCTGCACCGACGCCGGCATCCCCGACGGCGTCGTCAACGTCATCACCGGCGCCGGACGCACCGCCGGCGAGCATCTGATCGGCCACCCCGACGTCGCCATGGTGTCCTTCACCGGCTCCACCGCCGTCGGCAAGCGGGTCGCCGAGATCGCCACCGCCACCGTCAAGCGCACCCACCTCGAACTTGGCGGCAAGGCCCCGTTCGTGGTCTTCGACGACGCCGACCTGGACGCCGCCGTGCACGGCGCCGTCGCCGGCTCGCTGATCAACAGCGGCCAGGACTGCACCGCCGCCACCCGCGCCTACGTCCAGCGCCCGCTGTACGACGCCTTCGTGGCCGGCGTCGCCGAGCTGTACGCCGCGATCCGCCTCGGCGACCCGATGAACCCGCAGACCGACCTGGGCCCGCTGGTCTCCTTCGCCCACCGCGACCGCGTCGCCGGCTTCGTCGAACGCGCCCGTGCCTACGCCACCGTGGTCACCGGAGGCCCCGCCGACGGCAAGGGCCACGACGGCGCCGACCTCACCCTCGGCGCCTACTACCGCCCCACTCTGATCGCCGGCGCCGCCCAGGACAGCGAGGTCGTCCAGGGCGAGATCTTCGGCCCTGTGCTCGTCGTGCTGCCCTTCGACAGCGACGAGGAGGGCCTGCGGCTCGCCAACGACACCCCCTACGGCCTGGCCGCCTCCGCCTGGACCCGCGACATCCACCGCTCGCTGCGCGCCACCCGGGAGATCGCCGCCGGCTGCGTCTGGGTGAACGACCACATCCCGATCATCAGCGAGATGCCGCACGGCGGATACAAGGCCTCCGGCTACGGCAAGGACATGTCGCAGTACTCGCTGGACGAGTACACCCAGGTCAAGCACGTCATGTTCGACACCACCGCGGTCGCCCGCAAGGACTGGCACCGCACCATCTTCGGCGACCGCTGACCACGCGGGCGGCGCAGCGTGTCGTGCAGCTGCGCCGCCGCACCGGGCGGCCCGGGCGGCCCACACTGTCCCCATGGACACCAGCACCGCCGACCCCGGGCCACCCGCCCTGGACCCGCACGCCGACCGCACCCGGCTGCTCACCGACGCCCAGCCGTACTGCCTGCAGCACGCCCTCGCACTCGCCGGAGCCGACGCGCTCCGGCTGCACGGCCTGCCCGTCCGGCTGCACGGCACCGACCTGCTGCTGGTCTGCGCCGGCGGCCCGCCGCTCGCCGACCTCGCCACCGGACTCGCCGAAACGCTGCGCGCCGCCGGACGCCGCACCGAGGACACCCCCGGCACCGCCCGCCGCCACCAACTCGCCGTCACCGCCTCCGGAGGACTCGGGCTCCCGGACCCGGCCCGGCCCGCGCTCGGCATCGAACTGCGGCGCGAACCGCTGCGCCACCCGCCGGTGCTGTCCGACGGCGCCCCGCTCCCGGTCGCCGCGCTGGAGGACACCGCCGCGCTCGCCGTCCTCACCCTCTGCGAACGCGCGCTGCCCACCGACCTGTTCGCCCTGCACGCCCTGACCGCCCGGCTGCGCGAAGGCCAACTCCTCGCCCTGGCAGGCGCGTTCGACGAGGAGTTCACCCCCGGGATGCTCGCCGACCGGCTGGAGAGCGCCGCCGCGCTGCTCCCGGCCGGCGCCGCCGACATCCGGCAGTGGGCCGAGACCTGGGCCCAGGACCTGCGGCTCGACCTGCTGGAGACCACCGAACTCGCCGACGGGCTGCACGACCCCTACCTGGACGCCGGAGACGAGAATTCCGAGGCTCCCGACGACCTGTAAGGGTGAATCGCGGTTCTCCGTCAGGGTGCTCGTTGAGTGGACCAAGTACGCGGAGCAGACTGGACAACGAGCGCGGGACGTCCGTGGACAGTCGGAGGCAGAGACCTTGAGCAAGCACATCACGCACTGGATCGGCGGCCAGCCCGTCGCCACCGCCGGAACCGCGCCCCGCCGGGGCGACATCTTCGACCCGGCCACCGGGCAGACCACCGGCCAGGTCGACTTCGCCGAGATCGCCGAGGTCGACCAGGCGGTCGCCGCGGCCGCCCAGGCCTTCACCAGCTGGCGCAAGGCGTCCATCGCCAAGCGCACCCAGGTGCTGTTCAACTTCCGCGAGCTGTTCAACGCCCGCAAGGACGAACTCGCCGCGATCATCGTCGCCGAGCACGGCAAGGTGCACTCCGACGCCCTCGGCGAGCTCGCCCGCGGCCAGGAAGTCGTCGAGTACGCCTGCGGCATCCCGCAGCTGATCAAGGGCGGCTTCACCGAGCAGGCCTCCACCGGCGTCGACGTCTACTCGATCCGCCAGCCGCTCGGCCCGGTCGCCATCATCTCGCCGTTCAACTTCCCGGCCATGGTGCCGATGTGGTTCTTCCCGATCGCGATCGCGGCCGGCAACACGGTCGTCCTGAAGCCCTCGGAGAAGGACCCGTCCGCCGCCAACTTCATCGCCGAACTGTGGAAGGAAGCGGGCCTGCCCGACGGCGTCTTCAACGTCGTGCACGGCGACAAGGTCGCGGTCGACCGCCTGCTGGAGCACCCCGACATCAAGTCGGTCTCCTTCGTCGGCTCCACCCCCATCGCCCGCTACGTGTACGAGACCGGCACCCGCTACGGCAAGCGCGTGCAGGCCCTCGGCGGCGCCAAGAACCACATGCTGGTGCTCCCCGACGCCGACCTCGACCTGGCCGCCGACGCCGCCATCAACGCCGGCTTCGGCGCGGCCGGCGAGCGTTGCATGGCCGTCTCCGTGCTCGTCGCCGTCGACCCGATCGGTGACGAACTCGTCGCCAAGATCAAGGAGCGGATGGCCACCCTCAAGGTCGGCCCCGGCTGCAACGGCGACTCCGAGATGGGCCCGCTGGTCACCGGCCAGCACCGCGACAAGGTCACCTCCTACGTCGAGTCCGGCGTCGCCGATGGTGCCGAACTCGCCGTCGACGGCCGCAAGCACGCCATCACCGGCGAGGACGCCTCGGGCGCCCCCACCGCCGACGGCTTCTGGCTCGGCCCCACCCTCTTCGACCACGTCAAGCCGGGCATGTCCGTCTACAACGACGAGATCTTCGGCCCGATCCTGTCGATCGTCCGGGTCCCCTCCTACGACGAGGGCCTGGAACTGATCAACAACAACCCGTACGGCAACGGCACCGCCATCTTCACCAACGACGGCGGCGCGGCCCGGCGCTTCCAGAACGAGGTCGAGGTCGGCATGGTCGGCATCAACGTGCCGATCCCCGTTCCCGTCGCCTACTACTCGTTCGGCGGCTGGAAGGCCTCGCTGTTCGGCGACAGCCACGCGTACGGCGCCGACGGCGTCCAGTTCTTCACCCGCGGCAAGGCCGTCACCCAGCGCTGGCTCGACCCCTCGCACGGCGGCATCAACCTCGGCTTCCCCACCAACAGCTGAGAACGCCGTACGAGCCGAACGGCCGGCCCCCTGCCCGGGGCCGGCCGTTCGGCGTTCCGCTATTCCGTGCTGTTGTTCTTCACCTGCCGGCGCACCGTCGCCCGCACCGCACGCGACACCACCGGGCCGAGGCCGTCCACCACCTCGACCAGCACCCCCAGCTGGTCCAGCGCCCCGAACGCGCCCGCCGCGCCCGTCGGGTCCACACCGTCGTACAGCTCCAGGCCGATGAACCCGGCCGTCACCGCCTGCGCCAGCCCCTTCAGGTCGAGGAACCCCGCCAGCGGATGACCGACGAACAGCCGGACCAGGACGGCCTCGATCTCCACCGTCCACAGTTGCAGCGCCTCGGCCGTCACCTCCGCGAGCTGCGGATAGCCCTTCGCCCCCGCCAGGAACTGCCCCAGCAGCGCGACGTTCCCCTCCTCCTGCTCCCGCGCATGCAGCTCCCGGCCGACCGTCAGCAACTCGCGCAGCGACCGCACCTCCGCGAACCGCTCGCGGTACCGCTCCAGCCGCAGACCCGTCTCGCGCAGCGCCGCCGCAGCGAGCAGCCCCTCCACCGTCTTGAAGTGGTAGAACACCAGCGCCTGATTGGCCCCGATCTCCCCGGCGATGGTCCGCGCCGACACCCCCGCGATCCCCTGCCGCTTGAGCGCACTGATCGCCGCATCCATCAACCGCTCACGTGTGTCGCTCATGGGCCGCAGCGTAGTCGCCGGTCGTTGTCGCACTACATGCGGAAGCTCTCGCGCACCGGACGGACATGACGCGGAATCCCCTCCGCCCCCACCCGCGGGTACTCCGCCGTGAACCACCCCTGGTACCCCAGCACCAGCCCCACCAGCGGATTGCTCACCCGCACCTTGATCCGGAACCGCCCCGCCTCGTCGTCGAACCACTCGTGCAACTCCGCCCGCCCCGTCAGCAACTCAGGCACCACCGGCGCCCCCACCAGCGGCGCCAAACGCTGCGCCGCCGAGGAGATCGTCAATCCGCCACGCGCTGTCACCCCCAGCCGCAGATCCACCGCCAGCTCCTGATGCGTGCCCAGATAGTCGAGCACCGTCCCCGGCCGGCCCGCCGCCGCGACCATCGTCGCGTCGAACCGCCGCGGCCGGGTGAACTGGAACGTCCGCACGAACGTCACCGTCTCCCGCCCGAACCCGTCCCGGTACGCGTAATTGGCGATCGTGAACGGAATGTCCCGCCCCTGCTCCGGAAACAGGATGTTGCGGCGCGCTCCCACACGGAGAAACGGCACCAGCAGCCGCGACCCGCGCTCGATCCGATCCATCCGTCCCGTGCCGATGCAGGCGATCCCATCCGCACTGGAGAAGCCGAACCGGCGCTGCAACTCCGGGTGCAGACGCTCGAAGTCCGCGCCGAGCGCCGCATGGAAGATCGAACGAGTCGGAGCCGCGGCGGCGGGGGAGCCGGCCGGGTCGGTGACGGCAAGGGTGACTGTCATGGCTGCTCCAGGGTGGTCGTGCCCAGGTTCCTGCTGGGTCGGCGTGGGGAGAGGTGCTTCCGGCTCGTAGAACTCGTAGAAGGAGCGGGCCGGTCGGACGGTGGGGCGAGCGCCGTCAGGAGACGGGGCGCGCGGGCGGCGGCCCGGCCGCGAACACCCGGGCGCGGGCGACGACGACAGCGGCGGGCAGCCGGAGTGAGCGGCGAGGGCGGGACGAGCGCCGCGAACACCAGCACCACCCCCGCCGTGAGCACGCCCGCGACGGCCTGCCCCGTGACCGCCGCATCCACCACCCCCGCCAGCGCCACAGCTCCCGCCCGGACCGCCACCTCGGCCAGCCCGTGCCACAACGCCCGCTCCGGCGAGATCCCGCGCTCCACCCACAGCCGCAGCCGGTCGAACGACCAGGCCGTCAGCCACCCCACGAACGGCCGCACCAGCCAGCGGTCCAGCTGCGCACCGCCGGGCCAACGCCAGCTGCGGTAGTCGTAGCCGGTGACGAACGCGAAGTGGGGCTCTCCGTCCGCTGACGTCCCATCAGCCGCCGGGTCCTCGGCGCCGCTGGGCAGGTAGCGCCAGTACCCCGCACCCTCCCGCAGCGGGGACCAGCCCGAGTCGGACGCGAAGCGCAACGCACTCACCCGCTGCCCGTCCGGTCGCCGCCTCTCGGCCGTGGTGACCCCGCTTCCCGTCAGCGCCGGCCCGCTTGCCAGCCCCAGCAGGTACCGGAACCGGACCGGCTCCGCTCCCTCCGCCGTCCCCTCCTCCGCACCGGACTCGGGCGGGTGCTCGCTCCGGGTGCTCTGCGCGCTCTGCTCGCTCGGGGAGTTCAGGTAGTCGATGCGGCTGAATCGGGCGTCCCATCGCTGGTGGTGCCACGGCCGCTGGGTTAGCTCCCAGAGCGTGTCCAGATCCGTGCGGATCGACAGTTCCACATAGATCGGTTTGGTCGGGCGTCGCCCCTGACCAGGCATGAATGTCCCCTTGTTGCGAGTTTGAGCGATCGCTCAACGCTTGGCGCGGCCATCATGGCAGAGATTTGAGCGACTGCTCAAGAGTTGGCGCTGCGGGGTGATGGCGGGGCGCCCGCGGGAGGTGTTTGCGCCTGGGGCGGATCCGGCGTAGTGTTCACTGGTCGCTCGGCAGGGAGCACCGGACACGCAATCTGTGTGGACGGTCCCGGGGCGG
>NZ_JBIUCB010000026.1:0-102174 GCF_044593455.1 Kitasatospora sp. NPDC051984
GCGGGGGGGGCGCCGGCTGACCCCCCGCCTCGGCCCCGGGGCGCCCCCCCCGGGGGGCCGCCCCCCCCGGGGGGGGGGCCCCCCCGGCCGTGGCGTTCTGCCTGGCCGTGGCGTTCTGCCCGGCCGCCGCGGCAGCTCGTGTCGGGCACGTCACAGCACGTTCTGCACGGACTCCGCGACCGCCGAGATCCTGGTGTACACCCCCGGGCGCCCGGCCTGCGCGCAGCCGGCCCCCCAGGACACCAGGCCGGCCAGCCGCCCGCCCACCAGCAGCGGGCCGCCGCTGTCGCCCTGGCAGGCGTCCTTGCCGCCCCGGTCCTCCCCCGCGCACACCATGGTGCTCGCGTCGTACGCGCTGTCCGGTCCGCCCGGGTAGGCGCGCCCGCAGGCGGCGTCCGAGATCACCGGCACCGTCACCTGCCGCAGCGTGTTCGAGTAGCTGCCGTTGCCCCGGGTGTCGCCCCAGCCGAACACCGTCGCCGGGGTGCCCACCGCGTACGGCCGGCTCTCGCCCGCGCCCACCATCTCCAGCACCTGCCGGTCCTCCTGCGGCTCGGCCAGGGTGACCACCGCCACGTCCCGCGAGTTCGCGGCGAAGCTGTAGTTCGGCTCGATCCACACCCCGCTGACCGCCACCTCCCGCCCCGCGCTGCCCCGCAGGTCGTCCCGCCCGACGATCGCCCGCAGCCCCGGCCGCTGGACCGGCCGGCCGGTGGTCTCGTCGTAGAAGCAGTGCGCGGCCGTCACCACTTTGGTCGGGGTGACCAGCGCCCCGCCGCAGAACTGCCCGGAGCGGGACGAGCCGAACTGCGCACGGCTGGACAGCGCCACCATCCACGGATGATCGCTGGTGCTGGCACTCGTCCCCCCGACGATCCGCCGCTGCGCGGCGGCCGGGGCGGCCGCACCCAGCGCGATCAGCGGGGCAGGCAGGGCCGCCAGGGCGACGAGCGCGACCGCCCGGCGGCGGAGCCGAGGCGCGGACGGGTCCAGGATGGGCACCGGTTCTCCAGGGGGTTCGGCGTGCAGACGTGGGAAGTGCACTGGTCGGAGTGCGACAACCTGCCCAGCGTAGTCGCACCGTCACCCGCCGTGCCCAATCCGAACGCACCTGCCACCCCATCGGGCGACCCCCGGACATACGAACGGGCCCCTCCGCCGGCGGCGAAGGGGCCCGTCCAGGTGACGAACTGTCAGTCCAGGTAGTCGCGCAGCACCTGCGAACGCGACGGGTGGCGCAGCTTCGACATGGTCTTCGACTCGATCTGACGGATGCGCTCACGCGTCACGCCGTAGACCTTGCCGATCTCGTCCAGCGTCTTCGGCTGACCGTCGGTCAGGCCGAAGCGCATCGAGACCACGCCCGCCTCGCGCTCGGACAGGGTGTCCAGCACCGAGTGCAGCTGCTCCTGGAGCAGGGTGAAGGAGACCGCGTCGGCCGGAACGACCGCCTCGGAGTCCTCGATCAGGTCACCGAACTCGCTGTCGCCGTCCTCGCCGAGCGGGGTGTGCAGCGAGATCGGCTCGCGGCCGTACTTCTGAACCTCGATGACCTTCTCGGGGGTCATGTCGAGTTCCTTGGCCAGCTCCTCCGGGGTGGGCTCGCGGCCCAGGTCCTGGAGCATCTGGCGCTGCACGCGGGCGAGCTTGTTGATGACCTCGACCATGTGCACCGGGATACGGATGGTGCGGGCCTGGTCGGCCATGGCGCGGGTGATCGCCTGCCGGATCCACCAGGTCGCGTAGGTGGAGAACTTGTAGCCCTTGGTGTAGTCGAACTTCTCGACCGCACGGATCAGACCGAGGTTGCCCTCCTGGATCAGGTCCAGGAACAGCATGCCGCGGCCGGTGTAGCGCTTGGCCAGCGAAACCACCAGGCGGAGGTTGGCCTCCAGCAGGTGGTTCTTGGCGCGGCGGCCGTCCTCGGCGATGATCTCCAGCTCGCGCTTGAGCTTCGGGGCGAGCTTGTCGGCCTGGCTCAGCTTGTCCTCGGCGAACAGGCCGGCCTCGATCCGCTTGGCGAGCTCGACCTCCTGCTCGGCGTTGAGCAGCGGGACCTTGCCGATCTGCTTCAGGTAGTCCTTGACCGGGTCGGCGGTGGCACCGGCCACCGCGACCTGCTGCGCCGGGGCGTCGTCCTCGTCGTCGTCGGAGAGCACGAAGCCCTGGTCCGACTCCTCCTCGGGGCCGCTCTCTTCCTTGCCGTCGCCGGGCAGGGCCACGTCTTCGAGGAGCTCCTCCTCGCCGATCATGTCCTCGTCGCCCTTGGCGCCGGCCTTGCCGGCCGCGGTCTTCTTGGCGGCGGTCTTCTTCGCGGGAGCGGCGGTCTTCTTGGCTGCCGCCTTCTTCGCCGGCGCGGCCTTCTTGGCGACCGGGCGGGCCTCGGCGAGACCGATGGTCTCGACGACGGTGACCTCACCGGTCGTCACCGCGGCGGCCACGGCCACCGACGGGGCCGCGACGGGCGCGCCGGGGGCGATCCGGACCGGGGGCTTGGTCTGGGCGACCGGCGTGCGGGTGGTGACCGCCTTGGTCGCGGTGCGCTTGGTGGTGCTCTTGGCCGCAACGCTCTTGCGCTTGGCGCCGGCCGGCTCGGCCGCGCTGACCATGAGCTCCACCCCCTCCTCAATCAGCACCTGATTGAGGCTGCGCATGACGTTCTTCCACTTGGTGACCGGGATCTGGTCCGCCTCGAACGCGTGGCGCACGTCGTCACCGGCGATCTGCCCCTGGGCCTTGCCCCGCTCGATGAGCGCCAGCAGTGCCGCGGACTCGGCGATCTCGGGGGGAAGCGAACGGGATGTGCTGGCCGACACGAACAACCTCTCGGACGATGAGTGGACGATCCCGCACCGACCGCCCGAGCAGCTCGGATGGGTGGACGGTGATCGGGGTCTGCAGGACGGCAGCAGCGCCGCGCACCAACACAGCCATCTGGTCTGTGGTGGTATTCCGGAGCTGCTTCCGCTCCGTACACATCGCTGCCGCCACTCAAGTGTTACGCATGCCCGTCGTGGCGCCCGTCACACCACCCGGCGGCCGGTACGGGCTGCCCCGGGCGGCCTATCGGCGAGCGCGGCACCGGGGCCCTCGCGGCCGGCGGCCGAGGGCCCGGTGGCACCCTCCCGGACGGACCGCGTGCCTTTGCGGACAAGGTACCGGGGCCCTCGTGGGCGAGGTCTTCGCGGGCCGCCTCGCGGTGTGGCCCGCGCAACTGTGTGGCACGCGACACGCCGATGGCCCCCCGGCTGCGGGTGGAGCAGCAGAAGGGCCATCCGTTCGGAACGGGCGGGGCTGGACCGCTCAGTGCTCCCGCGGGGCCGGGACGGCGTGCTCGACGTCCGGGTGGACGGTGAGCAGCGCGCGGACGGCGGCCTCGGCGGCGGTGCCGTCCCCGGCGCCGAGCGCGTCGACCAGGCGGGTGTGCAGGCCGACCGCCGACTCGGACGGGCGCTCGCAGGTGCTGCCGGAACCGCCGGACACCTGGAGCGCGCCGGCCACGATCCCGGAGAGGTGCTCCAGCATCCGGTTCCCGGCCATCTGCAGCACCAGACCGTGCAGCTCGGCGTCGGCGCGGGAGTAGCTGACCAGATCGCCCTGGCTGCCCGCCTGGCTCATGATCTCGGTCAGCTCGGCCAGCCGCTGCTGAACGTCCTCCCGGCCGTGGCCGGCGGCGAGGCGGGCGGCCAGCGGCTCGATCGCCCAGCGCAGCTCGAACAGCTCACGGCGCTGCTCGTCGCGCTGCGGCCCGAAGGCGCGCCATTCGATGATGTCCGGGTCCAGCAGGTTCCAGTCACTGACCGGGCGGACCCGGGTCCCGACGTTCGGCCGGGCCGAGACCAGGCCCTTGGCCTCCAGCACCCGGAGCGACTCGCGCACCACGGTGCGGGAGACCTCGAAGCGCTGGCCGATCTCCTCCGGCACCAGCGGGCGATCGGCGCCCAGGTCTCCGGAGACGATCATCTGGCCGAGCTGCTGAACCAGCTGGCCGTGCAGGCCGCGGCCGCGGCTGCTGGTGGTCTTCCGACCGGCCCGGGCGAGTTCGTTCTCCGCCCCCTCCCAGCGGGGAGCGGGTGGCATCGGGCGGTCGGCGTACGGAAAACGGTCCAGCTCGGAGGCGGAGATCGACTCGGCCTGGCGAGCGGCGGTCACGGTGGGGTGCGCAAGGGTACTCACGCCATCCTTTGTCGGCGATCGGCGGGGCCGTCTTGAGCATTCTCCTGAAAAGCACACGAAAGGGTGATCGGCCGTGTCTGGATAATTGACTTCTTATCAGCCAGAAATGCGCATATCGGTCATCCTGGCTCGAATTCAGCTGCCGTTCCGAACGGTGCTTCACCCCGCCGCCACCGGCTCCGCCACACCTGCCGAACCGTCAGCACCGGCTGCCCGATGCACCGCCACCGACAGTTCCGGGGCGGGGTTTCCGTGCGGATTCCCGCGGTGCGCGGGGCATCCGAAAGCGGGCGGGCCTTCACGGCAGGCAGGGTCGTTACAGTGCGCGGCGGCGGAACTGGGCCACCAGCACCGCCAGCACCAGCAGCCCGGCCGGCGCCAGCAGGGCGGCCATCACCACGACGTCCAGCGCCGCCGCCGTCCGGTCGGCCGCCTCGCGCACCAGGTTGAAGCCGTACTGGAAGGGCAGCAACTCCCACACCCACAGCGGCCAATTCCGGCCGGAACGGTGCAGCAGCAGACCGGCGGTGGGCTCCAGCAGGGCAGGCGTCGCGCAGGTGAGCAGAACTCCCAGGACGGCACTGCGCACCAACGTCGCCAGCAACAGGCCGGCCCAGCCACCGGCCACCGCCAGCGCCAGGAACACCGGGAGCGGACGGCCGATCCCGCCCACCGCGAACGGGCCCGCCGCCGGGGCCGGCGCCAGGCCCGGGAAGGCCGTCAGTTCGGCGGGGTGCGGCAGGGCGAACACCGCCGAGGCATCCACCGCGCCAGGCAGCGCGAACCGGACCACCAGGGCGTTCACCACGAGCGTCAGCACCGCAAGCAGGAGCGCCGCCGCCCCGACCACCAGCAGCTTCGCGAGGAGCGCGCCGAGCCGACGGCCCAGATTCACCCGGGACGCGGCCAGGCCCGGCCAGCGCATCTCATGGCTGTACGCCAGCGCGCCGAGCACCGCAGCGGCCAGCGCGGTCAGCGGGAGCGGCAGCCACGGGACCACACCGGCCAGCGCCCGCACCGCCCCCGACACCGCCAACTTCCCGGCCGGGAACCGCTGGGCCAACGTCGCCGCCAGCGCCGCGTTCAGCAGCAGTGCCGCCGCGACCACCACCCACGTGGAGCGCACCCCGCGCAGCCGACGCACCTCACAAGCCACCAACCGCACCGTCACTCACTCCCGTTCTCGTCACCGACGGCACGCCTGCGCACCGCACTTGCCCCGCCCTCGCCCGCCGGCACCTGCGCCCGACCCGCCGCCGCCGACCCGACCGGCCTGGCCGGCCCGGCCGACCGCAACTCGGTGGCGTGGACCGGCCGGAGACGCACCTGCGCCCGGTCCTGCTCCTGCGCGGGCACCGGCCCCTGGGCTTGCGCCGGAGTGGAACCGTGGCCAACTCCCCTGATCCGGGCGGGAGTCAGCAACTCGGCGTCGGTCGGGTTGGCGGCCAACTGGTCGGCCTCGAGCACGATCGGCGTGGACGCGGCGGGCGTCGGTCCGGGCCGGGTCGCTGCGGGCTCGGGAGCGTTTCCGGCGGGCGGCTCCAGGTGTTCGGAGACCGGCTGCTCGGTGCGTACTCGGCGGAGCGCGGAGGCGCCGCGGGGCGTCCGGCGGGTGAGGTCGACAACGGGCGGCTCGGCCGGGGGCGTCGGGGCTGCGGGCGTCGCCTCGGGGGCGGTCGGGGCTGCGGCCGTGGCCTCGCGGGCGGTCGGGGCTGCCGGGGCAGTCGGGGCAGTCGGGGCAGTCGGGGCGGTCGGGGCGGTCGGGGCCGCCGGGGCAGTCGGGGCCGCCGGGTCGGGCGCGAGGGCGGCGGCGGCCCAACGGCCGGCCTGGAGGCCGCGATGGCCGAGGGCGCGGTGCTCGATGGTTCGCTCGGCGTCCGGGCCGGTGGCCGGGCGGCCGACGGTGACGGGCCTCGGGGCGGCGGGGGCGATCTGGGCCTGCCCGCCGGTACTTTGCCGGACCGGGCTCTGCCAGGCCGGACGGATCGCGACCTGGCCGGAGTGGCCCGATCCGCTGGGCAGGGCGGCCGGGAAGGAGATCGGACGCTGCACCACCCGGTCGGCCAACTCGTGCAGCAGGACACCGTTGCGGTAGGCGAGTTCACCGATCTCGGTGCGACCGACCCCGCTCACCGCGAGACCGACACCGCCCTCCCGCCGGACCTGCGCACCTTGGGCGACCAGCAGGTCCGCGAGACGGGCCATCTGCGGGCCCCGGACCAGGACTTCGGGGTGCAGCCGGCTGCGGCGGAACTCCACCACGGGCTGGTCGGCGGCCAGCCTGCCAGCGTCCAGGGTGACCACCCGGTCGGCGAGCACGGCGGCCGCCTCCGGGCTGCGGGTGGACATCAGCACGGTGCCGCCCGTCAGCGCGAAGGAGCGCAGAAAGCCGTGCAACCACTCCTCGCTGCGCGGAGACAGGCCCTCGGCCGGGGCATCCAGCAGCAGCGTCGCCGGGTCGCCGAGCAGGGCGGCGGCCAGGGCGAGCCGGCGGTGCATTCCGGGCGAGAAGGTGCCGATCCGGTGGTCGGCGACAGGGGCGAGGCGGACCTGCTCCAACAGGTCGTCGGCCCGACGCGCCGAAACCCCGACCGCCCCTGCCAGCATCCGCAGGTGCGCCCGGGCCCGCTGCCCCGGATGTCCGGCCTCCGGCCTGCCGGACGGCAGCAGCGTGCCGATCTCCCGCTCCGGTCGCCGAATCCGCCGATAGGTGCGGCCGTCGAACAGGGTGAGGCCGTGGCCGCGTTCGAGCTCCACCATCAGCCGGAAAGCGGTGGACTTGCCCGCCCCTTCCTCCCCCAGCACCGTGGTGATCATCCCTGGACGGGCGTCGAAGGTCAGGTCCAGCACCGCTGGGGGGTGGCCCCTTCGGTATTTCTTGGTCAGTCCGGTGATTTGGATCATCGCCGCCCGCTCCCTCGCCCGCCGACAGACCGGGGTTCGTCCGCCAGGCCTGAGCCTGCACAGTAGGACGCGGAAGCGGTGAAACCAGGCATTCCGGATGGATCGTTGACGGTGTTAGCGCCGAGCTCACCCGAACAGGGGACAGCGCACTCGCGCCACTGACGATTTACTTACGGATCGCCACCACCCCACCACCACAAGGGAACTGGCCCACCTCGTCTCGCCGAGCCCTCCCCTCGGCGACGGCGGCCACGACCTCGCCAGGGTCGGAGGTCAGGCCTCGGGGCGGAGCATCGGCGGGTTGAGGACGGTCGCCCCGCCCGCGGTAAACAGCTGTGCGGGGCGCCCGCCTTGACGGGTCGTCGTGCCGCCGGAGGGCAGCAGGAAGCCCGGGGTGCCGGTGACCTTGCGGTGGAAGTTCCGCGGATCCAACACCACGCCCCAGACCGCCTCGTACACCCGGCGCAGCTCGCCGACGGTGAACTCCGGCGGGCAGAAGGCCGTTGCCAGCGAGGAGTACTCGATCTTCGACCTGGCCCGCTCCACGCCGTCCGCCAGGATCTGCCCGTGGTCGAACGCCAGCAGTTCACCGTCGTTGCCGTCGACGCCGAACAGTTCACTGACCGGTGCCCACCGGGCGCTGCTGGCGTCGCCGCCCGCACGGGGCGACGGCAGGTCGGGGGCAAGCACCAGGTACGCGACGCTCACCACCCTCATCCGGGGGTCGCGCTGCGGGTGTCCGTAGGTGGCCAGTTGCTCCAGGTGCGCCCCGAACGGGTTCTGCCCCGCCAGGACTTGGCCCGGTGCGGACTGCGCCCTCAGCCCGGTCTCCTCCGCCAGCTCCCGGGACGCCGCCTCGGCCAAGCCCTCGTCCGGCCGCACGAACCCGCCGGGCAGCGCCCAGTAGCCCTGGAACGGCGCCTCACCACGCTTCACCAGCAGGGCGCACAGCTCATGGTCGCGCACCGTCAGCACCACCAGGTCAACCGTGACTGCGAACGGGGGGAAGGCCGACGGGTCATAACGCGACATGCCGCCGATCTTAGTCGTCTCTCTGACGATAATCACAGACCACGGCCTTTTCCCGTCCCCTTTCCCGCGCCTTTCTCGTGTCCTTCTCCCGTCCTTCCCGTCTTCTCTCCCGCCTCCTGGACCGCCCCGCGGACGGTCAGCCGGCGGCCAACTGCAGGAACGACGGCGCCTCTTCCACCACCGCGACGCCAATCCTGCTGACCCGAACCGAGAACGGCTCGCCGGCCACTCGCAGGCCGGTGAGTTCCAATGCGCCCAGGGGCGCGGTGCTCGCCGGGTGGGTGGCCACCCGCCCTGAGGGGACGTCGGGCCGGACTCCGGCCAGTGAGAGCACCAGGTGAACGGCCGCGGCCGCCGACATGGCGGCCGGACGGCAGGCCGCCGGGTGCGGCACCGGTGGGCAGTCGGCGACCTTCTGCTCGCCCGCGTACATCTCCGGCAGCCGGTACTCGAAGTGCGCGGACGCCTCCAACAGGCCTTCCAGCAGAATCTCGGCCTCCCGCTCGAATCCGGCGTCCACCAGCCCGCTCACCGCGAGCGCGGTCTCCTGCACCCGGACCACGCCGCTGCGATGGCCGAGCGGGTTGAACCGTGGGGACTTCGCGCTCAACGTCCGCAGGCCCCACCCGCAGTCGAGTTCGGGCGTCACCAGCCGCTGGGCGAGCAACCTGGTCTGCTCCCGGTCGAGCAGGCCCTCGTGCAGCTCGCCCTCGGCGCCGAGTCCGACGTCGAAGAGGTGGACCAGAGTTGAGGCGAGGGCCGGCACCGGCCGGTCCGGGCCCAGCAATGCGGCTGCCGGCCGACCACCTGACAGGTCGTCGATCCAGAACTGCTCGCGGAACCGTTCCCTCAGCTCAGCTGCCCAGGCCCGCCACTCCGCCGCTCCGGGACGGTCGAACGCTTCCAGCAGGTCCGCCCCTTGGAGCGCCGCGCGGTGCGCCTGCGCCTGGACTTCGCACCTGGCCGGACCTGGCCGCGCGGCCCGCTCCTCCGCCGGGCGACCGAGGTCGGTGACGAAGCCGATCGGCCCGTCCGGCCCCTCTGCCACTGCGGCCCGCAACGCCCCGAGGGCGCGCTCCGCGGCGGGCAGCAACTCGGCGACCTCGGCCCGGGGCATGCCCCAACGCCAGGCCTCTGCCAGCACGGTGACGAACAGCAGCGTCGCCTCCGTGGCCGTGCAGCTCGCCGGCAGCTCCGGGCCTCCGTGCCGCAGCGGCCCGGGAATCACGCCGTCCATCGCCTGCGCCGCCGCACCACTGTCAGTGGCCGGGGCGGACACGCTGCCCGCGCCCTGCACAGCGGCAGGCTGCGCTGCCGGTGGGCCTCCCGGCGCGGCGGCGACGGCCGGCGACGAACCGACCGCCGATGGGCTGGACGCCCCGTCGGCAGCGCCACTTTCGGCCGGGCGTGCGGCGCCTGCCGATGGCTGGGGCGCGAGGTGCTGACGGCGGGCCGTCGCGCGGAGCGTTCCGGCAGCGAGCCGGGTGCCGAGCGGCAGCGTCATCCGGGCCGCCCAGAGCGCGTCGGCGGCGGTGAGGCCGAAACGCCAGGGGGCGCCCGAGGCGGTGTAGAGGTCGGTCGGACGGTCCGCGTCGGCGAGCAGCAGCCCGCTCAGCGTGCCGAGGGCGCGGCCGACCAGGCGTGTGGCACGGCGATCGTCGGCCCGGACCTCCGGCTCGGACCACGGCAGCGGCACACCCGGGCCGCGCCCCGTCGGTGGACGACCGGTCGATGGAGCCTCCAGCTCCACCTGCAGGTCCACCGACCATCGGGCCCCTGGCTGGATGTCCAGATCCCACCGGAGCACACCCGCGCCGGCCAGCACCGCGTGCGGCGACGGGCGGGCGCTGACGGTGGCCGCGCGGCCCTGCCCGGCCCAGCGCAGGCCCGAGGACTGGACCTGGCCCGGCAGATCGGCCGAGCGCCGGCCCGCCGCGATGTCGGTGAGCTGGCCCAGGTCGGTACCCAGGGCGATCTCCAGTGGGAGGCGGGCCGGTCGGGCACCGGTGTTCCGGACCGTCACGGTCTCCGCGCCGTCGGCGTGCCGCAGCCGTTCGACCGTCAGCGCCGGATCCGGGTCGAGATCGCCCGGCACCCGGACCGAGCCGAGGAACCGAGCCGCCGCCGCGGACGTCAGGGTGCCCTGGAGCGGGAGCGGCTCCACGCCACCGAGGCGCAGCTCCATCCTGGCCAGGGTGCGCACGCCGTGCCGGAAGAAGCCGTGCAGGCTCTGGCCCCGAAGCTGCCCGTCCGGGCCGGAGGCTGCCATGCCCGGGGCATTGACGCACAGGACGTCGTGCGCCGCCGAGGGCTGCGGTCGTGGCACCGCCGCCGGAGCCGGCTGGCGGGCCGCCCCTGGAGCGGCCGCACCGGCTACCTGCTCCGAGCGTGCGCCCGCCACGCCACGCACCGGGGCCGTCACGCCCGGGCCCGGCCGGGTCGGGGTGCCGTAGGGCGGGGTGGGAGTGCCGTAGGGCGGGGTGGCCCCCGGCGCGTAGGGCGTGGGCGTGGTGGGAGTGCCGTACGGCGGGGTGGCCCCCGGTGCGTAGGGCGTGGGCGTGGTGGGAGTGCCGTACGGCGGAGTGGCCCCCGGTGCGTAGGGCGTGGGCGTGGTGAGCGTGCCGTACGGCGGCGTGCTGAGCGGGGCTCCGTGCTGCTGGACGGCGGCACCCGCGAGCGGCGTGCCGTACGCGGGGGTGGCGGATGCCGGGCTCGCGCCGGGCGTCCCGGGGGCGTGGCCGGTGGGTACCGGGGCGCCGGTGGGCGTGCCGTACGGGGGTGTGGCCCGGCGCGGACTCGGTGGGCCGGCCAAGTGTGGGGGCATGGGGGAAGCCGCTGCTCCGATGGGTGCCGAAGCGCCGCCCGGTGCGGGCGGGTTGGTGGGCGGCAGCGGGTGGGACGCTGCGTGGGGTGGCCTTGAATCGGTCACCAGGCTCTCCTCCCCTCGACCGGCCGACGGCTGCGGGCCCGGCCGGCCGCGAGCGTGCTCGATCGCGGACTTTGCTGCTCTGCCGCCGGAACACGCGGCTCTGACCTGGGCGGGACCGGATCGCCGGTGCTCCGCCCCGACCGGGGTGGTGTCCCGGCCCGGACGCCAAGGTCGCGCGTGGCCCGGTCGCACCGGGTCGAGCGACGCGTGACCGGTGCCCGACACGGTCGCCCTGGCCGCTACTGGCCCGGCGGTGCCGGTTCTGGTTTCGGCGTTCCGCAGGTTGAACGCCGTACACCTGCCCGAGGTCACGCCTGTCCGGCGGACCTCCGGTCGAATGCGGCCACGCGCCGTCGGTCCTTCGGCAGTCTGCGGCCGGCACCCGGGGTGCCCGCTGTGTCGTGGCGCCGTTCGGGGTTCTCCGCACGTGGCGGCCGCCCCCGGGCGGCTCCTGTCCGCCGTCAGGATACGGTGCGAGCACGGCGACGGAACCCCTGGTGACCTCGGTGACCGGCGCCGCAACCAGCCTGTGACCAGCTCACATCTAGGAGTTGCATGTCCTCCCTCAGCCGCATCCCCGGGATCGTCGCCACGGATCATGTCTTCCGGGTGCCGCTGGACCACGGAGCTCCGGGCGGCGAAGCGATCAAGGTCTACGCCCGCGAGGTGGTGGCCGCCGGACGCGAGCACGACGAACTTCCTTGGCTGCTCTACTTGCAGGGCGGCCCGGGTGGAAAGGCCAATCGGCCGCTCGGCCGGGACGGCTGGCTGGACCGGGCGCTCGACGACCACCGGGTGCTGCTGTTGGACCAGCGCGGCACCGGCCGCTCCACGCCCGCCAACCGGCAGACCCTGGCCCGGCGCGGCGACGCCCGGCAGCAGGCCGACTACCTGGCGCACTTCCGTGCCGACTCGATCGTCCGGGACGCCGAGCTGATCCGCCGCCAACTGCTGGGCGAGGACGGTCGATGGAGCCTGCTGGGGCAGAGCTTCGGCGGCTTCTGCACCCTCACCTACCTCTCGCTGGCCCCGGAGGGCCTGCGAGAGGCGTTCGTCACCGGCGGGCTGGCCGGCCTTCGCCGCTCGGCGGACGAGGTCTACCGCGCGGCATACCCGCGGGTCGCCCGCAAGAACGCCGGGCACTACGCGCGCTTCCCCCAGGACGTGGCGGCGGTACGGCGAATCGCGGCGCACCTGATCGAGCAGCCCGCACCTCTGCCGGATGGTGGGGTCCTCACCGTCGAGGCCTTCCAGGCGCTGGGCATGATGCTGGGCAGCGGCACCGGCTCCTACGTCCTGCACTATCTGCTGGAGGAGGCCTGGGTGGAGGGGGCGGACGGGCCGGAGCTGTCCGACACCTTCCTGGCGGGGGCGCAGGTGCAGCTGTCCTTCGCCCAGGGGCCGCTGTACGCCGTGCTGCACGAGTCGATCTACGGGCAGCGCTCGGTCGACGCCGGGGCCACCGACTGGTCGGCGGAGCGGGTGCGCAAGGAGTTTCCCGAGTTCGACGCCGCGGCAGCGCTGGCCGGGGACGGGCCGGTACTGCTCACCGGCGAGATGATCTACCCCTGGATGTTCGAGACCGACCCGTCGCTGCGGCCGCTGCGCGAGACGGCGCAGCTGCTGGCCGAGCGCACCGAGTGGCCCGACCTGTACGACCCGCAGCGCCTGGCTTCGAACCAGGTGCCGGTGTACGCGGCGGTGTACCACGACGACATGTACGTGGACACGGCGCATTCGCTGGAAACCGCGGATGCGGTGGCCGGTGTGCGGACGTGGATCACCAACGAGTGGGAGCACGACGGGGTGCGGGTGAGTGGCCGCCGGGTGCTGGACCGCCTGATGCGGATGGCGCGCGGCGAGGTCTAGCCGTTCGCCCCGCGGCCGGGGGGTGAGCGTACGCATGTCAGCCTCCGGTGGACTGCTGGTGTCGGAATGCCCTGCTGCGGGGCCTGGGGATTCGCGGCGACGCGGCCCGCAGCGGGCAGGATCGGTGCTCGCCGCCCGGCCGGCGGACCTCGGCTGACGCGGCGTCGGGCGAGATTGTCGACCGGCCGCCGCCTGGGCTGCCGTCCTCGCCCGGCTCGGCGTGGCCCGGCCCGGGCTCGGCGCCCGCGCGGTCCGGCCCGGATCCGCCCTGGCCTGCCCTGACGGCTTTCGTCGGTTCGGCGCCGGACCGGGGCGGGGGCCCGGGCGGGGCGGCGGACGCCCGCGAGGGACCGCCGGGCCGTTCGGCTCCCGACGGCCCGGCGGGCGGCAGGAGCTCTGGGTGCCGGCGGCTCCCCGCCCCGCGCAGCCGGGTGCTGCGTTCGCTCCGGACCACCTGGAGCAGTGCCTCCGCGGCGAGGCCGGAGTTCAGTGATTCGTAAAGCAGTTGGGCAAGGGTGTAGCCCGCGTCCAGTTCCAGTGCCCTGGCCAGTACGACCCTCGCCGTGGCGGGGTCTCCGGCCAGCCAGGACGTCCAGGCCAGCAGTGTCATCGGCGGGGCGGCGAGGTGTTCGAACGGGTCGACGCAGCGCTGGATGAGGTAGCGCCACAGCTTCTGGGCGGTGGCGAGTTCGTGCGGTTCGGCGTACTCGGCAGCGCGATCGCGGCCGAGTTTGTCCTGCAGGCCGATCAGCAGGCGGGCCGTCCGTCTGGTGTCGAGCTCCCGGGCGCCGCTGCGGAACTCGGCCATCGCGCTGGCCAGCAGCTCGTCGGTGCGCTCGACCGCCGTATGGCGGCCGCCGGGGCCGGCCAGCTCACGGATGAACGGCGGCCCGGCGTCTTCCAGGGCGCGGCGCTGCACCTCGCAGAGCGGCGGGCCCACCGGGGCGAGGCCGGCCACGATCGCCTTGCGGCTGCCCCTCGGGGCGAGGCCCGCGAAGGTGGCCGCGGCGGCGAGCGGACTGGGCTCGTGGGCGGCACGGACCGGAGTGCCGTCCGGCGGACAGCAGTCGACTCCGGTACACAGGAAGGACCACCAGCGGCCCGCAGAGACGCACAGCGACTCCTTGACGATCACCTGCTCGCCCTGGAAGGCCCTGGTGAGTGCGGCAGCCAGTGGGCGGAGCTCCGCCAGCACGGCCTGCCGCCCCTCGGACACTGGCGTGCCGTCGGCGGGATCCCGGCACAGGTACAGCAGGACTTGGACGGGGCGGCGGTCGCGCTGTTCGGACAGCTCGACCAGCAGCCGGGCGGATTCTTCGGCGGTGCGCTCCCAGGATTCCGGATCGGCCGGAATGTCGATACGGATCACTCCGCCCTGATCGAGCGCGGGGCCCTGCAGGCCCACCGCGACGATGCTGTCGTCGGGGAAGAAACCCAGCAGGTAGGGGAGCATCTCCGCCATGTCGGCGGGGCCGCGCAGCCGGACCGGGAGGTGGCCGGGGCGCGAGGAGGGCTTGGTGGTGCGGTCGTCTGCGGTCATGGCGGAAAGCCTGGACCCGATTCCGCCACCACTGCGGATATTTCATTCGCCCTGTGGATAAACCAGGGGGTTCAGCATTAGCTACCCCTAATGGCGGACAATTCCGGCCCGAACAGCGCACTCTGACGCCATATCACCCGATTAGATCCAGGTTGTCCACAGCCCGCCATTCGCGGTCCGTCCGTGAAGCGCGGTATCCATGACCTCATGCAGACGCGCGAACTCCATCCGACCACCCCAGCCGACCGCGAAGCCGTCCGGGCCGCCGCGGAAGCCGTGCTGCACAGCCTCGCGGGGCCCTCCGCGACGCTGCGCGAGGACCAGTGGAAAGCCATCGAGGCCCTGGTGGTGGACAACCGCCGCGCTCTGGTGGTGCAGCGCACCGGATGGGGCAAGTCCGCCGTCTACTTCATCGCCACAGCGCTGCTCCGCGCGCGCGGGGCCGGCCCGACGGTGATCGTCTCGCCGCTGCTGGCGCTGATGCGCAATCAGGTCGAATCGGCCGCCCGGGCGGGCATCCACGCCCGGACGATCAACTCGGCCAACCCGGAGGAGTGGGAGGAGATCCAGCAGGAGGTCGCCGACAGCCGGGTCGATGTCCTGCTGGTCAGCCCGGAGCGGCTCAACAACCCCGACTTCCGCGATCAGGTCCTGCCCAAGCTCGCCGCCTCCACCGGCCTGCTGGTGGTGGACGAGGCACACTGCATCTCCGACTGGGGCCACGACTTCCGGCCCGACTACCGACGGCTGCGCACCATGCTCGCCGAGCTCTCCCCCGGCGTCCCGGTGCTGGCGACCACGGCGACCGCGAACGCCCGGGTCACCGCGGATGTCGCCGAGCAGCTCGGCACCGGCGTCGGTGACGCGCAGGCCCTGGTGCTGCGCGGCCCGCTGGACCGGGAGAGCCTCAGCCTCTCGGTGCTCTCACTGCCCGACCCGGCGCACCGGCTGGCCTGGCTCGCCGACCACCTGGCCGATCTCCCCGGCTCCGGCATCATCTACACCCTGACGGTCGCCGCCGCCGAGGAGGTCACCGAGTTCCTGCGCGAGCGCGGCTACCCGGTCGCCTCCTACTCCGGCCGGACCGAGGACGCCGAGCGCCGCGAGGCCGAGGCCGCCCTGCTGGCCAACCGGGTCAAGGCCCTGGTCGCCACCTCCGCGCTCGGCATGGGCTTCGACAAGCCGGATCTCGGCTTCGTGGTCCACCTCGGCTCGCCGAGTTCTCCCATCGCCTACTACCAGCAGGTCGGCCGCGCCGGCCGTGGCGTCGACCGTGCCGAGGTGCTGCTGCTCCCGGGCCGGGAGGACGAGGCGATCTGGCGGTACTTCGCCTCCATCGGCTTCCCCGCCGAGGAGCAGGTCCGCCGTACCCTGGCCGCGCTGGCCGAGGCCGGCCGCCCGCTCTCCACGGCGGCACTGGAGACCTCTGTCGACCTCCGTCGCTCCCGACTGGAGATCATGCTCAAGGTGCTCGACGTGGACGGCGCAGTCCGCCGGGTACGCGGCGGCTGGGAGTCCACCGGCGAGCAGTGGCGGTACGACGGCGAGCGGTATGCCAAGGTCGCCCGGGCCCGCGCGGCCGAACAGCAGGCGATGCGGGACTACATCGCGACCGAGGGCTGCCGGATGGAGTTCCTGCGCCGCCAGCTCGACGACCCGGAGGCAGCCCCGTGCGGGCGCTGCGACCGGTGCACCCATGCCCAGCACTCCACCGAGGTCTCGGCCGAAGCCACCGGCGCTGCCCGCGCCGCCCTCGGCCGGCCCGGGGTCTCCTTCGAGACCCGGCGAATGTGGCCGACCGGCATGGAGTCCCTCGGTGTCCCGCTGCGTGGCCGCATCCCTCCCACCCAGCAGGCCGAGCCGGGGCGCGCCCTCGGCCGGCTCTCCGACATCGGCTGGGGCACCCGGCTTCGCACGCTGCTCGACGAGCGTTCCCCGGACGGCCCGCTGCCGCGCGAGGTGCTGGACGCCGTCGTCGGTGTGGTCGCGGACTGGGCGCGCGGCCCGGGCGGCTGGGCCGGACCGGCCGGTCCGGACGGCACCCGGCTGGAGCGCCCGATCGGCGTGGTCGCCCTGGAGTCCTCCACCCGACCACAGTTGGTGTCCGATCTCGCCGGAGGCCTCGCCTCGATCGGCCGGATGCCACTGCTCGGCCGGATCCAGTACGCCACCGGGGAGCCCCCGCACGGGCCGCGCAGCAACAGCGCCCAGCGGCTGCGCTCGGTCGCCGGAACGCTCGTACTCTCGCCGGGCCTGGCCGACACACTGGCCGCGACTCCCGGCCCGGTCCTCCTGGTGGACGACCTGGTGGATTCCGGCTGGACGCTGACGGTCGCGGCTCATCTGCTCCGCCAGGCGGGTGCCACCGCGGTGCTCCCACTCGTCCTGGCCATCCGGGGGTGAGGACGATTCGGCCGAGCTCGACGCCGGTCCTGGCACTCCGGCACGCCCGGACGCCAGGCCCCGGTCACCGGTCGGCCTCCACACACCCCGCTCACCGATCTGTCAGCCGAATGGCCGCACGACAGGGCTGGGACATGTCGGGCAATTAGGCGGGTCCCGGGCGGCGTTTGTCAGTTCATCATTGCCGCCCGGCGGCTCTCGCCCGAGAATTGGAAGGTATCCAGCGCCCGGTCCGTCGGACCCGGCCTTCGGCGTACGCCCGCGCACCTCCGGGAGCGTGGGCACGGGAAGGAGGATCGTGATCAACGGCATCGACCGAGGTCCTTCCCACTACGACGGCCGTCGGGCCATCACGCTGCAGGAGTGGGAGCGCCTCGGCGTGCCCCTCCTTCGCACACCCCGAGAGTTCGTCACCGAACTTCACCAGCGGCACCTACCGCAGCCCGGCACCACCGTGGTCGCGGTACTCGACCCCGAGCATCGGGTGGTGGCGTCGGCCTCCTTCGGCGTCCGCCCGCAGTTCAGCGACGGCTGGGACCACCGCAACGCCCTGCTCGGCCACCTCCGCCGGGTCACACCGCACGACCTGAGGCGGATATCCCCGAGCCGCACCGCCGTCCTGCTGCGCTGCCGGGACGGCGGGCCGGACTGGACCGAGCAGGACGGGGCATGGATGTGGGCGCTGCGCGCCGCCGCCGAACTGCACGGGCTGCGCTGCGGCTCGTACCTGACGCTCACCCCGGCCGGCTGGCAGTCGCTCGGCGACGGCCGGCGCGGGCGCAATCCGCACGCCGGGTCGTGGGCGCTCGGCCCAATTCACACCGTCACCGAACTACCCTCGCGCATCCCGTCCGGCACCGGATCCGAACACCCCGCACTGCCGGCGCCCTTGGAGCCACCGGTCGCCCCGGTCACCTCACTGAACGCGATCCGCGCCCTGGAGGCCGGCCGCGACAGCCGGGCGATCCGTCGAACCGCCGCCCGCTGAGCGGTCGTCCACCCGCGGTGACCCGCTCACCGAAGCAGGCAGCCCGACGCGCCCCGGCAGCAAAAGCCCCAACGGCACCGCAGGACAACCGCGTTACGGCCCGGCGGAACCAGGACACGGCAACGGTCCGGCCCCGCCCGCAGACGGAGCCGGACCGGCACGACGAACCGGCGGTCAGGCGGACCGGCGGACCAGCGGTCAGGCGAACAGCGGGGCGACGGTGTCCGTCTCGCCGCAGACCACCAGCAGCTTCGCGGCACGCTCCAGCGCCTTGCGCGCCGCAGCGGCCACCCGCTCCGGGTGGTTCTCGTTGACCACCAGCACCACCACGTCGCGGCGCAGCGTCCGGGCCGTGGCGGCGTCGGCGTAGAACACGTCGCCACCGTCGGCGAGTTGAGCCCAGTAGCGCTCCTCGCCGAAGCTCGTCTCGTGCTCCTGCCAGGGGTGCGCGGCACCGACTGTCAGGACCAGCACGTCGCCGGGGCGGCGGCCGGACTCCAGCAGTGCGTCGACGGCCTCGTCGGCGCGGTCGAGCGCCTCGGCCGCAGCCACGGGCAGGAGTTGAACGGTCGGCCGACCGGGGCGCGGCGCGTGGCCGGGCTTGGGTCGGGGTGCGGGCCGCGGGCCGGGAATCGGCCGGTCCGCACGGGGCGGTGCGGGACGCGGCGGGCCGGGGCGAGGGCCCGGGACCGGAGCGGCGACGGCGGTGGAGGAAGGCATACGGTGGGCAGGTGCGTCCGACTTGTGGGGAAGGGGAACGCCGGGGCCCGGGATCGTCTCGTGAATCTCCGGCTCCTCGGGGAAGACAGGCATACCCGGATTCCTATCAAATGCCGGTCGGATGCGCACGGGCACCCCACCACTTGAAAGTGTCGCCGCCGGAACGCGGGTACGCGGCAACGCCCGAGTGACGGGTGGATGAATGTTGACGAACCGTCAGAATCGACGAATATCGACGGACACGGTCGCCGCCAAAGCCCTCGGAGGGCACCCGGCAGCCGCAGCGAACCATCGGATTGTGCGACTGCGCGAGGGCGCGTTGCGGCACTGAGGGCGCTCAGAAACCGAGCGAGAGCTGCTCGCCGGTGTCGACCGGGATCCGCTGCCGCTTGAGGTGGCTCCACTTCGGCAGGGCGTCCATGTAGGCCCAGGACAGGCGATGGTGCTCGGTGGGCCCGAACTCCTCCAGCGCGGCACGGTGGGTCGGCGAGGGGTAGCCGGCGTTCTCCTCGAACGCGAACGCCGGGTGGTCCACCCCGAGTTCGGCCATCAGCGCGTCCCGCCGGACCTTGGCCAGCACCGAGGCGGCGGAGACACAGACGCACGACTGGTCGCCCTTGATCACCGTACGGACCCGCCACGGGCCGCCCAGGTAGTCGTGCTTGCCGTCCAGGATCACCGCGTCGGGCTGCACCGGCAGCGCCTCCAGGGCGCGGACGGCGGCCAGCCGCAGTGCGGCCGTCATGCCGAGGTCGTCGCACTCCTGGGACGAGGCGGCGCCGATCGCATAGGCGGTCACCCAGTTCTCCAGGATCGGGACGAGCGCCTCCCGGCGCCGCTCGGTGAGCAGCTTGGAGTCGGTGAGCCCCTCCGGCGGGCGGCGCAGGCCGGTGACTGCGGCACCGACCATGACCGGCCCGGCCCAGGCGCCGCGGCCCACCTCGTCCAGCCCGACCACCAGGCGGGCTCCGGCCCGGCGCAGGGAGCGCTCGACCGAGTGGGTCGGGGGGTCGTACGGCATCGGGGTTCCTTCACTGGACAGGGGACAGCCGGGGCCGCGCCCGAGGACGCGCCCAGCTGCTTTCAGCCT
The DNA here is from genome assembly GCF_044593455.1 of Kitasatospora sp. NPDC051984. Lineage (NCBI taxonomy): Bacteria > Bacillati > Actinomycetota > Actinomycetes > Kitasatosporales > Streptomycetaceae > Kitasatospora > Kitasatospora sp. NPDC051984. Next base: position 19,652 of record NZ_JBIUCB010000026.1, read on the forward strand.
ACGCCGCCGCCCGGACAGCCCAGCCGCCCAAGCCGGGCCCGGCGACCCCGGGCCCGGACCCGGACCCGGACCCGCCACGCCACGCCACGCCACGCCACGCCACCGGGCCAAGCCCGCTCCCCCGCCCGGCCCGCGTTACGGCCTGATCGCCGGCAGCAGCACCTGCCCGAGCAGGTCCTCGCAGAACTCGTCGTCGAACACCCCGGCGCAGAACTTGGCGCGGTACAGCAGCATCGCCGGCAGCACGTCGGCGACAATCGACACCGCCGCGCCCCGGCGGACGTCGCCCCGCGCCTCGCCGCGGCGCAGGATGCCGAGGATGCCCTCGGCGGTCGGTCCGACCACCCGCTCGTGCATGAAGCCCTTGAAGAACTCGGCGCGCTCGTGGTCCAGTTCACCCATCAGGGCGCGGACGGCCGCACCGGTCCGGGAGTTCAACACCGCGATGTAGGCCTCGATGACGTGCCGCAGCTCGGCCTCCGCGGAGCCGAGGTCGGGGATGTCGGCGGGGGGCGGCATCACGGCGACCAGGGCGTCCATCACCAGGTCCGCCTTGGAGGCCCAGCGCCGGTAGAGCGCGGCCTTACCGGTCTGCGCGGCGCCGGCCACGCCTTCCATCGTCATCCGGGCGAACCCGCCGGACGTGAGCTGGTCGAGCGCGGCCTCGAAGATCGCGGCCTCCAGCGCCTTGCCGCGCCTGCGCAGCGGGGCTCCCTCCACGGGGCCGTCGGCCGATTGCCGCCGGTCCGGCTGATCCATCGTCATCCACCCTAAAAGACGGTTGCGTTCACTATCGGCGCCGACTAATGTCCCCGACAGTGAACGAGACCGTTCACTATCCGCATTGCCGAGCACCTTACCCAAACAGCAACCGATAGCAGTAGCCGGCAGGGGGCACAACAGTGGCTATCTCCGACATGCTCAGCAAGTCGGCTCCACCGGGGGCCGGTCGCGACCGGCGCAAGGGCATCACGCTCACCGTCATCGCGGCCACGCAGCTCATGGTCGTCCTCGACGCGACCATCGTGAACATCGCGCTTCCGCACATCCAGGACGCGCTGAAGTTCTCCACCACCGACCTGTCCTGGGTGATCAACGCCTACACACTGACGTTCGGCGGCCTGCTCCTGCTCGGCGGCCGGGCCGGTGACATCCTCGGCCGCCGTCGGGTGTTCGTCGTGGGCGTGCTGTTGTTCGGCCTGGCCTCGCTGCTCGGCGGTTTCGCGCAGAACGGCGGCATGCTGCTGGCCGCCCGGGCGCTGCAGGGCGTCGGCGGTGCGATCTGTTCACCGACGGCGTTCGCACTGATCGCCACCAACTTCAAGGAGGGACCGGAGCGGAACCGCGCGTTCGGCGTCTTCTCGGCGGTGGCCGGCTCGGGCGCCGCGATAGGCCTGCTGGCCGGCGGAGTGCTCACGGAGTACCTGAACTGGCGCTGGGTGTTCTTCGTGAACGTGCCGATCGCCGCGCTGATCGCCATCGCCGCGCCGCGCTACATCAACGAGTCCGAGCGGCACCCGGGCGCCTTCGACCTGCCCGGCGCGCTCGCCTCCACCCTCGGCCTGGTCAGCCTGGTGTACGGGTTCATCCACGCCGCGGACCCGAAGGCCGGCTGGGGCAACGGCGTGACGATCGCCTCGTTCGCCGTCGGCGCGGCCCTGCTGGTCGCGTTCGCGGTGATCGAGCAGCGCACCGCCCAACCGATCACCCCGCTGCGGCTGCTGCGGAACCGCAACCGCACCGGCGGCCTGATCATGATGCTCTGCCTGGCCGCGGCCATGTTCGGCATCTTCTTCTACGTCACGCTCTTCGTTCAGCGCGTGCTCGGCTACAGCGCGCTCAAGGCGGGTGTGGCCTTCCTACCGATCAGCGTCGCGATCATCGTCGCCGCGCAGCTCGCCTCCGCCCTCCAGGCCAGGCTCGGGCCCAAGCCGTTCCTGGCCACCGGCAGCCTCCTGGTGACGGCCGGTCTGAGCTGGCTGACGCAGACGGACGTGCACAGCAGCTACCCACTGGGCGTGCTCGGCCCGACGGTCACCTTCGGCTTCGGCATGGGCCTGATCTTCGTCCCGGTGATGCTGATGGCGGTCTCCGGGGTCGCGGCGCACGAGACGGGCGCGGCCTCGGGCCTGCTCAACTCGGTGCAGCAGATAGGTGGTTCGGTCGGCCTGTCGATACTCACCACGGTCTTCGCCAAGGCCGCCACCTCCGAGGGCAGCCGCCAGCAGCCGGACTTCCTCGCCCACGCCGGCCCGGCCGAGCTGCAGTTCGCCCAGCAGCACCAGACCTTCCCGCCCGGCAGCAGGTGGGCCAACGAGGTGCTGGCCTACGCCGTCTCGCACGCCTTCGTGGTGGGCGTGGCGTTCGCGGCGGTCGCGCTGCTGTCCGCAGTGTTCGTGGTCAGGGCGAGGGCCTCCGACCTGCCGGCCGAAGCCCCGGCCGGAATAGCGATATGACGCCACATCACGCCGGCTGACACACAAGGAGGGCGGGGGGTGCCACTCGACACTCCCCGACCCCCGTCAACGACCGCCGGCCGCCGGCCGCCGAACGTCAGCGGACCTCAATGACCGTGACCAGCCCGACCCGCCGGCAGGCCTCGCCTCGGTCCCAGATCACGGGGCGTGCCGCGAGGATCTCCCGGGCTCGGGCCTCGGCCCGGCTGACGGCGTACCAGGAGGGCGCGGGCTCGTTCGCCAGGTCGGCGGCGATCGGCTGGAGCGCGCAGGTGCGCAGGTCCTCGGGCAGCCGGTCCAGAGCGGGCACGGCGTCGACGGAGAGGCCACGCAGGTAGTCGACGTCGAGGTGGGCCGCGGAGGTGCGGTAGCGGTCGACGTTCTGCTCGGCGATCAGGCCGTCGGTCCGCAGCAGGCCGAACAGCGCCACGGCCAGGGCGGCACTGAGCACCACCGCGCGGGGCAGCCAGCGGCGGGAGGAGAGCACCGAGCCGACCAGCACCATCAGGAAGACCAGGCCGAGCCAGATCTCCATCGCGGCGACGTTGACCCGCAGGCGGGTGAGTCCGAAGGCGTCCATGTACAGGCTCATCCGGACCAGCGCGGTGCCGACCACCACCAGGGTGAGCGCGCACAGCAGTCCGAGCATCACCTTGACCAGCAGCCGGTCGCCCGCGTTGCTGCGCGGCGCCCAGTACTTGGCGAGCGCGACGACCACCAGGGTGAGCACGGCGATCCAGAGCAGCTGCCAGAAGCCCTGGCGGGCGTACTCGGCGGGGGTCATCCCGGTGCGGCGCATGATCGAGCCGTAGCCGCCGATCAGCACCACCAACTGCACCACCACGAAGACGCCGAACAGCAGGTTCATGACCGCGAGCGGCATCGCCCACTCCAGCCGTCCGCGCTCCTTGCCGGCCCGGGTCCTGGTGCGGTCCCAGCGGCGGGGGGCGGCGGCGGCGTGCGCGGCACCCAGGGCAAGCAGCACTCCACCGACGAAGTACACGAAACGCTGCGGGACGTCCCCGGCCTCCACCGAGGGAACGAGGTGCCCCAGCAGGCCGGCAACGGTGGAGTCGGCGCCGGCGAACAGCATGCCGAAGACCACCAGCAGCACCAGGGAGACTCCGACGGCCTTCACCACCTGCCCGACCCGGGCCTTGGCCGGAAAGCGACGCTCCTTCAGCGCCCGTATTCCCCAAGCGAGTCCGGGCAGGAAGTGGGCCCACAGACCGATCGATCCCATCGCCACCCCGACCCAGCGGGCGCCGCCGTGCAGGGTGAGTGAGGCGACGCAGATCGCGGCGATCACCGCGAGCGTCACCGCCCCACCCGCACCGCTGACGGCCGGGACCAGGCAGAGCAGCAGCGCGGCCGCGGCGAACGCCAGGTGCCAGGGCTTGACCCGCCGCCCGGTGCCCAGTGCGGTGATCGCGGCACCGACCGCGCCCGCGAGGGCGCAGAGCAGCAGGTTGACGCCGAGTCCGCCACCGAGTGCCAGTGCGCTGACCAGCCCGGACGCACCCGCCGCCGCCAGCACTCGCAGCCCGGCGGGCTCGATCGTCCGGGCCTTGCTGGGCCGCAGCCACTCCGGCTCGGGCAACGGCGCCTGCGGCCGGTGCTGGTACGGCGCGTAGGGATTGGCACCCGCCACACCTGCCGCACCCGCCGCACCCGCCGCAGTCGCCGAGCCCGCAGCGACCCCCAGCGGCGTCCCCTTCCCGAAGGCCCCCGGACGCGGCCCCGCAGGTGCCGCGAACGGGTCCGCCGGCTGCGGCTGTTCGCCGGAAGCACCGGGACCGGTAGAACCGCCAGCGCCACTGGAGTCGGACGGCTGCGACATGAAACCCCCTCAGAATGCGGGCATGCGGCGGTTTTCGGCCAGCCGCACGCCCGGTCGTGCCGGTGACTCTAGAGCCCGAACACCACTTCTGAACAGGTTCAAAAAGCCGCCGGGGCGGCTTGGTCACAGACTTGTGACACAAACCGCCCCGGCGGTGGGACGACAAGCGGGACAACGGGTGGGACGTCGGACGGGGCCAACAGGCCCGGTCAGTAGGCCCCGTACAGCGAGTACACGAGGTTGTCCTTCACGGCGGTGCCGAAGCTCGCCGGGAAGGTGCCGAACGGGACGCTCGCGTTGCTGTAGACGCCGGACCCGGCGGGGCCGGAGCTGTAGTGCATGTTGTTGACGGTGGAGCTGGTGCCGTTGGAGTTGTAGACCAGCCAGTAGGTGGTGTTGGCGGCCAGCGTGTAGGTGACGGCGGCGCTGTTCCAGGCGTTGGCGTTCAGCACGCCGACCGAACTGGTGGCCAGCAGGGCGTCCGGCGAGCCACCGTTGTCGCTGTAGACGGCGATCTGGAACTGGTTGTTGGGCGAGGCGCTGGTCTGTCCGGTGTGCACGTTCAGCGAGCTGAGCGCGATCGGCGAGTTGCCGGTGGTGATCTTCGAGCCGTTGAGGTGGTTGGAGTTGGTGTCGTCGAGCTGGGTGCCGATGGCGTTGTTGCCGATGGTCTGCGGCGGTGCGCCGGCGGTGGTGAAGGCCGCCGTGTAGGCGGCGGCCTGGGTGTTGCCCGCCAGGTCCTTCACGTTGGCGACGCTCAGCGTGTAGCCGGTGTTGAGCGAGAGGGCGGCGTTCGGGGTGAAGGTGGCGGTGTTGGTCGCGGAGTCCAGCGCGACGGTGCCGGCCACCGCGGTGCCGCCGCTGGTGGTCTTCAGCGTGACGTTGGTGGAGTTGACGGTGGCGGCCTGGACCGGCTCGCTGAAGGAGGCCTTCACCGGGGCGGTGGCGGCGACGCCGGTCGCGCCGTTGGCCGGGACGGAACCGGTGACGGTCGGCGGGACGGTGTCGGTGCCGTAGGTCGCGGTGTAGGAGCCCACGTTGCCGTCGAAGAAGGCGTACGTGATGCCGTGGATGGTCTCGATCCGGTAGTTGACGGCGGTGGTGCCCTGCTTGATGCCGGTGAGGGTGCCGCCCGCCGAGTTGACCGGGACCATGGCGCGCAGGCCGTTCGCGCCGCCGGTGATGCTGAAGCTCAGGGTGTTCGCGTTCCACGCCATCCCGGAGAACGCGGAGCCGTTGCGGAAGTCCAGCCAGTTCAGCAGCTGGCGGCCGGAGACCACGGGGGTGCCGTGCGCCTTGGCCGAGGCGATGACCTGGTCGGACGCGGTGGAAGCGGCGTAGTCGGTGTGGATGTTGGCGGTCAGGACGGTGTAGTAGCCCTTGGCGTTGTACGCGTTGTCCAGCAGCGTGTTGACGGTGCCCGGCATGGACTGCCCGGACTCGTCGGTGAGTTGGGTGGTGGCCTGGTACTCGTTGATGGTGGCGCCGTTGCTGTCCGCGAACTTCATCGGCAGGCCGGTGCCGTTGAAGTAGCCGGGCCGGTCCTGCACGAAGCTGCCCGGGTAGTAGTAGTAATCGGTGTCCAGCCGGATGCCGTTGGCCAGCTTGGTCTTGGCCTGGGTGGCCCAGTCGTCCCACTCGACGCAGTGGGTGCGGGTGCTGTCCGGGTTGGGCAGCGAGGGGTACTTGGCCTTCCAGGCGGCGAGCTGGGTGGTGTAGACGTTCGCCAGATCGGTGGGGGCGCCCCACGGGGTGCAGTTCGTGGTGATGTGGGTGCTGATCTCGAAGCCCTGGTCGGAGTAGGCCTTGGCCTGGGCGTCGGTCATCGGCCCGCTGGTGTAGACGTTGGACGAGGCGCGCACGCACTCCCAGTTGGCGACGTTGCAGCCGGCCGGGCTCTGCGCGATGTAGCCGTCGAAGCGTCCGGTGGTGCCGCCGATGCCGTGGTCGTCACCGGTCATCACCACGACGGCCTTGACGTCGCGGGGGAAGTACCAGAACTTCGGCAGCGGCTTCTTGGCGGCGTCCATGGTGGTGATCAGGTTGCCGAGCAGGCGCTGCTGTTCGTCGGCGATCGGGATCTGCGCCTTGTCGAGGTTGTTCCAGTTGAGTTGGCCGCCCGTGCCGAAGAACATCTCGCTGGCTTCGATGCCGTCCACGTTGTCGCGCTGCTGTCCGCCCCAGGCGATGTTGCCCTGGCGGGTCTGCACCACGGACTTGGCGAGGTCGAAGGTGAACGCGGCGGCCTGGCCGGTGCCGGCGGTGCGCAGGGTGACGGCCGGGTTGGTGGTGGCCACGGCGACGTCGCTGTACAGGGTGGCCACGGCGGTGGCGCCGTTCAGCGTGTACTTGTCGGCGGTGCCGTGGAAGCCCATGGTGTCGGAGGTCAGTCCGGTGCCGGGCGCGGCGGTGGTGTCGATCTTCAGGTAGGAGTCGGCCAGCGTGTCGGTGGTGGCGGTGAGGCCGAGCAGCCCGGCGAGCTGCTTGTCGGGCCGCATCGCGACCAGCCGTCCGCCGCCGTTCACCCAGGTGGTGAACATGGTGGTCTGGGCGGCCGTCAGCTGGTTCTCCGCCAGCAGCACCACGTCGTACTGGGCGAGCGTGGCGGAGGTGACGGTGCCGAGGTCGGCGGTCTTGTAGTAGTTCAGGCCCTCGGCCTTGAGGATCTCGCCGTAGTACGAGGTGTACGGGTTGGCGGGGTCGGTGACCAGCAGGATCGGGCCCTCGTTGCCGGGGCCGTTGCCGGGTGTGGTGCTGCCGCCGCCGGACGGGGTGTAGGTGGCGTAGATGGAGTAGTTGAGGCTGCCGGTGGAGACGGCGCCGAAACTGCTGGGCCAGGTGCCGAAGGCCTGGCCGCCGGTGGAGTAGCCGCTCTGGCCGCCGCCGGAGTAGTTGAGGTTGTTGACGGCGGCGGAGACACCGTTGGAGTTGTACGCCAGCCAGTAGGGCGTGTTGGGCGCGAGGGTCGCGGCGACCGGCAGGGTGTTCCAGGCGTGCGCGGTGAGCGTGCCGGACGCGGAGGAGCCGAGCAGCGGGCCGGGCTTGCCGGCGACGTCGCCGTACACCGCGACCTGGTACTGGTCGTTGGGCGTGGAGCCGACGGCGCCCACGTACACGCTGACGCTGTTGACCGTTCCGCCGCTGGAGCCGGTCACGAAGCGCGAGGTGTTGATGTAGTTGGAGTCGCCGGAGTCGGTGGCGGTACCGACGGTGTTGTTGCCGAGGACGGCGGTGGTGCCCGCGTGTGCCGCGGGCGCCGCCATCAGTCCGGTGGATGCGAGCAGGGCCACGAGCAGCCCGGCGAGCCGTTTTCTGAACCTCACGCCAACCCCCCAAGGTCGGATGACCGGATGAACGGCAGAAGTGCCGTCCTCCGTCCTATCGGCTCCGACCCCGGCGCGTCCGCAGAACCCTCACATCACAGCCACGACTTCCGGCCAACTCGAACGCGAAAGCTCCGCATCCGACCAGTATGTCTGCACACCTTCAACACAGCCGTTTGCGTTCAACACTTGAACAACCCGGTCGCAGGCGTCACAGGCTTCAGCCCTTCACCGACCCTGCCAGCAGCCCGCGGACGAAGAAGCGCTGCAGCGCGAAGAACACCGCCAGCGGCACCAGCATCGACAGGAAGGCGCCCGCCGAGAGCAGTTCCCAGCGGCTGCCGTTGGAGCCGGACAGCTGGGCGAGCCGGGAGGTCATCGGCGCGACCGTCGGATTGCCGCCGGCGAAGGTGAGCGCCACCAGCAGGTCGTTCCACACCCACAGGAACTGGAAGATGGCGAACGAGGCCAGCGCGGGGGCGCTCAGCGGCAGCACGATCGAGCGGAAGATCTTGAAGTGCGAGGCGCCGTCCACCACCGCGGCCTCCATCAGGTCGCGCGGCAGCTGGGCGATGAAGTTGTGCAGCAGGAAGATCGCCAGCGGCAGCGCGAACATCGTGTGGGTCAGCCACACCGGCACATAGGTGTCCTTCAGATTGAGCGCCGGAATGATCGTCATCGAGCCGAGGTGGGCGCCGCCGGAGAACAGCCGCAGCAGCGGGATCAGCGACATCTGCAACGGAACGATCTGCAGCGCGAAGATCACGAAGAACAGGGTGTCGCTGCCCTTGAACCGCACCCAGGCCAGCGCGTACGCCGCCATCGCGGCCAGCACCAGCGGGAAGACGGTGGCGGGGATGCTGATCGCCACCGAGTTGACCAGGTACGGCATCAGGCCGCCGGAGGTGCCGAAGGAGTTGTCGAACAGCACCGCCCGGTAGTTCTCCAGCCCGAAGTCGGGGTGGACGAACGCCTCCCACCAGCCGGTGGACGCCACGTCGGCCTTGGGGCGCAGCGAGGTGACCAGCAGACCGACGGTCGGGATGGTCCACAGAGCGGTCACGACGACCACCAGGAGGCTCGCCAGCGGGCTGCTGAAGGACCGCCGGACGGCCTTCACGGGCGGCAGTTCGGGCTCGGGTGCCTTGGCGGGGGCCAGGGTGGGCTGGGCGCTCATCGGGTCGCACGCTCCTTGCGCAGCAGGGCGATGTTGTAGACCACCAGGGGGACCACCGCGAGGAAGAGGATCACCGCGAGGGCGCTGCCGCGTCCGTAGTTGTACTGCTCGAAGCTCTGCGAGTACATCTCGTTGGCGAGCACCTGGGTGCCGTAGTTGCCTCCGGTCATGGTGCGGACGATGTCGAAGGCCTTCAGCGTGATGATCATGATGGTGGTGAGCACCACCACCAGCGTGGTGCGGATCATCGGCACGGTGACGTGCAGGAACAGCCGCAGGCCGGTGGCGCCGTCGAGCCGGGCGGCCTCGGTGATCTCGTCCGGGATGGCCTTGATCGCGGCGGACAGCACCACCATGGCGAAGCCGGTCTGCACCCAGATCAGGACGGCCATCAGCAGGAAGTTGTTCAGCGGCTGGGACAGGATCCAGTTCGGCGGGTCGTCCCAGCCGAGCGCGACGGCGAGCTGGCTGAGCAGGCCGACCTGGTTCTGCCCGGCGCCGCGCGACTCGTACACCAGCTTGAAGATCAGCGAGGCGGCCACCAGCGAGACCGCCATCGGCATGAAGATCAGCGACTTCCAGACCGCCTGCCCGCGCATCCGGTCCACCATCAGGGCCAGCGCGAGGCCGAGCCCGGTGGCCGCGAGGGGGGCGATCACCAGCCACAGCAGGGTGTTCAGCAGCACCCCGTGGATGGGTGAACTGGTCAGCGCCCAGCCGTAGTTCTTCCCGCCGACGAAGCTCGCGCTGTCGGCGTCCAGGAAGCTCAGCACGACGGTGCGCACCAGCGGCACCACCAGGCCGGTGAGCAGCAGGACGATCGCCGGGCCGAGCATCAGCGCGATCGCCAGTGGCCGGGAGAAGCGTCCGGTGGCGCGGCCGGCCGCGAAGAACACGGCGAGCAGGATGCCGACGAAGCCCAGTACGGCGCCGCCGGTGTTGCCGAACTTGACTGCCGCGTCCTGCCACAGCGAGTCCGCGAGCTGGAGCGCCGGCCCGGCGAGCCGGGTGTCGGTGGGCATGCGCAGGGTCCTTCCTCAAGACCTGGTGATCCCGGGCATGGGGAGGGCAGCGCGGGCGGACGGCTCACCTGCCCGCGCTGCCCTGCGAGTTCGACCTACTGGGGCCAGGCGGCGTCGATGTCGCCGGCCGTCTTCTGGATCGACTGGCCCTCGGCGAACCAGGCGGTGAGCGCCTTCCATTCGGCGCCGGCGCCGACGGCGGCGGGCATCAGGTCGGAGGCGTCGAACCGGAAGGTGGCGGTCGGGTCGGTGAGGAACTGGGCGGACAGCTTGTCGATCGGGTCGGTGTAGAGGCTCTTGTCGACGCCCTGGTTGGCGGAGACCCAGCCCGGCGAGACCTTGACCCGGCTGCCGGCCCACTCCGAGGTGGACAGGTAGTTCTGCACGGCCTGCACCTCGGGCCGGTCGGAGAACGCGGTGAGGAATTCGCCGCCGCCCTCGACCGGGCTGGTGACCTGCGGGTTCACCGCGGGCAGGTGGAAGGCGAAGACGTCGCCGTCGGGGCCGATGTTGGTGCCCTTGGGCCACTGCGCGCGGTAGAAGGACGCCTGCTGGAGCATCGCGCACTTGTTGCTGAGGATCGGGGTGCCGGCGTCCTGGAAGGTGGTGGTGGCGATCGACTTGACGTCGCCGAAGCCGCCGTTGACCCAGGCCGGGTTCTGCATCCAGTCGGCGACGGTCTTCATCGCTGTGGTGATCTTCTCGTCGGAGAACTTCACCTTGTGGCTGACCCACTGGTCGTAGACGTCGCCGCCGTACGAGCCGAGGACGATCTCCTCCAGCCAGTCGGTGGCGGGCCAGCCGGTGGCGGTGCCGGAGCCGATGCCGCCGCACCAGGGCTTGGTCGCGCCGGCCTTGGCGATCTTGTCGCTGAGCGCCATCAAGTCGGCCCAGGTCTTGGGGACTTCGTAGCCGGCGGCCTTGAAGGCCTTCGGGGAGTACCAGACCAGGGACTTCATGTTGGCGCTCATCGGCGCCGCGTAGAAGGTGCCGTTGACCGATCCGTAGGTCTTCCAGATCGGCGACCACTTGTTCTCGTTGTCGACGGTCTGCTGCGGGGGCTTGACCACCTTGCCGCTCTTCACCATCTGGGCGAGCAGGCCGGGTTGCGGGATGACCGCCAGGTCGGGGGCGTTGCCGCCGGCCACCCGGACCGGCAGCTGCGACTCGAAGTCGTTGGAGCCCTCGTAGACGATTTTGATGCCGGTGCAGGAGCTGAAGTCGGCCCAGGACTTCTCCAGCGAGTCCGACTCGGGCGCCAGGATCGACGCGTACATCGACACCTTGGTACCCGAATGACCGGCGTAGGCCTGGTACTTGGCGCAGTCACCGGTGAGCGCGGCGGCCGGCGCCCCGCCCCCGCCGGACGAGGAGCTGTTGGAACAGGCGGCTGTCAATGCCAGTGCCAGAACAGCCGGTACGGCCAGCAGCCTCCGGCGTCCAGTGGTCACGGGGATGATCAATGCGGTCCTCCTTGCCAGGGCATGGGCATGCCAGCCGTAAGAGAAACAACACTGCGCTGTACCGAAGATGGGGTCTGTGTACCCAGCTGATCGCTGGCTCAAAGACGTTAACCCACCGACCACCCCACGCCAAGGAGCGCGTTCGACCTTCATCGGGCAGCACTCCAGTTGTGACCGCGCCGTGCTACGAGGCCGCCGCCCGGCCGTCCGTCAGCGCCGCCTCCGCCTCCCGCTCCAGATCCGCCAGGTCCACACCCCGCTCGCGCAGCAACCGCGCCGCCGCACCGCCCTCCCGGATCAGCCCGAGCAACAGGTGGCCGGTCTCGATCCGGCGCACCCGCCGCCCGGCCGCCGCGCGCAGCGACAGCGCCAGCACCCGCTTGGCCGAGTCGGTGAACCTCGGACCGCCCCAGCGCGACGGCCGGCCCGGCGGCGGGGCGTCCAGCGCGCCCGGGCCGAACGTCGACTCGACGGCCTCGCGGACCGCCGCCAGGTCGATGCCGATCGCCGCCAGCGCCGCCCCGTCCCGCTCCGGGTCGGGGCCGCCCACCGCACGCCTGGCCTCGTCGAGGCCGATGCCGAAGCGGCCGAGCAGTACGGCCGTCGGGTCCTGCGGCTGGGCGAGCAGGCCGAGCAGCAGGTGCTCGGCGCCCAGGTGGTCGTGGCGCAGGAGCTGCGCCTCCTCGGCGGCGAGCGTCACCGTGCGGCGGGCCTCCGCCGCGAACCGTTCGAACATCTCAGTCCCCTCCCCGTTCGGTCGTCCGCTTGGCGTACTTCTTGTGCACCGCCTGCCGGGTCACGCCCAGGCAGACCGCGATCTCGTGCCAGGACCAGCCCTTGCCGCGGGCGTTGCCGACCTGGAGTTCCTCCAGCCGGTCGGCCAGGTCGCGCAGCGCCCGGACGGCGCGCAGGCCGATCGCCGGGTCGCCGCTGCTCGCGTCGGCCGCGAGCTGTCTCGTCTCGCTCATGGTGTCAACATAGGTTGACACGGGCGGGCCCGTCAACCTTGGTTGACAAAATCAGTACCGCTCCGCCAGGAACTCCGCGAAGGTGATCCGCCCGTCCGCGTGCTCGGGCGTCAGGTTCGCCCCGGCGCGCATCGCTCGCACCGCCCCGCCCGGCGTCGGCACCCGCAGCACCGGCCGCCGCCGGCCCCGCGCGTGCAGGAACTCCGCCGCCAGCGCCTCGACCGCGCGCACCTGCGGGCCACCGAAGTCCGCCACCCGCCCGGCCGGCCCGCCCTCCGCCAGGTCCGCCAGCCGCTCCGCGACGTCGCGGACGTCCACCGGCTGGAACGCCACCCCGCGCGGCAGCAGCAGCACCGGCGCCTTCGACAGCCCCTCCAGCACCCGCAGCACCAGGTCGTGGAACTGGGTGGCCCGCAGCACCGTCCAGCCGAGACCGGACCCGGCGATCAACCGCTCGCACTCCTCCTTCGCCCGGTAGTAGCCGAGCGGCACCGCGTCCACGCCGACGATCGACACATACACCAGGTGCGCGACGCCGGCCGCGCGGGCCGCCGCGACCAGCCGGCCGGTCGCCTCCACGTCCCGCTTCCCGTTGGTGGTCGCGCAGTGCACCACCGTGGTCGCGCCCGCCAGCGCCGCCTCCACCCCGCGGCCGGTCACCAGATCCGCGACCGCCCACCCGTGCTCCCCCGGCGTGTGCGCCTGCCGGCTCACCACCCGCACCGGGCGCCCTCGCGCCACCAACCGGCGCACCACGACCCGCCCCAGCGTCCCCGTCCCGCCCGTCACCACGATCTGCCGCATCGCGCTCACCCCTCTCCTCCCCCAGCCTGCGCGGGCCACCCGCGTCCGGCAGCCCGGCCGACGCACCCGGGGGAACGGGGTCACCCCGGGGTCACAGGTCCTCCGGCCACGGGTAGCCGAGCTGTTCCGCGTACTCCGCACTGCCGCCGCAGACCCGCGCCCAGGCGCGCGGGTCCGCCGAGGTGAGACGGTCGACCAGCTCGGCGGCCAGGGCGACTGGGTCTCCGGCGGGAACGGTCAGCTCGGCCAGGAACTGCAAGTGCGGAGATGTGCCGCGGCCGACCGGCACGGCCGGGTGGTAGAAGGTCAGGTCGATCCGGTCAGGGCCCCCGGGCCAGGTCCACACCTCATCGAGCTCGCACTCCCAGGCGGCCAACAGCTCCGGCCGACGGACGAGTTGGGCCTGCAACAGACGGCCGACGCCGCGCGCGGGCCAGTCCTGGACACCGGTGCCCGCGCGGTCGATCTCCCCGAGGTACTGCCCGGCGTCGAACCGGTACGCCGGGAGATCGAGGTCCTTGATGTACGGGTTGCGCCAGCCGTCCCAGACCACGACGCCGCCCTCCTGGCGCACCGTCACGTACAGGGCGCCGCAGCACTTCTCGCCGCATCCGGACAGGTGGAGCCGGACTTCCCGGGGCTCAAGACCCGGAACCAGCGGGCTGTACGGCCCGAGCAGCGACCGCGGGTCCGGGCCGAGGTGCCCATCGGCGAACCCCGTGTCCAGCAGGTCGCGCCCGTCGACCAGCAGCCGGAGGTGGCGCCGTCCTTCCGAGGCGTCCTCGATGCGCAGTTCCAGCCGGTTGTTCGATGCCTCGTCCATCCCGGCATTGTGCCCGCACACGGCGCAGGGCGCCGACCGAATTACGGTCGACGCCCTGCGCGTCACTGCACGTTGACGGCTTGTCAGCTGCAGCCGCTGGTGGAGCCGCAGCCCTCGCAGAGGTAGCAGCTGCCGGCGCGGCGCATCTTGGTGCCGCAGGAGAAGCAGAGCGGCGCGTCGGCGTTCAGGCCGAGGCGGATCTCGGCGAGCTCCGTGGAGTTGTGCGCGGCCGGGGCCGACTTGGGCTGCTCGACGACCGGCAGGGCGACGTGCGGCTTCTCGGCGGCGAGCGGCGCGGACTGGGCCAGCGACTCGACGTCGAGCTCGTCCTCGATCGGCTCGTAGGAGCCGGTCTCCAGGTGCCGGGTGCGCTCCTCGACGGAGTGGATGCCGAGCGCGGAGCGGGTCTCGAACGGCAGGAAGTCGAGGGCCAGGCGTCGGAAGATGTAGTCCACGATGGACTGCGCCATCCGCACGTCCGGGTCGTCGGTCAGACCGGCCGGCTCGAAGCGCATGTTGGTGAACTTGGCGACGTACGTCTCCAGCGGGACGCCGTACTGGAGGCCGACCGAGACGGCGATGGAGAAGGCGTCCATCATGCCCGCGAGGGTCGAGCCCTGCTTGGACATCTTCAGGAAGACCTCGCCGAGGCCGTCGTCCGGGTAGGAGTTGGCGGTCATGTAGCCCTCGGCGCCGCCGACCGTGAAGGAGGTGGTGATGCCGGGGCGGCCCTTGGGCAGGCGCTTGCGGGTCGGGCGGTACTCGACGACCTTCTCGACGGCGGGGGCCGCGGCCGGGGCGGAAACCGAAGTGGCCGCCGGGGCCTTGGTCTTGGCCGAGAGCGGCTGGCCGACCTTGCAGTTGTCGCGGTAGATGGCGAGCGCCTTGACGCCGAGCTTCCAGGCCTGGAAGTAGATCTCCTCGACGTCCTCGACGGTGGCGTTCTCCGGCATGTTGACGGTCTTGGAGATCGCGCCGGAGATCCACGGCTGGATCGCGGCCATCATCCGCACGTGGCCCATCGGGGAGATCGACCGCTCGCCCATGGCGCAGTCGAACACCTCGTAGTGGGCGGCCTTCAGGCCGGGCGCGTCGATGACGTTTCCGGTCTCGCCGATGTGCGCGACGATCGCCTCGATCTGCTCGTCCTGGTAGCCGAGGCGCTTCAGGGCGCGCGGGACGGTGCCGTTGACGATCTGCATCGAGCCGCCGCCGACCAGCTTCTTGAACTTGACCAGGGCCAGGTCGGGTTCGACGCCGGTGGTGTCGCAGTCCATCATCAGGCCGATGGTGCCGGTCGGGGCGAGCACCGAGGCCTGCGCGTTGCGGAAGCCGTTCTGCGCGCCGAGCCGGACCACGTCGGTCCAGGTGTCGTTGGCGACGGCCCACACCGGAGCGTCCAGGTCGTCGAGCGGGGCGACGGCGGAGGAGGCGTCCGCGTGCTGCTTCATCACGCGCTGGTGCGGGGCGGCGTTGCGGGCGTAGCCGTCGTACGGGCCGACCACGCCGGCGAGTTCGGCGGAGCGGCGGTAGGCGGTGCCGGTCATCAGCGAGGTGATCGCGCCGGCCAGGGCGCGGCCGCCCGCGGAGTCGTAGGCGTGGCCGGTGGCCATCAGCAGGGCGCCGAGGTTGGCGTAGCCGATGCCGAGCTGGCGGTAGGCGCGGGTGGTCTCGCCGATCTTCTCGGTCGGGAAGTCGGCGAAGCAGATGGAGATGTCCATCGCGGTGATGACCAGCTCGACGACCTTGGCGAAGGTCTGCGCGTCGAAAGTGTCGTCGTCGCGGAGGAACTTCATCAGGTTCAGCGAGGCCAGGTTGCAGCTGGAGTTGTCCAGGTGCATGTACTCGGAACACGGGTTGGAGGCGTTGATCCGGCCCGACTCGGGGCAGGTGTGCCAGTGGTTGATCACCGAGTCGTACTGGATGCCCGGGTCGGCGCAGGCCCACGCGGCCTCGGCCATCTTGCGGAACAGGCCCTTGGCGTCGACGGTCTCGATGACCTCGCCGGTCATCCGGCCGCGCAGGCCGAAGCCGGTGCCGTTCTCGACCGCGGTCATGAACTCGTCGTTGACGCGGACCGAGTTGTTGGCGTTCTGGTACTGGACGGAGGCGATGTCGTCGCCGCCGAGGTCCATGTCGAACCCGGCGTCGCGCAGGGCGCGGATCTTCTCCTCCTCCTTCACCTTGGTCTCGATGAAGGCCTCGACGTCCGGATGGTCGACGTCGAGGACGACCATCTTGGCGGCCCGGCGGGTCGCGCCACCGGACTTGATGGTGCCGGCCGACGCGTCGGCGCCGCGCATGAAGGAGACCGGGCCGGAGGCGTTGCCACCGGAGGACAGCAGCTCCTTGGAGGAGCGGATCCGGGACAGGTTCAGGCCTGCGCCCGAACCGCCCTTGAAGATCATGCCCTCTTCCTTGTACCAGTCCAGGATCGACTCCATGGAGTCGTCGACGGACAGGATGAAGCAGGCGGAGACCTGCTGCGGCTGCTGGGTGCCGACGTTGAACCAGACCGGCGAGTTGAAGCTGAACACCTGGTGGAGGAGGGCGTACGTCAGCTCGTGCTCGAAGATCTCGGCGTCGGCCGGGGAGGCGAAGTAGCCGTGCTTCTCACCGGCGGCGCGGTAGGTGAGCACCACGCGGTCGATGATCTGCTTCAGGCTCCACTCGCGCTGCGGGGTGCCGACCGCGCCGCGGAAGTACTTGCTGGTGACGATGTTCACCGCGTTCACCGACCAGAAGTCGGGGAACTCGACGCCGCGCTGCTCGAAGTTGATCGAGCCGTCGCGCCAGTTGGTCATCACGACGTCCCGGCGCTCCCAGGAGACCGCGTCGTACGGGTGGACCCCAGGAGTGGTGTAGATCCGCTCCAGCCGCAGGCCCGACTTGGGGGCCTTGGCGCCCTTCGCGGCCTTCTCCGACTTCGACCCGCGCGCGGAACCGCTCGTGGTGTCTGTCATGCCTTGCTCCTCCTCCTGGGCAAACGCCCGAAGTGCCCTGAAAAGTCCGGGCACGACTGGTTCGTTCTCCTGGTGCGCGGGCAGGCCGGAGCCCGGCCACGGCACACGGGTAATGCGGTGACTTGAATGAAAAAAGATGAAAGGAAGGACCCGGCCGTTACGGCACGGGCAGCGGGACCGCGGGCCGCTCGGAGCGCAGCTCCGCGATCGCGGCCTCGAAGTCCTCGAGGTTGTCGAACGCCCGGTAGACGGAGGCGAACCGCAGGTACGCCACCACGTCCAGCTCCTTCAGCGGGCCGAGTATCGCCAGGCCCACATCGTGGGTGGAGAGCTCGGCGCTGCCGCTGGCCCGCACGCACTCCTCGACCCGCTGCCCGAGCTGGGCCAGCGCGTCCTCGGTGACCGGGCGGCCCTGGCAGGCCTTGCGGACGCCGGAGATCACCTTCTCGCGGGAGAAGGGCTCGGTGACGCCACTGCGCTTGATCACCATCAGGGTGGCGGTCTCGACGGTGGTGAACCGGCGGCTGCAGTCCGGGCACTGCCGGCGGCGGCGGATCGAGCACCCGTCGTCGCTGGCGCGACTGTCCACGACACGGCTGTCCGGATGCCGACAGAAGGGGCAGTGCACCTGGAACTCCCTCCCTGCGACCCGACGGCGAACGACTCGTACCACTCTACCCGACTCGAAACACAAGACCTGTGCCCGATCGAGGACACTAGCCACTAGATCTAGTGGCGGATGGGGCGCCACGCCGGGCGAACGGGTGACAGCCGGGGACCGGCCGGGGACATCGCGCGCCGGGACCCCATAGACTGTTCGAGTCGAACATGCAATCGACTTACACCCGGAGGCTTGATCAAGTCAGGCAACCTCGAATAAATTCACTCGAACGTGTGTTTGGCGCAACCTTTCGATAGAGGCGCCAGTTGAGCTGGGCAGTTGGAGCACCAGTCGAGAGGGTCGCCCGCGATGTCCACCCCCAGCGCCGCCAGCGTCATGCACACCGTCGAAGCCAAGACCGCCATCCCGGTGCAGGAGCGTTCCGCGCGCACCACTGACCAGGAGAGCATGGATCAGACCATGAGCCGTAGTCAGCCGATCGAGGAGTCCCCGCTCGGTGTGCCCACCCCCGTCGTCCGTGCCCTCCCCGGCCGACCCCCCGGCATCCGCACCGACGAGGCAGGACTGACCGAGCGCCAGCGCCGCGTCATCGAGGTCATCCGGGATTCCGTCCAGCGGCGCGGCTACCCGCCGTCCATGCGCGAGATCGGCCAGGCCGTCGGCCTGTCCTCCACCTCCTCGGTCGCCCACCAGCTGATGGCCCTGGAACGCAAGGGCTTCCTGCGCCGCGACCCGCACCGCCCGCGCGCCTACGAGGTCCGCGGCGTCGAGGTCGCCCGCCCCGCCGCGGCGGAAACCTCCGGCCGGCCCTCCACCTCCTACGTCCCGCTGGTCGGCCGGATCGCCGCCGGTGGCCCGATCCTCGCCGAACAGACCGTCGAGGACGTCTTCCCGCTCCCCCGCCAGCTGGTCGGCGAGGGCGAGCTGTTCGCCCTGACGGTCAAGGGCGACTCGATGATCGACGCCGCGATCTGCGACGGCGACTGGGTCACGGTCCGGCGCCAGCCGGTCGCCGAGAACGGGGACATCGTCGCGGCGATGATCGACGGCGAGGCGACGGTGAAGCGCCTGAAGCGCGAGGACGGGAAGATCTGGCTGATGCCGCACAACGTGGCGTACGAGCCGATTCCCGGCGACAACGCGACCATTCTGGGCAAGGTCGTGGCCGTTCTGCGCCGCCTCTGAACGCACTACGTGGATCGGCCCGAGGAGAGGGGTTCTCTCGTCGGGCCGATCTTTGCGTTCAGCGCCTTCTGCTTCGCGCAGTTCCCCGCGCCCCTGTCGGGGCGCGGGGGAGTCAGCGAGGCTTGACCGGGGGCGCCGACGCGTCGATCGCGGCCAGCGACCTGCGGACCTGGTTGCGGTCCGTGGTGTACCAGAAGTCCGGCATGGACGAGCGGAAGAAGCTCCCGTACCGCGCGGTGGCGAGTCGCGGGTCGAGGACGGCGACGACGCCGCGGTCGTCCGCCGCGCGGACCAGGCGGCCGGCGCCCTGCGCCATCAGGAGCGCGGCGTGCGTCGCGGCGACGGCCATGAAGCCGTTGCCGCCGTGGGCTTCGACGTCCTTCTGGCGGGCGCTCATCAGCGGGTCGTCGGGGCGCGGGAAGGGGATCCGGTCCATGACGACGAGCTGGCAGGCGGAGCCGGGGACGTCGACGCCCTGCCAGAGCGAGAGGGTGCCGAACAGGCAGGTCTGCGCGTCGGAGGCGAAGGTGCGGATGAGTTCGCCGAGGGTGTCCTCGCCCTGGAGGAGGATCGGCACGTCGAGGCGTTCCCGGAGGGCTTCGGCCGCGGCCTGCGCGGCCCGCATCGAGGAGAACAGGCCGAGGGTGCGGCCGCCGGAGGCGCCGATCAGTTCGGTGAGTTCGTCGAGCATCTCGGGCCGGTCGGGTTCCCGGCCGGGCGGCGGCAGGTGCTTGGCGACGTAGAGGATGCCCTGCTTGGGGTAGGTGAACGGGGAGCCGACGTCCAGTCCGCGCCAGTACGGCGGGGCGTCCTCGCCGGTCTCGGCGCTGGGCCCGTCGGGGGTGCGGTGGTCGGGCAGCCTGGTCTCGCCGGGCAGGCCGAGGGACGCGGCGACGCCGTTGAAGTCGCCGCCGAGCTTGAGGGTGGCGGAGGTGAGGACGACCGAGCGGTCCTTGTACAGGTTCTCCCGGAGCAGCCCGGAGACGGACAGCGGGGCGACCCGCAGCGACGCGGTGCCGAGGCCGAAGCGGTCGCTGCGTTCGATCCAGATGACGTCGTACTCGGAGCCGGTGAGCAGCCGGTCCGCCGTCTCGTGCAGGGTCTCCGCGGAGGCCATCGCCTGCTTGCGGACGGCGTCCTCGTCGCTGAGGCCCTTGTCGCGGTTCTCGCCGAGCGAGGTGATGACCTGGCGGCAGGCGTCCCGGATGCCGGCCACGGCGTAGCCGAGGTACTCGGGGAGTTCCTCGACCTGGCCGGGCTGGGCGGTCTCCATCAGGCCGTGGAAGTTCTCGGCGGCGGCCTGCAGCGCGTCCACGGACTTCTCGTTGGCGAGTTTCGCGGCGCGCTTGACCGCCCGGTTGACGGCGCCGACGGTGAGTTCGGCGGTGGCGGCGCCGGTGACGCGGTTCACCAGCTCGTGGGCCTCGTCGATGATCAGCAGGCCGTGTTCGGGGAGGACGGGCGCGCCCTCGATCGCGTCGATCGCCAGCATCGCGTGGTTGGTGACCACCACGTCCGCCAACTTGGCGCGTTCGCGGGCCTGTTCGGCGAAGCACTCCTGGCCGTAGGCGCACCGGGCGGCGCCCAGGCACTCCTTGGAGGTGACGGAGAGCTGGGCCCAGGCCTTGTCGGAGACGCCGGGGGTGAGGTCGTCGCGGTCGCCGGTCTCGGTCTCGTCGGCCCAGTCGCGCAGCCGCAGGACGTCCTGGCCGAGCTTGCCGGTGGGGCCGCCGAGCGCGTCGACCGGGTCGAACAGGCCCTCGCCCTCGTCGCTCGGGGTGCCCTCGTTGGCGCGGTGCAGGCACAGGTAGTTGGAGCGGCCCTTGAGCATCGCGTACAGCGGGCGGCGGCGCAGCGTCGGGTGCAGGGCGTCGACGGTGCGCGGCAGGTCGCGTTCGACGAGCTGGCGCTGGAGGGCGAGCGTCGCGGTGGCGATCACCACGTTGTCGCCGTGGGCGAGGGCGGGCACCAGGTAGGCGAGGGACTTTCCGGTGCCGGTGCCGGCCTGGACGAGGAGGTGTTCGCCCTCGTCGACGGCGGCGGCGACCGCCTCGGCCATCCGGACCTGCCCGGGCCGCTCCACGCCGCCGACGGCGTTGACGGCGGCGTGCAGCAGCTCCGGGATACGGGAGGCGGGGACGGGGGGCGCCGATGCGTCCGGGCCGCCGGGCAGGGGTGCGGTGTCGTTCGTCATGACGCAACCAGCCTACGGGGCCGGGGTGACAATTCGGTGCCGTCGGGACGGGAGGTGCGCGGTGCTGTGCAGCGGGTTGTCGACCTGGCCGTGGACGGCGGCGTGCGGACGGTCCGGGCGGTCGCGGTAGCCGTCGAGCAGCAGCCGGTTGCGGTTCAGGCAGAGCCGGTCGATCCGCGGCGCGAACAGGTCGAACAGTTTGTGCCGGTCGGCGAGTTCCGGGAAGCGCCGCTGGCAGTCCCGGATCCGCTCGGCGAGCAGCTCCCAGAACTCGGTCTCGGGGAGGCCGAGTTGTTCCTCCAGCAGGGGTGCGAGGTAGCGGTAGACGCCGATGAACAGCCCGGAGTGCAGGAACTGGCACAGGTAGTCGGGGTTCTCGCGCAGCAGGACGTCGCCGATGCCGTCGGGCAGGTCGGCGAGTTCCGGCAGCGGCTGGTCGCTGATGTTGACGTCGTCGACGAAGTCCTTGACGGCGAGCCGGACGGGGACGTCCTGCTGGTCGAAGACGATGATCGCGTTCTCGCCGTGCGGGGAGAACACCAGGCCGTAGCGGTACAGGAAGTGCAGCAGCGGCGGCAGCATCACGGTGAACAGCCGGTCGGTCCACTCGCGGACGTCCAGGCCCGAGCGGGCGACGAGTTCGGCGGTCAGCGCGCGGCCGTCGGAGCCGGTCTGCAGCAGCGCGGCCAGGGTGCGGCCGTGTTCGCCGTCGTCGAGGTGGCGGCCGAGCGGCTCGCGCCAGATCGCGCCGAGCAGTTCCTTGTACTGGTAGGGCGCGTCGGGAAGGTCCCGGTACAGCGGGTGTTCGACGGTGACGGAGGCGATCTCGCCGAGCAGGATCACCCGGCATTCGTCGCGCAGGTACGGGTCCTGGTCGCGCAACCCCTGGATCCAGCCGGTGACGGCGGGTGCGGCGAGGGCGCGTTCGGTGGGCAGGCCGCGCCAGACCAGGGTGTTGAGGATGGCGAGCGGCAGTTTGACGGTGCACCGGTCGGGGCGGCTGAGGTTGAAGAACGACCGGATGGACTGCTGGGGCAGCCGCAGGTCGCCGTCGGTGGGCAGTGGGACGATCTCGCCGCTGGCGATCCAGGGCGCGAACAGGCCGACCACGGTCTCGTCCCACTGCCAGGGGTGCACCGGCAGCAGCCAGAACTCGTCGGCGCGTTCGCCGAGTTGGGCGCGGAACGCGGGGTCGAGTTCGGTGTCGTAGATGGTCTCGTCGCCGCGGAAGGCGGCCAGGTTCTTGTGCACGGCGAGCCACGGCAGGGTGCGGGGCAGCCGGGCCTCGGGGGCCCAGCGGGCGGCGTCGGCGGCGGAGAAGCCGAGCCGGCCCTTGTTGGCGACGATCCACGGGTGGCCGGTCTGTCTGCCCTCCAGCGCCGCGTGGTCGAGGTCGGCGAGTTCGGCGGCGGTCAGTGCGGTGGCCCGCAGGTGGGCGTCGGCGATCAGGGTGGCGGTGAGTTCGCGGACCAGGTGGCCGGTGGTGTCGCCGGTCAGCTTCAGGGTGTGCCGGGCCTGTTGGAGGAATCTCAGCGGGTCGTCGCCGCCGATTATCGAGGCCGGGTCGACCCGCCAGCTGCCGTAGGCGCCCCGGCGCGCGGTGAACCGGTAGTCGGCGTCCGGGAGTTCGAGCAGGTAGTGGTCGCCCTCCGGCCGGGGGTGCAGCAGTTCCTCGTAGGCGAATTCGCCGAACAGTTTGGCCAGCATGGCGCGTGCGGCGGCCTGCCAGTGACCGGTGGTGAGCTGGGACGGCAGGTGGAGTGCGGTGTCAACGGCCGGCTGCGGCACGCTCGTTCCCTTCCTGGGGTCGCGGGAGCACCGGGGCCGGGGCGGGCTCGGGTGCGAAGGTGGTCCAGGCGGTGCGGTGGGGCAGCGGGTGCAGGGTCTTGCCCGCGACGGCGTTCAGGATCACGGCGGCGCGGTGCGCGCCGAGCCCGAGGTCCGGGGTGCCGACTCCGTGAGTGTGCAACTCGGCGTTCTGGACGTACAGCCCCCCGGTGAGTTCCGGCCGGGTGGCGACCCGGTGGTCGAGGTCGACCCGGTAGCGGCCCTGTGCGTCCCAGTCGATCAGCCCGGCGATCGGGTCGAGCAGGGCGGGGCGGTGCGCCCGGTAGCCGGTGGCGAGCACCACGGCGTCGGTGCGGATCAGGTGGCGGCGGCCGGAGTCGGTGTGCCGGCAGCGCAGTTCGAGCCGCCCGTCGGGGCCGGGGAGGGCCTCGGTGACGGCGGTGCCGGGGAGGATCTCGACGGGTTCGGCGTCGATCGGGCGGCCCACGGTGCGCTCGTACAGGTGATCGTGGATCTCGGCGAGGGTCTCCGTGCTGGCCGCCTTGTGCAGTTGCCACTGGGCGGGCACCAGGGCGTCCCGGACCGGCTCGGGCAGGCCGTGGAAGTAGCGGGTGTAGTCGGGGGTGAACTGTTCCAGGCCGAGCTTGGAGTACTCCATCGGCGCGAGCGCCCTGGTGCGGGTGAGCCAGCGCACCCGGGTGCCGTCGCCGGCGTGTCGGCGCAGCAGGTCGAGGAACACCTCGGCGCCGGACTGGCCGGAGCCGACCACCGTGATGTCCCGTGCGCCGTCGAGCCTCTGACGCTCCGTCAGGTACTCGGCGGAGTGCAGCACCGCCGGGTGGTGGCGCAGCGCCGCGAACGCCTCGGGGCGGGCGGGTTCGGTGCCGACGCCGAGCACCAGGTTCCGGGCCAGGTGCACCGCGCCGGCCGCGTGCACCCGGTAGTGCTGCTGCCCGGCGTCCCAGTGGACGGCGTCGACGGGGCTGTCGAAGCGGCAGTTGGGGAGCCGGTCGGCAGCCCAGCGGCAGTAGTGCTCGTACTCGCGGCGCGGCAGCTGGAAGCGTTCACTGAAGTAGAACGGGAACAGCCGCTGCTGGTGGCGCAGATAGTTGAGGAACGACCACGGGTTGGTGGGGTCGACCAGCGAGACCAGGTCGGCGAGGAACGGGACCTGCATCCGGGCGCCGTCCACCAGCATGCCGGGGTGCCAGCGGAATTCGGGGCGGGCGTCGAGGAACAGCGCGCTGACGGTGTCGGCCCGGTCGGCGAGCGCGGCCAGCGAGAGGTTGAACGGGCCGATGCCGACGCCGATCAGGTCGTACGGCTCGGGCTGCTGAGTGTTCATGACGTCCTAGGTCTCGGGCCGCGCGCGGATCATCAGGGCGGCGCGCTTGTCGGGGAGGTCGAGATCGGCGGCGCGGGTGAATCCGGCGGCGGTGAACGCCCGGACGGAGGGCGTGTTGCGGACGTCGGGTTCGGCGAGCACCCGGGTGCAGCGGGGTTCGTCCCGCAGCAGCCGGGCGGCGATCGCGTCGAGCAGCAGGGCGCCCAGGCCCCGGCCGCGGGCGGCGGGGGCGAGCAGCAGGTGGATGCCCAGATCGTGCGGGCGGGCGGGGTAGTGCGCGGCGAGCGGGTCGAGGTCGGCGCGGTACAGCTCGAAGTAGCCAGTGGGTTCGCCGTCGAGCAGCGCGAGGACGGGGCGGCTGCGGCCGTCGCCGTCGAGCTGCCCGGCGAGGTGCGCCGCGGTGGTCCCGGGCGGGCCCGCGAGGGCCCACCAGCGGTCGGTCTCCGGGTCGTTCATCCAGCCGGTGATCAGGTCCAGGTCGGTGCTCAACTGGACGGTGCGCAGGACGAGTTCACCGGCGCTGGTGGCGATGGGCCTCACGCCCGGGCCACCGGGTTGTCGATCTCCACGTACACCGACTGGGTCTCCACCGGGCCGACCAGTTCGTCCAGGCCGTGCAGCCGGGTCAGCAGGTTGGCCTTGCAGCGCAGGGTGGGGGCGTCCAGCAGGTGGGCGGGCAGCGTGGAGCGGGTGGCGGTGGCGGCGGGGCCGGACAGGAAGCGGCGCAGCGCGGCCAGCAGCAGTCGTTCGTCGGCGAGTTGCTGGGAGCCGAAGGCGCCGATCAGGCCGAGCACGTGGTTGATGCCGAGGTAGTAGGCGAAGCGTTCGTCGGCGACCGCGTCGGGGACGAAGGTGTCGCTGTGCGCGCCGAGTCCGGGCAGCATCCGGTGCAGCCGGTCGGCGTGCGAGGTGCGGAAGTAGTAGCCCTGGTTGTCGCGGTAGCGGCCGCCGGTGGGCCAGCCCTGCGCGTCGAGCAGGACCAGGCTGTTCTGCTGGTGGGCCTCCAGCGCGATGCCGGCCTGCCCGTCGAGCCAGAGGATCGGCAGCACCACGGCGTCCAGGTAGCGCAGGAACCATTCGGTGGCGACGGTCGCCGCGGGTCGGCCGCTGCGGGCGGCGAGTTCGCCGATCAGCTGGGCGAGTTGCGAGCCGTCCGGGTCGATGGGCTGTTCGGCGACCAGGCCGGCCACGCACAGCGCCCGGTCGGCGGGGCCGAACGGCAGCTCCCGCAGCACGGTGTCCAGGCCGTTGGGGTCGCCGAGGGCGGGGTGGTCGACGCCGATCCAGGCCGGGTCGCGGACGATGTCGAAGCCGGGGTGGGCGGCCTGCCACTTCCGGCCCAGGCCGGCCTCCAGCAGCCGGTGTACCTCGACGCCGCGGTGGAGTTCCTTGCGGAGGTTCTCCCGGCGGGAGTTGGTGATCCGCAGGCCCAGCGAGAGTTTGAGCATCCACGGGGTGCCGGGTCGGCAGACGGTGCGCACCGAGCTGGTGGGGTGCCAGGGTTCGCCGTGCTGGCCGAGGTCGGTCAGCAGGCCCTGGTCCAGCAGGTCGGCGACGGCGGGACGGAGGGTCAGCTCCCGGGCCTGCCACGGGTGCAGTGGCAGTGCGGCGGTGCCGGCGGGCAGCGGGCGGCCGTACAGCTCGGCGGTGAGCCGCTCGGCGGGGGCGCCGGCTGCGGAGTCCGCGGCGAGCAGACTGCGGTCGACGGCCCACCAGTGCAGCCGGAACGAGCCGTGCAGCTCCGGCGAGTAGGCGGCGGACTGGGCGGGGCCGAGGCCGTCGCGGCTCTTCGGGGTGGGGTGCAGCGGGTGGCCGAGCAGCAGCGACTGTTCGGCGCGCAGGAACGGGTCGACGGGGGCGGAGGTGAACGTCCGCCGGTGGGCGAGGATCTCGGCGGTGCGGCCGACCGAGTCGGCCACCCGGGAGGTGAGGTCGGCGAGCTGGCCGGGTTCGGGGCGGCCGGTGGCGCCGGCCACCAGGGCGGCGACGGTGACGGCGTCCACCGGGTGTTCGGCGTTGCCGGTGGAGACGGTGGCGGGGCCGAACCGGTGCCAGCCGCAGGCCGACCAGTGCCGCACCGGCGCGGACAGCTGGGCGGCGCCGCCGAGGACGGGGATGCGCAGCAGGTCGCCGTCGGGGCGTTCGGCGGCGGTCTCCCGGGCCCAGCACCGCAGCAGGCTCTCGGTGGCGGCGTGTTCGGCGGCGACGGCCGGATCCGGGTGGAGCAGCAGGTCCGGGGTGGGGTGCCCGGCCGACGGCAGGACGACCGGGAGAACCTCGGTGAGGGTGGTGGACAAATCCGCTCCTTGAGCCGCGCGAGAGCCTTCGGGTAAGGGTTACCTATCCCGGAGCGCCGGATACAAAATCGCCTCACCCGTTCCAGTGAGTTTCCGTTGATCACCCGCGCAGCAGCCGGCCGGCTGGGATCCTGACGGACCGTCACCATCACGGTTCGATGACCGGACGCCAACAGGACCGCACCGCCCGCCGGTGGTTCGCGCCCCGAATGAAAGACTGTCCCGGGGGAACGGACCGTTTCAGGGGGGTTGAGAGTGAGGGCACGGGGGGTGCTGGCCGCGCTGACCGCGGCGGTGCTGCTGGGCGGGGTGGCCGGCTGCGGCTCGGACGGCGGCCCGGGCGGGGACGGGAACCCGCACAGCTTCGCCGAGTTGAAGCACTGGGGGTTCACCGAGTGGGACCACTGGGCGCAGCGGCACAGTTTCCGCAATCCGGTGATGGCGGGCGCGTGGAGCGCCGAGACGATGGACCAGGCGCCGCCGCAGCAGCCCGCGCCGGCGCCCGAGTCGGCGTCCGCAGCACCCTCGCCGTCCACGGGAACCGGTCCGGGCCCGGTCCCGGCGGTCGCCGCGCAGCCGGTGCCGCGGCCGTACACCAGCTATCCGGCGTCGGGGAAGGTCTTCCTGACCGCGCCGAACGGCGGCACCGGCCAGTGCTCGGCCACCGTGGTGGCCGATCCGGCGAACCCGGGCCACAGCAACCTGGTGTGGACGGCCGCGCACTGCGTCCACGAGGGCAAGGGCGGCGACTGGTACAAGAACCTGGTCTTCGTCCCGGCCTACAACAGCTCGGGCGCAGCCAGCGACCACCACAAGGCCTCGCTCGCCGAGGTCGCCCCGCTCGGGCAGTGGTGGGCGGACAAGGTGATCACCTCACCGCTGTGGACCACCGAGGGCACCAGGGGCGGGGACGCCGCGAACCAGTACGACTTCGCGGTGATCAAGGTGCACGGCCCGGAGGGCGAGAGCCGCTCGCTGGAGGAGGTGCTCGGCACCGCCGTTCCGGTCTGGTTCGACGCGCCGCGCGAGCAGCTCGCCATCCAGGCCTGGGGCTACCCGGCCGTCGCGCCGTTCGACGGGCAGGAGCTGGAGCGCTGCGACTCCGGCCGCCCGGCCGCCCGGAGCTTCGACGCCGCGCGCCCCGCGATGCTGGTGATCGGCTGCACCATGACGGCCGGCGCCTCCGGCGGCGGCTGGTTCGTTGACGGCCCGGACGGCCGTCAACGGCTGGTCAGCAACACCTCCATCGGCACCCAGGCGCACACCGCCCTGAACGGCCCCTACCTGGAGGGCGTGGCCCGCCAGGCCCTCGACTACATCTCCCGGAAGTGACCGCCCGTCACCTCCGCACGACCTTCTCGACCGAACGACGACCACGGGGGGAATCACCCATGACCGACCAGCACCGCGTGAAGCGCCGCATCCGGAACGCGTCCGCGGCCGCCCTGGTGACGGTACTCGCCGTCACCACCGCCGCCTGCCAGAGCCAGAGCAAGACCACGAACGCGGCGCCTCCGGCCAGCAGCAGCTCCGGGCAGCCAGGTGTCGATGTGAAGGACATTCAGGGCGCCCTCTCCAAGATCTCCAGCTGGAACGCCTCCGACTGGGCCGACTGGGCCTCCAAGAACGGCTTCAAGCCCGAGGACCTGGAGGCGATCAAGGCCTTCTGGGACAACGCGAAGGTCTCGGGCGCGAAGGGCGTCACCACCGACCGGCCGAACGTCCAGCAGTACCCGACACTGTCGAAGGTGACCTTCCCGAAGACCATCGCGGCCAAGCCGCAGCCGCACCCGTACAGCGCGGACACCGCGGTGCTCGGCAAGATCTTCTTCCAGGCTCCCGAGGGCAACATGGTGTGTTCGGGCACCGTGGTGTCCGACCCGAGCCACCCCGGCAAGAGCAACCTGGTGTGGACGGCCGCTCACTGCACGCACGGGGGAAAGGGCGGTGACTACTTCAAGAAGATCATGTTCATCCCCTCCTACAACAAGTCCGGTGCGACCAGCAACGGCAAGGGCAAGAACGCCACCCGTGAGCAGATGGCCCCTCTGGGCGTCTGGGCGGCCCGCGACATGTACGTGATGCCACAGTGGAACGAGAAGGTCGGCCACACCGGCGGCCCGACCAGCCAGTTCGACTTCGCGGTGCTCCGGGTGGCCTCCCAGGACGGCTCCAGCCGTTCACTGGAGGAGACCGTGGGCGGATCGGTGCCGATCTGGTTCGGCGCCCAGCCGGACGAGATCACTTCGCCGTCCTCGTACGGCTACCCGAACGACCCGCCGTTCGACGGCCAGGAGTTGGAGCACTGCGACTCCCCCCTGAAGCCGACCCCGTTCGTCTTCGACCCCTCCCGCCCGCCGATGCTCGCCATCGGCTGCGACCTGACCGGCGGCGCCTCCGGCGGCGGCTGGTTCACCAAGCACGACGGCAAGACGGTGCTGTTCTCCGACAACTCGATCGGTGACGACACCTGGATGGCCGGGCCCAACCTCGGCCCGGACGCCAAGCGAATGTTCGAGGCCTTCATCCAGAACACCAAGTAGCCCTGGCACGCGGACGGCCCGCGGCGGGAACTCCCACCGCGGGCCGTCCGTAGTTCGTGCGCTACCACTACGCGGTGACGACCGCGTACCGCTCCAGCTCGGCCGCCAGCACCGCCGCCACCTTGGCGTGCAGCAGCGTGCCTTCCGCCGTGTGCTCGGCGCTGATCAGCTCGCCCTCCGCGTGCACCCGGGAGACCAGGTCGCCGCGGGTGTAGGGGACCAGGACCTTGACCTCCACCGCGGGGCGGGGCAGTTCCTCGTCGATCAGGGTGAGGAGCTCCTCGATGCCCAGGCCGCTGCGGGCCGAGACCACGATGGCGTGCGGCTCGCGGCGCAGCAGACGCTGGAGCACCGCCGGGTCGGCCGCGTCCGCCTTGTTGATCACCACGATCTCGGGCACGTTCTGTGCCTCGACCGAGACGATCACCTCGCGCACGGCGGCGAGCTGCGTCTCCGGCTCCGGGTGGGAGCCGTCCACCACGTGCAGGATGAGGTCGGCGTCGGCGACCTCCTCCATGGTGGAGCGGAACGCCTCGACCAGGTGGTGCGGCAGGTGCCGGACGAAGCCGACGGTGTCGGCCAGCGTGTACAGCCGGCCGCTCGGGGTCTGCGCCCGGCGGACCGTCGGGTCCAGGGTGGCGAACAGCGCGTTCTCCACCAGGACGCCGGCGCCGGTGAGCCGGTTGAGCAGCGAGGACTTGCCGGCGTTGGTGTACCCGGCGATGGCCACCGAGGGCACCTGGTGGCGCCGCCGCTCCTGCCGCTTGGTGTCGCGGCCCTTCTTCATGTCGGCGATCTCCTTGCGGAGCTTCGCCATCTTCTCGCGGATCCGCCGACGGTCGGTCTCGATCTTGGTCTCACCGGGACCACGGGTGGCCATACCGCCGCCCGAGGTACCGGAGCCACCGCCACCCATCTGCCGGGACAGCGACGCACCCCAGCCGCGCAGGCGCGGCAGCATGTACTGCATCTGCGCGAGCGAGACCTGTGCCTTGCCCTCACGGGACTTGGCGTGCTGGGCGAAGATGTCCAGGATCAGGGCGGTGCGGTCGACGACCTTGACCTTCACCACGTCTTCCAGGTGGATCAGCTGACCGGGCGTGAGCTCACCGTCGCAGACCACGGTGTCGGCGCCGGAGGAGGCGACCAGGTCGCGCAGCTCCTTGGCCTTGCCGGAGCCGATGTAGGTGGCCGCGTCGGGCTTGTCACGGCGCTGGATCACACCGTCCAGGACTTCGGAGCCGGCCGTCTCGGCGAGCGCGGCGAGCTCGGCCATCGAGTTCTCCGCCTCCTCGAGCGTGCCGTCCGTCCACACGCCGACGAGCACCACACGCTCCAGGCGGAGCTGGCGGTACTCGACTTCGGTGACGTCCTGCAGTTCGGTGGAGAGGCCCGCGACACGCCGGAGCGCGGCGCGCTCGGAACGGTCGTACTGCTCTCCGTCGTAGTTGCCGAGGCCCTCGTCGATCGCCGCGAGGTCCTCGTCCATCAGGGCTTCCGCCTTGAGGTCGGCGAGGCGGTTGGCCGACTCGCTCGATCGGGTGCGGCTGTCGAACGTGGAGGTCATTTCATCCTTGGATTGATCGGGTGATGCTCTCGGACAACACGGCGGAACCGCCGTGAATTCCCCACGATGGTCGCACGCCCGCTGTGCCCGAGTCATCCCTTTTACCAGCCGCCACGACGGCCTCCGCCACCGGCCCCGGCACGGCCCGCTCCGTCCCGGCCGCCGGCGCCGGAGCCCGGCCGGGCAGCTCCTCGGGCCCGCCCGGCCGGTACACGTCGTACACGCCCGACACCCGGAGCATCGCCCGCATCACGGCGGGCAGCTTGGCGGCGTCGGCGAGTTCCAGGGTGTAGCTGTGCCGCACCCGCAGCTGGCGGGGCGGCTCGACGTCGGCGGAGAAGATCGACACGCCCTCGCCGGAGATCGCGGCGGTCAGGTCGGCCAGCAGCCGGGGCCGGTTCAGCGCCTCGGCGTGCAGGGTGGCCCGGTAGCCCCACTGCGGGGCGCCGCCGGGCAGCCAGCGGACCGGGACCGCCCGGCGGCCGCCGCGCAGCATCCGGGTGCCGGTCGAACAGCCGGTCCGGTGCACCGCGACGACGCCGCCGCTCAGCACGATGCCGGCCACCGCGTCGGGCGGCACGGGCGTGCAGCAGCGTGCCAACCGGACGGTGGCACCCGGCAGTTCGGGCACGTCGGCGGGCGCGCCGGGTGCGGCGGCGGGCGGCGCGGGCGGGGCGGCGGCGGGCACCGGGGCGCCGGCCGCGGGCGGCCGTTCGGCGGCGGGCGCGGGCAGCGGCCCGGCCGCCAGCCGGCGCTCGATGGCGAGCCGGGCGGCGGGGGTGCGGACGTACTCCAGCCACTCCCGGTCGGGGCCGCTGTCCTCGCCGGGCGGGGCGGTGAGCAGGCCGAGCACGTCGCCGTCGCGCAGTTCGGTGGAGAGCGCGGTGAGCCGGCCGTTGATCCGGGCGCCGATGCAGCGGTGGCCGGTCTCCTCGCCGATCAGGTAGGCGGCGTCCAGACAGCTGGCGCCGGCGGGCAGGTGCAGGGTGGTGCCGTCCTCGGTGACGGCGGTGATCTCGCGGTCGTCGCGCAGGTCGGCGGTGAGCGCGGACCAGAAGGCGTCCGGGTCGGGGGTGTCCTGCTGCCACTCCAGCAGCCGGGCCAGCCAGCCGGGGCGGGCGGGGTCGGTGCGGTCCTCGGGGTCGTCGGCGGCGCCCTGCCGGTCGGCGGTGCGCGGGTCGCCGAGCGCGACCACGCCGGTCTCGGCGACCTCGTGCATCCGCCGGGTGCGCACCAGGACCTCGATCACCTCGCCGCCGGGCAGCGCCACCGCGGTGTGCAGCGACTGGTACAGGTTGAAC
This sequence comes from Kitasatospora sp. NPDC051984, assembly GCF_044593455.1. Classification (NCBI taxonomy): domain Bacteria; kingdom Bacillati; phylum Actinomycetota; class Actinomycetes; order Kitasatosporales; family Streptomycetaceae; genus Kitasatospora; species Kitasatospora sp. NPDC051984. Next base: position 51,333 of record NZ_JBIUCB010000026.1, read on the forward strand.
TTGGGGGCGGCCACGAAGTCCTTGAACTCGCCGGGCAGCGGCGTCCAGCAGGTGTGCAGTTCGCCGAGCACCGCGTAGCAGTCGGCGTTCTCCTCGACCACCACCAGCAGCCGCCCGTAGTCGGCGGGCCGCAGCGCCGCGCCGTCCGGGCCGGCCCCGCGTTTGATCATCACCCGGTGCAGCGAGACCAGGTGCCGGGGGCGGACGGTGACGGCGGAGGAGATCCCGGCCTCGCCGAGCTGGCGGCCGAGTTCGGTGGCGAACGGGGCGAGCACGCCGTCGGCCCAGCCGCCGGCCACCGCGCCGGTGTCCGCGTACTCCTCGGGGTGCAGGGTGGCGAACACGATGTCCTCCAGCTCCGCCTTCACCACCTGGATGCCGAGCCGTTCGGCGAGCGGGATCAGCACGTCCCGGGTGACCTTGGCGATCCGCACCTGGCTGGCCGGCTTCATGTGCCGGATGGTGCGCATGTTGTGCAGCCGGTCGGCGAGTTTGATCACCATCACCCGGACGTCGTCACCGGTGGCGACCAGCATCTTGCGGAAGGTCTCGGGTTCGGCCGCCGCGCCGAAGTCGACCTTCTCCAGCTTGGTGACGCCGTCCACCAGGTACGCGATCTCCGGCCCGAAGACCTCGGCGACCTGATCGAGCGTCACTTCGGTGTCCTCGACGGTGTCGTGCAGGAGCGAGGCGACCAGCGTGGTGGTGTCCGCGCCGAGCTGGGCGAGGATCATGGTGACGGCGAGCGGGTGGGTGATGTACGGCTCGCCGCTCTTGCGGGTCTGCCCGCGGTGGCTCTCCTCGGCGACCCGGTAGGCCCGGGCCAGCAGCGCCAGATCGGCCTGCGGGTGGTGCACCCGGTGCGCCTGCACGATCGGTTCGATGGCGTCGGGGACGGGCGTCCGCCCGGTGGCGAGCAGCGCCGCCCGGCCGGCCCGGCCGAGCGCCGCACGGCTGAAGCGGCTCGCCTGCTGCTTGGACGGCGAGCCCGCCAACTCGGAGCGGATGGTCATCTGCACCTCCGGCAGCAACACCGGAGCGACGGCCGACCCGGTGGTCCATGCTACCGAGCACAGCACGTTCGGCGAGCCCCCGCTTCGGCTCTGCCATCGGTATCACCCGAACGGGGGGATTAGCCGGATAGCGGCGTGGGAAGCGGGAGCTGACGGTTCGTCCGGCTGACCTGCCGTTACACCAAAACGCCCTCGGCGACGATCACGGCGGGGCCGGTCATCTCGATCCGGCCGTCGGGGAACTCCTCGATCACCAGCCGCCCGCCGGGCAGGTCGACCGTCCAGCTGACGGCCCGTCCGGTGTCCGCCGGGTCCAGTCCCGCGCGGCGGATCGCGGCCACCGCGACGGCGCAGGCGCCCGTCCCGCAGGAGCGGGTCTCGCCGGAGCCGCGCTCGTGCACCCGCATCGCCACGTGCCGCTCGCCGCGGTCCACCACGAACTCCACGTTCACGCCCTGGGGGTACACGCCCTGGGGCGCGGTGGCCGGCGCGTCGTACAGGCGCCCGGCGTACGCGAGGTCCTCGACGAACGCGACGGCGTGCGGATTGCCCATGTTGACGTTCAGCGCGGGCCAGCTGCGGCCGTCGACGGTGACGGTGATGTCGTCCGGGCCGGGCAGCACCGCGCGGCCCATGCCCACGGTGATCTCGCCCGGGGTGCCGTCGGCGGCGTCCTCGGCGATCCGCACCTGCTTCACCCCGGCCCGGGTGGCGACCGCCAGCTCGCCCGGCTTCGCGTGCCCGGCGTGCACCAGGTAGCGGGCGAACACCCGCACCCCGTTGCCGCACATCTCGGCGATCGAACCGTCCGCGTTGCGGTAGTCCATGAACCACTCGGCCTGCCCGGCCATCCCCGCCGCCACCGGCTCGGCCGCCGAGCGCACCACCCGCAGCACGCCGTCCGCGCCGATCCCGGCCCGCCGGTCGCACAGGGCGGCGACGGTGGCCGCCGACAGCTCCAGCTCACCGTCCGGGTCGGGGACGATCACGAAGTCGTTCTGGGTGCCGTGCCCCTTGAGGAAGGCCGTTCCGCTGATTCCGCTGCGCTCGCTCACACCGCCGATGGTAACGGCCGCGAAGAGCTAACCGCGCAGGTGGACGACCCGCCAGACGGCCAGCGCCAGGGCGACGGCCACCAGCAGGGTGTAGACCACGATGGCCTTCCAGCCGGCCCGCTCCGAGGAGCCCCGGCGCGGCACGCCCGGCCACTTGTAACCGGCCCGGCGGGCGGCCATCGCACCCCAGCCGACCGAGGCGGCGGTGATCAGCAGGCCGAGCATCCCAATCATCGCGGTCGCGCCCTCGCTGCCGAAGGCCAGCGGGAAGGCGAACATCAGCGAGCCGAACATCACCGTTCCGGCGATCGGCAGGATCTGCCACCAGCGCAGCCGGCGGCGCGGCCGGATGTCCCGCACGTGCACCACGCCCGGCGCGGTGGCCAGGTCGTCGATCGCGGGAAGCGCCACCGCGTACGAGGTGGTCGGGACGGCCAGTTCGGGCAGCGTCTCGGAACCGTCGGACACGTCGCCCAGCAGCTCATCGGTTTCGGGGCCGGTACCCGTTGACACGCGGCCTCCCCTGACGGCTCGACGCGAACTCCGGAGCTCGCGGGCGGTGAGGCCGGCCCGCGTGCCGGGCCTCGGTGCTACCGATGATGGCACGCGGCAAGACCCGGACAGGGCGTCCCACGGGGTGATCGGGTGATCCGATGCCAGGACGTGATCCGGCCGTGACCGCCGGTACCTCCTGCACCTGCGTCTGCCGGTGCAACTGCCCGGGCGACTGGCCTGATCACGCCCCTGGGCAGCCGAAATCCGCCGGTCAGCCGGTGTCGCCGGGGCGTTCCGGGCGATCAATCAGTTCCATTGCGCGGCCCAGGAGTTCGACCGGATCGGCGCCCTCCGGACGGTCCAGCCAGTGGATCCGGTCGTCCCGCCGGAACCACGACTCCTGACGCCTTGCGAACCGCCGGGTGGCCCGCACCGTCTCCGCCCGCGCCTCGTCCTCGGTGCACTCGCCGGCGAAGAACGCCAGCACCTGCTGGTAGCCCAGCGCCCGGCTCGCGGTCAGCCCCTCGCGCAGCCCGACCCGCTCCAGCGCCCGCACCTCGTCCAGCAGGCCGGCCTCCCACATCCGGTCGACCCGCAGCTCGATCCGCCGGTCCAGCTCCGGCCGCGGCACCTGCACACCGATCTGCACCGCCTCGTACACCGCGCGCTGCGTCGGCAGGTTCGCGGTGAACGGCTGCCCGGTGATCTCGATGACCTCCAGCGCCCGGACGATCCGCCGCCCGTTGCTGGTCAGGATCGCCTCCGCGGCCGCCGGGTCCAGCCCGGCCAGCCGCCGGTGCAGGACGCCCGGCCCGACCCGCTCCAGCTCCTCCTCCAGCCGGGCCCGCACCTCGGGGTCCGTACCGGGGAACTCCATCTCGTCGATCGCCGCCCGCACGTACAGGCCCGAACCGCCCACCAGCACCGGCACCCGGCCGGCCGCCAGCAGCCGGTCCATCTCGGCCCGGGCGAGACGCTGGTACTCGGCCACCGAGGCGGTCTCGGTGACCTCCCAGATGTCCATCAGATGGTGCGGAACACCGCCGCGCTCGTCCTCGGGCAGCTTGGCGGTGCCGATGTCCATGCCCTTGTACAACTGCATCGAGTCGGTGTTCACCACCTCCCCGCCGAGCTCACGGGCGATCGCCACCGCCAGATCGGACTTGCCGGCCGCCGTCGAACCGACCACCGACACCACCCGGCGCGGACGTACATAAGAAGAAGAGGAGGAACCGCTCACCCCACCAGTCTCGCAAAACCCGGGCACCTCTCGTGTCGCGGCCTCGTTGACCGGGGAAGATCAGCTATGCCTGGACCGATCTGACACGAAAAGCGAGGAACGCCCCATGGGTCTGATGGACAACCTCAAGGGCAAGGCCGAGGAACTCAAGGACAAGGCCAGTGAGCTGGCCGGAAAGCACGGCGACAAGATCGACAACATGGTGGACAAGGCCGGCGAGACCATCGACAAGGCCACCAAGCACAAGTACAGCGAAAAGATCGAGAAGAGCACCTCGGCCGCCAAGCACGCCCGCGACGACTTCGCGGCGAAGCCCAAGGACGACTGAAACCTCGCGCCCCGGTGGCCTGCTGGCGATCAGCGCCAGGAGGCCACCAGGTAGCCGACACCGTACGGAGCGTCCTCGTACCGCAGCTCGCCGCCGAGCGACGCGCCCTCCGCCGCGCCCGCCAGCACCTGCCAGGGCGCCCGGCCCTCCGCGAGCAGCTCCGCCGAGAGCTCCGCGTCCAGCGCGGCCAGCGCCGCCACGTCCGCCGCGGCCAGCGCCGCCGCCACCGCCCCGTCGTAGCCCTCGGCCCGCTCGTCCAGATACCCCGGAGCCTTCACCGAACGCCGGGCACTGCCGTCACCCAGCACCAACAGACCCACCCGATCAGCGAGTTCGGCCAGCCCCCGGCCCAGCCCCAACAACCGCTCGGCGGCCGTGTCCGGCCGCACCGCGACGGCATGCGTCGGCACCTGGACGCCCGCCTCCTCCAGCAGCCACGCCCCCACCGTCAACGCCGGCGAAAGCTCCGGGCCGTCCACCCCGCCCAGCGGCAGCTTCACGGCCTTCGGCACCCCGTACCGACGGAACGACCCCGCCCCGCCCTCGGTCCACACCCCGGCCTTGTCGCCCGTCCCCACCACGACGACCAGCTCGACATCCGCGAGCCCCCGCACCGCGTCCAGGCACGCCCCCCGCAACGCCTCCGCCTCCCCCGCGGCCCCCACCGCGACCTCGGGCACGAGCAACGGCGGACACGGGCACACGGCGGCGGCAACAAGCATGCGGATCACTCTACGGTGCGGGTGCGAAACCAGGGGCGCGGGGAACTGCGCGAAGCGGGAGGCACCCCACCGCAAGATCGCGACGCAGGACAATGACCTGCACTTGATCGCGACCTAGCTGGCGTTCACTCCTTGCTCGCGCAGTTCCCCGCGCGCCAGGTCGTGCATCCCCCTGTCAGTTCACCCGCAGCCGCCCGGCGCAGCCGGCAGCGGAGCCGGAACGCCGATCGACGGGAGGCCCAACATCACACCGGCCGCCTTCGCGGGCGCAGCCTGTCGCTTCTCCCACGCGTCCCCCGCCCGGGTGCGGCGCACGCCGAGCGCGGGGCCCTCCGCGAGGAGGTGGTGCGGGGCGGCGTAGGTGATCTCGACGGTCACCACGTCGCCGGGGCGCACGCCCCCCTCGGGGCGGGTGAAGTGCACGAGCCGGTTATCGGGCGCGCGGCCGGAGAGGCGGTCCGTCCGATCGTCCTTCTTGCCTTCGCCCTCGGCTACCAGGATCTCCAGCTTGCGGCCGACCTGCTTCTTGTTCTCCTCCCAGGAGATCTCCTCCTGGAGGGCGATCAGCCGGTCGTAGCGCTCCTGCACCACGGCCTTGGGGATCTGGTTCTCCATCTCGGCGGCCGGCGTCCCCGGGCGCTTGGAGTACTGGAAGGTGAACGCGTTGGCGAACCGGGCCTCCCGGACGACGTGCAGGGTCTGCTCGAAGTCCTCGTCGGTCTCGCCGGGGAAGCCCACGATGATGTCGGTGGAGATCGCGGCGTCGGGCATCGCGGCGCGCACCTTCTCGATGATGCCGAGGAAGCGTTCCTGCCGGTAGGAGCGTCGCATCGCGCGCAGCACGGTGTCGGAGCCGGACTGGAGCGGCATGTGCAGCTGGTGCATCACGTTCGGCGTCTCGGCCATCGCGGCGATCACGTCGTCGGTGAAGTCCTTCGGGTGCGGCGAGGTGAAGCGGACCCGCTCCAGGCCGTCGATCTCCCCGCACGCCCGCAGCAGCTTGGAGAACGCCTGCCGGTCGCCGAGGTCGGAGCCGTAGGCGTTGACGTTCTGGCCGAGCAGGGTGACCTCGACGACGCCCTCGGCGACCAGCGCCTCGACCTCGGCGAGGATGTCGCCGGGCCGGCGGTCCTCCTCCTTGCCGCGCAGGGCGGGGACGATGCAGAAGGTGCAGGTGTTGTTGCAGCCGACCGAGATGGCGACCCAGGCCGCGTACGCGGACTCGCGCCGGGTGGGCAGGGTGGAGGGGAAGGTCTCCAGCGAGTCGAGGATCTCGACCTGCGCGGTCCGCTCGATCGCGGCGCGTTCGAGCAGGGCGGGCAGGTGGCCGATGTTGTGGGTGCCGAAGACCACGTCGACCCAGGGGGCCTTGCGGACGATGGTCTCGCGGTCCTTCTGGGCGAGGCAGCCGCCGACGGCGATCTGCATGCCGCGGTTGGCCTGCTTGGCGGGGGCGAGCCGGCCGAGGTTGCCGTACAGCTTGTTGTCGGCGTTCTCGCGGACCGCGCAGGTGTTGAAGACCACCAGGTCGGGTTCGCCGTCGTCGGCGGCCTTGGCGTACCCGGCCTCCTCCAGCAGCCCGGACAGGCGCTCGGAGTCGTGGACGTTCATCTGGCAGCCGTACGTGACGACCTTGTAAGTTCGCAAGCTCTCCTCCATACCCACAGAGCAAGGGTACGGGCAGCGGAAGGGGCCTCCCGCCGGGCGGTCCCGGCTGGCAGTATCCCTGCATGGCTGCTTCGACCGATCCGCCCAGAACCACCGGTGCCGTGCTGCGTTCCGCGGTGCGCAGTCCGCTGGTGCGCGTGCTGGCGGTGTTGCTGCTGGTGGTGGCCGGTGCGAGTGGGTGGTGGGTGTCCTCGGCGCGGACGGGGTCGGGGCTGCGTGGGGAGGCGGCGTTCGCGACCGGGGTTCCGCGCGGGGTGTACGACCGGTACGGGGTGCTGCTGAAGGACTCGATGCGGTCGGCGATGCCGGGGGTGAAGGTCCGGCTGGACAACTCCGAGGGCTCGTTGGACAACCTGAAGCGGTTGGTGTCGGGCCAGGACGACTTCGCGATCGCCACGGCGGACGCGGTGGCCAGCTTCCTGAAGGACCAGGACCGGCCGAAGCCGGACCTGCGGGCGATCGCCCGGCTGTACGACGACTACATGCAGCTGGTGGTGCCGGCGGATTCGCAGGTGAAGACGGTGTCGGACCTGCGCGGGCTGCGGGTGGGGGTGGGCCAGGACGGGTCGGGCGTGAACCTGGTGACCAAGCGGCTGCTGGAGGCGGCGCACCTGAACCCGGGCACGGACATCCAGCCGAAGAAGCTGGGGGTGGGCGACGCGGCGGACGCGTTGCAGGCGAAGCAGCTGGACGCGTTCTTCTGGTCGGGCGGCCTACCGACGGCGGCGCTGACCGACCTCTCGGAGCACACCTCGATCCGGATCGTGCCGCTGGGCGAACTGTCGGATCCGCTGCACAAGTTGGAGGGCGGCGGGATGGACGCGTACCGGGCGGCGACCATCCCTGCGGACGCCTACCCGCTGGCGGGGCCACCGCACACGCCGGTGCCGACGGTGGCGGTGCCGAACCTGCTGGTGACCCGGGCGAGCATGGACCCGGCACTGGTGGAGGCGCTGACCCGGGTGGTGATCGACAGCCGGGACCGGATCGGCGGCGAGGTGCACGCGGCGCAGCTGGTGGACCTCCGCACCGCGGTGTACACCGATCCGCTGCCGCTGCACGAGGGCGCGAAGCGCTACTACCAGTCGGTCAAACCCTGACGTCAGTTCCACTTCCGGCGCGGCACGGTGAGCAGCACGCTCAGCCCGTTCGGTTCGGCGGTCGCGAAGCCGAGGCTGCCGCCGCCGGCCAGCAGCAGGGTGCGGGCGATGGAGAGGCCGAGGCCGGAGCCGTCGACGTTCTGGTGCCGGGAGGAGCGCCAGAACCGGTCGCCGATCCGGGCGAGTTCCTCCTCGGTGAGGCCGGGTCCGGCGTCGGTGACGGTGGCGGTGACCTCGTCCTTGGTGATGGTCAGGCCGACCCGGACGGTGCTGCCGACGGGGGAGAACTTGAGCGCGTTGTCGAGGACGGCGTCCAGCGCGCTGCCGAAGCCGATCGGGTCGGCCCAGGCGTGCGCCATCGGCGGTCCCTGCCACTGGAGCCGAACCTGGCGCCGGTCGGCGAGCGGCTGCCAGGCGTCGGTCCGGGTGCAGACCAGTTCGGCCAGGTCGACGGGTTCGGGTTCGGGCCGGGAGCCTTCGGCGGTGGCGAGTCCGAGCAGGTCGTCGAGGACGCGGGCGAGCCGGGCGCCCTCCTCGCGGACGGCGGCGAGTTCCTCCTCGCTGCCTTCGGGGAGGTCGAGTCCGATCAGTTCGACCCGGAGCAGCAGTGCGGCCAGCGGGTTGCGCAGCTGGTGGGAGGCGTCGGCGACGAAGGCCCGCTGCTGGTCGATGGCGAGCACCACGTGGTCGGCCATGTCGTTGAACGAGCGGGCCAGGCGGCGCAGTTCGGGAGGTCCGCCGCTGGGGGCGACCCGGGCGCCGAGCCGTCCGGTGGCGATGTCGTGGGTGGCCCGGTCGAGGGTGCGGACGGGGCGCAGCACCCAGCCGGTGAGGCGCATGGCGAGCAGGATGGCGACGATCATGGCGAGCGCCTCGCCGCCGGCCAGCACCAGCCAGCGGTGCAGGATCCGGGCGCGCAGCGGGCCGGTGGGCGATTCGGTGAGCACCACGGCGACCACGTCGCCGTCGCGGACCACGGGCAGTGCGACGGTGAGGGTGCGGTCGGTGGTCCACGGCCACACCTGGGGCGGGTTGTGGCTGCGCCGGCCGGCCAGCGCCTCCCGGTAGGCCTGGGCGCCGGGGCCGTCCTCGGGGGCGTGCCAGTCGCCGGGGGCGACGGCGACGGCGCTGCCGTCGCGCTGGAAGACGCCGATCCGGGCGCCGTACAGCTCGCGGTAGCGGGCGGCTTCGCTGGTCAGGGCGTGCCGCCGGCCGTCGTCGCCGGGGACGGGCTGCGGGTCGCCCTTGACGGCGCTGGTGCTGGCGCCGCCCTGGGTGGGCAGGTCCTGGGCGAACCTGGCGGCGTCGTCGATCCGGTCGACGACGACCTTGGACTGCTCGGACGAGGCGATCAAGTAGGCCAGCGGCGCTCCGAGGGCGGCCAGCACGCAGGCCATCAGGGCGATCAGGATGCCGAGCAGGCGGTTGCGCACGGGTGGTCAGCGCTCCGCGGTGTCGCCGGCGGGCCCGGCCGGACCCTCGGGGTCGTCGGGGATGAGCCGGTAGCCGACGCCGCGGACGGCCTCGACCAGGCCGGGCAGGCCGAGTTTGGTGCGCAGTGAGCCGATGTGGACTTCCAGGGTGCGGCCGTTGCCCTCCCAGCCGGAGCGCCAGACCTCGCTGAAGATCTGCTCGCGGCGGTAGACCACGCCGGGGCTCTGGGCGAGCAGCGCCAGCAGGTCGAACTCCTTGCGGGTGAGCGGCACGTCGCGTCCGTTGACGCTGACCCGGCGGCGTTCGCGGTCGATCTCGACGCCGCGGGAGGCCAGCGGGCCGTCGAACTCGGGGCCGCTCTCCTCGGCGCCCTTGGGGGTGCCGCGGCGGGCCACCGCGTGGATGCGGGCGAGCAGTTCGCCCATGTCGTACGGCTTGACCACGTAGTCGTCGGCGCCGAGGTTGAGTCCGTGGATGCGGGAGCGGATGTCGGCGCGGGCGGTCACCATGATGACCGGGACGCCGCTGCCGGCCCGGATCCGGCTGCACACCTCGAAGCCGTCGCGGTCGGGCAGTCCGAGGTCGAGCAGCACCACCCGGTAGGGCTCGCTGCCGTCCGGGACGAGCGCGTCCAGCGCTTCGTGGCCACTGCGGGCGTGCCGGACCTGGAAGCCGTGCCGGCCCAGCACCGCGACCAGAGCGGCGGCGACGCGGTCGTCGTCCTCGACCAGGAGCAGGCGCATCGGGCTCCTTCCTGCGGTGTTCGCCGGTGTGCGTGCGGGCCGCCGTCGGCAGTCGGGCGGCATGGCTCGGTCCGATGTGGAACCGGGCCATCCTGGCATCCACTCCCATCCGGCGTCACCAGGTCAACCGCATCGGCCGGTCCGTTACAGCTCCGGTATTCGGCGTGCCGTGACTACCCGGCGTAGCCGAACCGTGATCCTCAAGTTCAGCTCAGATCGGCTGACTGGACGTCGTGTACCTGCCTAAAGTCGCCCCGTTCGGGGGGCCGAGAGCTCCGCCGGCTCCGGCCCCCCCGAACATCAGACGGACCATCACCGGCTCTGCGGACCAAGCGAGTTGGCCCCGGGTTCGGAGGACGAGGGAGCGGACGGCGATGACCGAGAACAGTGTCGAGCTGCGCGAAACCGCGCCGTTGGTGGCCCTGCGCGGGGTGAACAAGCACTACGGCGCCCTGCACGTGCTGCAGGACATCGACCTGGAGATCGCCCAGGGTGAGGTCGTGGTGCTGATCGGCCCGTCCGGCTCCGGCAAGTCGACGCTGTGCCGCACCATCAACCGGCTGGAGACCATCGACTCCGGGACGATCGAGGTCGACGGCAAGCCGCTGCCGGCCGAGGGCCGCGAACTGGCCCGGCTGCGTGCCCAGGTGGGCATGGTGTTCCAGTCCTTCAACCTGTTCTCGCACAAGACCGTGCTGGAGAACGTGGTGCTCGCCCAGGTGAAGGTGGGCAAGGTCGCCAGGGCCGAGGCCGAGAAGACGGCCCGGGAGCTGCTGGAGCGGGTGGGCGTCGGCGCCCAGGCCGACAAGTACCCGTCGCAGCTGTCCGGCGGCCAGCAGCAGCGCGTGGCGATCGCCCGCGCGCTGGCGATGAACCCGAAGGTGATGCTCTTCGACGAGCCGACCTCCGCCCTCGACCCGGAGATGGTCAACGAGGTGCTCGAGGTGATGCGTTCGCTCGCCGCGCGGGGCATGACCATGGTCGTGGTCACCCACGAGATGGGCTTCGCCCGCTCCGCGGCCAACCGCGTGCTGTTCATGGCGGACGGCCGGATCGTCGAGGAGAACACCCCCGACGCCTTCTTCACCGCGCCGCGCTCCGACCGTGCCAAGGATTTCCTGTCCAAGATCCTGCAGCACTGAGTCCCGCAGTCGATCAAGCGTCAGTAATCGTCAGTTCGCAGTGGCCCGGAGCCTGCCGTGGCCCCCACCCGAGGAGAAGAACGACCGCATGAAGGCCCGTCGCACTGTTGCCGCCGCCCTGTCCGTTCTCGCCCTGACGGCAGTCGCCGCCTGCGGCAAGGACGGCTCCCCGAGCGACACCGCCGCCCCCAACGGCTCGGCCGCCCCGCAGCTGCCGACCTACACCGTCAAGACCGACGCCAAGCTGGACGGTTCGCCGGCGTGGACCGAGGCCAAGAAGCGCGGCAAGCTGAAGATCGGCGCCAAGGCCGACCAGCCGTTCCTCGGCTTCGAGGACGTCCAGACCACCAAGCGCAGCGGCTTCGACATCGAGGTCGCCAAGATGATCGCCGCCGACCTCGGCTTCTCGGCCGACCAGATCGAGTTCTCCACCATCGCCTCCGCCAACCGTGAGACCGCGATCACCGGCGGCCAGGTCGACTACTACGTCGGCACCTACTCGATCACCCAGACCCGCAAGGACAAGGGTGTCGCGTTCGGCGGCCCGTACTACATCGCCGGCCAGTCGCTGCTGGTGAACAAGGACAACACCGAGATCACCGGCGCCGAGTCCACCAAGGGCAAGTCGGTCTGCACCGCCACCGGTTCGACCTCGATCACCAACATCCAGAAGTACGAGGCCAAGGTCGTCCAGTTCGACAACTACTCGCTCTGCGTGGAGAAGCTGCTGACCAAGGAGGTCGACGCGGTCACCACCGACGACTCGATCCTCAAGGGCTACGCCGCGAAGAACCAGGGCAAGCTCAAGGTCGTCGGCACCCCCTTCTCCGAGGAGCGCTACGGCGTCGGCCTGAACAAGGGCGACGCGGTGCTGCAGAAGGCGATCAACGACGCCCTGAAGGCGCACGAGGACAACGGCGACTGGAAGAAGGCGTACGACGCCACCCTCGGCCTGTCCGGCTCCGCCGCGCCGGCCATCCCGGCCCTGGACCCGATCGCCGGCTGACGTCCGGTCAGACCCAACTACTGAGAAAGGAGGGCCGCCGGCATGGGATTGATCTTCGAGAACGGAAACTTCTCGGCATTCGCCGAGGGTTTCCTGCGGACGATCGAACTGAGCGCGCTCAGCGCCCTCTTCGCCCTGATACTGGGCGTCGTGCTGGCGGCCTTCCGGGTCTCGCCCGTCCCGGTGCTCCGAATATTCGGCACCGCCTGGGTGACGATCTTCCGCAACACCCCGCTGACCCTGCTGTTCTTCGCGGTGACCTTCGTCCTGCCGCCGCTGGACGTGCACTTCAGCAGCTTCACGCTCGCGGTGATCGCGCTCAGCGCCTACACCGGCAGCTTCGTCTGCGAGGTGCTGCGGGCCGGCATCAACACCGTGCCGATCGGCCAGGCCGAGGCGGCCCGCTCGCTCGGCATGGGCTTCGGCCAGACCCTCCGGCTGGTGGTGCTGCCGCAGGCGGCCCGCTCGGTGATCGCCCCGATGGGTTCGGTGTTCATCGCCCTGCCCCGCAACTCGGCCATCGCCGGCGCCTTCAACGTGCCTGAGCTGTTCAGCTTCCAGAAGGTCCTGTCCGAGGAGGCATACGACATCTTCGCCATCTTCTTCTGGATCGCGCTCGCCTACCTGGCGATCAGCTTCAGCATCAACGCCGTGTTCTCCACCCTGGAGCGTCGCGTGGCGGTGGCCCGATGAGCACCCGCGCCGCCTCCGTCCTGTACGACGTCCCCGGCCCCCGAGCCCGGGTCCGCAACCTGATCCTCGGTCTGCTCGGCCTGGCCGGCATCGCCGGCCTGATCTGGTACATCGTCGTCCGTCTCTCCGACGCCGGGCAGTTCGACGCCGTGCTCTGGTCGCCGTTCGAGTACACGGCCGTCCAGCAGCGCATCCTCGACGGCGCGCTGTCCACCCTGGAGGCCTTCGGCCTGGCCGCGGTCGGCTCGCTGGTCCTCGGCTCGCTGCTCGCCGCCGGCCGGCTCTCCGACCACTTCCCGGTGCGCGTCGCCAGCAATGTGGTGGTCCAGTTCTTCCGGGCCATGCCGCTGGTCATCATGATCTTCGCGCTGTACCGCGCGGCGTTCGGCGCCCAGCCGATGTGGGCGCTGGTGATCGGTCTGACCCTCTACAACGGGGCCGTGCAGGCGGAGATCATCCGCTCCGGCATCAACGCCGTCCCCCGCGGCCAGGCCGAGGCGGCCTACGCCCTGGGCCTGCGCAAGACCCAGGTGATGGGCATCGTGCTGGTGCCGCAGGCCGTCCGCTCGATGCTCCCGGCGATCATCGGTCAGCTGGTGGTCACCCTCAAGGACACCTCGCTCGGCTACATCATCACCTACCCCGAGCTGCTGTGGCAGATGAAGCTCATCGCCTCCAACTCGGACGGCTACCCGTACATCCCGGTGGTCCTGATCGGCACCCCGATCTACATCGCGATGTGCCTCGCCCTCACCGCCCTCGCCCGGTGGATCGAGTCCCGCGGCCGCCGCGGCGCGAGCCGCCGCAGCACAACCGCTGCTTGACGGACACCCAGGTGATCTGTTGCATTGCTCTTCGTGACACCACCTGGGACCTCCCACCCGGCAGCTGACGAAACGGCCGCCGGCACCGCCGGCCAGAAGGCCCCGACATGGATCCAGTGATCATCGTCGGGGCCGGGCCGGTCGGTCTCGCCCTCGCCCTCGCCCTGGCCCGCAGCGAAGTTCCCAGCGTGGTCCTCGACGAGGGCACCGGCGTCTGCCCCGAGAGCCCCCGCACCGTCGTCCTCGGCTCCGACACCGCCGCCTTCCTCGCCCGCATCGGCTACACCCGGGTCGGCTCCGACGCCGCCCGCTGGGACGCCTTCACCGTCTGGCGCCGCCGCGCCGAGGTACTGCGGCTGCCGCTGGACGACGAGCCGGTCCTGCACCTCGCCCAGCACCGCCTCCAGCGCGGCCTGCGCGACGCCGCCACGGCCACCCCGCTGATCCGCCTCCTCCCGCGGCACCGGGTGGTCGAACTCGCCCAGGACCGCGACGGCGTGACGGTCCGCACCACCTCCGCCGACGGCGAGACCAGTTGGCGCGGCAGCCACCTGGTCGGCTGCGACGGTGCCCGCTCCACCGTCCGCAAACTCCTCAAGGTCCGCTTCCCCGGCCGTCCCGCCGTCGACCGGCACGCCGTCGCCACCGTCCGCGTCGACCTGCCCTTCCCCGGCGAGGCCCGGCTGCACCGCGAGCCCCCGTGGCGCGGCGACCGCGAAGCCTCCGCCCGCCCGCTGCCCGACGGCGTGTGGCGACTCGACTGGCGGCTGCCCCCCGGCCGGCCCCAGCCCACCGAACCCGTCGACCCGCACGCCACCTGGCCGGGCATCGTCACCGGCGACACCCTGGTCACCCGGGTCACCTCCGCGCTCACCGGCTGGTGCGGCGAACTCCCCCCGCACCAACTGCTCGCCGCCGCCGACCACACCTACCAGCAGCGCCTGGCCGGCCGCTTCCGCACCGGCCGCTGCTTCCTGGCCGGCGACGCCGCCCACCTGCACGGCGCGCTCGGCATGCAGAACCTCGCCGACGGCCTGCGCGACGCCGACAACCTCGCCTGGCGGCTCGCCCTCGCCTGGCACCTGCCACCCGGCGGCTCCCCCGCCGACAGCGCCCTGCTCGACGGCTACGAGACCGAACGCCGCGGCGCGGTCGGCGCCCGCCTGCGCGCCGTCGACCAGACCATGCCGCTGCTCCGCCCGCTGCGCGGCTGGGCCCAGACCCGGCGCGCGCTGATCTCCGGCTCCTTCCGCAAGAACGCTCCGCTGCTCGCCGACGGCCAGCTCGGCACCGGCCGCTTCGGCGGCGCCCCCGCCTACCCGGCGACACCCTCCGGCGTCGCCGTCCGCCTCCCCGAGCAGCGCGGCACCGGCCGCGGCACCTCACTCACCGAACAGCTCGCCCCGACCGCCCCCGGCGTCCAGGTCCCCGACCTGCCGGTGGTCACCGCCGACGGCACCGCCGACACCCTCCGGGCCCGCCTCGGCACCGCGTTCCTGCTCCTCCTGGTCGCCCCCGGCACCACCGTGTGGTCCGCCGAACACTGGCTCGGCACCGGGCTGATGCCCCGCCTCACCGAACTGGCCGACGCCCTGCCCGTCCCCACCGAGGTCCTGGTCACCGACGCCTACCCGGGCGCCACCCCCCACACCGTCCTCCTCATCCGCCCCGACGGCCACCTCCTCGGCACCACCCCCGGCCTCCACCCCGAAACCCTCCACACCCTCACGGCGCCCTTCCAGGGCGAGCACCACCAGGGCGAGCACCACCAGGGCGAGCACCACCAGGGGCGCGGGGAACTGCGCGAAGCGGAAGACGCTCAACCGTGAGGTCGCAACGCAGGACAATGACTTGCACGCGGGCGCGCCCTACCGGTCACGCCTACCGCGCAAACTCCGTCGCGCGCGACTCTCGCACCACCGTGATCCGAATCTGCCCCGGGTACGTCAGTTCCTCCCGCACCTGCCGAGCCACGTCCCGCGCGATCTCCTGAGCGCGCACGTCGTCCACCTTCTCCGGCTGCACCATCACCCGGACTTCCCGCCCGGCCTGCATCGCGTAGACCTTGGTGACGCCGTCGTGCGCCCGGGCGATCTCCTCCAGCCGCTCCAGCCGCCGGACGTACGCCTCCACCGACTCCTTCCGCGCGCCGGGACGCCCGGCCGAGCAGGCGTCCGCGGCCTGGGTGAGCACCGCCTCGACGGTTTTCGCCTCGACCTCGCCGTGGTGGGCCGCTATCGCGTGGACGACCTCCGCCGATTCCCCGTGCCGCCGGGCGAATTCCGCGCCGATCAGGGCGTGGCTGCCGGCCATCTCGTGGCTGAGTGCCTTGCCGATGTCGTGCAGCAGCGCCGCCCGCCGTACGGGCTCGGGGTCGACGCCGAGTTCGGCGGCCATCATCCCGGCCAGGTGCGCGGACTCCACCAGGTGCCCGAGCACGTTCTGCCCGTAGGAGGTGCGGTACCGCAACGTCCCGAGGGTGCGCACCAGTTCGGGCGCCATCTCGCCGACGGTGCCGATACCGACGGTGAGCAGCGCGTCCTCCCCGGCCCGGACGCACAGCCGTTCGACCTCGCTGCGGCTGCGCTCGTGCGTCTCCTCGATCCGCGCGGGGTGGATCCGCCCGTCGGTGAGCAGCGACTCCAAGGTGAGCCGGGCGCTCTCCCGCCGGACGGGGTCGAAGCAGGAGAGCTGGACCAGCCCGGGGGTGTCGTCGACGATCAGGTTGACGCCGGTGACGGCTTCGAAGGCCCGGATGTTGCGGCCTTCCCGGCCGATCACCCGGCCCTTCATGTCCTCGCTGGGCAGCCGGAGCGTGGTGACCACGGTCTCGGCGGTGTGTTCGGCGGCCAGCCGCTGGACGGACGAGGCGATGATCTCGCGGGCCCGGCCCTCGCCCTCGACGACGGCCTGCCGTTCGATCTCCCGGACGGTCAGCGCGGCTTCCCGGCGGGCCTCGGCCTCGGCGCCGCGGACCACTTCGTCACGGGCCTGGGCGGACGTCAGCCCCGCGGTGCGTTCCAGCAGCAGCCGGCTTTCGGTGTCCCGTTCGGCGAGTTCGCCGCGCACCCGCTCGGACTCGGTGGCGCGGGTGGCGAGTTCGTCCTCGTGCTGGTGCAGGCGGTGGAGTTCGGCGGTCAACCGCTCCTCGCGGCGGTCGAGTTCGGCGCGGCGTTGCCGGAGCATCCGGAAGCCGACGGCCAGCACCAGGCCGAGCGCGACGATCAGTAGGCCCGCAACCAGCAGCAGGGAGGACCCGGTTCCGGTGTCCTGAGCGATCCCCATCCGGCCACTCTCCGTCCTGCGCGCGGCCGCTGAGATGACCTCCGCGATCGTCCAGCCACTGAGTGCGAGGCTAGGCCGAGGTTACGAAACGGTCAAGATGCGATCGAGAATTGGCTCCGATGATCTGATCAGCAGTCATCATGTCCTCCCGCCGAACAGCGCCGGACAGCGCCGAACGGCACCGGCCGAGACTCCGTGCTACCAGTCCTCGCCCTCCTCCGCCGGCTCCGCGTCCAGCGCCTCCCGGACCACCCGGTACGCCAGGCCCTCCGAGTAGCCGCGCCGGGCCAGCACCCCGACCAGCCGGCGCATCCGCACCTCCCGGTCCAGCCCGGCGGTGGAGCGCAACTTCCGTGCCACCAGCGCCCGGGCGGCCTCCGACTCGTCCTCGGCATCGACCTGCAGCAGTGCCTGCTCCGCGGTCTCGCCGGTGACGCCCTTGGTGCGCAACTCCTGGGCCAGCGCCCGCCGGGACAGTCCGCGCACCGCGTGCCGGGACTCCACCCACGCCTCGGCGAAGGCGGCGTCGTCGATCAGCCCGACCTCCTCCAGCCGGGACAGCACCTGCTCCGCGACCTCGTCCGGGATCTCCTTGCGGCGCAGCGCATCGGCCAGCTGCTTGCGGGACTTGGCGGCCCCGGTGAGCAGTCGCAGGCAGATGTCCCGGGCCCGCTCCGCCGGATCCCCCTGCTCGGCGGCAGCCCCCTGCCCACGCCGTTTCCCCCGCGCGCCCGCCTCGCCCGCCGGACGCTCCGAACGCTCCGGGCGCTCCAAATCCGTCGAACGCTCGGACTTCGCCCGCCGCTTCGGCCGCGGCCGCTCCTCCGCCGGTGCCGCGACCGGCAGTTCACCCAGCGCGCTGCGCCGCCGACGCCGCCCCCCGGCCAGCTCGGACGCCCGCATCAGCCCGGGCAGCTCCCCCACCGCAGGCGACTCGCCCGAAGGCGGATCTCCCGCCGCAGGCGGCTCTTCGGCCACCGCCGCGAACCAGTCGGGCGGGCCGGAAGGATCGTCGTCCTCCGCGACCGCCGCGAACCAGTCCGGCGGGCCGGATGCGTCGTTCTGTTCGTCCGCCCATACGCCCGCACCGGGCTCGTCCTCGGACGGGCCTGGTGCCGGGTGGTCGGCGTCATGCCGGTGTGTCAACGGTTCAGCCCTTGGCGGCGGCCGCCGTCTTCTTGGCGGCCGCCTTGGCGGGGGCGGCCGCGGCCGGGATCTCCACCGCGGGGGCGTCGCCCTCGCCCTCGGCCGGCTTCGGGCCGATGCCGAGCTTGCCCTTGATCTTGGCTTCGATCTCGTCGGCCAGCTGCGGGTTGTCGCGCAGGAAGTTGCGGGCGTTCTCCTTGCCCTGGCCGAGCTGGTCGCCCTCGTAGGTGTACCAGGCGCCGGACTTCCGGATGAAGCCGTGCTCCACGCCCATGTCGATCAGGCCGCCCTCGCGGCTGATGCCCACGCCGTAGAGGATGTCGAACTCGGCCTGCTTGAACGGCGCGGCGACCTTGTTCTTGACGACCTTGACGCGGGTGCGGTTGCCGACCGCCTCGGTGCCGTCCTTCAGGGTCTCGATGCGCCGGATGTCGAGGCGGACCGAGGCGTAGAACTTCAGCGCCCGGCCACCGGTGGTGGTCTCGGGGGAGCCGAACATCACACCGATCTTCTCGCGCAGCTGGTTGATGAAGATCGCGGTGGTGTTCGACTGGTTCAGCGCACCGGCGATCTTGCGCAGCGCCTGGCTCATCAGACGGGCCTGGAGACCGACGTGCGAGTCGCCCATTTCACCCTCGATCTCGGCGCGCGGGACTAGCGCGGCCACCGAGTCGATGATCACCAGGTCGATCGCGCCGGAGCGGATCAGCATGTCGGTGATCTCCAGCGCCTGCTCACCGGTGTCCGGCTGGCTGACCAGCAGGGCGTCGGTGTCCACGCCGAGCTTCTTGGCGTACTCGGGGTCGAGCGCGTGCTCGGCGTCGACGAAGGCGACGGTGCCGCCGGCCTTCTGGGCGTTGGCGGCCAGGTGCAGGGTCAGGGTGGTCTTGCCGGAGGACTCGGGGCCGTAGATCTCGACCACTCGGCCGCGAGGGATGCCGCCCACGCCCAGCGCCACGTCGAGCGCGGTGGACCCGGTGGAGATCACCTCGACCGGCTCGTTCGCCTTCTCGCCGAGGCGCATCACCGAGCCCTTGCCGAACTGCCGTTCGATCTGGGCGAGTGCGGCCTCCAGGGCCTTCTCGCGATCCGTTCCTGCCATGGCTTCCACCCTCGGGTTCTGTCCGTTGCGCTTCATCGTCATCGACGCTAGCGCGTCCCACCGACAAACGGCCCAGATCGGGCTCGGCCTGTGGAAAACTCTGCGCCGAAGCGTACAAAGAACACACGTTCGAATCCAGTCGAAGGTCACCCGACACACCGCGGCCCCGCCCCCGAACCTCCGGGGACGGGGCCGCGACAGCGCACCGGCCGCTGCTTATCCGTGCTGGCCGGAGTCCGTCGGCGTGCCGCTCTGCCGGCCGGCGAACCGCCAGTCGCCGACGCCCTCGGTGGGCCGCGTCTGCACCCCGTTCACCTGGTACTGGGAGTCCGCGGGGCTGTTCCCGGTCTGCGGCGCGCCACTGGCGCCCTGGCCCGGCTGGCACCCGTCCCCCTTGGCGGGCGCCGGGCCGACGATCGACAGGGTGACCGTGTTCTGCGGCACGCCGGGCGTGCCCGCCCCGTCGAAGACGCTCAGCTGGACGCTCCTCGTCTGCTGCCCAGCAGTCTTCCCGGGCGCCGGGATGCCGGCCAGCGTGTCGCGCTTCTGCCGCGCCCCGTCGACGGTCGAGTACAGGTCGATGATGTCATCGGTGGAGCTCCAGGACTTCTGGACGGACGCCTCCGTCGGCTTCTCGAGCGACGGGTCCGCGGCGTGGCGCTCCTGCCAGATCGCCACCGCCTGCTCGTACGCCTTCTCCTTCGGGGCGAGCGGCCAGTGCGACTTCCAGACCTGCCACTTCTTGCCCTCGGTGGTGCCCTCCGTGACCATATGCCGCTGGGGCTTGAGCGGGTCCCGCCCGTCGGCCTGCGGCTTCGCCGACGCTCCCGCGCAGTCGCCGGCGGCGGCCTGGACCGCCTGTGCGTTCGAACCGTTCCCACCGAAGCCGTACAGGCCCGCGGCCGTGCCGCCGCCCAGCGCCACCACCGAGGCCAGCGTGAGCGCGCCGAGCATCGTGCGGCGCCGGCGCCGGATCCGCCGTCCGCCGTCCAGGATGCCGTCGACCGGCACCGGGCCGATCGTCACGGCCTCCGCTGCCGCCGCGAGCCCCAGCTCGACCGGCTGGTCCCCACCGACCTCGGGCATTCCGTTCTCCCCCGCAGTCATACCGCACCTCCCACACGCGTCATGTCCGTCAGTTCCTTCAGCCCCGCGGTCGCCCGCAGTTTCGCTATCCCCTTGGCCGCGTGGCTGCGCACGGCCCCCGTCGAGCAGCCCATGGCGGCGGCCGCCTGGCTGTCGGTCAGGTCTTCCCAGTGCCGGAGCACCACGGCCTCGCGCTGCCGGGGCGGCAGTGCGGCGAGTGCCGTCAGCAGCACCCGGCGCTGGTCGGAGCGGGCGTACCCGTCCTCGGTCCCGGCGGTGTCCGGCACGGCGTCGACGAGCACTTCCGGTGCACGGCGCCGGAAGCGGCGGGCGTGCTGGTTGATCATGATCCGACGCACGTAGCTGTGCGCGTCGTCGGCACGACGCACCTTCGACCAGGCCGCGCAGGTCCGCTCCGCCGCCGATTGCGCGAGGTCCTCGGCCGCGTGCTGGTCACCGGTCAGCAGGTACGCCGTCCGCAGCAGCCAGGGCCAGGCGCCGACGATGAACGCCCGGAACTCCTCGTCCGGGCCGATCTGTTTGTCGCCCATGAACACCTCCTCGCCCATCAAGAGCCCAGCGGTGGGGCAAACCGCTTACTCATGCGACGACCGACCTGCCGGACGTCTCCGGACGGCAGGTCGGTCGTGGTGCGGGGTGCGGGTGGTCAGACCTCGGAGCGGCGCTCCTCCGGCGACGGCGACGGCGACGGCTCCGCGCCGGCGTCGGCCGCACCGCCGCTCACCATCTGCCGCAGTCGCCGCACGGCCTCCCGTCGCCGCTGGCGGCGCTCCTCGCCGCGGTCGATCCGCGGGTCGTCCTCGACCTCGTAGCGCCGCACGTAGGTGCCGACGAAGCCCTGCAGGGTGGCGGCGGCGGGGATGGCGATCAGTGCGCCGACCGCGCCGAGCAGCGCGGCGCCGGCGATCACCGCGCCGAAGGCGACGGCGGGGTGGACGTCGACGGTCTTGGCGGTGATCCGCGGGTGCAGCAGGTAGTTCTCGATCTGCTGGTAGACGATCACGAAGCCGAGCACCCACACGGCGTCCACCGGCTGGCCGGTGAGCGCGACCAGGACGGGCAGCGCGCCGGCCAGGTAGGTGCCGATGGTGGGGACGAACTGCGACATGACGCCGACCCAGACGCTGAGCGCGGCCGCGTACGGCAGTCCGATGATCGTGAAGAACGCCCAGTGCCCGAGGGTGGAGACCAGCGCCAGCACCGCCCGGGAGTACAGGTAGCCGCCGGTCTTGGCGAGCGCGATCTCCCAGGCGCGCAGCACCTCGGCCTGCTTGGTGGGCGGCAGCATCGAGCAGACGGTGCGCCGCACCCGGGGGCCTTCGGCGGTGAAGTAGAAGGTGAACAGGCCGACGGTGAAGGCCTGGAAGAGCCCGCCGACCACGGTGCCGGTGACGCCCCAGACGTTGTCGGCGGCCTGCTGGGCGTACTTCTCGATGGTGCCGGAGTCCTTGAGCACCTGGTGCTGGAGCTGGTCGAGGGACAGCTCGGTGTGGAAGGTGTGGTTGGTCCAGTCGATCACGTCATGCAGCATCTGCGGCAGCTTCCCCGCGACCTGGGTGACCTGGTCGACCATCAGGGTGCCGAGCGCGGTGAGGAAGCCGGCGACGGCCAGGCCGACGCCGATGAACACCAGGAAGGTACCGACGCCGCGGCGCACGCCGCGGGCGGCCATCCGGTCGACGGCGGGTTCCATCGCGAGCGACAGGAAGAACGCGACCAGCAGCATCACGAACAGGTTGATCAGCTGGTGGAAGGCCCAGTCGGCGAGCTGGAACAGGCCGACGCCCACCAGTGCGAGCAGCATCGCCTTGGGCAGCCAGCGCGGCATCGCACCGCTGCCGGCGCCGCCGCGGCGCAGCCGGTGGCCGGTGGGGTCGGCGGTGTCGCCGCCGCTCTGTGTGCCCGGCGGGGCGCTCACGGGGAGGTGTTCGTCGGAAAGCTGGTCGGGAGTCTCTGCACTGCTGGCCACCGACCAAGTCTCACCCAACGACCGGCGAATCGGGTCACCGCAGCTGTGCGGACACTCCCTGGGTGACGCACACCACTCGCCACACGTCCTTGGCCTCCCAGCCGGCGTCCAGTGCCTGGCGGACGGTGCGGCCGTCGAGTTCGGCCATCACGTGGTCCTGGGCGAAGGACTCCGCGTACGCCTCGCCGAAGTGCAGGTGCATCCGTCGCCAGAATTCGGTCAGCCTCATGCGCCCAGTATCCGGTACCGGCAGGTCAGTGCGGCAGGGCGAGGATGCCGGAGCCGTAGTAGTCGCGGTTCTCGCAGCCGACCGGCAGGGTCTGCACGCAGTTGCCGTCGGCGGCCCGGGTGAGCGCGGCGGTGATCCGGTCGGGGTCCCAGTCGGGGTGCTGGGCGGCGACCACGGCGACGGCGCCGGTGACGTGGGCGGCGGACATCGAGGTGCCGGCCAGGGCGGCGTACTTGCCGCCGGGCCAGTCGGAGATGACGGCGCCGTCGGTGCCGCCGTCCGGGTCGCCGCCGGGTGCGGTGAGGGAGATCCGGCCCCGGCCGTAGTTGCTGTAGGAGGCGGGCAGGCCGTTGCGGTCGACGGCGCCGACGGTGACCACGCCGGGCAGTTCGCCGGGCAGCCGGATGCATTCGGTGCCGAGTTCGCGGTCCTGCGGGGGGCCGCCGGTGCGGTCGTTGGGGCTGCGGTGGTCGGGCCGGGTGGCGGCGAGGTCCTGGGCGTCGTTGCCGGCCGAGGCGACCACCACGGCGCCCTTGCGCTGGGCGTAGGCGACGGCGCGGCCGACGGCGGCGATCAGCGCGGCCTGGTCGGCGTCCTCGGGGCAGTTGTACTTCCACGGGTCGGCGAAGTAGCTGTCGTTGATGGCGCGGGCGCCGTGGTCGGTGGCCCAGAGCATGCCGCAGACGATGTTCTCCGCGTAGTACTGGCCGAGCGGGCCGAGCAGCCGGACGGCGGCGATCCGCACGCCGGGGGCGACGCCGGTGACGCCGTGGCCGTCGCGGGCGGCGCCGACGATGCCGGCGACGTGGGTGCCGTGGCCGCTCTCGTTGATGGCCGGGTCGGGCCGCCAGGCGCCGCTGCGGGAGTCGGGGCGGCCGTCGGCGCAGGACGCGGAGGCGGCGGGGTCGACGGCCTCGCGCAGGTCGGGGTGGGTGTCGTCGACGCCCGAGTCGAGCACCGCGACGGTGACCTGGGACAGCTGCTGGGCGGTGGGGACGGCGCCGGTGCGGTCGGCGGAGCGGTCGGCCGGGTGGTCCAGCGGCGGGTGCAGCAGCGCGGCGTGGCCGACGGGGCGTTCGACGGCGCCGATCATGGCGAGGTTCCAGTCGCTGTGCTCGCCCGGGTCGGGGACGGTGGCGGTGCTGTCGTCCTGGGCTTCGATCGCGTCGGTGGTGCCGGCACCCGGTCCGAAGGCGGCGCCGGCCAGCGGCCGGGGCGGGGACGGCACGGGAACGGTGCGGGTGGCGCCGACCCCGGCTATCCCGGGCCGGGCGCGCAGCTTCTCGGCGAACCTGCCGTCGGCGTAGGCGAGCACGGCGCCGATCTGCGGGTAGCCCTGGACGACCTGCCCGCCGGCCGCCCGGACCTGGTCGGCGGCGTGGTCGGCGCCCTGGGCGTCGGCGCGCTCGTCCAGCACCAGGTAGCTGAGGTAGCTGCCGTCGGTGCCGGTGACGTAGGGGACGGCTCCGCCGAGCAGCAGTCCGGAGAGCAGGGTGGCGCCGAGGATGCGGGCGCTGCGGCGCCGTGGGGTGCTGTCGGGGGCCTGGCTCACCTGCTCCATCGCACGCTCCGCTCGTCGGCCGGGCCGGACGCCCGAGGGGTCGGGCGCCCGGTTCCTCACGATATGAGCGATTTATACGATTTGCTGAGCGGGCTGCGGCAGACGGTGACCACCCCCTGACCTGTCAGCGCGTCGGGGCACCATGGGTGCATGGCCACCTCCGTCCCCGCCCCGTCCCCGAACCCGCTGGACGGCTTCGCGCCGGCCACCCGGTCCTGGTTCACCGGCGCGTTCGCCGCCCCCACCGAGGCCCAGTCCCGGGCCTGGGCGGCGATCCGGCTGGAGACGGACGTCCTGGTGGTCGCCCCGACCGGCTCCGGCAAGACCCTGGCGGCCTTCCTGTCCGCCCTGGACCGGCTCAGCTCCACCCCGCCCCCGGCCGACCCCAAGCGCCGCTGCCGGGTGCTCTACGTCTCCCCGCTGAAGGCCCTCGCGGTGGACGTCGAACGCAACCTGCGCGCCCCGCTCGCGGGCCTGCGGCAGGCCAGCGTCCGGCTCGGCCTGCCCGAGCCCGAGGTGCAGGTCGGAATCCGCTCCGGCGACACCCCCGCCGCCGACCGCCGCAAGTTCGCCACCCACCCGCCGGACATCCTGATCACCACCCCCGAGTCGCTGTTCCTGCTGCTCACCTCCGCCTCCCGGGAGGCGCTGCGCGGCATCGACACGGTGATCCTGGACGAGGTGCACGCGGTGGCCGGCACCAAGCGCGGCGCGCACCTGGCGCTCAGCCTGGAGCGGCTGGACGAGCTGCTGGACCGCCCGGCCCGCCGGATCGGCCTGTCCGCCACCGTCCGCCCGGTCGAGGAGGTCGCCCGCTACCTGAGCCCGCAGCGCGGCGCGGCGATCGTCCAGCCCGGCAGCGACAAGCGTTTCGACCTGTCCGTGGTGGTGCCCGTCCCCGACCTCGCCGACCTGCCCGCCACTCCCGCCGAGGAGTCCGATCCACAGCGGCAGAGCTCGATCTGGCCGCACGTCGAGGAACGGATCGTCGACCTGGTGCAGGCACACCGCTCGACCATCGTGTTCGCCAACTCCCGCCGCCTCGCCGAGCGGCTGTGCAACCGGCTGAACGAGATCGCCTACGAGCGGGCCACCGGTGCCCCGCTGCCCGAGTCGCACGCCCCCGCCGAGCTGATGGGCGGCTCCGGCGCCGCCGCCGGCGCCCCGCCGCTGCTGGCCCGGGCGCACCACGGCTCGGTGTCCAAGGAGCAGCGCGCCCTGGTCGAGGAGGAGCTGAAGGCCGGCCGGCTGCCCGCCGTGGTCGCCACCTCCAGCCTGGAACTGGGCATCGACATGGGCGCCGTCGACCTGGTGGTGCAGGTCGAGTCACCGCCCTCGGTGGCCTCCGGCCTGCAGCGGGTCGGCCGGGCCGGGCACCAGGTCGGCGCGGTCTCCACCGGCGTGGTCTTCCCCAAGTACCGGGGCGACCTGGTGCAGTCCGCCGTGGTCACCGAACGGATGCGCTCCGGCGGCATCGAGGCCCTGCGGGTGCCCCGCAACCCGCTGGACGTGCTCGCCCAGCAGCTGGTCGCGACGACCGCCCTGGACACCTGGGACGTGGACGAGCTGCTCGCGCTCTGCCGCCGCGCCGCCCCGTTCGCCACCCTCCCGCAGTCCGCGTTCGACGGCGTCCTCGACATGCTGGCCGGCCGCTACCCGTCCGACGCCTTCGCCGAGCTGCGCCCCCGCCTGGTCTGGGACCGGGTCGCCGGCACCGTCACCGGCCGCCCCGGCGCCCAGCGCCTCGCCGTCACCTCCGGCGGCACCATCCCCGACCGCGGCCTGTTCGGCGTCTTCATCGCCGGCGCAGACCCGAAGAAGGGCGGCGGCCGGGTCGGCGAGCTCGACGAGGAGATGGTCTACGAGTCCCGCGTCGGCGACGTGTTCACCCTCGGCACCACCTCCTGGCGGATCGAGGAGATCACCCACGACAAGGTGCTGGTCACCCCCGCCCCCGGCATCCCCGGCCGGCTGCCGTTCTGGAAGGGCGACTCGCTCGGCCGCCCGCTCGAACTCGGCCGCGCCGTGGGCGCGTTCGTCCGCGAGGTCGGCGCGATGGAGCCCGCCGCCGCCACCGCCCGGCTCCGCGAGGCCGGCCTGGACGACTGGGCGTCCGGCAACCTGCTCGCCTACCTCGCCGAACAGCGCGAGTCCTGCGGCCACCTGCCCGACGACCGCACCATCGTGGTGGAACGCTTCCGCGACGAACTCGGCGACTGGCGCATCATCATCCACTCCCCCTTCGGCGCCCAGGTGCACGCCCCGTGGGCGCTGGCCATCGGCGCCCGCCTGCGCGAGAAGCACGGCCTCGACCCGCAGGTGATGCACGGCGACGACGGCATCGTGCTGCGCCTGCCCGACGCCGACCTGCTGGCCGACTTCCCCTCCGGCATCGCGGCGCCGCCCGCCGACGAGGCCCCGGTCGGCGCCGACGCCGCCGTCTTCGACTCCGGCGACATCGAACAGCTCGTCACCGACCAGGTCGGCGGCTCCGCCCTGTTCGCCGCCCGCTTCCGCGAGTGCGCCGGCCGCGCCCTGCTGCTGCCCCGCCGCAACCCCGGCAAGCGCACCCCGCTCTGGCAGCAGCGCCAGCGCGCCTCCCAACTCCTCGAGGTCGCCGCCGAGTACGGCTCCTTCCCGATCGTGCTGGAGGCCGTCCGCGAATGCCTGCAGGACGTCTTCGACGTCCCCGGCCTGGTCGAGCTGATGCGCGACCTGGAGTCCCGCGCCGTCCGCCTGGTCGAGGTCACCACCCCCGAGCCGTCCCCGTTCGCCCGCTCCCTGCTGTTCGGCTACGTCGCCCAGTTCCTGTACGAGGGCGACTCCCCGATCGCCGAACGACGCGCCGCCGCCCTCTCGCTGGACTCCCGGCTGCTGTCCGAACTGCTCGGCCAGGCCGAATTGCGCGAACTGCTCGACCCGAAGGTGCTCGCCGACCTGGAGGCCGAACTCCAGCGCCGCACCCCCGAGCGCCGGATCAAGGACGCCGAGGGCGTCGCCGACGCCCTGCGCCTGCTCGGCCCGCTCGGCGAGGACGAACTCACCGAGCGCGGCGCCGAACCGCTCTGGGCCCTGGAACTCGAAGCCGCCCGCCGGGTCATCCAGGTCCGGATCGGCGGCCACCTGCGCTGGTCCGCCATCGAGGATGCCGGCCGTCTCCGCGACGCCCTCGGCACCCCACTGCCGGTCGGTGTCCCCGAAGCCTTCACCGAGCCCGTCAAGGACCCGCTCGGCGACCTGCTGGCCCGCTACGCCCGCACCCACGGCCCGTTCACCGCCCACGAGGCCGCCGAACGCTTCGGCCTCGGCAGCGCCGTCGTCACCGGCACCCTGCACCGCCTGACCGCCGCCGGCCGCCTGGTCCAGGGCGAGTTCCGCCCGCCCGCCGCCCACCACCACCCTTCTGACGAAGCGCTTCGCGCCCCCCTTTTTGCCACCGGCACCACCCCCGAATGGTGCGACGCCGACGTCCTGCGCCGCCTGCGCCGCCGCTCGCTCGCCGCCCTCCGCCACGAGGTCGAAGCCGTCCCCCCGAAGGCCCTGGCCGCGTTCCTCCCCCAGTGGCAGCACCTCGCCGGGCACCGCCTGCGCGGCGCCGACGGCCTCTACCGGGTCGTCGAACAGCTCCAGGGCACCGCCCTGCCCGCCTCCGCCCTCGAGAAGCTCGTCCTGCCCGCCCGCCTCACCGACTACTCCCCCGGCCTGCTGGACGAACTGATGGCCGCCGGCGAGATCGGCTGGTCCGGCGCGGGCGCACTGCCCGGCAAGGACGGCTGGATCAGCCTCCACCTGCCCGAGAACGCCCACCTGCTGCGCCCCGAACCCCTGCCGCTCACCCCCGGCCCCGTCCACACCGCCCTGCTGGAGGCGCTCACCGGCGGCTACGGCGCGTTCTTCCGGCAGCTCGCCGAACGCGTCCCCGACACCCCGGACGCCGAGATCGTCGAAGCCCTCTGGGACTTGGTCTGGGCCGGCTACGTCACCAACGACACCCTGGCCCCCCTGCGCAACCTGCTCGGCTCCGGCCGCACCGCCGGCGCCACCGCCCACCGGGCGCCCCGCTCCACCCCGCGCGGCCGCTACGGCGGCGCGGGCCGCGGCCTGGCCCGCCCCAGCTCCCGCTCCGGCCCGCCGACGGCCGCCGGCCGCTGGTCCCTGCTGCCGTCCTTCGGCGGCGACCCGACCGTACGGGCCGCCGCCCAGGCCCAGGCCCTGCTGGACCGCCACGGCATCCTCACCCGCGGCACCGTCACCGCCGAACGCGTCCCCGGCGGCTTCGCCGGCGTCTACCGCGTCCTGGCCGCCTACGAGGAACGCGGCAAGGCCCGCCGCGGCTACTTCGTGGAAGGCCTCGGCGGCGCGCAGTTCGCCATGGAGGGCGCCGCGGACCGCCTGCGCTCCGTCAACTCCCGCCTGGAGCGCACCAACGGCGACTGGTCCACGAGCACACCCGCGGAGGCCCCGCAGGCGATCGCACTGGCCGCCGCCGACCCCGCCAACGCGTTCGGCGCGGCGCTGCCCTGGCCGGAACCCCCCGCGGACACCACCGGCGCCCACCGCCCCGCCCGCAAGGCCGGTTCGCTGGTCGCCCTGGTCGACGGCGAGCTGGTCCTCTACCTCGAACGAGGCGGCAAGTCACTGCTCACCTGGTCCACCGACGCCCCGACCGTCACCGCGGCCCTCACCGCCCTGTCCCAACCCCTCACCATCGAACGCGTCAACGGCCACCCCGCCCTCACCAGCCCCCTGGGCCCCCACCTGGAAGCGGCCGGATTCCACGCCACGCCCAAGGGCTATCGCATCAGATAGCACGGGGAACTGCGCGACAAGCGCACGCCCGTCCGCAAGGTCGCGATCACGTGCAAGTCACTGCCCTGCGTCGCGATCTCGCTGACGGGCGCCTTCCGCTTCGCGCAGTTCCCCGCGCCCCTGGATGCGCGTGTGCACGGGAATGAGCCCCGCCCCCCACCAGCCGGCCGCAAGCATGCCGAGGGCGGCACCGCCATCTTTCGCGGTGCCGCCCGTAAGCAGCAGTATCAGACCCAGGCCCACCAGTGCCGTGGCACCCAGCAGCAGCGCTCTGCGCAACGCGGGCATTGCGCCCCTCCTTCACCCGGCGCTCCGCGAGTGCGGAACGGTCGAGGTCCGGTCAGGCCGCCACCACGTCCATCGCCGCCTTGGGCGAGATGGACCCGGACCGGTCGACGCCGGGGGCCGGCAGCGGAACCGGTTCGAGCACCGGCCTCAACAGGTCACCCTCGGAGAGGGTGGCCATCGCCGCAAGTTCGGCGAGCGACAGTTCGTCGCTGACCTCGCGCATGACCTCCGACATCCGCACGTCGAGTGCGTCGCAGATGGCGGAGAGCAACTCGGAGGACGCCTCCTTCTGACCCCGCTCGACCTCGGAGAGGTACCCGAGCGAAACCCTGGCGGCTGCCGACACCTCGCGGAGTGTGCGGCCCTGGCGCTGGCGCTGCCGACGCAGCACATCGCCAAGCAGGCGACGGAGCAGAATCATCGGTGCCTCCCTCCTCGGACTGCGGATCGAGATGTCACGACCCCACCGTACCGCCTTGTCCGTGTCCCGTGCGGGGACCGGGGTCGTGTTCACTCTGGGCTGCAAGGCGTCCCCTCCCCTGTTCTTCCCCTTCCGGGCCGTCGAACCACCCGTGACGGGCAGATGTCCGGCTCCGGACGCCCGGTCGAACCCTGGTCGACGCGGGGGCGGTCCGACCGGGTTCGGCCCGGCCGGAGCATCCGGTGTAACACGTTCCTCCATCGGCTGCTGCGGGTTCACGGGTTTCGGCCCGCCCTGCCCGGCTGCCGGTGATGGTCAGCCGTTGGCGTCGGGCCCGGTCAGCCGGCGCAGCAGCAGATCGAGCGCGGCCTCCACCGACTGGTGCCGGATTGTGTCACGCCCACCCGACAACCGGAGCGGCAGTGCTTCTGTTCCCCGCGCTCCGGCGAGGCCCACGTACACGGTGCCGACGGGCTGTCCGTCCTGCGGGTCGGGCCCGGCGACGCCGGTGGTGGCCAGGGCCCAGTCGGCGCCGAGCAGGTGCCGCGCCCCCTCGGCCATCTGCCGGGCCACCACGGGGTGGACCGGTCCGTACACGTCCAGCAGGCCTTCGTCCACGCCGAGCACGGACGCCTTCAGGTCGGTGGCGTACGCGGTGACCGAGCCCCGGAACACCGCGGAGGCGCCGGGGACGTCGACCAGGGTGGCGGCCAGCAGGCCGCCGGTGAGCGACTCGGCGACGGCCAGGGTGGCGCCGTCGGCCCCCAGCGCCGCGAGCAGGCGGGCGGCGAGGTCACTCACCGCGGCGCTCCCGGGCGATGCCCTCGCGGCGCAGCCGGACCGCCTGGACCACGTAGTCGAGGCCGGTGCCGACGGTGAGGACGACGGCGATCGCCATCATCACCGCGCGGCCGGTGGCCAGCGGGCCGGTGAGCACCAGGACGTACATGCCGACGGCGATGCCCTGGGCGAGGGTCTTGAGCTTCCCGCCGCGGCTGGCCGGGATGACCGCGTAGCGGATCACCCAGAACCGCATCAGGGTGATGCCGAGTTCGCGGGCCAGGATCACGGCGGTGACCCACCAGGGCAGGTCGCCGAGGATCGACAGGCCGATCAGGCCGGCGCCCATGATCGCCTTGTCGGCGATCGGGTCGGCGATCCGGCCGAAGTCGGTGATCAGGCCCTTGCTGCGGGCCAGCGCCCCGTCGAACACGTCGGTGATCATGGCGACGGCGAACGCCGCCCAGGCGAACGCCCGCCACTTGGGGTCGTGCCCGCCGTCGGCGAACATCAGCGCCACGAAGACCGGGACCAGCAGCAGCCGGAACATCGTCAGGACGTTGGCGATGTTCCACAGGCCGGGCTGCGGGGGCGGGACGGCGGCCGGGGTCGGCCGGGTCTCGGCCGGGGCCCCCGGCCCCTTGGTCATACGTCGGCTCCGAGCTGCGTGATCGCCTCGGCGACCAGGTCGACGCCCTCGGTGCCGACCACGGTGGCCCGGTAGAACTGCCCGATCTCGGCGTCGTCGGCGCCGAGCAGGGTGGTCAGGCCGTCGGTCTCGGGGGCCTGGTGGACGGCGCGGCCCTCGACGACACCGTCCTCGATCGACTCGACCAGCACGGTGACCTCGCTGCCGACGCGCTGTTCGGCGCGCTGCGCGGTGAGTTCCTCGGCGAGCTTGGAGAGCCGGGTGACGCGGTCGTCGACCACGTCCTGGTCGAGCTTGCCGTCGTAGCCGGCGGCCTCGGTGCCGTCCTCGTCGGAGTAGCCGAAGACGCCGATGGCGTCCAGGCCGGCGTGCGTGATGAACCGTTCCAGCTCGGCGAAGTCCTCCTCGGTCTCGCCGGGGAAGCCGACGATGAAGTTGGAGCGGGCGCCGGCCTCGGGGGCCTTGGCGCGGATCGACTCCAGCAGGCCGAGGAACTGCTCGGTGGAGCCGAAGCGGCGCATCCGGCGCAGCACGGCGGGCGCGGAGTGCTGGAAGGACAGGTCGAAGTACGGCATGACCTTGTCGGTTCCGGTCATCACGTCGATCAGGCCGGGGCGCATCTCGGCGGGCTGCAGGTAGCTGACCCGGACCCGCTCGATGCCCTCGACGGCGGCGATCTCGCTGAGCAGGGTCTCCAGCAGCCGGATGTCGCCGAGGTCCTTGCCGTACGAGGTGTTGTTCTCGGAGACCAGCACGACCTCGCGCACGCCCTGCCCGGCCAGCCAGACGGCCTCGTTCATCACGTCGCTGGGGCGGCGGGAGATGAAGGAGCCGCGGAAGGCGGGGATGGCGCAGAACGAGCAGCGGCGGTCGCAGCCGGAGGCCAGTTTGATCGAGGCGACCGGGGCGTCGTCCAGGCGCTTGCGCAGGGTGCGCGGGCCGGAGGCGGGGGCGAGGCCCTCGGGGAGGTCCTCGGGGGTGCCGTGGCCGGGCAGCGCGACCTCGGCGGCGGCGGCCTGGCGTTCGACGGGGGTGAGCGGGAGCAGCTTGCGGCGGTCGCGGGGCGTGTGGGCCTCGACGTGGCCGCCGGAGAGGATGGTGTTCAGGCGGGTGGAGATGTCGGCGTAGTCGTCGAAGCCGAGGACGCCGTCGGCCTCGGGGAGGGCGTCGGCGAGTTCCTTGCCGTAGCGCTCGGCCATGCAGCCGACGGCGACCACGGCCTGGGTACGGCCGTGGCCCTTGAGGTCGTTGGCTTCGAGCAGGGCGTCGACGGAGTCCTTCTTGGCGGCCTCGACGAACCCGCAGGTGTTGACGACGGCGACATCGGCTTCGCTGGCGTCGTCGACCAGCCGCCAGCCATCGGCCTCCAGTCGCCCGGCGAGTTCCTCGGAGTCGACCTCGTTGCGGGCGCATCCGAGCGTGACCAGGGCGACAGTGCGGGGTTCAGGCATGACGCCAAGATTAACGCGCGCCCCCCGGTGGAGTTCCCCCCGGAGGGCGCGCGATCTGTTCGGGCGGCCGGATCAGCCCGCCTGCGGGTCGCCCGGGGTGTACGTGAGGTGCACCACCTGGCCGTCCTGACCGGCCGGACCGAGGTCCTTGCCGTTGACGAACAGGTGCACGGCCCCGGCGTTGCCGATCACCAGAGTGATCTTCTTCGGGTCGGTGAAGGTCTGGTCCTGGCCGGCTTCCAGGTTGTTGGAGAACAGCGACTTGCCGCTGCCGTCCTTGGCGGTGACCCAGCTCTTGTCCTGCCCGGCGACCAGCTTGACGGTGACCTTGTCGGCGGGGGCGGCGGCGACCGCTCCGGCGCCCGTCTCGGGGGCCGGCGGCTGCGCGGAGGCCTCCAGGGTGGCCGGGGCGGAGACGCCGGACGGCAGCGGGGCGCTGGCCGCGCCGGGGCCGTTGTCGGTGGAGGACGAGGAGCCGACCAGGTTGTAGCCGATCAGCACGACCACCGCGACGATCGCCAGGACCATGGCGGCGGTCCAGTTCGGGCGGCGGTGGTCGGTGACCTTGACCGGCCCGACGTCGAACAGCCGGGCCGCGGGCGCGGCGCCGCCGTGCTCGGCGTCGTAGCGGGCGACCAGCGCCTCGCCGTCCAGGCCGACCTCGCGGGCCAGCAGCCGCAGGTGGCCGCGGGCGTAGAAGGCGCCGCCGCAGCGGTCGAAGTCGTCGGACTCGACGGCGTGCACGATCGGCACCCGGATCCGGGTGCGGGTGCTGATCTGGTCGACCGTCAGGCCGGCGTCGATCCGGGCCCTGGCGAGCAGCCGCCCGATGCTCGGCCCGTCGGCGGCGTGACTCGGCTCCGCGGGGCGCTCCGGGCCGGCGAAGGCGGACGCGGAGGAGCCGGAGGCGGAGCGGCGGGGGGACTTGCCGATGGTCACTGGGCACGCCTTTCGAGCGGAGGCCATCTGCTGAGTAACCAGTCTAGGGGTGCTGCCGTAACGTTTCTCAACCGGAGGGGGCCCGAACGTGCCACAGTCGTGCCACAGAAGTTGACGGGTGGTCACCTCGCCTCCCGGCCGCCGGGACCACCCGCCGCTCACCCGCGCAGCGTCATCAGTACGCCGTCCAGCTCGTCCGGCTTGACCAGCACGTCGCGGGCTTTGGAGCCCTCGCTGGGGCCGACGATGCCGCGCGACTCCATCAGGTCCATCAGCCGGCCGGCCTTGGCGAAGCCGACCCTCAGCTTGCGCTGGAGCATCGAGGTGGAGCCGAACTGGGTGGTGACGACCAGTTCGACGGCCTGGACCAGCAGGTCGAGGTCGTCGCCGATCTCCTCGTCGATCTCCTTCTTCGGGCCGGAGCCGACCACCACGTCGTCCCGGTAGCGGGCGGCCAGCTGGTCCTTGCAGTGCTGGACGATGCGGGCGATCTCCGCCTCGGTGACGAACGCGCCCTGCATCCGGACCGGCTTGGACGCGCCCATCGGCAGGAACAGCGCGTCGCCCTTGCCGATCAGCTTCTCCGCGCCGGGCTGGTCGAGGATGACCCGGGAGTCGGCCATCGCCGAGGTGGCGAAGGCCAGCCGGGACGGCACGTTGGCCTTGATCAGGCCGGTGACCACGTCCACCGAGGGGCGCTGGGTGGCCAGCACCAGGTGGATGCCGGCGGCGCGGGCGAGCTGGGTGATCCGGACCACCGAGTCCTCGACGTCGCGCGGGGCGACCATCATCAGGTCGGCCAGCTCGTCGACGATCACCAGCAGGTACGGGTAGGGCGTCAGCTCGCGTTCGCTGCCGAGCGGCGGCTGCACCGTGCCGGCCCGCACCGCGGCGTTGAAGTCGTCGACGTGCCGGAAGCCGTAGGCCGCCAGGTCGTCGTAGCGCATGTCCATCTCGCGCACCACCCACTGGAGGGCCTCGGCGGCCTTCTTCGGGTTGGTGATGATCGGCGTGATCAGGTGCGGGATGCCCTCGTAGGCGGTCAGCTCGACCCGCTTGGGATCGACCAGCACCATCTTGACCTCGTCGGGGGTGGCGCGCACCAGCACCGAGGTGATCAGGCAGTTGATGCAGGACGACTTGCCCGCGCCGGTGGCGCCCGCCACCAGCACGTGCGGCATCTTCGCCAGGTTGGCCATCACGGTGTGGCCCTCGACGTCCTTGCCCATGCCGACCACCATCGGGTGGGTGTCCTCGGCGGCGGTGCGCGAGCGCAGCAGGTCGCCGAGGGTGACCATCTCGCGGTCCCGGTTGGGGATCTCCACGCCGACCGCGGACTTGCCGGGGATCGGCGAGATGATCCGCACGTCGGGG
The DNA here is from genome assembly GCF_044593455.1 of Kitasatospora sp. NPDC051984. Lineage (NCBI taxonomy): Bacteria > Bacillati > Actinomycetota > Actinomycetes > Kitasatosporales > Streptomycetaceae > Kitasatospora > Kitasatospora sp. NPDC051984. The sequence continues at coordinate 85,906 of NZ_JBIUCB010000026.1, forward strand.
GTGGCCACCGCGTAGGCGATGTTCTTCGCCAGCGCGGTGATCCGCTCGACCTTCACCGCCGGGCCGAGCTCGACCTCGTAGCGGGTGACCGTCGGACCGCGGCTGAAGCCGGTGACCCTGGCGTCCACCTTGAACTCGGCGAACACCCCGGTGAGCTGGCTGACGATGTCGTCGTTGACCTGCGAGTGGGCCTTGGCCGGGGCCCCGCGCTCCAGCAGGTCCATCGACGGCAGGGAGTAGGCGATGTCGCCGGACAGCTGGAGCTGTTCCATCCGGACAGGCGCCTCGCCGTGGCCGTCGGGCGCCTCGGACGGCCAGGGCTCCTCCGGGGGAGCAGTGTTGTCCTTCACCTGGCCGACCATGCTGGCCACGGTGGGCGAGCCGGCCACGCCGAACAGCAGCGCGCCGTCCACCAGGTCCGCGGCGGCGCCGGCGGCCAGGTCGCGGGTCTGGTACGGGTCCTTCTCGAACGAGACCGGCACCGGGGCGGACGCCTGGTCCTCGTCGCTCTTGCGGCGACGGCGCCTGCGGGGGGCCTCGTCCTCGATGGTGATCGGCAGCGCGTCGGGGTCGGCGTCCTCCGGCGGGGCGGTGGAGTACTCGCGCTCCCCGGTGCCGGGCTCGCCGTCGGCGTCCTCGTACTCGCCGGGCAGCGGCTCGGCGACGCCCAGGCGGACGCCCAGCAGGCGCAGGCGCTGCGGGATGCGGTTGATGGGGGTGGCGGTGACCACCAGCAGCCCGAAGAAGGTGAGCAGCAGCAGCAGCGGGACGGCCAGCGGCGGGCCGGCGGCGGCCATCATCGGGGTGGACACGGCCCAGCCGATCAGGCCGCCGGCCTGCCGGATCCGGGTGGCGCCGGTGCCCATCGCGGGCGCGCCGCAGCCGATGTGCACCAGGCCGAGCACGGCGATCACCAGCGCGGTCAGGCCGATCACTATCCGGCCGTTGGCCTCCGGCAGCTCGGGGTGGCGCATCAGGCGGACCGCGACGGCGCCCAGCAGGAACGGCACCAGCACGTCGAGCCGGCCGAACAGGCCGGAGACCACGGCGGTGGCGGCCTCGCCGAACCACCCCTGCGGGCTGGCCCAGGTGCCGGCCGCGACGACCAGGGTGAGCGCCAGCAGCAGCAGCCCCACGCCGTCCTTGCGGTGCTCGGGGTGCAGGTTGCGGGCGCCGTGCCCGTAGCTGCGGAACACCGCGCCGATCGCGTGCGCCAGGCCCAGCCAGATCCGCCGGACGGCCCGGAAGAGTATCGGCCTGGGCGCGGGCGCCGCGGGTGCGGCGGCGGCCGCCTTCTTGGCCGGGGCCTTCTTCGCCGGAGCCTTCTTGGCAGCGGGCTTCGCGGCGGATTTGGCGGGGGCCGCCTTCTTGGCGGCTGTCTTCTTGGCCGGCCCGGGCTTGCTGGTGCGTGCGTCGGCGCTTCCGGGCGTTCGTGTGGCCATGGGTGGCAGCCTACCGGCGCCACCGGGCCCCGGACATGCGCGGGCGCACTTCGGCGGGTTGCACCGTCGACGTACCGTCAGCGGACCGCGAACCACTCGAACGAGTGACGCTGACGGCCGTTCAGTTCGCGCCGGGGCGCAGCGCGTCCAGGGCCCGGCGCAGGCCGGCCAGTTTGCGCTCCAGGTGGGCGGCGGTCGCGGCGGCGCCGGCGCTGTCGGCGGTGGCGTCGAGCTGCTTGGTGAGCGCCTCGGCCTGTTCCTCGACGGCGGCCAGCCGGGCCGACAGCTCGCCGAGCAGCGCCCCGCCGATGGCCGGTTCCTCGTCCGTCTCCAGTTGCAGGCGCAGCAGCGCGGCCTGCTCCTTGAGCTGGGTGTTCTTCACGTACAGGTCGACGAAGACGGAGACCTTGGCGCGCAGCACCCACGGGTCGAAGGGCTTCGAGATGTAGTCGACCGCGCCGGCCGCGTAGCCGCGGAAGGTGTGGTGCGGACCGTGGTTGATCGCGGTCAGGAAGATGATCGGAATGTCCCTGGTCCGCTCGCGGCGCTTGATGTGCGCGGCGGTCTCGAAGCCGTCCATGCCGGGCATCTGAACGTCCAGCAGGATGACCGCGAAATCGTCGGTGAGGAGCGCCTTGAGCGCCTCCTCGCCCGAGGAGGCGCGTACGAGCGTCTGGTCGAGCGCGGAGAGGATCGCCTCCAGGGCGAGCAGGTTCTCCGGACGGTCGTCGACCAGGAGGATCTTCGCCTTCTGCACCAGGACCCGCCCTCCTGCCGGTTGTTTCCCCAGAGCGGGCACCTTCGTGCCGCCCATCACTGCCCCGGTCATGCTAGCCGTACCCCCTTGCCTGCCACAGGCCCGGTGCCGGCCGTCACCGTCCGGTCACTGTTGGCAACGACGGGTGACCTTACCGGGTTCCCGGCCGGGGCCGCCAGCGCGGGCGGCCCCGTCGGGCGGCGGTTACCTGACGGGCAGGTGCTGGCGCATCACCGCCAGCAGGTGATCGGTCTCCACCGGCTTGGTGATGTGGTCGGTGGCGCCCGCCTGGAGGCTCTTCTCGCGGTCGCCCTTCATCGCCTTGGCGGTCAGCGCGATGATCGGCAGGCCGGCGAACCGGGGCATCCGGCGGATCTGCTCGGTGGTCGCGTAGCCGTCCAGCTCCGGCATCATGATGTCCATCAGCACCAGGGCGACGTCCTCGTGCTGTTCGAGCATCTCGATGCCCTCGCGGCCGTTCTCGGCGTACAGCACGGTCAGGCCGTACTGCTCCAGCACGCTGGTGAGGGCGAACACGTTGCGGATGTCGTCGTCGACGATCAGCACCCGCTCGCCGTCGAAGCGGACCGGGGTGCCGGCGCTGGTGCGCACCGGGTCGCCCTGGCGCGGGATGCTCTCCTCGGCCGCGCGCGGGGCCTCCTCGGGGCGGGCGGTGCGGCGGCGTTCCAGGGTGGAGCGGCGGCGTTCCTCGACCAGGCCGCGGGCCTCCTGGGTCCACTGCTCGGCGGGCGTACGGGAGGGCTCCAGGGCGCGCGGGACGGCGCCGCGCTCCAGCGCGACCGGCTCGGGGCCCTCGCTGCGCAGCGGCAGGTAGAGCGTGAAGGTGGAGCCGCCGCCGAGTTCGCTGGCCACGTGGATCTCGCCGCCCAGCAGCCGGGCGATCTCCCGGCTGATGGACAGCCCCAGGCCGGTGCCGCCGTACTTGCGGCTGGTGCCGCCGTCGGCCTGCTTGAACGCCTCGAAGATCTCCCGCAGCTTGTTGCCGGGGATGCCGATGCCGGTGTCGGAGACCGAGAAGGCGATCAGCTGCTCGTCGGGGTCGCCGATGGTGCCGGTCTCCAGCAGTTGCTCGCGCACGTGCTGGGGGGTGTCCGGGCCGGACACCGGGCGGATCATCAGCTCGACCGCGCCGGCGTCGGTGAACTTCACCGCGTTGGAGAGCAGGTTGCGCAGCACCTGCTGGAGGCGCTGCTCGTCGGTGTGCAGGGTGACCGGCAGGTCCGGGGAGACCCGGACCGCGAAGTCCAGGTTCTTCTCCGCGGTGAGCGGCCGGAACGCGGCCTCCACGTAGTCGACCAGCTGGACCAGGGCGATCCGGGCCGGGCGGACGTCCATCTTGCCGGCCTCGACCTTGGACAGGTCGAGGATGTCGTTGATCAGCTGGAGCAGGTCGCTGCCCGCGCCGTGGATGGTCTCGGCGAACTCGACCTGCTTGGCGGACAGGTTGCCCTCGTTGTTGTCGGAGAGCAGCTTGGCCAGGATCAGCAGCGAGTTGAGCGGGGTGCGCAGTTCGTGCGACATGTTGGCGAGGAACTCGCTCTTGTAGCGGGAGGCCAGCGCGAGTTGTTCGGCGCGCTCCTCGAGGATCTGCCGGGCCTCCTCGATCTCGCTGTTCTTGATCTCGATGTCGCGGTTCTGCTGGGCGAGTTGCTCGGCCTTCTCCTGCAACTCCTCGTTGGTGCGCTCCAGTTCCTCCTGGCGGGCCTCCAGCTCGGCCGAACGCATCGACAACTCGGCGGTCAGCCGCTGGGATTCGAGCAGCAGGCCCTCGGTCTTGGTGTTGACCGAGATGGTGTTGACGGTGACGCCGATCTGGTCGGCGATCTGGATCAGGAAGTCCAGCGCGACGGTGGTGAAGCTGGAGAAAGTGGCGAGTTCGATCACGCCGAGCAGCCGGTCCTCGAACAGCACCGGCATCACCACCACGTGCGCCGGGGAGGATTCGCCGAGGCCGGAGGAGATCTTCAGGTACCCGGGCGGGGTCTCCTTCAGCACGATCGGCCGCTTCTCCACCGCGGCCTGCCCGATCAGGCCCTCGCCGAGCCGGAACGTGGTGGGCATGGTGCGCCGGTGGTAGCCGTAGGAGCCGATCAGGCGCAGCACGATGTCGTTCTCGTCGTCGTCCTCGGTGACGAGTTCGGCGGTGCGCCCGGCGGGCTGGGCGAGGAAGAACGCGCCGTGCTGGGCGGAGACCACCGGGGTGAGCTCGCTCATGATCAGCGAGGCGACGGCGGACAGGTCGCGGCGGCCCTGCAGCAGGCCGGACATCCGGGCCAGGTTGGACTTCAGCCAGTCCTGTTCCTTGTTGGTCCGGGTGGTCTCGCGCAGGTTGGCGATCATCTGGTTGATGTTGTCCTTGAGCTCGTCGAGCTCGCCGGACGCGTCCACGTTGATCCGCAGCGACAGGTCGCCCCTGGTGACGGCGGTGGCGACCTGGGCGATCGCGCGCACCTGCCGGGTCAGGTTGTTGGCGAGTTCGTTCACCGACTCGGTCAGGTCCTGCCAGGTTCCGGCCACGCCGGGGACGCGGGCCTGGCCGCCGAGCCGGCCGTCGGTGCCGACCTCGCGGGCGACCCGGGTGACCTCGTCGGCGAACGCGGACAGCTGGTCGACCATGGTGTTGATGCTGGTCTTGAGCTCCAGGATCTCGCCGCGGGCGTCCACGTCGATCTTCTGCGAGAGGTCGCCGCGGGCGACCGCGGTGATGACGAGCGCGATGTTGCGGACCTGGCCGGTGAGGTTGTTGGCCATCAGGTTGACGTTCTCGGTCAGGTCCTTCCAGATGCCGGCCACGCCCGGCACCCCGGCCTGTCCGCCCAGCATGCCGTCGGTGCCCACCTCGCGGGCCACCCGGGTCACTTCGAAGGCGAACGCCGACAGCTGGTCGACCATGGTGTTCAGGGTGTCGGCGAGCGCCGCGACCTCGCCGGCCGCGTCGACGGCGATCTTCTTGGACAGGTCGCCGCGGGCCACCGCGGACGCCACCTCGGCGATGTTTCGCACCTGGGAGGTGAGGTTGGACGCCATCAGGTTGACGTTGTCGGTCAGGTCGCGCCAGATGCCGGAGACACCGGAGACCCGGGCCTGACCGCCCAGCATGCCGTCGGTGCCGACCTCGCGCGCCACTCGGGTGACCTCGTCGGCGAACGCGGACAGCTGCTCGACCATGGTGTTGACGGTGGTGACGAGCTCGCGGATCTCGCCCTTGGCGTCGACGGTGATCTTCTTGGAGACGTCGCCACGGGCCACCGCGGTGGTCACCTCGGCGATCGAACGCACCTGACTGGTCAGGTTGTTGGCCATCAGGTTGACCGAGTTGGTCAGGTCCTTCCAGGTGCCGGACACCCCGGGCACGCTGGCCTGGCCGCCGAGGATGCCCTCGGTGCCGACGTCCCGGGCGACCCGGGTGACCTCGTCCGCGAACGCCGAGAGCTGGTCGACCATGGTGTTGATGGTGTTCTTCAGCTCCAGGATCTCGCCGCGCGCGTCGACCTGGATCTTCTGCGACAGGTCGCCCTTGGCGACCGCGGTGGTGACCTGCGCGATGCCGCGGACCTGCGAGGTGAGGTTGTTCGCCATCGAGTTGACGTTCTCGGTCAGGTCCTTCCAGACACCGGCCACGCCCGGCACCTGCGCCTGACCCCCGAGGATGCCCTCGGTACCGACCGCGCGCGCCACCCGGGTCACCTGCTCGGCGAAGCCCGACAGCTGGTCGACCATGGTGTTGATGGTGTTCTTGAGCTCGAGGATCTCGCCGCGGGCGTCGACTTCGATCTTGCGCGACAGGTCGCCCTTGGCGACCGCGGTGGTCACCTCCGCGATGTTGCGGACCTGCGCGGTCAGGTTGGCGGCCATGAAGTTCACCGAGTCGGTCAGGTCGCGCCACACACCGGCCACGCCCGACACCTGCGCCTGACCGCCCAGGCGGCCCTCGGTACCCACGTCACGGGCCACCGTGGTGACCTGCGCGGCGAAGGAGTTGAGCTGGTCCACCATGGTGTTGACGGTGTTCTTCAGCTCCAGCATCTCGCCGTCGACATCGACGGTGACCTTCCGCGACAGGTCGCCGCGGGCCACCGCGGTGGTCACCTCGGCGATGTTGCGCACCTGCGCGGTCAGCCGGCCGGCCATGGTGTTGACGGAGTCGGCCAGGTCCTTCCAGGAACCGGAGACGCTGCGCACCCGGGCCTGACCGCCGAGCTTGCCCTCGGTGCCGACCTCGATCGCCACCCGGGTCACCTGCTCGGTGAACTCGCTCAGCTGGTCGACCAGCCCGTTCACGGTGCGGCCGACCTTCAGGAACTCGCCGCGCAACGGGTAACTGGCGCCGGTGGTGTGCACCGAGCGCAGCTCCATGGTCTGCGTCAGGTCGCCCTCGGCGATCGAGGACAGCACCCGGCCGACCTCGGCCATCGGCCGGGCCAGATCGTCGATCAGCGCGTTGCAGTTGTCGACGGCCGCCATCCAGGCGCCCTCGCCCACACCGGTCTCCAGGCGCTCGGACAGCCGGCCCTCGCGGCCCACCGCCCTCCGCACCCGGGCCAGTTCACCCGTCAGGTGCTGGTTGCGCTCGGCGACCTCGTTGAACACCGCGGCGATCTCCGCCAGCAGGCCGTCGCCCGGGAAGGTCAGCCGGCGGCGGAAGTTGCCGTCGCGCATCGCGGTCAGCGCGGCCAGCAGCTTGCGCAGCTCCGCGGGCTCCGCGCCGCGCTGACCGGGGCCCTGGCGCCGGCCGCCGGCCCGGGCGGGCGGCGCCGACCGCGTGCCGCGCGCAGCGGCCGTCGTGGTTCCGGACACGTCCTTGGTCGCCGAACTCAACGGGGCCCTCCCAGGTCCTCACTGTCACCGCGACGGAAGGGCCGGAGAAACGGCCCGTCGATTCCCCGCCGTCCCCTCGACCGTACTGCGGTGGTGACGGCACACGGACCCCCCAGTGTGACAGCACTGGCACCCGGTGTCGGACCGGTTGCGGAGGGTTTTCGCGGGCGACCAGGGGAACGACCGGAGAAAGTCGTGAAGGAAATCACCCCCAGGGGCTTGTTTCAGCTCCCCGCCCCCGCGGGGTACCAACCGGAAAGTAGGGTGGAGGGCCGCACCGGGTCGAGGCGACCCCGCCCTGGCCCGCCGCAGATCCCGCCCCACCCGACGTACCAGCAGCAGAGGAGACGTGGCCGTGGTCACCGCGCGCGCAGCCGCCACCTTCGAACCGGTCGACCGGTCGGCCGCCGCGGCCCGCGGCTTCGTCCGGGACGCCCTGCTCGGGTGGGACCTGCCCGAGGTGGTGGACGACGCCGTGGTGCTGGTCAGCGAACTGGTCACGAACGCCGTGGTGCACGCCGGGACGGCCGCCGAGGTGGCCTGCGTGCGCGAGGAGGAAACCGTCCGGATCGAGGTCAGCGACCGGCACCCCGAGCGCGGCCAGACCTCGTTCGCCAACGTGACGCTCAACTCCGACCGGTACGCCGACCCGGACAGCGAGGGCGGCCGCGGCCTGCTCATGTGCTCGGCGCTGTCCAGCAGTTGGGGCATCGAGTACGCGGCCGGCCGGAAGACCGTCTGGTTCCGCCTCGCCCTTCCCCAGCAGCAGCCCGGCACCCGGTACGTGCTGCCCAGCCTGCCCGGCGGCGAACTGCCCGCCGCGGACGGGCCGGTGCGGGTCGCCGTGGTCCAGCTCGACGACCACGGCCGGATCCGGCACTGGAACGCCGACGCCGAATCGCTCTTCCAGCTCCCCGCCGACGCCGTGTTCGGCCGCCCCTGGGCCGAACTCGCCGTCTGGCCGCAGACCCCCGGCCTCGGCCTCGGCGACACCCTGCGCCTGGCCCGCTGGGAGGGCAGCTACACGGTGCACGGCGGCGACGGCGCCGCCCGCGAGGTGTACGGCGCCCACGTCCGGCTGCGCGACAGCGGCGGCGCGCCGATCGTGATGTGCCTGCTGGTGCGCGAGTCCGACCGCGCGGTGCTGCGCACCCCGGGCACCGCCGCCTCCACCGAGGCCGCCACCACCGCCGTCGAACCGCTCGACCTGCTGGTCGGCCCGGTCGCACCCGACGACCTGTCCAGCCTGCTGCAGCGGATCGTCGAACGCGCCCGCGACCTGCTCGACGCGGACGCCGCCTACCTGATGCTCACCAGCGAGGACGAGACCGAGTTCGAACTGCGCGCCGCCACCGGCCTGGCCGGCCCGGCCCGCCGCTTCGCCCGGCTGCCGATCGACGGCGGCGCCGGCCGCTTCGACTCGGCCCGGCTCCCGGCCGTCCACGAGGACCTCGCGGTGCGGCCCGGCGCCGCACCGCTGCTGGCCGGCACCGACCTGCGCTCGCTGATCACCGTCCCGCTGAAGGTCGAGGGCCGCCTCACCGGCTCGCTCGGCGTGGCCGCCGCCCCGCCCGGCCGCTACGACAACGAGGACGCGCTGCGCCTCCAGTTCGCCGCCGACCGCATCGCGCTGGCCCTGGAGAGCGCCCGGCTCGGCGAGCTGGAGCGGCTGCGGCGCGGCTCACTGTCCTTCCTGGTGGAGGCCTCCGACCTGCTCGCGGGCACCCTCGAGCACGAACAGACGCTCGCCCTGATGGCGCAGATGGCGATCCCCACCCTGGCGTCCTGGTGCGCCGTCTACACCACCGCGGACGCCGCCGCCGGCGCCGACCTCGCCTTCGTCCTGCACGAGGACGAGGACCGGATCGACGCGCTGCGCGCCCTGCTCGACAAGACCCCCGCCCCGGAGGCGGTGTACAGCCCCGGCGCCCGCACCTGGGCCGCACCCGCCGAGACCGCCCGCGCGCTGGGCCTGGCCGACAGCCCCGAACTGGCCGGGCTGCTCGGCGAGACGGTGGTGCTGCCGCTGTCCGCCCGCAACCGGGTGATCGGCCTGCTGGTGCTCGGCACCCGGCGCGGCGTCCGGTTCCGCCAGGAGATCCTGGAACTCGGCGAGGACCTCTCCCGCCGGGCCGCCCTGGCGCTCGACAACTCCCGCCTGTACTCGGAGCGCACCGCCATCTCGCAGGCCTTCCAGCGCGCCCTGCTGCCGCCGGAGCTGCCGAAGATCCCCGGCGTCGAGGTCGAGGTGTTCTACCAGGCCGCGGGCGAGGGCAACGAGGTCGGCGGCGACTTCTACGACCTGTTCCCGATCCGCGAGGGCACCTACGGCTTCGCCATCGGCGACGTCTGCGGCACCGGCCCCGAGGCCGCCTCGGTCACCGGCCTGGCCCGCAACTCGCTGCGCCTGCTGGCCCGCGAGGGCCTGAGCGCCCCGCAGGTCCTCACCCGGCTGAACGCGGCCATCCTGGACGAGGGCAGCCGGGCGCGCTTCCTCACCCTGCTGTACGGCGAGCTGACGCCCCGCGAGGACGGCTCCACCGCCCTGTCGCTGGTCTGCGCCGGCCACCCGCTGCCGCTGCGGCTGCGCACCGACGGGCAGGTCGACCAGGCCGCCTCGCCGCAGCCGCTGCTCGGGGTGATGGACGAACTCGACCTGACCGCCGAGGAGTTGGTGCTCGCCCCGGGCGAGGTGCTGCTGTGCGTGACGGACGGCGTCACCGAGCGCCGGGAGGGCCGCCGGATGCTCGGCGACGACGGTCTGATCGAGGTCCTGACCGGCTGCGCGGGCCTCACCGCCGGCGCGGTCGCCGCCCGGGTGCACCGCGCGGTGGAGCGCTTCGCACCCGAGCCGCCGTCCGACGACATGGCGATCCTGACCCTGCGCATCCCGACCCAGCGGCTCAAAGATGATTGATGCCAAGGGCTCGCTGGCGCGCATGAAATGACGCGAGGGAGTCCAAAGGTCGGTTGTGACGCCTGACCTGGACTCCCTCGCGACCGCACTCTACGTGAAGACCGATGACCTGCTGAAGGAATCGCCGCATCTGGCACCGTGGCGTCCCGAGATCGGGATCGCACCCCGGCTTAGCGACGCCGAGCTGGTCACCCTGGCGGTGATGCAGGCCCTGCTCGGCTTCACCTCCGAACGCCGCTGGCTCCGTCACGCTGACGCTCACCTGCGGCACCTGTTCCCCTACCTGCCCGGGCAGTCGGGCTACAACCGGCGCCTGCGCAAGGCCGCCGACCTGATCGCTCAGGTCAACCGCCTGCTTGCGACCGACACTTCGCTGTGGAGCGACACCGTGTGGGTCGTGGACTCCACCCCGGTGGAGTGCGGGCGCTCCCGCGAGACCGCGAAGCGCTCCGACCTGGCCGGCTGGGCCGAGTACGGCTACTGCGCCAGCCACTCCCGCTACTTCTGGGGCCTTCGCCTGCACCTGGTCTGCACCCTGCACGGCCTGCCTGTCACGTTCGCGCTGACCGGTGCCAAGGCCGACGAACGCCAGACCCTACTCGGAATGCTCCACGCCGAGCCCGACCTCGTCCGGCCGGGCCAGACCCTGATCGGCGACCGGCACTACTACGGCCGCGCCTTCGAACACGAGCTGGCCGAGTGGGGCGTCCACCTGCTCCGGCCGGCCCGCAAGGGCGAACCCGAGCGGGCCGGAGCCAGACTGTTCAAGCCGCTGCGGCAGATCATCGAGTCCGTCAACCAGACGTTCAAGGCCCAACTCGACCTCGAACGCCACCAGGGCCGCACACCGGCCGGGGTGATGGTCCGTGTCCTGCAACGCATCCTCGCGCTGACCTCGGCGATCTGGCACAACGACCGAGCCGGTCAGCCAGTTATGCGCTCGCTGACCGCCTACGACCACTAACCCTTCGCATCATTCATCTAGTCACGTTTTGCTCACACTTGCTCGTTCAGCGCGGTTCACAAGGGTACAAATCCCGGAGGCCGGGTAGACCGTAGGCGCCGGGGGATTCCACCCCGGAGGGCATCGACCGGCGGCTCGGCCGCCGGTTCTCTCATTCGCCGCAGCCGCCGCACCCCTCTTCGGTGCGCCCACGACCCGGCACCCGGAACCACCTCGCACACCCACCCTTCACCGCGATCTCGCCATGCCCTGGCGCAGAGTGAAAGGAGCCTCCGGTGAGCAATGACGCCTCCGGGGCGAACGCCCGATCCGCAGACGCGGGTCCTCTCGGTTACCTGGCCCTCGGTCTCACCCTGCTCGCGTACGGCCTGCTCGGCACCGGTGTCCTCAGCGGCACCTCGTCCGGCGGCGCCTCCGCGCTGGCTCACCTGGTCGGCGGGGTGACGCTGTTCGTCGCCGGCCTGTGGCAGTTCCGCGGCGGCGACCGCTTCAGCGGCACCGCGTTCACCGCTCTCGGCGCCTTCTGGGCGACCTGGGCGGCGGCCGGCGGGGCCGGTCGGCACACCGCGGGCCTGTTCCTGCTGCTGTGGGCGCTGCTGGCGCTCACCCTGACCGCCGCCTCCTGGGGTGACGGCCTGCTCGCCCGCGCGGTCTACGGCCTGCTGACGCTGTCCCTGGTGCTCAGTGCCATCGGTGTCCTCAGCGACTCCGGCGGCTGGGGCAAGGTCGGTGCCTGGATCGCCGCCCTCTCCGGCCTGGCCGCCTGGTACTGGGCCACCGCCACCCTCACCGGCGGACGTTGGGGCCGGGTGGCACTCCCGGTCAAGTAACCGCCGCAGTCCCCGAGGCCCGGACGCCACCCCCACGGCGCCCGGGCCTCGGCATGTCTGCGCCCGCCCGCATCTCTCCTGGTCAGCGCCCTTGATGAAACCCTTACTTGACGATCCGTCGGATCATCAGTTCTATAGTGCTAGGAAGCTAGATAAATGAGGTTGTGGTGATCGAGTTCCACATCGAGCCCCGGTCCGGTGTCGCCCCTTACCTGCAACTGGTCCACCAAGTACGGCAGGCCCTCCGACTGGGCCTGCTGCACGAGGGCGACCGGCTGCCGAAGGTCAAGGACGTCGCGGCCAAGGTCGCGATCAACCCCAACACCGTGCTCAAGGCTTACCGCCAACTGGAGAACGAGGGCCTGGTCTCCCCCAAGCCCGGCGTCGGCACCTTCGTCACCGGCACGCTCGGCGACCCCGCCACGTCCGAACACGAGCCGCTGCGGCAGGAGTTGCGCCGCTGGCTGGCCTCGGCCCGGGCCGCCGGACTGGACCCGGAGTCCATCGAGGCCCTCTTCCTCCAGACCTTCCGAAGCACCGTCGAAGAGGAGCGATGACCGCGATCGTCGAAACCCGGGCGCTGACCAAGCGCTACGGCCGCCGCACGGCCCTGGCCGACTGCACCCTGACCGTCCCCGCCGGACGCGTCGTCGGGCTGGTCGGCCCCAACGGCGCCGGCAAGTCCACCCTGCTGCAGCTCGCCTGCGGCCTGCTCACCCCCACCAGCGGCACCGTCGAGGTGTTCGGCCGGCCCCCGGCCGCCGACAGCGCCCAACTCGGCCGGGTGGGCTTCGTCGCCCAGGACACCCCCACCTACGCCGCCCTGAGCATCACCGACCACCTGCGCCTGGGCGCCAAGCTCAACCCCCGCTGGGACGCCGCCCTCGCCGAGCGCCGCATCCGGCAACTCGGCCTCGACCCCACCCAGCGGGCCGGCCGCCTCTCCGGCGGCCAGCGCGCCCAGCTCGCCCTCACCCTCGCCGTCGCCAAACGGCCCGAACTGCTGCTGCTGGACGAACCGGTGGCCGCCCTCGACCCACTCGCCCGGCGTGCCTTCCTGCAGAGCCTGATGGAGTTCGTCGCCGAATCCGAGTCGCAGGCCACCGTGGTGCTCTCCTCCCACCTGGTCTCCGACCTGGAACGGGTCTGCGACCACCTGATCGTGCTGGCCGGCTCCCGCATCCAGGCCGACGGCGAGATCGACGACCTGCTCGCCACCCACTTCCGGCTCACCACCGCCCGCCGCGACGCCGACACCCTGCCGGCCGGCCTGCGGGTGATCCACGCCGAACACACCGAACGCCAGAGCACCTTCGTGGTCCACGCCGACGCCGCCGTCGACGACCCGTCCTGGGTGATGGAACCGCTCGGCCTGGAAGACCTCGTCCTCGCCCACCTCGAAGCCACCGCCGACCCCCGACCCGCCCTGGAGCTCCAGCGATGATCTGGCTGACCTGGCGCCAGTTCCGCGCCCAGTTCATGGTGGCCGCCGCCGTACTCGCCGCCGCCACCGCCTTCCTGCTGATGTCCGGCCTGGACCTGCGGGACAAGTACCACGACCTGACGTCCGGCTGCCCCGGCGGCGGCTGCGCCGACGGGAACCAGCTGATCGACACCTACGCCTTCCCCTACTGGACGGGTACGACGCTGGTCATCGTGGTGCCCGCACTCATCGGGGCGTTCTGGGGCGCGCCGCTGATCGCCCGCGAGCTGGAGACCGGCACCCACCGGCTGATCTGGAACCAGGGCATCGGCCGCGGCCGCTGGCTGGCCGTCAAACTGCTGCTGGTCGGCGTCACCGCCGTGATCGTCACCGGGCTGCTCAGCCTGCTGGTGACCTGGTTCTCCGCCCCGCTGGACCACCTCGACCACGACCGCTTCACCCCTGTGCTGTTCGCCGCCCGCGGCATCGTCCCGCTCGGCTACGCCGCGTTCGCCGTCGCCCTCGGCACCTGCCTCGGCCTGTTCCTGCGCCGCACCGTCGCCGCGATGGCCCTCACCCTGGCCGCCTTCGCCGCCGTCCAGATGCTGGTCCCGCTCGCCGTCCGCCCCCACCTCGAGCAGCCCGTGCACAGCGTGATCGCACTGGACGCCGACGCCCTGAGGTCCACGCGGATGCTCGGCTTCACCGGCGCCCACGGGCCGTCCGCGACCTTCGTGGCCGGCATCGACAAGCCCGGCGCATGGATGCTCTCCAACAGCTCGCCCGTCCAGGACAGTTCCGGCCGGACCCTCACCCTCGGCACCCAGCCGTGCGCGAACAACAGCCACGACGTCCCGTCCGAGGAATGCCTCGCCCAGGCGAACCTGCACGTCGCCATCGACTACCAGCCCGCCGACCGCTACTGGCCGTTCCAGTGGATCGAGACCGCGATCTACCTCGCCCTCGCCGCCGCCCTGGCCGCCCTCACCACCTGGGGCCTGCACCGCCGCCTCGGCTGATCAACGCACAGGAGCGGCCGAAGCCAACGCAACTGGCTTCGGCCGCCCCCTCACCCTACGACCGACCGAGTCGCCGGCTGAACGATCCCGCAATTCACTCCCGCCCCACCGGCCGATTGCTAGGGTCTCCGATCGGAGGCTACGCATGGGCCAGTGGCAGGTGGGCACGGAGACACTCGCCGCATGCCGTTTTACGTTCTCGCCGCTGGTCGAGACCGTCGCCACCCTCGGCATCCTCGCCGAGATCCGGCCCGAACCCTGGCGCCGCGCCTGGCTCGCCACCCACCAGCCCGCGTTCCACCAGCACCTCGCCACCGCGCCCCAGCTCGCCGACTGGCTGGCCGGCCGCCAAGCCGCCTACTGGCCCACCGAGTTCCGGCTCCCACCGCCCGACCCGGACGCCACCCCGCACGAGTTCGACCTCACCAGGCTCGACCTGGCCCCCGCACTCGCCGAACTCCTCGGCTGGACCTGGCAGCACGTCGTCCGCCCCGAATGGCCGGCCCGCCTGCGTGCGCTGCGCGCCGACGCCACCGGCCGCCGCCGCCTCGCCGACCACCACGGCTGGCCCGCCGCCCTCCCCGTGCTCGGACCCCGGCACCGCTGGCTCTCCACCGGCCGGCTCCAACTCACCGTCCCCACCGACGGCCCCCCGGACGCCGAGCTGCTGTTCGTCCCGACCGGCGCCCGCCACGGCTGGATCACCCAGGACGCCACCCGCGTCGCCGTGATCTACCCGATCTCCGCCGCGCCCGTCCCCACCCCGCGCACCCCGCCCGCCAGCCTCGGCCGCCTGCTCGGCAGCGCCCGCGCCGAACTGCTCGCCGGCCTCGACCGCCCGCGCGACACCGTCCAGCTCGCCACCCTCACCGGCCTCAGCCCCGCCGCCGTGGACGACCACCTCACCGTGCTGCTCGACGCCCGCCTGGTCGCCGGCGCCCGCTCCGGCACCGCCGGCCGCTACTACCGCACCGCCCTCGCCGAAGCCCTGCTCTCCGCCCAGCCCGGCTGAGCCCGTCAGCCCTCCACCGCGCTGGACTCCCGCTCCTGCTCCGCGGGAAGCACCGCCACCGCCTCCTCCGGCTCCTCCGGCTCCTCCGGCCGGCGCCACCCCGACAGGGCCGCCTGCACCAGGTAGACGGTCAGCAGGATCGCCAGCGCCACCAGCCCGTCCGCCCAGAAGTGGTTGGCCGTCACCACGACCACCCACACCGTCACCAGCGGGTGCAGCACCATCAACCACCGCCACGGCCCGCGGGCGACCGTGATCACCGCCACCGCCGTGATCACGCACCACGCCACGTGCACCGAGGGCATCGCCGACAACTGGTCCGCCACCACCCCCGCGACCGCGTTGCCGTACACCGACTGCCCGTACTGCGCCGCCAGATCCACGAACCCGTTCCCCGGCAGCATCCGCGGCGGCGCCACCGGAATGAACTGGATCAGCAGACACACCGCCGTGGTCGCCACCACCGTGGTCCGCACCCACGCGTAACGCTGACGGTGCCGCAGGAACAGCCACAGCAGCACTATCAGCATCACGCCGAAGTGCATCGTCGCGTAGTAGTAGTTCGCCACCTGCACCAGCCACGGATGCCCCACCACCGACCGCTGCCAGCCCGCCTCGTCCGGCAGCCCCAGTCCCAGCTCCGTCCGGTGGATCCAGTCCGCCCGGTCCAGCGCATGGTCCGTCCCCACCAGCGACAGATGCCCCACCACCTGCCACAGCGCGAACAACGCCAGCAGCGTCCCCGCCTCCCGCAGCACATCCGCCGCGACCCGCCCCCGACGCCACTCCCCCGTACTGGCCCGCCGCGCGGCCACCCGACCGACGGTGAACGCCGCTCCGTACAGCGCCGCGGAGGCCGCGGCCGAGGTTTGCCAGGTCAAGGTCAGGTTCTGCATTGGCGAAGGTTATCCGGAAATTTTCCGGCCGGGAATGCAAAGAAGCCCCCTGACATCCCGTCAGGGGGCTTCTTCTGAAGAATTGTTCGGCGGCGTCCTACTCTCCCACAGGGTCCCCCCTGCAGTACCATCGGCGCTGTGAGGCTTAGCTTCCGGGTTCGGAATGTAAC